>NZ_JWHR01000112.1 GCF_000808015.1 Terrisporobacter othiniensis | reverse complement strand
GCAAGGTTAAGACCCCATGAAGACTACATGGTTGATAGGTCAGAGGTGGAAGTGTGGTAACATATGTAGCTTACTGATACTAATAGGTCGAGGACTTGACCAAAATAAACCTAAAGGTTTATATCGCAACTAAATCTTTAATTATATGTTTGTAAGGAAGATTTCAGTTGCTAAAAATAAATAATGGAAAAACATTAAATGTTAGCAGTTTTGAAAGTACTAACAAAAGTTAATACTTTATATAAAGATTATGTGGTTATTATAGCAAAGAGGATACACCTGTTCCCATTCCGAACACAGAAGTTAAGCTCTTGAGCGGCGATGGTACTTGGGGGGCGACCCCCTGGGAGAGTAGCACGTAGCCACGTAATCTTTTTTGTTGTATAAATATTAATTGTTAAAATCTAGCATAATTTTTAAGTATGTGGTTAATCTAATAATGAAATTAATTAATAAAATTAGGAGAGATTTTCATGCTAAAAAAAATATGTTTAGTTTTAACCATTATAGGAGCATTGAATTGGGGAATCATAGGGCTTTTAGGAGTAGATGCTATAGGTAGCCTATTCGGAGGAACATACTCTATGATAAGCCGAATAATATATGCTTTAGTAGGTATAGCAGGTATTATTTTAATACCATCTTTATTTTCTTCAAATGATGATGAAAATAGTTAAAATGATGGTAATAAGATCGATGATTGTAAAAATTATCGATCTTATTTTAGTTTGTAGATAAAATTATATTTTACTTTCAAATTAATTGATATAATTGATTTATTAAAGGTACTACATATATTACGCATTGAATTTCTTTTTACATTATGAATAAGTTTCTATTAAAAATATATAATTTATGGAGGGATATTATGAAACAATATAAGCTAAAAGATAATTATAATAATCATATATTAGAAAAGTTAGAAAAATTAAGAGATGATGATTTGGTATCCTTTCATGTACCAGGACATAAAATCGGTAAAATTTTTAAAAAATTAGGATATCAAAGTATCTTAGAAAATATATACACATTAGATACAACAGAAATAGATGGAACAGATAATTTACATAATGCAAAAGAAATTATAAAACATTCTCAGGATAGGGCAGCGAAGGTATTTAACAGTGATAGAGTAATTTATTTAGTTAATGGGACTACTTGTGGTATAGAAGCTGCTATCATGGCAGTATGTCCTCCGAAATCAAAATTAATTATGAACAGAGATTGCCATCAGTCTGTTATTAATGCATGTATATTAGGCGATATCCATCCTATATATATACAAGCTAAAGTATGTAAGAAAACAAATATAATAATGGGGATAGATATTGAAGATGGAAAGTCAGTAATAGATAATAATTTAGATGCAAAAGCAATAGTTCTTACTTATCCTACTTATTATGGAGGTATCTATGAGTTAAAAGAAATATGTGATTATGCTCATAGTAAAGGTATGGTTGCAATAGTTGATGAAGCCCACGGAGCTCATTTACAACTAAGTAATCAATTGCCTGAATCAGCTATAAATCAGGGAGCAGACATAGTAATTCAAAGCACTCATAAAACATTACCAGCATTTACTCAGTCTTCTATGATGCATATAAAAGGAAATAGGGTTGATGAAAATAGAATAGTAACTATGTTAAGATTCTTAGAATCTTCAAGCCCTTCATATGTACTATTAACTTCTTTAGAATTGGCAGTAGATATATATGATAAATATGGAACAAAATTAATGAATGATTTGCTTAGTAATATAGAGAAGTTTAAAAGCAAATTTGAAAATAATGAAAATATTATAATTGATAATAATATGGACAAAACAAAGATTTTTATTTCGTTGAAGAAATTAGGTATTACAGGATATGAGCTAGATAATATATTGAGAGAAGAATATAAAATTCAAGTTGAACTTTCTAATTATTATGGAGTTTTATTAATATGTACTATTGGTAATGATAAAGAAGATTTTATTAGATTAGAAAATTCATTATATAATTTACTTTCAAAAATAAATAAAAAGGAATTACTAAAGGATATAAATTATCCAGAGAGCATTCCTAAAAAAATATTAAATCCAAGAGATGCATTTTATAGTAATAAAAAAAGCGTGAGGTTAGAAGATAGTATTGGGGAAATAAGTGGAGAGTATATAACTCCATATCCCCCAGGGATAAGTCTTATTTCTCCAGGAGAAATAATTACACAAGAAATTATTACTTATATCCAACAAGGGGTTAAAAATGGTATGATAATAAGTGGTATTAAAGATATTAACTTAGAATATATAGATGTTATTGACATAAATTAAAACTATTTTTAGCTATTGAAAGAACGGGAGGAAAATATGGGCAAAATTTTTTGTTTAATGGGAAAAAGTAGTTCAGGTAAGGATACTATATTTAAAGAAATAAATGAAGATAAAGATTTAGATTTAAAACCAATTATATCCTATACAACAAGACCTAAGCGTATTAATGAAACTAATGGTGTAGAATATTTCTTTATTAATAAAGATGATCTGAATAAATTTGAAAAAGAAAATAAAGTTATAGAAAAGAGAGTATATCATACTGTTCATGGTGATTGGTTCTATGGGACGATAAATGATGGTCAGATAGATTTAAGTAAAAATAATTATTTATTAATAACAACTTTAGAAGCTTATGAGAGCCTGAGAGACTATTTTGGTGATGATAAGGTATGTCCTTTCTATATTGATATAGAAGATGGTATTAGACTAGAGAGAGCCTTAGAGAGAGAAAAAAGGCAGGACAAGCCTAATTATGATGAGCTTTGTAGAAGATTCTTGGCAGACAACCAGGACTTTAGTGATGAAAACTTATCAAATTTAGGTATTAATAAATTTTATATAAATGAAAACTTAGAAAGTTGTATTAATAATATAAAGAAAGATATTCTAAATCTAATATAATAAACCCAAGAAGAGATAGTTGTATCTCTTTTTTTATTATAAAAAGCAAGAATTCAATTTGTTTTTATATAAATGACAAAAAGTGTCTAGAATAAATATAGAAATAAGTTAATTATTTGTTATAATATAAGATAATTACTACAAAAATAAAAAATTACTCTGTGGAGAAAATAGATATGTATTTTGAAAATATAAAAGGACAAGAGTTTGCTAAGAAGTATATGACGAACTCTATAAAAAAGGGCAAAGTAAATCATGCATATATGTTTGAAGGAATTGAAGGTATAGGAAAAGAAACTTTTGCTAATGAATTGGCAAAGATACTTCTTGAAACACCTCATCTTGAAAATGCCCCAGATTGTATAAGAGTAAAACCTGATGGTAATAGTATAAAGATAGCTCAAATAAGAAATTTACAATCAGATATTGTAATTAAACCGCATAAGAAATACAAAATCTATATAATAGATAAATCAGAAAAAATGACTGTGGAAGCTCAAAACGCATTGTTAAAAACATTAGAAGAGCCACCTGAATATGCTATAATTATTCTTGTTACTAATAATAAAGAAAGTTTATTACCAACTATAAGATCTAGATGTGAAGTAGTAAAATTTACACCAATTCCTTTTGTTGAAGTAAAAAACTATTTAATTAGTCAAGGAGTAGAAGAAAATAGAGCAAACCTTCTATCAGCATTTTCTAGAGGTAGCATGAAAAAAGCTTTAGAATTATCTAGTTCTAATGATTTTTATGAAATGAAAGAAAGCGTTCAAAATTATATAGAAACAATATTAAGTAAGAATATGGTTGAAATTCTCGATATACCTAGTAAGATGGAAAAGTATAAGAGTGAAAGTATAGCTGTGCTTGATATGATGATAAATTATTTTAGAGATATAATGATTTGCAAAGAGCATGTAGATAAAAATATGATAATAAATGCTGATAAGATAGTATTTATACAAAATATGAGCAGTAAAATTACATATTCTCAGGTATCTAAGATTATTGATATAATAGAAGATACTAAGATAAAAATAAAAGGTAATTGTAACTTTAATGTAAGTATACAAGTTATGTCTTTGAATATATATGAGGTGATTAAATGATAAATATTGTAGGAGTAAGATTTAAAAATGCAGGGAAAATATATTACTTTGATCCAGTTGATTTTGAAATAGAAAAGGATATGGATGTTGTAGTTGAGACTGCAAGAGGATTGGAATACGGAACAGTTGTTGTTGGAAAGAAAGAAATAGACGAAGAAAGTTTAGTTTCACCATTAAAACCCATCATAAGAATTGCTACAGAAGAAGATACTAAGATATATAAAGAAAATAAAGAAAAGGCCAAAGAAACTTTTGAACTATGCTTACAAAAAATTAAAGAACACGAACTTACAATGTATTTAATAGATTGTGAATATACTTTTGATAGAAATAAATTAATTTTTTACTTCACAGCAGAAGGAAGAATAGATTTTAGAGAATTAGTTAAAGATTTGGCTGCGATATTCAAGACAAGAATAGAGTTAAGACAAATTGGGGTTAGAGATGAAGCTAAGTCAATAGGTGGACTTGGACCTTGTGGAAGAAGCCTTTGTTGTTCTTCATGGCTAGGAGACTTCCAACCAGTATCAATAAAGATGGCAAAAGATCAAAGTTTATCATTAAATCCAACTAAAATATCAGGAATATGCGGAAGACTTTTCTGTTGTTTAAAATATGAGCACGATGTTTATGTGGAAGCTATAGAAAAAGTTCCACCAGTGGGAGCAATAGTAAAAGTAGAAGGTAATAAAGGTAGAGTTATAGAGACAAACCCTTTATTAGAACAAGCTAAGGTAGAGTTTAATGATAAAACTATAAGAGTTTGCATGAAGGATGAAATAAAAGTACTTCAAGCACCTAAGAAATGTGAAGGTTGTGGAAAAGGAAAAGATTTAGATATAGATATAGCTACATTAAAAGAACTTAAAAAATTAGAGGATTAAAGTATAGGGGGATTTTTTAATTCCCCTACTATTATTGTAAAGGAGAAGTACATGGAAGTAAAATTAAAAGACACTGAGAGAATAGATGACTTACAATTAAAAGGATTAAAAGTTATACAAGACAAAAATGGATTTTGTTTCGGAATAGATGCAGTTCTTTTAGCTAATTTTGCTAAAGTAAAAAAGAGAGCTAAAGTTGTAGATTTAGGCACGGGAACAGGAATAATACCAGTACTTATAGCTGGAAAAAGTGAAGCTGAAAAAATTGTTGGTGTGGAAATACAGGAAGAAGTATGGGAAATGGCCAATAGAACAGTTAAACTAAATGATTTACAAGAGAGAGTAGAAATCGTAAAAGGTGATATAAAAACTATAGACAAGCAATTAGAAGTACATGGATATCATGTGGCAACTTCTAATCCACCATATATGCATATGAATGGTATACAAAATCCTAATGATAAGAAAGCTATATCTAGACATGAGGTACTTTGTGATTTAGAAGATGTAATAAGAGCTGCTTCAAGACTTGTTATGCCTAGAGGAAAGTTCTTTATGATACACAGACCAATAAGATTGGTTGATATAGTTACTTTAGGTAGAAAATATAACCTAGAGCCAAAGGTAATTCAATTTGTACATCCAAGAGCAAATAAGGCGCCTAATTTAGTTTTAGTTGAGTTTACAAAAGATGGTAGACCAGAGCTAAAAATATTAGATCCTTTATATGTTTATGATAAAGATGGAAACTACACAAAAGAAATAGAAGAAATATATGCGAATGAAGATATAGGAGAATAATAATGAGTGGAAAATTATATATATGTCCTACACCTATAGGAAATCTTGAGGATATAACATATAGAACTTTAAGAGTTTTAAATGAAGTTGATTTAATAGCAGCAGAAGATACTAGACATAGTGTAAAATTATTAAATCATTTTGAAATATCTAAACCACTTACAAGTTATTTCGAGCACAACAAAGATTCAAAAGGAATATATTTAATAAATAAATTGCTTGAAGGTGAAAATATAGCGTTGATAAGTGATGCAGGAATGCCAGGAATTTCTGACCCAGGAGAGGATTTAATTAAGTTAGCAATTGAGCATAATATAGAAATAGATGTATTACCAGGAGCAACAGCATTTGTTGTAGCACTAGTTGGCTCTGGGATGAATACTCATAAATTCGCTTTTGAAGGTTTTTTAGATAGAGATAAAAAATTAAGAAGAAGTAGATTAGAAGAAGTTAAAGAAGAAGAAAGAACTATGATTTTCTATGAATCACCTCATAGATTGAAAGATACTTTAAAAGATATGCTTAAAGTATTTGGGAATAGAGAAATATCAGTTAATAGAGAACTTACTAAGAAATACCAAGAAGTAATAAGAGAAGATATTGAAACAGTTATAAATCTATTTAATGAAAAAGATGTTAAAGGCGAATTTGTTTTAATAGTTGATGGATTTAAAGGTGAAAAAACTTTAGCCAATGATTACAGTGATTTAAATGAGAGAGAGTATGTAGAAGCTCTTTTAGAGGATGGTATGAGTAAGAAGGATGCTATAAAGGTTGTTTGTAGAGAAAGAAAATTAAAAAAAGATGTTGTTTACAAGCAAGTATTAGACTTATAGACAAGAGACGGGGTGATTTTATGGAGAATGGACTTAAGATGATTAATGCTATAAAAAGTAATAATACATGCCAAAAGATATGCGAGCTAAATGAAAGTGGAATTTTAGAAAGTATAATACCAGAAGTCAAGAGTATGAAAGAAGTTGGACAGTGCAAATATCATAAAGTAGATTGCTTTAGCCATACCATTTATGCATTAGAAGAATTTGAAAAGCTTATAAGGGAAAAAAACTTTCCAACTCATCTAAATGAATGTATATGGAAATATTTAAATACAATAGTAGAAGATGATATACAAGTTTTAGATTTATTAAAACTAGGTGTTTTTTTACATGATATAGGAAAATCAAAGGCAAAGACTGTAGACGAAAATGGAAGAATACATTTTAAAGGACATGAAAAGTTTAGTGGAGATATTGCCATAGAAGTAGGAAAAAACCTTAACTTATCTCAAAAATCCATAGAATTACTTTATAACTACACTAGATATCATATGTATCTCTTGACTCTTTATAAAAAAAGTAATGCATCTCATGAAGTATTAAAGGAGATGTTTGATAAATTACAAGATGATGTTATCGGACTAATGTTACTTGGGTTTGCTGATATTACTGCAACTAAAATGTTATTAGAACCAAAAGAAGATGAAGAGATTTTAAAATCATATATTTATTATGTTTTAACAGTATATATATATAAATATAAAAAAGATGTATCCTTTTAATATTAGAAGGATACATCTTTTTTAATTTCAAACTTATTCAATTTGAGCAAAGGTCGTTGCCTAAAATTTCATAGCGTCACGCAGTGGCTTAAGCGAATCGAATTTTTATTACAGAATAGCTTTTGACTGTATCGGTGTTGATAGTATTACTGATGTTTTTGTTGAGCCAATTGTCTTAATACCATCAATAACATTTTCTAATTCATACATATCTTTTACAATAACTTTTAGAAGAGAGCAGTCATCTCCAGTAACATGATGACATTCAACTATTCTAGGATCCTGTCTAGCAGCCTCTAAAAATGCGTCATACTTATCACTAGGTAGCGATATATGTATGAAGGCTTTTATCACTCTTCCTAAAGCATCTGGGTTAACTATAGCTTTATATCCTTCTATAACACCAGACTCTTCTAATCTTTTTACTCTTTCTGAAACAGCAGGAGAAGTTAATCCTACTATTTTCCCTAAATCTTTCATAGAAATTCTACCGTCTTTTTGTAAAATTTCTATGATTCTGTAATCTGTTACATCCATTGATAGGCCCCCTTTAATTATTATAATGTATATTATAAGTGTTTTTTAGAATCTAGCAAGTCAGATTTTAGTGTCCAAAGGTTGTCCGATAAATCAACTTTATATTTTTTAGGATTAGAAAATCTTTTATAAGAATCCCAAAGAGTACTAAATTGTTCACTAACATACTTTTTAACTTCATTAACGCTTTTAGAAACGTATTTACACTCACCATTTATGAATAGTGGTTTTTGAAGTTCCTTTATTGTGTAGTTATGGAAAGTTGTTTGTTTCCAAGTATATGTAGGATCAAAAATTGTTAATGGCTTAGTTGTATCGATTTTCTCATCATGAAGCATGATTAAATCAGCTTCGGCCATATTATCTTCATTATATATTCTTACTACTTTTTTAAATCCTGGGTTATTTATTTTTTCTGGTTCTTCAGAAACTTTTATTTTAGGAATTAAGATATCCCCATTATAAGAGCCAGCTAGTTTATATACTCCTCCTAAAGATGGAGATTCAGCTGATGTAATTAATTTTGTACCAACGCCCCAAGAATTTATTGCTGCACCACTTGATTTTAAGCTAGCAATAGTATATTCATCTAAATCATTAGAAGCTGTATAAGTTAAATCTGTATAGCCAGCTTCTTCAAATAATTTTTTTGCTTCAACGGATAGATATTGTAAATCACCGGAATCTATTCTAATTCCCATTGGCTTGTGTCCTTTAGCTTTTAGCTCATCAAACACTTTTATAGCATTTGGAACACCGCTTTTTAGTACATCATATGTATCAACTAATAATAAGCACTTGTCTGGATAGACATCAGCATAAGCACGGAAAGATTCTAGTTCACTGTCAAATTTTTGAACCCAGCTATGAGCTTGTGTTCCAACTACAGGAATATCAAACATTTTCCCAGCTAATACATTGGCAGTTCCAGCACATCCTCCTATTACGGCAGCTCTTGCTCCATAAGTACCTGCATCTGGGCCCTGAGCACGTCTAAGCCCAAACTCGAAAACAGCATCTTCTCCAGCAGCATAACAAACTCTAGAAGCTTTAGTAGCAATTAGTGATTGGAAGTTCACTATTGTAAGTAAAGCGGTTTCTATTAATTGAGCTTGATATAAAGGTGCCTTAATTGTTATAACAGGTTCTTTTGGGAACATTATAGTTCCTTCTTCTACAGCATATATATCCCCAGTAAATTTGAAGTTTTTTAAAAAGTCTAAGAATTTATCAGAAAATAAATCTAGGCTTTTTAAGTATTTTAAATCATCATCTGAAAAGTGAAGATTGTTTATGTATTCTACTAATTGTTCGATACCGCAGATAATAGTATACCCACCATTACAAGCATTTTTCCTGAAGAACATATCAAATATTACGATGTCCTCATGAATATTCTTCTCATAGTATCCATTTAACATAGTTAATTGATACAAATCAGTAAGAAGCGTTAAATTTCTCATGGTATTTCTCCTTAAACATTTAAATAAATTAAAAAACCTTATACTTATACTAAAACATAATATACCCTAACTTTCAAGCATAAAGTATATGTAGAGTATTATAAAATAACACATCATTTATTTTAAGTATACATCATAAAATGGTTTAAAGGAGGGGATTCATATTAATAAATTGTGGTTTTATATGATAGTCATAGGTATAGTTGGAAGCATATGTTTTAACAATTTACCAGAGACAAATCAAGCTATATTAAATGAAGGGACAAGGGCTATTGAATTTGCCATAACTTTAGCAAGTGTAATGGCACTTTGGATGGGTATAATGAATATTGCAAAAGATTCAGGATTAATAGATAAAATAGCAGATAAAATGAGCCCATTGATGAAAAAGTTATTTCCAAGCGTTCCTAAAAATCACAAAGCTATGTCTTATATGGTTATGAATATGGTATTAAATATGCTAGGAGCAGGAAATGGAGCTACAGCATTTGGGTTGAAAGCTATGAAGGAATTACAGACATTAAATCCAAATAAGAAAAAAGCCTCTCCTGATATGATAATGTTTTTAGTTATAAATATTTCATCCATACAACTAATTCCTTTTACCATGCTAAAAATAAGAATGGATGCAGGTAGCACAAATCCTAATTCCATAATTTTAACAACTTTATTTGCAACAATTATATCAACAATAGTAGGAGTTGTAGGTTGTAAATTATTACAAAGGAGGTATAGATAATTGTTAGATTATTTTTCTAATATAGCCATACCTGTAATAATTTTATTTATTGTTATTTATGGTAAAAAACAGAATATAGATATATACGAAAGTTTTATAAATGGAGCTATAGAGGGGTTAAAAACGGCATGGAACATATTACCCTATATAATAGGAATATTTTTAGCTATTGGCATATTTAAATCAGGAAGGGGTATAGAAGTTTTGGAGTACCTATTTTCGCCAGTGGCGGCTATACTTAACATACCAAAAGAATTAATAGGACTTATAATTGTAAAGCCCTTATCTGGAAGTGGAGCACTTGGTGTATATGCAGAACTTATTCAACGAGTTGGGATTGATTCGCTTACAGAGCAGATGGGCTCAACTATGGTTGGTGCATCAGAAACAATTTTTTATACTATGGCAATTTATTATGGAAGTTTAAAAATAAAAGATACGGGATATACTTTATTTTGTTCGTTACTATGTCATATAGTAGGGGTATTGGCATCAGTTTATATTTGTTATCTTATTTTATAAAATAAAAAATTTGTTTTGATACTACTTTGTGTAACAATCTTTTTCAACATTTAGAAATAAGGTTAATATAATTGAATTTTTATTAACATGAATTATAATTGTTGACAATAAAATATAAATTTACTAAAATTAAAAACATAGTACTAAAAATTCGTAGAGCTAATATATCCAAAGAATTAATTAATATTTGTATCAAAATTTTTATTTTGAGAATAATATATAATACATATTTTAAAATTAAATATGAATAAAAGCTAAGAAGAGAAGAGTAAGTAAGGATTTTTTCTACAGAGAGCTAGGTTAGGTGAAAGCTAGTGCTAAAAGAATTACTGAAGATGGCCTTGGAGCTTTTTATCCGAAGTAATTTAGGATAAAACATTTAGACATGTTACAGTCTACTAAGATATCTATTTGAGAAATTAGATTTTTTTATTGTATAATAGATAAATTAGGGTGGTACCGCGAATAATCTCGCCCCTATGGACTTCCATAGTGGCGAGTTTTTTATTTATAAAAATCAAAATAATAACACACAAGGAGGAAATAAAAATGACTAAACCAACGTTTTATATAACTACTCCTATATACTATCCAAGTGGTAGATTACATATAGGTCATACTTATACTACTGTAGCAACTGATGCTATGGCTAGATTTAAAAGATTCTGTGGTTATGATGTAAAATTCCTAACAGGAACAGATGAGCACGGTGAAAAAATTCAAAAGAAAGCTATAGAGCAAGGTGTAAGTGAAATAGAATACCTAGACGGAATGATAGCTGGAATAAAAGATTTATGGAAGACTATGGATATATCTTATGATGATTTCATAAGAACAACAGAAGATAGACATAAAGTTATAATACAAAAAATATTTACTAAATTATATGAGCAAGGTGACATATACAAAGGTGAATATGAAGGAAGATACTGTACTCCATGTGAAAGTTTCTGGACTGAATCTCAATTATTAGAAGGAGATAAGTGTCCAGATTGTGGTAGGGAAACTTATTTAGCTAAAGAAGAAGCTTACTTCTTCAAATTATCTAAATACGAAGATAGATTAAGAGAATTATTCCAAAACCCTAACTTCTGTTTCCCAGAATCAAGAAAAAATGAAATGGTTGCTAACTTCTTAGATAAAGGACTAGAAGATTTATGTGTAACGAGAACTACATTTGACTGGGGTATAAAAGTACCTTTTGATGAAAAACACGTTATATACGTTTGGGTAGATGCTTTATGTAACTACATCACAGCACTTGGATACTTATCAGAAGACGATTCTGAAATGAAAAAATATTGGCCAGCAAATATACAAGTTGTTGGTAAAGAAATAATGAGATTCCATACAATAATATGGCCTGCATTATTAATGGCTTTAGACTTACCAGTACCACAGCAAGTATATGGTCACGGATGGATATTATTTGGAAATGATAAAATGAGTAAATCAAAAGGAAATATAGTATATCCAGAACCAATGATAGAAAGATATGGTATAGATACACTTAAATATTTCTTACTTAGAGAATTTGCTTTTGGACAAGATGGAAGTTATACTCACAGAAACTTTGTAACAAGAATAAATACGGATCTTGCTAATGATTTAGGAAACTTAGTAAGTAGAACTGTATCAATGGTAGAAAAATACAATGATGGTATAATACCAGAAGCTGTAGAAGGAACTGAATTTGATGCAAGCTTAAAAGAACAAGCTAAATTATCAAGAGAAATATTCGAAGAACAAATGAATAAAATGCAATTCCATGAAGCATTAGAAGGTGTATGGAAATTAGTAAGAAGAACAAACAAATACATCGATGAAACTATGCCATGGGCTTTAGCTAAAGATGAAGCTAATAAAGGTAAATTAGATGCAGTATTATATAACTTATGTGAATCTATAAGAATAATAGCTACACTAATAAACCCTATAATGAATACAACTGCTAACAAAATATATGATCAAATAGGAATAGCAGGACAAGAAGAATTAACAAATTGGGAAAGTACAACTACATTTGGTTTAATTAAACCAGGAACAAAAGTACACAAAGGACAAGCTTTATTCCCAAGACTAGACATTGAGAAAGAGGTAGCAGAATTGGAAGAGTTATTTGCAGAAAAAACAGAAACAGTAGAAGAAGTAGCTCCATTAGAGCACAAAGAATTCATAGGAATAGAAGAATTAGATAAAGTAGAATTAAGAGTTGGTAGAATATTATCTTGTGAAAAACATCCAAAAGCAGATAGACTTTTAGTTTCTCAAGTTAAATTAGGACCAGAAACAAGACAAATAGTATCTGGAATAGCTAAATGGTATAAGCCAGAAGAAATGGTTGGAAAAGATGTTATAGTAGTATGTAACTTAAAACCAGTTAAATTAAGAGGTGTTGAATCTCAAGGTATGATACTTGCTGCAGGAAATGACGGAGACGATTTAATAGTTCCAGTTGCTACTGGAGCAAATGATGGTTGTGAAGTTAGATAAGGAGATAAACTTATGTTATTCGACTCACATGCTCACTTAAATGATGAGAGATTTGATGAAGATAGAGAAGAGTTAATCTCTTCTCTTAAAGAAAAAGGTGTAGATTTAGTTGTAAACCCAGGTGCATGTATAAAAACATCTATAGAAAGTATAGAACTTGCTAATAAATACGATTTTATATATGCAGCAGTAGGAGTTCATCCTCACGATGTGGGAGAACTAGATGAAATAGCTATTGATACCCTTAGAAAATTAGCAACAGAAAATAAAAAAGTAGTTGCTATAGGAGAAATAGGATTAGACTACTACTATGATAATTCTCCAAGAGAAGTTCAAAAAGAATGGTTTATAAAACAAATTGAACTAGCTAATGAATTAAAATTACCTATAATAATTCACGATAGAGATGCTCACGGAGATACTTTTGAAATAATCAAAAAGTATAAAAGCCCAGAGATAGGTTGTGTATTACATTGTTATAGCGGAAATATAGAGTTAGCTAGAGAATATGTTAAGATGGGATGTTATATATCTTTATCTGGAACAGTTACTTTTAAAAACAACAAAAAGACTAAAGAGGTTGCTAGAGAAATTCCTTTAGACAGGTTATTTATAGAAACTGACTCACCATATATGGCTCCGACACCACATAGAGGAAAGAGAAATGATCCTTCGTTGGTTCAGTTTGTAGCTGATACAATAGCTGTTGAAAAAGGCGTTTCTTATGAAACAGTTTGTGAAGCAACTAAAGAAAATGCTAAAAAGTTCTTCGCAATAAAATAAATATTTCAAAGAAAGATCCTTAGGGATCTTTTTTTATTGTAAGGGAACTATATGTTATCTGTTCTATGGATAACGTATAATTTCCAACTTTGTTATTTGAGTAACGGGCGAAGCCGTTGACGATATGAGCTAAGCGAATTTTTTATTGCTAAAAAATTTAGTTATTGACATATATTGTATCGACTGTATAATATATACTTATACAGTTGATACAATATATATAAGGAGGAAAAATATATGTTTAGCTCATTAGGTAGTTTGTTTAAGTTAATTAATATATTGCTAGTAATGTTTACCCCTATTGTTTTAATAGTGATTTTTAGATACATATTTATAACTGTGGAAAGTATAAGAAATAAAGATATTAAAGATAAATAAAGGAGGGCTTATGAAAATAATTATTTCAAGTAATTCTGATTTACCTATTTATTTGCAAATAGTAAATCAAATAAAGGATGAGATATTAAGTGGAAAAATAAATGAAAATGAAATGTTACCTTCAATGAGAGCTTTGGCAAAAGAATTAGGTATAAGTTTTATAACAACAAAACGTTCTTATGAAGAGCTAGAAAAACAAGGATTAATAAATACAATTCCAGGGAAAGGATGTTTTGTATCAGCTTTTAATAAAGAAATTGTATTTGAAGCTAAAATGAGAGAAATAGAAGAAAAATTAGAAGAAGCTATATATTTATCAAATATGATAGGGATAACAAAAGAACAGTTAATTTTAACTTTAGAAAGCTTATACGAGGGGGAATAATATGTTAAGGGTAGAAAATTTAAGTAAGAAATTTGATAATTTCGAACTAAATAATATATCTTTCAATTTAGAAGAAGGATTTATTATGGGGCTAATGGGTCCTAATGGTTCAGGAAAAACAACTTTAATTAAATTGATTATGGGTCTATTACAACCAGATGAAGGTAAAATTTATTTTAAAGGTAAAAATATTTCTGAAAATCCTAAAGAGTTTAAAGAAAATATAGGATTTGTTTATGATAATTTATACTTCTATGAAAATCTAAAAGTAAGCGATTTTATGAATACAGTTTCAGCATTTTATAAAAATTTTGACAAAGAAAAATTTGAAAATTATTTGTTAAAGTTCAAAATAAATAAAAATCTAAGAATAAGGGATTTATCAAAGGGTCAAAGCATAAAACTTATGCTTGCAAAGGCACTTTCACATGATGCGAAACTACTTATCTTAGATGAACCAACATCAGGATTAGATCCTATTTTTAGAAAAGAAATGATACATATATTACAAGAAGAGCTGGAGGATGGGGAGAAAAGTGTTATAATTTCAACACATATTATACAAGATCTAAGTCGATCGGCAGATTATATTACTTTTATAAACAATGGGGAATTAGTTTTCAGTGAAGATAAAGATAAAATAAGTGAAAATTATAAAGTTATTAAAGGAAGTAAGGAAGAGCTTGATAGTATAAGTGAGATGATTATAAACAGAAAAGATACAGCCTATTATAGCGAAGGTTTAATAGTAGATAAAAACGATAATCTACAAAATGAAAATATTCAAAAAGCTGATTTAGAAGATATTATCTATTACTATGGGAAGGAGATAGAAAATGATTAATTTATTAAAAAAAGATTTAATGGCCTGTTTTAAACCGGATATAAAATCTGTAATAAAATTATTAATAGGTATTATTTTATTTTCTTTAATATTATTACCTACAATACCAATAGCAGTACCGTTTTTTATAAGCTATATATTTATTTTAAGAAGTTTTCAAATAGATGAACTTAATAAATGTGATTATTTTTTTAATAGCTTACCAATAGAAAAAGAGGATATAGTTTATAGTAAATATTTATTTTCTACAATAGTAATAATGGTTTCTTTAATTTTTACATTTGTTTATTCAAAGGTTATAAATTCAATTTGGAAAATAGAATTTTTTGATTTAGATTCAGTATTGATGATAGTAATACTATTGTTATTATTAGCATCTATATTATTGCCGTTGATGTTTAAATACGGATATAAAAAATCTTATGTAATAGTTAATTTAATAATAGCAATATGCATAATAGTTTTAATTTCTAGTAAAGGAATAAAGGGTATATATTTCTCTTATACAGGAGAAGTAGATATTTTAAGAGATAAAACCTTAATTATAAAATCTGCGTTAGCTATGATTGCTTATTTAGTATCTATGTTTATATCAATTAAAATTTATATTAAAAAGGAAATAGCAAGCTAGGGGGAAAGAATAATGAATAAAAAGTTTATAAAAGCTAGTCTAATAATATGTATATCATTGTTATTATTAATTGGATTTTTTGCAATTACGACCAATAATATATCAAATTCTGACGAGATGGAAAATGATATATTAATTACATATAACAAATATATAGAAGATAAGTATAGTTACACTATATATGTAACTGTAAAAAATAATACAGATCAAATAGCATCGTTATATGATATGGGACTTTCATTTGATTATGAAGGCGAAGGTAATAATGTTGGCGAGTTTTATATAAGAGGTCAAGAAGAGGACTTGTGGGATGAAAATAAGATATTGGGCATAGATCCAGGGGATCAAAAAGATGTTTTATTTAAAATTCCAAAAGGAATTAAAATTAGCGATAAAGATTATAATTTAAAGAGACTACTAATTGATTATAATATTAGTTTCTTTAAATTTAGAATTTCTTCAAACCAATTATTCTTAGGAACTAGTAATTTAGGGGGAACACAAACAGTGGGGGAACCTTATCACTAATAAGAAATCTGTATAGCTTGAAAATATTATGGCAAATTTTATTTCATATTAAGTTATTGATAATTATTATCAATTATGCTAATATATAATTATGATAATCATTATCAATAGGAGGATTAATATGCAATTTAATTGTAATACAAATTGTTGTGAAAATAAATTAAATTCAATATATATAAAAAGAATACTAGAAATGATAGGAGCGGTTATACTAGGTTCAAAACCAGCAGAAATTATAAATGTGCCTGGAAGTAGCGAAGAAAAAGAAGTAAAACTAGCTCAAATAGAATCCTTTTTCAATCAATGTTCTAGAGTTACATATAGAATAATAAGCACTAATGATGGTGGAAAACGTGTTTTATTTATAAATGAAAAATCAATGGAAAAAGTACTATCAAATAAAAGATGTATAAACTTCTTAAAGTTTGTAGGATATTCATCTGAATATAAATTAAACGACTATATGAATGAGTTAGTTCTTAGACTTCAATCTGGAGAGTTTCCTCATGAAATAGGTGTATTTTTGGGATATCCCCTTAAAGATGTATTAGGATTTATGGGATATGGAAAAAATGAGCTAGTAGAAATTAAAAACTGGCGAATTTATGGAAATAAAGAAGTATCTTATGAAGTTTATAATAGTTTTATGAGAGACAAGGCTATTATGAAGGAAATGATACAAACTATGCCAATAAAAGAATTAAGAAGAGCTATATAACCTCTTTAATATTTTATAACTAATTAATATTTGTATGCTGAAGACACTATTTCGTAAAGAAATAGTGTCTATTTTTATGTATTTAAAAGTAGTGTAAAATAAAATAGAAAAATTTATAACTTTTTATGGATTTCATTAGTCTAATATGTGAAGGGAGGCATAGTATGGATTAAAAACTAGTCAAAAAAGCAATTAGAGAAAATTTTAATGCTTATAGCATTTTGGTACATAGCTTAAAAGATGAAGTATACAAATTAGCATACACAATATTAAAAAATGAACATGATAGTATGGACGCATATTTACAAGCAGGGGAAAAATGGTTGAAAAATATTACTAATATAAAAGAAGCGCAGTATTTTAAAACTTGGTTTCTAAAGATAGTTACAAATAAAACTAAAAATATTATAGCTAAAAATAGTAAGGTGATATTCTTTGATGAAATATTAGGAAAATTAAAGATGAGCATAAATATACCAAAAGAAATTCAAACAAGCGAATATATAGAAATAAATAAAACTATAAAAGACAAGGATATGACTTTTAATATAGAAAAACTACAAGCATCTCCAACTATTATGTATTTGTATACTAGTGGTAAGGTATAAGGAATAGGAAGCATCCAAGGTATGTATAATTTCAAAATAATATCTGATAGTGGAGAATTGTACAAAGAAAATATAACATTAGCTGGATTATGGGATAAAAATGGATATAAGCAAACTATAGTATCATCAGTTTATTATGATAAAAGTAAAAAGTTAAGATTAAAATCTGAAGGCGTTTTTATTGATGCTAATAAAAAGGTGAAGGTTGAGTTGAATGGAAGCTATCCTAAGGTAATAAGTTACTATGGTACTGCAATAACTATTAAAAGTGTTAAATATAAAAGGAATAGATTGATAGTTGAAATTTTAAATTTTAAATAATGATAATATGGATTATAGGGGTGTCGTCTATATAAATGGAGAGAGTGCAATCGAAGGGTATTTTGAAAGTAGTAAAATACATGGTCTTTTATTTGATATTGATAAAAGAGATAGTTATTATTTAGATTTAGGAATGATTTTAAAACATAAGAGACCTATTGATATAGAAATAGAAAACAGGTGTAGTAAATAAAAAATATAGTAAAGAGAGGGATGTATGAAAAATATATTTTTTATATCAATGGGATTAATAATTACGTTGAAGGATGAGGTTCAAAAGCTATTGAGCTAAATGGTTAAGTAGAATATGATAATGTATATATAACTATAGATAAAAAGATATGTATACGTACGAAGATGGTGTAGATAGGTTTGTGTTAAACAAATTTATCTACACCTTTTTAATTGTAAGGAATTTATAATTTATATACAGAACAGATAAAATATAAATTCTGACTGATTAACGGAACAACGGGGAAGTCATTGTCGACATGAGCGCGGAGCAGACCTTTAGGTGTTGAAAATTAAAGACAAGACTTTACATAATCGACAGGCATATCCATTCTACTAGCTATATTTTCAGCAGACATACCTTTACTTAAAAATCTTTTAACTACTTTATTTAGATTTTCACCAACTTCAATAATATGCATATCAGGATCATAAAAACGAACAACACGTTGTCCCCAAGTGTGTTCAATAACAGGATGAACATAACATATTCCTGGAATTTGATTTAAGTTTAAGATAAAATTATCAAAATTATCATCTTCAAAGTATAATTCGCTATTATTGGCACCAAAGAAAATTTCATTTTTGGATTTATGTATAAAGTTACACCAAGATTCCTTAGTTTGTAGGGCAATGCCACCAGTTAAGGTTACATTTGCACCAAAATCTAAAATAACATCCAAACCTAGTACTGTAGAATAGAACAATTTAGACTTTTCCATATCAGAGACTACAATCAATGGATTTGAAAATTTCATGCTAATCACCCCTTGATTAAAAATAAGTATTAATTAAATTCTAGCTATAAACTATAAATATTGTAAAGAAGATTGTTCATTTCATATTTAAAAATTAATAAAGTTTATATCTTAATCATAGTAACTTATACGAATAGTAATATTTTAATTTAATGAGGTAAATATGATGAAGTTAGATTTAGAAAATATGCTCTACATATTAATCTATATGACGTTTTTTCTATCAATAATAGGATGTCTAGCTTACTTTTGTAGAAGACGAATATCTCATGAAACTGAATTTATTTTAATAAAAAATTTATTTCTAAATAGGTTTAAACACTCTGAAAAACTAGAACCAAAAGAATTTTTTAATTATAAGAACTACGATATTTGGAGATTTATGGGTTATCATAGTAGTGATAACTTTAATGGTAAAATTAGTTCCAATGCCTCTATCTTTAAAACAAAAATTTGCTATGAGAAAACAATAAGACTTGGCAGAAAAAATGAACAAAATAAAAGAAAAATACAAAAATAATGCTAAGGAAATGGAAAAGCAACTGCAAGAGCACCAGTAGATATAGGGTTATATTTTATAACAAGTAGTTTATATATTTTAGTAGAAGATATTTGCTTTAGAATATATGTAAAGAATAAAAATAATTTAAGTATAATATTAATATATAAGAAATACCTGTCTAGATTACATTTAGACAGGTATTTTATTTTGTGAAAATTCTTCATAAACATAAGGTTTGAATCAATAAAAACATGGAGACTATAAAGATATAAAATTATAAGGAGAATAAATATGAACTATGATGTTGTAATTATAGGATCAGGGCCTGGAGGTGTGGCTGCTGCTCATAATCTGATAAATAATAATATATCTTGTATCTTGGTCGATAAGCAGAAGTTTCCAAGAAATAAACTTTGTGCTGGGGGAATAACGTATAAAGCTTTTGAATTAATGAAAACACTAAAGTTGTATAATGAATTTAATATTGGAAGCTCAATAGTAAGTGAAGGAGCTAGTTTGTATTTGGAGTATGAACATATAGCAGATATAAAAACCAAAGGATTAACTTACTTGGTAGACAGATTTGAATTTGATGATTATTTAGTTGAAGAGTATAAGAAAAAAGGGGGAACTTTTCTAGAAGGAGTTGGAGTCAAAAATATTGATACAACAGAAAATTTAATAACCTTATCTAATAATGACGAAATTAAATTCAAATATGTAATAGGTGCAGATGGAGCTGTAGGAATAAGTAGAAAGTTAGTTGATGAAAAATTTAAAGCCAATGGATTTTGCTTACAAGTGGAAATTGATAAAGATAAGTTTAATTATGAAGGGAACTATATGTCCCTTTATTATGGAATTATTCCACAAGGTTATGGATGGATTTTTCCAAAACAAAATAGTTATACAGTTGGGTTTGGTGGAAACTACGATAAGGAAATAGATTATCATAAGGAGTTTGAAAAATTTCTGAATAATTTGGGAATAAGATGTGATAGAAGTGAATTTAAAGGAGCTATGTTGCCTTTTGGTGAATTTATAAGAGATCCCATTAATAAAGAAAAAAATTTACTACTAGTTGGAGATGCTGCAGGTTTAGTAGATCCATTTACAGGAGAAGGAATATATTTTGCCATGTTATCAGGAATAAAAGCATCTAAAGTGATTATGGATGCATTGAAGATAAATGATAAGAGTGGTATAAATAAATATAATGATGAGATTGCTGAAATTACAAAAAATATAAGCAAGGGTGCTAAGCTTAAGAAACTAGTTTATAAATTAAGAAAACCTGTTTTTAATGCTATGAGAAATGAGAAGTTTGGAAGTCATATATTTAATGATTGTTTATATGAATCAAACTATGACTTATTAGAAATTGTATTTCATCATAAATAAATACTTAAAAAGGGAATGTACATGAGATTAGCTGTAATATATTCCTTATACTTATATAAATAATATTACAATTATAATTAAAGGAAATATAAGGGGGAGTGGGGATGGAAAGTAATTATAAAGTGGCTTATTATAATGAGTGGAAAACACTACAAAAAAGGAATTTTCAAAAAGTAGCACAAATAAGAAATGTTATATACGACGAAGATAAAAATGAATTTATTAT
This sequence comes from Terrisporobacter othiniensis, assembly GCF_000808015.1. Taxonomy (GTDB): domain Bacteria; phylum Bacillota; class Clostridia; order Peptostreptococcales; family Peptostreptococcaceae; genus Terrisporobacter; species Terrisporobacter muris. Next base: position 124,775 of record NZ_JWHR01000112.1, on the reverse strand, counting down.
AAAAGTTTTTAATAAAGATTATATTTTGAATTGTGATGATGAAACAATAATGAGAAGTGAAGATAATTATATTCCAAGTGCAGAAACAGGGGTGATGTTTTTAAACTACCTATCTTTTACAGAATGTGATATAGACAAAACAAATAAATGGGTGAGTATTAAGGAAATACCTAATGGTGGAATGATGTTTTATCCAGCATTTTATAACAGTAGCATAGTAAACTTGATAAATGCTTTTGGTTATAATTCAAGCAAATTAAAAAAATGCGCAGAAAACTTAGATGGAAAAGAAGTTAGAATGGGGGATATAGCTTTTGAATTTGAAGTTTTTTCAAAGGTATTTTGTCGTGTGGTTATTTGGGAAGGCGATGATGAAATTAAGCCAAGTGCTACGATATTATTTGATTCTTCTATACAATACATGATGCATGTGGAGAGTATAATTGGACTTGGTGGATATATAATAAATAAAATTATAAATGAACTAGATAAACCTGAACATATTCATTCTATTATATTAAACCTTGATTAAATCTATTAAAAAACGTAAAATATAAAGATATGATATTAATGAAAACACAATTTTAAATAAAATAGATTAAAAGGTGATTATATAAAATGATAAAAGAGATAATAGTAGTTGAAGGAAGAGACGATGTTACTGCTGTGAAAAGAGCGCTAGACTGTGAACTAATAACTACTGGAGGATTTGGATTTCCAAAAGGTGTAATGGAAAGAATTAAAGCAGCTCAAGCAAGAAGAGGTGTTATAATTTTTACTGATCCAGATTTTGCAGGAGAAAAAATTAGAAAGAAAATTGCAGCAGAAGTTCCAGGGTGTAAACATGCATTTTTACCAAGGGAAGAAGCTAAAAAAGATGGAGATATAGGAATAGAAAATGCATCTCCAGAAAGTATACTAAGAGCCTTAAATAAGGTCAGAACTGAAAGCATAGAAAAGAGAAATGAATTTTCACAAGTAGATTTAGTTGTAAATGGATTAATAGGAAATGAAGATGCATCTTATAGAAGAGATACTGTAGGTCAAATACTTGGGATTGGATACGGAAATGCAAAGCAATTCTTAAATAGATTAAATAACTACGGAGTTTCAAGAGAAGAATTTAACAAAGCAATAGAAAGTTTATAAGGAGACGAACATGGATAGATTATCATCACATCAAGCCACAAAAGAAGTTGTTCAAAAACATAATTTTAAATTCTCAAAATCATTAGGACAAAACTTCTTAATAGATACAAATGTAATAGATAAAATTATTGCAGGGGCAAGGATTAAAGAAGGCGATTATGTAATAGAAGTAGGACCAGGAATTGGAACACTTACAAAAGAAATGGGAAAAAATGCAGAGAAAGTAGTTGCAATAGAAATAGACAAGACTTTAATACCAATATTAAAAGAAACTTTATCTGATTTTTCTAATATAGAAGTAATAAACCAAGATATATTAAAAGTTGATGTACAAGAATTAGTAAAAGAAAAGTTAAATGGAGGACCAGTAAAATTAGTTGCTAACCTTCCATACTATATAACTACACCAATAGTTATGAAGTTCTTAGAAGAAGATATACCAGTAACTGACATAGTTGTTATGGTTCAAAAAGAAGTTGCAGATAGAATGAATGCAAAGCCCAATACTAAAGACTATGGTGCATTATCAGTAGCTGTTCAATATTACTGTGATACAGAAATAGTTGCGAAAGCTCCGAGACATATGTTTATGCCACAGCCAAATGTTGATTCAACAGTTATAGGACTTCATGTAAGAGAAGAACAAATATACCATGTAGATAATGAAGATGTATTCTTCAAAACTGTTAAAGCATCTTTTGGTCAAAGAAGAAAAACTCTTCTTAACTCACTAGGTGGACTTGGATTCTTAAGCAAGGATCAAATAAGAGAAGCTTTACAAGAAGCTAATATAGATGAAAAAAGAAGAGGGGAAACTTTATCGATAGAAGAGTTTGCCTCATTGTCAAATGAAGTAAATAGAATTCACAATGAAAATAAATAATATGAAATATATTGTACGCTATTGATTTTAATCAGTAGCGTATTTTTTATGCCTAAAAAGTTTATAACTATATCCATTTATAATATAGTTTAGATAAATAAAGATATATCATAAATGGATATATCTAAAAAAGATATAAATAACAGAGGGTGATGTTTCAATAGTTACCGCAACTATGTATACCATGTTAAAGAAGATGCAAGTTCAAGACTATATAACATTAGCAGGAGAGGAAGCAAGAAAAAAGATATAAAATGGCGCTTCATGGTGTTAAAGCATTTGAAGGAATATGAGGAGAAAAATAGTTATGGCAAAGAATATAAAATATGTACCAAGTGGCGGTTTACTTTTGGATGAAAATGAAGATATAAATAAGTTAAGTAAATTAGCTAAAGAAGGATAGATATTAGAATCTTTTGAGAAATTGTTATAGAAGCTTAGAAAAGGTGACCACAAGATATAGAGTATAGCATCGATTATAATGAAGATAAAGATGATTGGGATGGATATATATCTTTATTTGAAAATTGTGATTGGAACTATATTTGTTCATATGATGCATATCATTTTTTAAATGCACCAAAGGGAGCTAAGCCTATTTATAGTGATAAAGAAACATTGAGTTTAAAATATGAAAAACAATATAAATTAATGAAAAAATCAATAATAGGTACTATAGCCCTAATAATTGCTTGTGTATTAGGAATTCGCTTCACATTAATATTACAGAATACTTCACCTCTATTAAGATGATTAAGATTTATATTATATATTGCGTCTGGTGAAGAAATTGGTATTTTAATACCATTTACTGTATGTCTGTAATGGCTTATAATAAAATAGGAAATCAATAATTGGTATGATAGATGAATAAGAAAGGAGAGTTTAGACTCTCCCTTTTTCATGTTTAAAAAATACAAATTTAATTTATTTTAATTGATAAATTTATTCTTTATCTATTCCATGTGATAAAATTTCACCTGTTTGTGCATCTATTTCATAACTATTTCTTGGTTATTATAATGAAAGTCTATATCATACTTATTAAATCCGTTATCAGTATCGTATTCAATATTGTCAAATTTAACCTTATCATTTGTCAGATTTGCATGTTTTAAAGCAATATCCTTAGCTTCATCTTCGCTTATTTTAGCTTTATTAGATGTAGCATCTGGATTAGTTGGTATAGTATAGTCTTCTATATCTTTGTCAAATTCAATAACTTCTCCAGTATTAGCATTTATTTCATAATCATATTCTGTATTGTCTGTGTAAAACTCTATGTCATATTTTTTTATACCATCTTCTGTGCCTTCTTCTGTTTTTACAAAAGTAACTTTATCATTTGCCAACTTTGCATGTTTTAGTGCTATGTCTTTAGCTTGCTCTACTGTTATTTTGTTTGATGTGATATTTATATCGCTAGGATTAGCTGGAGTTGATTTATTACACGCCACAAAAATCATACTTGTACTTATAATAAATATTGCTACTAATATTTTGTTCATATTAATCTCCTTAGTTATAAAATTATAGTAATATAAGTTTTTGCAAAATAAATAATATTATAAGCAAAATAAAAATAGTTAAAAAATTATAATAAATGGTATTAAATTGTTACGTTCTAAAAGGTAAAGTGGTACTTTTTAAAAAGGCATTTACATATAATTTCTTGAGAGATTATGTTAAGGGGTGAGAAACTAATGGCTACCAAAAGAAAGTTTAAAAGAGATTACATCATGCTAGAAGCGAAAGACATGAATTATAGATTTAAAGAAAAAGTGTCGCCAAAGGCTTTTGCAAAAATTGAAGTCACTGATGAAAAATCAGTCATAGCTTTGTATGCTGAAAATCTAAAAAGTGTAAGTGAAGGTTATTCAGTAGTAGCAATAAGAAGTGACTACGAAACTATAGATTTAGGTAATTTTAATGTGAATAGTCAAGGAAAAGGTGAATTTAGTCTAGATATGGGTGACGATGATATAGACATTAAAGGAATAGCGGTTATACAAGATAAAGCGGTTCCGCTTATAGGTTTTAAGGGAAGTAAAATAGATAACTTTGAAGAAATTTTATTTCCTCCTCAATACAAATTTGAAGAAGTAGAAGAAGATGATGAGTATGAATATGAAGAAGTAGAATATATTGAGGTAGACGATGATAGAGATGAGAATTCTGATTATGAGGAAGTTGATGACAATGAGGATGAATATGAGTATGAAGAATATGAAGAGATAGAATATGTTGAAGATGATGATGTAAGAGATAATGAATACGAATATGAAGAGATTATTTATGAAGAAATTGATGAAGATGAAGATGAAGATGATGATGAAGAATATGAGGAATATGAAGAAATATATGATGAAGAATACGAAGAATCAGTTCAGACAAACATACGACCTAAACCTCAACAAAAGAAAAATAGTAAAAGCAGAAATGATGACTATATTGAAAAGAAAATTAATAAAGCAAAATCTGCTTTAGAAAAGCAGTACACAAAAAATACTTATGAAACAGTAAAAACTAAGCCAGAATCAACTAAAACAGCAGGTATATTATTAATGCCAAGACAGATTAAAAAAGGATTAAAATACTTTAGAGAAGTAAAGCCTTTTGTAGCAGATTATATTGATAGCACTAGATGGTGGAAAATAGAAATTAATCCAACTACTTTATGTGGCTATACAATGCCATACTTAGGTTATGTAAACTCTTTGAACTATACTATGTATAGCGATGCTGTAATGCAGTCTTATAAATACAGACACTACTTATTTGGAGTACAATATGATGAATATAATAAGAGACAATATTATATTTATGCAGTTCCAGGGAAAAAAAATGAGCAACCTGATAAGGGGCATACAGGATTTACTAGATATCAAGCGTGTGATAATAGAAATAATTCTTTAGGTTACTGGTTATGTTTCATTGATTGTAAAGCAAGAAGAATAGTTAAGTAAATTTAATAGTTTAAATTAGGTAATAAACATTAAATAGTAAAAGAGATGGGAGTAAAAGAACACTTTAAAATAAATTAAACTTAAAATTAACTACAAAAAGTTATATAATAGTTATATAAAACATTTAACCGGGGGTAAGACATGGCTAAAAGAAGAAAAATAAAAAAATCAGTGTTCTTAGTTGCAGCTATTATACTATTTTTTGGCGTATATATTGTATCATTTACTCTTTTCTCTAAAGAAGAAAGCAGTAGTAAGGACAATGCAGTGAAAATAGAGGAGCCTGAAGATAATAGATCATTACTTAAACAATTAAAAGAGAAGGATAAAGTGTATTTATCTGATGGGATTGTATCAGATGTTAGAGTAGATGAGCAATTATTAGAAGAGTTAAGATATTCTTTTGAAGATATTAGTAAAATAAGAAAACCAGCATCTTATGAATCTACTTATGAAGGGTATTCAGATGATGGACTAAAGTTTTCAACAAATTTAGATGTAATAAGGATTTATACGGTTAACGAAGAAGAATATTATAAAATTCCTGTAGCATCTAAAGATGAACTGGAAAAATTATTGAATAAGAGTATTTATACTTCTTTTGATTTTATTAAACAATATAAAACATGGAAAGAAGTTAAAATAACTTACAAGGATACAACAAAGAATTTAAGTAAGTGGAAATATGATGACTTAGCAAATACGATGGCTGCAAAAAGGGTAGTTGGAAAGGTTCAACCAGAAAAAAGTAAGCAACGAAGTAAGTATAATTTTGTAATTCAAATTAAAGCAGATAATTATGAAGCAAAAGTTGAGGTTATGGGAGCTGACTATGTAAAAATTGAATCAAAAGATTTAAATTCTTACTACGAAGTTCATACAGCTTTATATGATTATATTAAAGATGATATTTTTAAATTATCTAAAAAATAGAAAAAGAGTAGAAGATTTGATTTATCAAATTTTCTACTCTTTTTTAACGATTATTTATTTTTTTCAAGTAACAATTCACCAATACGATAAACAGGACCTGCTCCAGCAGTTATTAGTAAATCGTTAGGTTGTATATTATCTTTTAGATAATCAACAATATCTTCGAATTTGCTGATATATATAGCATCTACATTGTTGTGATATAATTTTTCAACTAAGTCTTTAGAATGAATATCCCCTGGATCATCTTCTCTGGCAGCATAGATATCAGTTATTATAACTTTGTCTGCAGAGTAGAATGCTTCTCCGAATTCATTGAAAAGAGATTTTGTTCTACTGTAAGTGTGAGGTTGGAACACACACCATAAAGTAGATTTTTTTAACTTTTTAGCTGCAGCTAAAGTAGCTTTTAACTCTGTTGGATGATGAGCATAATCATCAACTATTAAAGCATCATTGTAGCTACCTTTAATCTCGAATCTTCTTCCAACACCTGTATATTTTATAATACTTTCTTTTATGTCTTCTGCGTTTATTCCAGAAACTAATGAAACTATTATAGCAGAAGTAGCATTATAAATATTGTGAACACCAGGAACTGCTAATTGGAACGTACCTAAATCTTTTCCAAAGTAAGTTAAATCAAATGATCCAAAACCACTATCATTAAAATGAATATTTTTTATGATAACATCATTTGAAGCTTCTTTACCATATTTAATCACATTAGCCTTAACATCATGTAATATTCCATCAGTGTTGGGACTGTCACCATTTATTATAAAGTGACCATCTTTAGGTAGTAGTTTTCCAAATTTATTAAATGAAGCTTTGATTTCCTCTATTCCAGAGAAGTAATCAAGATGATCTTCTTCTATATTTAAAACGATTGCTATTTTAGGGTTAAAGTTTAGGAAACTATCTGTATACTCACAGGCTTCTGTTATAAAGTTTTGTGAGTTACCTATTTTTACGTTTCCACCAATTGACTTTAAGTTACCACCAACTAAGATTGTTGGATCTAAGTTAGTTGAACCAAATATTGTTGATAACATAGAAGTAGTTGTAGTTTTTCCATGGGTACCCGAAACTGCTATTGAGTTTTTGTACTCTCTCATTATTTGCCCTAAAAATGCAGCTCTATTTATTGTCAGTATATTTTTATCTTTTGCAGCCATAAGCTCTTCATTGTCTGGATGTATAGCAGCAGTGTAAACTACCATGTCTAGTCCATCAGCAATGTTTTCTTTTTTTTGGCCAATATAAATTTTTGCACCTTGTGATTGAAGTTTGTCTGTCATTGAAGATTTACTCATGTCAGAGCCTGAAACTTCGTAGCCTTTATTAAGACATATTTCAGCTAGAGCACTCATACTTATTCCGCCTATACCGATGAAATGTATCTTCATAATAAAACCACCTTTCATTTTATTTATTTCTATAACAAGAACAATTTTTGTGGTATAATTAAATAATGTTCAATATTTTAAGTATCATATGCATATACTAATTCATATATTATAGTTTATTTATTTTTTCAAAATATATGAAACATAACTAATATTATATCATATAATAAAATCTTATGCATTATTTACTTTGATACCATAAATAGTTGTAATTGTAGGAGGTTACGAAAATAATGAAGTTTAAGAGAACGGAAAGAATTGGTGCTATTGTTAAGATATTATCTGACAATCCAAATAAAATTTATACATTAAGCTATTTTACAGAAACATTTAATGCTGCCAAATCTACAATTAGTGAAGATTTATTAGTTGTAAAAAATGTATTTGAAAAATTACAATTAGGTAAGGTTATAACAATTTCTGGAGCGGCTGGTGGAGTTAAATACATACCTAAAACATCAATACAAGAAAATCAAAACTTCCTAATGGAATTATGCGAGAAGATAAGTTCGCCAGACAGAATTTTATCAGGAAGATTTCTATATTTAATAGATTTAATATATGATCCAACAGTTGTAGCTAAAATTGGTAAGATATTTGCTTCAAATATAGATTACTCTAATGCGGATTATGTAGTTACTATGGAGACTAAAGGAATACCTATGGCCCTAATGACTGCAAAGGCAATGAATTTACCATTAGTAATAATAAGAAAAGACATAAAGGTTTCTGAGGGGCCAACATTAAGTATGACTTATGTTACGGGAGATAGTTCAAAAGTAGAAAGTATGAGTTTACCAAGAAAAGCTGTTAAGCCAGGAAGTAAAGTTATTCTTATAGATGACTTTATGAGAGGTGGAGGAACTATAAAAGGTATGACTCAGCTTATGAATGAATTCGGTGCAGAAGTAATAGGAACAGGGGTATTCATAACAACATCTACACCAGAGAAGAAATTAGTTGAAGATTACATATCTTTGATAGAAATAGATACAATCGAAAATGAAATACTTGTTAAACCAAATTTAAAAACTTTTAAAGATGAGTATAGGACAGAAGATGTTATGGACGACCTTTTAGATCATATTGATGATGAAATTGATGAGTAATTCTAACTAATTTTAACTGTATAATTATTTTTGTAAATAAAAAATAAAAAAGATTCAGAAAAATAAAAGGAATTTTTAAAAAAGTATAGAATTATTTACCAAACAGTTTATAATTATATTGGGTAAATTGTATTTTGTCAAAATCACAAAGGGGGATATTGAGGTATGAACATAACTGACGTAAGAGTAAGAAAAATTACTGATGAGGGGAAAATGAAATGTATAGTTTCAATAACTTTTGATAATTTATTCGTAGTACACGATATAAAAGTTATCGAAGGACAAAATGGACTATTCATAGCTATGCCAAGTAGAAAAGTTGGGGAAGGTAACTTTAGAGATATCGCTCATCCAATAAACGCAGAAATGAGACAAGTTTTAGAAGATGCAGTTTTAAAAGCTTACGAAGAAGCTTTAGCTCAACTAGAAGTTGCAGCAGAGTAATTCAATTAAGTTGGAATGTTATAAAGAATTGTAATAAATGAGTCGATGTAGTCGACTCTTTTTTATGTGAAAAAATAAACTTTTGCGTTTATAATGTATTATTTTTGTTTTGTGGTTAATAATAAAAAACATATAAGTGAAAATATTATAAAATAAAAAATATTATTAGATTTGAAGAAATGTTGACAAAAACATGAAATAAAATTATGATATTATCATGAGATATAAATATAAAAATTAGTTTTATAGAAAAGCAATGATAAGAACAAGTAGTAATTAATTAAGATAAACAGAAAGTTACCGGTTGATGAGAGGTGCATATACAATTAATTATGAATACATCTTTGAGCTTCGCACTGAAAGACAAATGTTTAGTAGGCTGTGACGAATTTGACACACGTTATAGTGTCATAGTATTTATTTAGATACTAACTGAGGTAAGCAGTGTGAGCTGTTTACAAACAAAGGTGGTAACGCGAGATATGCCCTCGTCCTTTTTTAGGACGAGGGCTTTTTTATTATAAAGAAATTATAAAATTGATTTTTAAAATATAAAAATAAGGAGAGAAAAACTATGTCAATGACGACTTACGATGAATTAGTTGCTAGAGGATTAGTTGCTCAAGTAACAGATGAAGAGGAGTTAAAAGAACTTATAAACGCAGGTAAAGCAGTATTCTATATAGGATTTGATGCAACTGCAGATAGTTTACATGTAGGACACTTTATGGCCCTATGCTTAATGAAAAGATTACAGATGGCAGGAAACAAGCCAATAGCACTTGTTGGTGGAGGAACTACTATGATAGGTGATCCATCTGGAAGAACAGATATGAGAAAAATGATGACTCCGGAACAAATCAATTACAATTGTGAATGTTTCAAAAAACAAATGAGTAAATTTATAGAATTTGGTGAAGATAAAGCTTTATTAGTAAACAATGCAGATTGGTTATTAGATTTAAATTATGTAGAACTATTAAGAGAAGTTGGAACTCATTTTAGTGTTAATAGAATGCTTAGCTTTGAATGTTACAAAAGCAGAATGGAGAGAGGACTTAGTTTCTTAGAATTCAACTACATGATAATGCAAGCTTTTGACTTCTATCACTTATACGAAAAATACGGATGTCAAATGCAATTAGGTGGAAATGACCAATGGAGTAATATGCTTGCTGGTACAGAATTAATAAGACGTAAATTAGGAGAAAATGCTTATGCATTAACTATAACATTACTTCTTAACTCAGAAGGAAATAAAATGGGTAAAACAGCTAATGGTGCAGTATGGCTAGATCCAAACAAAACTTCTCCGTTTGAATTCTATCAATACTGGAGAAATGTTGCAGATGCTGATGTATTCAAATGTATGCGTATGTTAACATTCCTACCATTAGAAGAAATAGAAGCTATGGAAAAATGGGAAGATAATAGAATCAATGAAGCTAAAGAAGTATTAGCATTTGAATTAACTAAACTTGTTCACGATGAAGATGAAGCAACAAAAGCCCAAGAAAGTGCAAGAGCTTTATTCTCAGGTGCTGCACATGATAATATGCCTACAACAGAACTTACTGATGCAGATTTAACTGATGGAAATATAGATATAATATCTTTATTAGTTAAAAGTGGACTAGCTCCAACTAGATCTGAAGGTAGACGTAATGTAGAACAAGGTGGAGTAACTGTGAATGGTGAAAAAGTAACTGATTTTAAAGCTACATTTGCAAAAGATGATTTAACTGGTGATGGTATGGTTATAAAACGTGGAAAGAAAAAGTTCCAAAGAGTAGTTGTAAAATAATCATATAGAATAATTTAATAAATAGATAGCAGTAACTGCTCAATTTATAGTTGCTGCTATTTTTGTGTATAATAAGATAATGTAAAGAAATACAAAAACCTAGTATTTTTATAAAAAAAATGCTATATTATAAATGATAATAATACGATTGAATTGTATACTATTTAGGAAATAATACACCTTAATAATAACAATTATAAAAAACTTTATTGAAATGGAGTGAAAATATGAACTTTAAAGCCATAATTCTTGCTGCTGGAAAAGGTACAAGAATGAAGTCGAAATATCCAAAAGTTGTTCATAAAGTATGCGGAAAAGAAATGGTTAACCATATTATAGATGTATCAAAAAAATCTGGTGTTAATGATGTAGTAGCTATACTAGGTCATGAATCAGAAGTTGTAAAAAACATACTACCAGAAGATACTATGATTGCAATGCAAGCTGAGCAACTAGGAACAGGTCATGCTGTTAAAATGGCAAAAGAATACATAAATGATGAAGATACAATAGTTATTTTATGTGGAGATACTCCTCTTATAAAAGAAGAAACTCTTAAGAAATTATTTGATTATCATATAGAAAATGAATATACAGCTACGGTTTTAACTACAAAAGTTGAGAATCCAACTGGATATGGAAGAGTAATAAGGGATGAAAATGGAGATTTATTAAAAATTGTTGAGCAAAAAGATGGGAATGCTGAAGAATTAGCAGTAAATGAAATTAACTCTGGAATCTACTGTTTTAAAGGTAAGATGCTAAGAGAATCTTTAGATTTACTAGATAATAACAATGCTCAAGGAGAGTATTATTTAACTGACACAATGAAGATATTAAGAGATAAAGGTTTTAAAGTTGGGGCATTCAATGGTTCTACAATTGAGGAATTAATGGGTGTAAACTCTAGATTAGAATTATCTAAAGCAGAAACTCTTATGAGAAATAGAATAAATGAATTCCATTTATTAAATGGAGTTACTATAATAGATCCAGCTGCTACTTATATAGAAGCAGATGTACAAATAGGTCAAGATACTATAGTATATCCAGGGGCTATGCTTCATGGTAATACTAAAATAGGAAATGAGTGTATTATAGGAATGAATACTTCTATAACAAACTCAATAATAGGAAACTGTACAGAAGTTAAAAACTCTACAGTGATAGATTCTACTGTAGGAGAAAATACTACAGTTGGTCCTTATGCTTATTTGAGACCAAAAAGTAACATTGGAAATCATGTAAAAATTGGTGATTTCGTAGAAGTTAAAAATGCAACTATAGAAGACAACTCAAAAGCATCACATCTTTCATATATAGGAGATGCTCATGTAGGTAAAGACGTTAATATAGGTTGTGGAGTGGTATTTGTAAATTACGATGGAAAAAATAAATTCAAATCAATAGTAAAAGATGGAGCATTTATAGGTTCTAACTCAAATTTAGTTGCGCCAGTAACAGTTGAGGAAAAAGGCTATATTGCAACAGGGTCTACTATAACTGAAGATGTACCTGAAGGAGCTTTAGCAGTTGCTAGGCAAAGACAGGTAGTAAAAGAAGGTTGGGTAGCTAAAAAAGAAAAAAGAGATGAGAATAAATAGCTAATTATTAATTTAGGAAAAACACCTAATAATATTTATATAATTTTCAGGAGGATAAGTAATGAATACTAGCGGAAGCGAGATTAAAATTATTGCAGGTAATTCAAATAAGGAGTTAGCTGAGAAAATCGCAGAATATATAGGGGTAAAAGTTGCTGATTGCCAAGTGACAACATTTAGCGATGGTGAAATAAGTGTAAATATCAATGAAACAGTTAGAGGTTGTGATGTATTCGTAGTTCAATCTACTAATAACCCAGTTAACAATAACTTAATGGAATTATTAATAATGATAGATGCATTAAAGAGAGCATCTGCAGGAAGAATTACAGCAGTAATACCATATTATGGGTATGCAAGACAAGACAGAAAAGCTAAGGCAAGAGATCCAATTACAGCCAAATTAGTTGCAAACTTAATAACAGCAGCAGGAGCAGACAGAGTTTTAACTATGGACTTACATGCTTCTCAAATACAAGGATACTTTGATATCCCACTAGATCATTTATTAGGAGGAAACTTATTAGCTAACTACTTTAATAGTAAAAATTTAGAAGATTTAGTTGTAGTTTCACCAGACTTAGGAAGTGTTACTAGATCTAGAAAGTTTGCTAATCAGTTAGAAGGAGAAGTTCCACTAGCTATAATAGACAAAAGAAGACCTAAAGCTAATGTTTGTGAAGTAATGAATCTTATAGGAGATGTAAAAGGTAAAAATGTTATCATGTTAGACGACATGATAGATACAGCAGGAACTATAACAAACGCAGCTAATGCACTTAAAGAGTTTGGGGCTAAAAACATATACGCTGGTTGTACACATGCAGTACTATCTGGACCAGCTATAGAAAGAATCGAAAACTCTGCAATTAGTGAGTTAATAGTTCTTGATACTATAAAACTTCCTAAAGAAAAAGAACTTGATAAAATAAAAGTATTAACAGTGGCAGAAATGTTTGGGGAAGCTATTAAGAAAATATTCTCTAATGAATCTGTAAGTGTTTTATTCTAATTAGTAATTTATATAAAAGAGATATTAATCGAGAGATTAATATCTCTTTTTTTATCAAATGAGTTAATTTAAATGGGATTTTTATATGTATAAGTGATAATACTTTAAATTATATATAAATAATTTAAAGTATTATGGTGCTTGAGTATAAAATGTAAAATAGTATAGATTATTATATTAAACTTCAGGAGGAAAGTGATGTTTAATAAGAAGAAAGATGACAAAGGTTTATATTCGTATAATGATTAGTATCAATAGATAACATATGAATATTAGTAGTAGCTCCTTTTGATTTATTAACAAGTAAACTTAATATATAAAAACAATAGTGGTTTATATAAAGTGCATCATGGATAGAATACAAGTACTTAAATAAAAAAATAATAAAAGAGGTAACAAATGAATATATTTAATTTATTAAAAGAAGCCGTAAACCTAGGATCATCAGATATACACATCACAACTGATTCATCTCCAATGGCAAGGATAAAAGGAAAATTTATAAAACTATCTGACATCATACTAACAAAAGAAGATACAAAAGAAATGGTAGAAGAAATAGCTGGAGAAGACAGATTTAAAATAGTAGAAAGTATAGGAGAACTAGACTTTTCAGCATCACTAGAAGATAGAACTCGTTTTAGGGTAAACGCCTATAAACAAAAAGGAGACTATGCGCTGGCAATAAGAACGATTAACGCAAAAGTACCTAAATTTGATGAGTTACACCTACCAGAAACACTAAAAGCTTTCACAGAAAAATACAAAGGACTAGTCCTTGTAACAGGTCCAACAGGAAGTGGTAAATCTACAACCTTAGCAAGTTTAATAGACATGATAAACGAAAATAGACAAGCTCACATAATAACGTTAGAAGACCCAATAGAATACGTACATAATCACAAAACGAGCATAGTAAATCAAAGGGAAATAGGAAGTGATTCAAAATCGTTTAACTCAGCTCTTAGGGCTGCTCTACGTCAAGATCCAGATGTTGTTCTTATAGGTGAAATGAGAGACCCAGAAACTATATCAATAGCACTTACAGCAGCCGAAACTGGTCACTTAGTATTCTCTACACTACATACTATAGGAGCGGCAAAGACTATTGATAGGATAATAGATAATTTTCCTCCAGAGCAACAGCAACAGATAAGGACACAATTATCAACAGTATGCGAAGGGGTAATATCTCAACAATTGCTACCAACGGCTGATGGAAATGGTAGGGTGGCAGCTACAGAAGTGATGATGGCAACACCGGCCATAAGAAATTTGATAAGAGAAAATAAAACCTATCAGATTCAAAATACTATTCAAACAGGAACTAGTAAGGGTATGCATACTATGGATCAAGACTTAATCAAACTATATCAACAAGGTAGGATTGCTAAGGAAATTGCTCTTAGCAGATGTAGTGATTTTGACTATGTTAATAAATGTGTAGGTAGTTACTATTAGAGATGATAAAATATAAATGGGGAAAATATTATTAATTGGTATATGAATTTTATATAATTATTTGATGATTATTATATTATAAACAACAGTATAAATGTAAGTTGAAATGGGGAAACATTTTTGTTATCCCCTTTAAATATGTATAAAACTTGAAATAAAAAACGATAATATTAAATACTTAAATATCAAAGGAAAAATATCGATGAAAGTCGTATTTAATATTGGGGCAAAAAACATACTATTATTACAAAAATAAACTATGATATATTTTACAATACTAATAATTTTTATTATTTTATCCTATATTTCAGAAAAAATCATCTACGGATTAGACAATTCCATGGATAAAAATTTAAGCAACAAGATATTAATATTTTTACCAAACATGATAATACCCATTTTAATATATACTAAGTATGAGTTAAGCATGCAGACTGTAAGCTACATGCTGTTAATTCCTTTTTTAACAATGGTCTCAATAATTGATTTTAAAACAACTTATGTATATGATATAACAATACTTAGTGGTATAATTATGCAGAGTGTTATTTTTTTATTGAACAAAGAGCTAAATGTTAACTTAATGAGTCACCTAAAGGGATTATTTATAGGTATTATACTATCATATATTTTGGCAAAAGTAACAAAATCACTGGGAGATGGTGATATAGGTTTTTATGGACTATGTACTTTTGTACTTGGAGATAAGTACTGTTTATATATGATATTTTTATCATTTATGTTGGCTAGTATTTATGGAGGATATGTACTTCTGAGAAAACAAAAATCTATAAAATCATCAATTCCTTTTACGCCATTTATATCTTTGGCTACAATTTTAATAATATTAACACAAAAAGATATAATTAATTTATATTTTGACATTCTAAGTAGAAATCTATAAAGGAGGATAATAATGTATATAATAGTAGGCCTGGGGAATCCGGGTAAGCAATATGAGAATACAAGACATAATGTAGGATTTAATGTAATAGATATTTTAGCGGATGAATATGGAATAAGTGTAACTAAAATGAAGCACAAAGCTTTAATAGGAGAAGGTAGAGTAGGAACTGAGAAGGTTGTTCTTGTGAAGCCTATAACATATATGAATCTTAGTGGAGAATCTTTAGCTGAAATATATAATTTTTATAAAGTTGAAACAAGCAACATTGTGGTAATTTATGACGATATAGATCTTGATGTTGGTAAAATAAGAATAAGAAAAAAAGGTAGCGGTGGAACTCATAATGGAATGAGATCTATTGTAAAATGTTTAGGAACAACAGATTTCCCAAGAGTTAGAGTTGGCGTTTCTAAGCCAGAGCCAGGAAGAGATTTAGCAAGCTTTGTTCTTTCTAGATTTAGTAAGGAAGAGGAAGCAGATTTAAAAGATGGTTTGGAAAAAGCAGTTAAAGCAATAGATTGCATTATTAGAGAAGACATAGATTTATCAATGAATAAATTTAACGGAAAATAATTAGGAGGGCTATCATGAAGGATGTATTATTATATCCTTTGCAAAATTTAAATGAATATAAGGAAGTTATAAGCTATATTGAGGAAAGTGATGGTGCAGCATTAGTTAATGGATTATTACCTATGCAAAAGCCACATATAGCTTATTCCGTATTTAAAGAATTAAAAAAACAAATCCTTTTTATTGCCAATAGTGATTTAGAAGCAAAGAAAGTTTATGAAGATTTAGATGGCTATATTAAGGGAAAGGTAGAATATCTATCAAGTCAAGATATTTATTTTTATCATTTAGATGCAAAGGACAGAAGAGAAGAAGCAAAAAAATTAAAGACATTGTTTAAATTAGCTAAGGGAGAAAAAGTTATTGTAGTAACTTCTGCTGAAGCTATTTTAAGAAAATATATACCGAAGAAAGTATTGATAGACAATGTAATAACTTACAAAGTTGGAGATACTGTTGATATAGAAAAATTAACTAATACCCTTGTGAATTTAGGATATGAAAGAGTTTCCAAAATAGAAGGATTTGGTCAATTTAGCATAAGAGGTGGAATCATAGATATTTTTTCTCTAGAGTACACTAACCCTATTCGTATGGAATTATTTGATGATGAAGTAGATTCTATACGAACTTTTGATGTGTTCTCACAAATGTCTATAGAAAAAATAAAAAAAATTGTAATAACACCTTCAAGAGAGTTTATATATCCTGAGGAATTGGATAAAATAGTAAAAAACCTGAAAAAAGAAATTAATGACAATACAGATGATGATGCTATTTCTAATATCGATAAGATATCAAGTAAAACTTATTTTGAAGGAGTAGAAAACTACATTGATTATATTTATCCTCAGGAAAATAAAAGTATCTTTACTTACTTAGATGAAGATGCAGTGATTTTTACCCAAGATGTTACTAGACTTAAGGAAAAATGTGAGAATTACTTTGAAGAATTTAAAGATAATTACAAAGTAAACTTGGAAAGGGGATTAGCCCTAAAAAGCCAAGGTAAGTTAATTTATACTTATAATGATTTAAGTTATCTTATAGAAAATAGATCTATATTATTAAATACTTTATTAGTAAGACAGATAAATGAGTTTAATATAAAGAGAGTTATTAACTTTGATTCCAGGGAAATACCTCCCTATAATGGTAAATTAGAACTTTTAGCAGAAGATTTAAACAGACTAAAATACAATGGAAATAAAGTTGTATTAGTTACAAGCACATTAGACAGAGCAAAGAAATTAAGTAAAGATTTACTTGAGTTTAATGTAGAAACCATAGTTTCAAAAAATAGAGATGTAGAAATTAAATCTTCTCAAATAATTATTTGCCCGGGAAATATAAGCAGAGGTTTTGAATATAAATCTATTAAATTCGTAGTAATTACTGATAATGAAATAATAGGAGTTCAAAAAAGAACTTCCACAAAGAAGAAAAAGAAAAAGAATAAAAATGGACAAAAGATTGATTCTTTTTTAGATTTAAATATAGGAGACTATGTTGTTCATGAAAATAGCGGTATAGGTAGATATACGGGTATTGAGCAAGTTATAGTAAATGGAATCAAGAAAGACTATATTAAAATAATTTATCAAGGTGGAGACAACCTTTATGTACCTATTGACCAAATGGACAAGGTACAAAAATATATTGGTGCTGATGTTGAAAGAGTAAAATTAAATAAATTAGGAACTAGTGAATGGACTAGAGCAAAAGCTAAGGTTAAACGAGAAATAGAAGATATGACAAAAGATCTTATAGAACTTTATGCTAAAAGAGAAAAAGTTAAAGGATTTAAATTCTCAAAGGATACCATTTGGCAAAAAGAATTTGAAGACTTATTCCCTCATGAAGAAACAGAAGATCAATTAAAAGCAATAAAAGAAACTAAAAAAGATATGGAATCTTCCAAGGTAATGGATAGGTTAGTTTGTGGAGATGTTGGATATGGTAAGACAGAAGTGGCTATCAGAGCCATTTTTAAGGCTTGTATGGATGGAAAACAAGTTGCTGTACTAGTTCCTACTACAATTCTTGCCCAACAGCATTACAATACCTTTAAAGAAAGATTTGAAAACTATCCATTAAGAGTAGAAGTCTTAAGTAGATTTAAAACTCCAAAACAACAAAAGCAAATTATAGAAGATGCCAAAAAAGGATTAGTTGATATCTTAATAGGAACTCACAGGATTGTTTCAAAAGATATAGATCTACCTAAACTAGGATTAGTAGTTATAGACGAAGAGCAAAGATTTGGGGTTAAACACAAAGAATCTTTAAAGAAAATAAAAAATACTGTAGACGTATTAACTTTATCAGCAACGCCTATTCCGAGAACACTACACATGTCTCTTAGTGGAATTAGAGATATGAGCGTAATAGAAGATCCACCACAAGAAAGACACCCTGTTATAACTTATGTTACAGAAGCTAAAGAAAGTATTATACAAGACGAGGTGGAAAGAGAGTTAGCTAGAGGTGGTCAGGTATTCTTTGTATATAACAGAGTAGAAGGAATTGAAAGAATTGCGTCTAAAGTACAAGAATTAGTACCAGATGCTAGAGTAGCTGTTGCTCATGGTAGAATGACTGCAAAAGCGCTGGAAAATATCATAATAGATTTCCTAAATAAGGAATATGATGTTTTGGTTTGTACAACAATAGTTGAAACAGGAATGGATATTTCCAATGCAAATACTATGATAATTTATGATGCAGATAAAATGGGATTAGCACAACTATATCAGTTACGTGGTAGGGTTGGAAGAAGTTCTAGACAAGGTTACGCGTATCTAATGTATGAAAAAGACAAAGTTTTAAGTGAAGTAGCTGAAAAAAGACTAAAAGCTATCAAGGAGTTTACAGAATTTGGATCAGGGTTTAAAATAGCAATGAGGGACTTAGAAATTAGAGGTGCAGGAAATATATTAGGATCCCAACAACATGGACATATGGCGGTTATTGGATATGACTTATACGTTAAAATGTTAAACGATGCCATAAGAAAGGTTAAAGGAGAACCTATAGTTGAAGAAGTGGAAGTTGAAATTGATTTAAGTGTTAATGCATATATTCCAGATTATTATATTGATGATGAATTAATAAAATTAGAAATGTATAAGAAAATTGCATGCATAGAAAATAAAGATGATTTAGCAGAAGTGCAATATGAACTTGAAGATAGATTTTCTGATATACCTAAGCCTGTAGAAACATTATTAAATATTGCCTATATAAAATCTATGTGCAAAAAACTTAAAATAGAAAAAGTAAGACAAGTTAAGAATGAGATAATTTTATACCCTTTAACTAGATACAAAACAAAAGAAACAATGGGTCACAAAATTGTTAAGGAATTAGAAGAACTATTAGAAAAAATGTTAAAATTAAATAATTAATTTGGAGAGGTGTTTTATGAAAAAAATATTTACTTTAATCCTGTGTTTAATGATGACAATGTCATTAATAGGATGTAGTGCAGACAAAAAAGCAGTTGCAACTGTAAATGGACAAGACATAACTTTAGGAAATTACGAAAAATTATTAGCTTTAAACAAATCATCAATGGAATCTTACTATGGAAGTGATATTTGGTCTACTGAAATAGAAAAAGGTAAAACGTATGAAGATACATTAAGAGACATGGTACTTCAAACAATGATAGGTTCTGAAGTTATCTATCAACAAGCAGAAAAAGAAAAGGTTGCGCCTACAGATAAACAAATACAAGAGCAAATAGATAGTTTTAATGAAACTACAAAAGATGATGCTGATTACCAAGCAGAACTTAAAAAGATGGGAATAGATGAAGAGTTTTTAAAATTCCAATTTGCAAGAGACTTAGCTAACAGCAACTTACAAGAAAAATTTGAGAAAGATACAAAAATATCAGAAGAGGATATGAAAAAATATTATGAAGATAATAAAAAAAGTTTCTATACTGATACTGTAACAGCCTCTCATATATTATTAAAAACTCAAGATGATAAGGGTAAAGAATTATCAGCTGAAAAGAAAAAAGAAGCTAAGAAAAAGGCAGAGGAGGCTCTTGCTAAAGTTAAGGCTGGAGAAGATTTTGCGAAGGTTGCAAAAGAATATTCTCAAGATGCATCAGCATCAAGTGGTGGAGATTTAGGAACATTTGGTAGAAATCAAATGGTAACTGAATTCGAAGATGCAGCTTTTTCTATGAAACCAGGAGAAATATCTGATCTAGTAGAAACACAATATGGTTATCATATAATAAAGGTTACAGATAGAGTCGACAAACAAGAAACATATGATGATGTAAAAGATCA
Organism: Terrisporobacter othiniensis; assembly: GCF_000808015.1. Taxonomy (GTDB): domain Bacteria; phylum Bacillota; class Clostridia; order Peptostreptococcales; family Peptostreptococcaceae; genus Terrisporobacter; species Terrisporobacter muris. The sequence goes on along the minus strand of NZ_JWHR01000112.1, from coordinate 104,214 downwards.
AATAAAGAGCACACTAGCAAGTGAAAAATACACTGAGTATGTTGAAAAACTTAAGAAAGATTCTAAGATAGAAGAAAAAGAAGATATTGTAAAATCTGCTAAATTTTAATATAATAAGCTATGTCCAATTTAGGATATAGCTTTTTTTGTATATTTTTCTTATCAATGGTAAAAATATATACATATTAAAGACAGTAATGGAGGGATTAATTAATAAATGAGAGCTACAGGAATAGTTAGAAGAATAGACGACCTAGGAAGAGTTGTTATTCCTAAAGAGATTAGAAAGACCCTTAGAATAAGAGAAGGAGATCCTTTAGAAATATTTACAGCTAAAGACGGAGAAGTAATCCTTAAAAAGTACTCTCCAATAGGAGAATTAAACGAATTCTCACAAGAATATGCGGAAACTTTAGGTGAAATATTAGGTCAAGGTGTTGTAGTAACAGATTTAGACTCTATAATAGCGGTATCTAAGTTACCTAAAAAAGATTATAAAGAAAAAAGTATAAGTAATGAATTAGAGCAATTAATTGAAAATAGAGTAGTTAAACATGCTAACGATAATAAAATGATACCTTTACACAAAGATGATTCTACTCCATATAGCGGTCAGATTATTATGCCGATTATAAGTGATTCAGGAGATTGTATAGGTTCAATTTCAGTAGTTACAAAAGAGAATGAAGTCTTCTCTGAAGACATAGAAAAAATTCTAAAAATTGCAACTAGCTTTTTAGGAAAGCAAGTACAATAAATTATTATTAGGCCCTTATTATAAGGGCCTTTAATATTTTAAAAAATTTGTTTTCTAAATAATTAAAAAATCTTAAGTTATTGAATATACTGATATAGATATGATATATTAAAGTTTGTTATATAAATAATATGGAGGTAAGTTATGAACAATAACGCACATAAAGAATCGTTTTTAAAAGGTGCACTTATACTTGGAATGGCAGGTATAATTGTTAAGATAATGGGAGCATTTTTTAGAATCCCTCTGGGAAACATAATTGGTTCAACGGGATTAGGATATTATCAAGCCGTATATCCAGTGTACACTTTATTCTTAACGTTAGCTACGGCAGGGTTTCCGACTGCACTAGCAAAACTAGTTTCAGAGCAAAGAGCTGTAGGGGATTTTGGAGGGGCAAATAAAACATTTAGAATATCATATACAGTTTTATTTATTACTGGATTGATATCATTTTCATTTTTCTTCTTTGGTGCAGATTTTATATCTACAGTACTGTTGAAAAATAGTGGAGCATATGCAGCATTAATTGCTATTTCTCCCGCATTGTTATTTGTTCCTTTGATGTCTTCTTATAGAGGATATTTCCAAGGAAGAAGAGAAATGTCTAAAATAGCTATTTCTCAAATAATTGAACAGTTTTTCAGGGTAGTATTAGGATTATTATTGGCATATATGCTTATGAAAAACTTTGGAGAGCAAATGGGAGCTGCTGGTGGAGTACTAGGGGCTGCAATAGGTGGATTCGCATCTGCTGTATTTTTAATTTACATATATTTAAGAAGTAGTAAATCTAGAAAAGCTGAAATAGCTCAAAGTAAGCATATAAAGGTTGAAAGTACAGGAACTATATTAAAAAGATTATTGTATGTTGCTATACCTATAAGTATTGGTGCATGTGTAATGCCATTAGTAAATATGGTAGATAGTGTAATAGTAGTAAGAAGACTTACAGAAACTGGATTTAATATAGAACAAGCCAATTCTCTACTTGGTCAATTATCAGGAATGGCAATATCAACTGTAAACTTACTTGTAGTTATAGATCAAGCAATAGGTATGAGTTTAGTACCATCTATTTCAGAAGCTTATGCATTAAAGCAAATGAAAAGAGTAAGAAAAGAAGCTAAGACAGGATTAAAGACTATATTATTAGTTACTTTACCAGCTACATTTGGATTTGCAGCTCTTTCAGGACCGATAATGAAGCTATTATACCCTGCTGAACCAGCAACTCTTGGAACCATGTTATTTGTAGTGTCTCCATGTGCAGTATTTTTAGGTTTAATATATGCACAAAATGGTATACTACAGGGGATGGGAAAACCTATGATGCCTGTTATAGCTCTAGCTATAGGTATGGTATTTAAAGTAGTAATAAGTTATGTATTAACAGGTATACCATCAATAAATATAATAGGTTCTGGAATAGGTACTTTGTCAGCATATGCAGTAGCATCTATAATAGAGTTTATGTATATAAAGAAACATCTAAAATTAAGATTATCACCAAAAGAATTCGTTATAAAACCATTGATAACAGTTATAACAATGTATGTAGTTGTTAAATTATCATATGGATTTATAGTAGGTTTCTTAGGTAATTCATTATCAACTTTAGTATCAATAGCTATTGGTGGGGTTGTTTATGGATTAGTGTTATTAGGAATAGGTGGAATTAGAAAAGATGAAATTTTAACTTTACCAAAAGGTGAAAAAATTTACTCGATTTTAAGAAAACTTAAATTAATGAAATAGAAGATAGTATATAAATAGATGATAAGATTATATTAATGTATATAATCTTATCATCGTATATAGGAGAAAAAATCATGGGAAAAATATCTATTGTAGGACTAGGACCTGGAGATTATTCTTTGATTAGTCAAGGTGCATTAGATGCCTTAAGTACTAGTTCTAATGTTTATTTAAGAACTAAGAAACATCCAACTGTAGAGCAGTTACAAGAAAAAATTCAATATACTGCTCTAGATTATTTTTATGAAAAAGAAGAGAATTTTGAAGAAGTATATGGAGAAATTGCGAAATTTATAGTAGAAAAAGGTAAGAGTGAAGACTTAGTATACGCTGTACCAGGTCATCCTCGCGTGGCAGAGAAGACTGTAAGCATTATAGAAGGTTTATGTATACAAAACAACTTAGAATTGGATATAATCCCTTCTATGAGCTTTGTAGATGCTATGTACAATTACTTAGGGGTTGACCCAGCAGAAGGATTTAAATTATTAGATGCTTTTGAATTAGAAGAGTCTTATATAGATATAAATACAAATACTATAATAACGCAAATATATGATCCTTTTATTGCATCAAATGTTAAATTAAAATTAATGGAACATTACGATGATGAACAAGAAGTTTGCATAGTAGTTGGTGCAGGAATAAAAGAATTAGAAAGTAAGGCTTATGTAAAATTATATGAACTTGATAGACAACCTGAACTATTTAGTTACTTAACAAGTTTATACATACCAAAGAGTGATAAAAAATTATATAATACAGTTCATGACTTGCAAAATATAATGAAAAAACTTAGAGGTCCATCAGGTTGTGAATGGGATGCAAAACAAACTCACCAGACTTTAAAAAAATATCTAATTGAAGAAGCTTACGAAGTAGTACAAGCTGTTGATAATGATGATATTGATGAATTAATTGAAGAGCTGGGAGACGTACTTTTACAAGTTATATTCCATTGTCAAATAGGAGAAGAAGAAGGATTTTTTAATTTAGGAGATGTTTCAAGTAGTATTTGTAACAAGTTAATACACAGACATCCGCATGTTTTTGAAAATGTTGAGCTAGATATGAATAAATTTGATAAAACATGGGAAGAACTGAAAAAGAAGGAAAAAGGTGAAACCAGTGTGACTGAGGGGTTACAAAGGATTCCGCAATTTTTGCCGGCTCTAACTAAAGCAGAAAAAATACAACATAAAGCTTCCCTAGTAGGATTTGATTGGGACAATATTGGCGATGTTTGTAAAAAAGTTGAAGAAGAATATAAAGAACTACTTGACGAATGTAAATCAAGGAATATAAAATACATAAAGGAAGAGTTAGGCGATTTATTATTTTCAATAGTAAATTTGGCTAGATTTTTGCAAGTTGATCCTGAAGAAGCATTAAACCTAACTAGTAAAAAATTTATAAAAAGATTTAAATTTATAGAGGATAATGCTAAATTAATGAATAAGACATTGGAAGAAATGACATTGGAAGAAATGGATAAACTATGGGAAAAGGCTAAATTTCAATAAATAATAGAAGGAAATTTCATAAGTATATAGAACTTACAAGAAAAGAGTTTTATATTAACACATTTTAGGAGGTAAAAATAATGAATAAAGCTGAATTAGTATCAAAAATGGCAGAAAAAAGTGAGTTAGAATTAACTAAAAAACAAATAGAGGATGCATTAAATGCATTTATGGCTTCAGTTGAAGATGCACTAGTTGAAGGAGATAAAGTTCAATTAGTAGGATTTGGAACTTTCGAAACTAGAGAAAGAGCTGCTAGACAAGGAAGAAACCCAAGAGACCCACAACAAGTTATAAACATACCAGCTTCTAAAGCTCCAGTATTCAAAGCTGGAAAAGTTTTAAAAGAAGCTATAAACAAATAAGAACATAATAGTGATTAATAATAGATAAAAGTGTGGGCTTCCCACACTTTTTCTGCATATTAAGGAGGCCCTATGAGACTAGATAAATTTTTAAAAGTATCAAGAATAATAAAAAGAAGAACAGTGGCAAAGGAAGCTTGTGATAAAGGGATAGTTACTATAAATGGGAAACAAGCAAAATCATCTTCAGAAGTAAACATAGGTGATGTATTAGAAATTACTTTTGGAGAAAAAATAATGAAATTTAAAATAACTGAAATAAGAGAACATGTTCTTAAGGCTGAAGCTAAGGAAATGTATGAGATAATAGAATAATATTTGAATAACCTCAGTATATTTATATTAGGAGTAATTTATATATACTGGGGGGATATGATGGAACATAGTATAAGTTTAAAGGACAGATCTAATCTAGTTATATCAGGAGTAGATCATATATATTCTTTTAATGATAAGAGAGTAGAGCTTTTAACTTCTGCAGGAAGACTTATTGTGGAAGGTGAGGGCTTGGATATGAATAAGCTTAATTTGGAAGAAAGTATAATAAGTGTGGAAGGCACTGTAAACTCTATAAATTATGCCAAGGATAAAAAGCCTGAAGAAAAATTCTTTAAAAAGGTATTTAAATAATGGGATTTTTTATAGAGGACATAAATATATTTTATTTAACTCTTTATGGTGGAATAGTAATAGGGCTATTATTTGATTTATATAGATCACTAAGAACAAATTTTAAAATAGTAAAAAAAATATCTTTTGTTTTTGATGTTATATTTTGGATACTTATAACAGCTGTAATCTTCACAACAATTAATTTATTAGAAAGATTTGACTTAAGATATTATCATTTTGTAGCCTTATTTCTAGGTTTTATTTTATATTATAACACCATAAGTAAATATATTTTGATTGCATTCAATAAAATAATTTCTTTTATAACAAGCTTATTCAAAAAGACTATATACTACATAGTCAGTTTTTTAAATAATTTGTATTACATTATTATCTATTCAATACACCTTATATTTGATATTATTTGTTATATACCAAGTATACTTTTATCAACTAAGAGAAAAAGAAAAAATAAAAAGGGTGTAGGTGCATGAAGATAAAGATGTTAAAAAGATTTATGGGGCAGTATATGATTTTAGGCTTATTTGTATTTTTTTTAGTGTTTAGTATCATCACTGGATTTATATTTCAGATTAGAAAAGTAAATGAATATAAAGGCCAGATAGCACAAATAAACAACCAGATAGAAAATACTAAAGAGGAAATAAGTAAGTTAGAAAAATTAAGTAAAGATAATGATTTAGAATCAGTAGCAAGAAATGAGCTAGGTATGATTAAATCAAATGAAATAATATATGTAGATTCAAGTGAAAGAGATAACTAAGTTATCTCTTTTTAGTTTATAATAATATTAATTTAAGTAAGATTATTACTTGAAGGAATATTTATAATATATTGTTTGCAAACTGATTTATTAAAAACTATAACTAAGAGATATGGTAGACAATATGAACAGGATTGAATTTTAATAAGGAGGAATAACATGAAAATAGGAGCAATTGATATTGGTACAAACTCAATGAGGTTATTAATAGCAGATTATAACGATAATAAAATAGAGAATAGAAAGAAGTACATAAATACAACTAGAATAGGTCAAGGAGTTGACCAAGACGGTTATATTACAAATGAAGCTTTAGAAAGAAATTTAAAGGCTCTTAAAGAGTTCTCTGATAAATGTAATGAGGAAAAGTGTGAAAAAGTGTATTGTATGGGAACATCAGCTTTGAGAGATAGTAAAAATGGACAAGACTTTATTAATGAAGCAAAAAAATTAACAAATATAGATGTAAAGATAATTTGTGGAGAAGAAGAATCTAATTTAGGCTTTATGGGCGTACTAGAAGGCACAGAAGGTGATAAAAAAGAAGATATATTAGTAATCGATATTGGAGGTGGCTCTACAGAGTTTGTTGTTGGAAATGAAGAGGGTATTAAGTTTTGCAAGAGTGAAAATGTAGGAGCTCTTAGAATGACAGAAAAATTTATTACAACAGATCCTATTAGTGATGAAGAGTTTAGCTCTATGACAAACTTTATAGAGGATACTATATCATCGACTATTAATAAAATTGAAACAATGAATATAAGCAAATTAGTAGGAATTGGGGGAGCAATTACTTCACTTTCTGCTATGAATCAACAATTAGAGGTATATTCTATGGAAAAAGTTCATAATAGTGTGGTCACAAAAAAAGATTTAGAAAAAATTCTACAAAATTTAAAAATCATGACATTAAATGATAAGAAAGCCTTAAAAGGGCTACAACCAAAACGAGCAGATATTATAACGGCTGGTGTAAAAATATTACATATTGTAATGGAAAAGTTAGAAATTGAAAAAATAATGATAAGTGAGTACGATAATTTGGAAGGCTTAATGTGTCAAAACTCAAAAAATATGTCTTAATTTTTTAGGAATACTAAAACCAATTATGACAAAATATAATTCTCCCCTTTGATATAATTCATGTTAAACAAAGGAGGAGATTTTTTATGGATAGAGATGGAGTTGCTGTAAAAAGTAGAGGCTTTAATTTAAATAAAATAAAAATAAATAAATATATAAACACAAAGACGGCAATTTTTATGTTGCTGGGATTTTTTCTTAGTCGGTTCACCATTGTGGATGGGGTAGCACCCTTTGGAATAGCATTCTTCTTATTTTTTGTTAAATTAGATCAGTATAAATATCAAGTATTTTTATCAACTTTGGTAGGCACACTACTATCTTTCAATGATATATCATATATTGTTAAGTACAGTATATGTTTAGTTATTATTTTAGCTTTTAGTAATAAGATTAAAAAATTAGACTCTGTAGCCAAAATTAGTTTGCTAGGAGCAGTAATATTGCTTCCAATGTCTTTAGGACAAACAGCATACTATGGTAATAAAAACATATACGATTTTATAATAATTCTTATGGAATTTGTAGTTACATTTATTTCAGCATACATATTTTCGTTTGGGACAAAGTTCTTACTTAATAACAAGAACAAGATGTATATAAGTCCCGAGGAGGTAGTTTCCCTCAGCCTATTAATTGCCTTTAGTATTATAGGAATAGGCAATATAGGTTTATTAGGTGTTTCAGCTAGGGGAGTTTTAGCAACAGTGTTAATACTTATAGCATCTATACTTGGAGGTTCAACTCTGGGTGCTACAAGTGGAGTTATTGTTGGTTTAGGTTTTATGATATCTAACGTAGTATCGGCCCTATATATGGGAGTATATTCTTTTGCTGGCCTTGTATCAGGGGCATTTAATAAATTAAATAAATATATTTCTATATTAGGATATTTATTAAGTTGGATTATAATATATTCCTATACTTCAGGAATAACTTCAAATTTATCACAAATAATTGATATAGCCATAGGTTGTTTAATAGTTTCTCTAATACCAAAATCACTTTTTAATAAGATGGAGAAATTAGTAAAAACTAAGGTGGACTCTAACGAGGCTGTTTATGAATATATAACGAGAAGTAAAAATTTAACAAATAGCAAACTTATGAATATACAAAGAGTATATAATGAGTTGGCTAACACTTTTGACAAAGTAAGAGAAAGAGACAAAGTAATAGGCCAAAGAGATATCTCCGCTATAATTGATATGATTCATAATGATGAATGTCAGTATTGTAGTATGCAACGAATTTGTTGGGAATCAAAATTTAATTACACTTATAATTTAATCTATGAAATAATTGAAAAAATAGAGGATGGTGAGATAAGTACAAGAGATATTCCAGAAAGCTTTAGGAAAGAGTGTATGAAGCCAGAGCTAATTGTAAGAGTAGCTAACTATTATTATAAACTATATGCTCTAGACTATGATTGGAATATGAAATTAAGTGAAAGTAGACAAGTTATATCAAAACAAATAAAAGATATATCAAAATCAATAGAATGTATATCCAAAAGTTTAGAACAAGACATTATGTTGAATTTAGATAAAGAAAAAGAAATTTTTGATGAATTACAAAGACATAATATTATTGTGGACAAGGTTAATTATATTCAAGAAGGAAACGATGATTTTAAAATAACCATTGAAATGAAAAATTGTAGAGATGGTTGCTTGTGTGATGATAAATTATTAAAAGTTATTTCTAACTTTGTAGGAGAAACTTTAGATATTCAAAAGATCGGGTGCCATTGTTTAGGAGAAAATTGTAAAGCAATCCTTACAAAAGCTGAGAAATTTAAAGTGGTCACAGAAGCAGCAGCCATGTCTAGGGATGGTCATATATTCTGTGGAGATAATTATACATTTATGGAAATTTACGATGGTAAATATATGATGGCAATAAGTGATGGTATGGGAAAAGGTAAAAAAGCATACGATGAATCATCTGTTACCATAGACATCTTGGAAAATATGATGGAAGCTAAAATTGACAAAGAAATAGTCATAAACACAATAAATAATATGCTTTTACTTAAATCATCAGAAGAAATTTTTTCAACGCTGGATTTAGGTATAGTTGATTTGAAAAAAGGAAGATTGGAAACTGTTAAAATGGGAGCTTGCTCAACATATATTAGTAGAGAAAATAAGGATGTGGATTTAATTTCATCATCTTCACTACCAGTTGGAATACTATCTGAAATAAACTTAGATAGACACAATGTGAAAATAAAGAATGGTGATTTTATAATAATGGTCTCTGACGGTATTGTTGATGCTGGTAAGAATAATGACTTCGGAGAGAATTGGTTGATATACTTCCTTAAAAAACTTACAACAACTAATCCAAAGGAAATTGCAAATCAAATTTTAGACCGAGCTTTAGAATTACAGCTTGGAGAGGTAGATGATGATATGACTGTGTTGGTAACTAAAGTTGTAAGCAATTAAAATATAAATATCAACAAAAAGGTATAAAATTTGTTGATAAGATTGTAAAAAATGTTGATAAATAGGAGGAATATGGTGAAGTGATATAATTTTATAAATATAAAACCATTGAAAATACTAAAGTATAAGAAAAAGAAAGGGTGTTGATATGTGAATAACATTGTGGATAAGTCATGGTTATACACAGTATATAAAATTGAATAATTTGTAAAAAATAAGCCATCCTATTATTAAGTAACTTGATGAAAGGGTGGCTTTTTATGGGCAGAAAGTTATTAAAATTATTAATTGTTTTTTTATTACTATTTGGGATTTATACTACAAGACAAGATATTTACAGTACTTACTCTACAGCTTTTGCACAAAATGAAAAAGATGAAGAGAAGCCTAAAAAAGAAATTGATTATAGTAAATATTGTTGGAATTTATATACCTTATATAAAAATGATGATGCATGGATAAAAGATTTAAAAAAATTTAATAAAGATATGAATGAGCTGGAAAATTACATAGGAAAATTAACAAAGTCTAAAACACATTTATATTTAGGCATGGGAATAAAGGAAAAACTTGATATAAAGTTAAATTCTCTATCAGCTTATGCTAAGTTAAAAAAAGATTTAAATAAGAGTTCATATGAATATCTAAACATGACAGAAGAAATAAAAAAATCTTATTCTAGGTATATGAATATTACATCTCAGCTTGAGTTAGAAATACTTAAATTATCAGATAAAGATTGCAATAAATACTTATCAGATAAAAAAATTAATAACAAGTACGGAATGTATATAAAAGATATTCGAAGAAATAAAAAACATTATTTAGATGATAAGAGCGAGACTATATTATCAAACATGTCATCTATAAATGGATTGCCTAGCAATGTTTATGATTTATTTAGAAATATGGACAAGAAGTCTGATATAACTCCTGCAGAATATGAGAATGCTATACAAGACTATAGCAGAGAAAAAAGAGTGGAAGCTTATAAAAATGAATTTATACCATATAACGATAATATAAATACTCTGGCAGGCTTATTAAGTGGGCAGGTTAATAAAAATGTTTTTTATTCATCAGTAAGAAATTATGATTCATCTTTACAAATGTATTTAGACTCAGATAATATAGATGAAAAAGTTTATAAAGGATTAATAAAGACTGTAAGCAATAATACGGATAGTTTACACAAGTATATTAGTCTTAGAAAAAAAGTTTTAAATTTAGATAAAGTATATTACTACGATATGTTTGTACCTATTGTTAGTGAATGTGAAGAAGTTGTATCCTATGACAAAGCACAAGGTATGGTATATTCTGCTTTAGCACCTTTAGGTGATGCATATGGAAGTATAATATACAAAGCATTTAATGAAAGATGGATAGATGTATATTCAAAAGAAAATAAAGTTAGTGGAGGATACTGTTTATCTGTATATGATAATCATCCATATGTACTGCTTAACTACAATAGCTCTATAGGAGGTGTATCGACATTAATACATGAACTTGGTCATGCATCCTATGAATATTTAAGCACTAAAAATCAAAACTTTTATAATTCTTCTCCATCTATTTTTACTCATGAAGTTGCATCAACAACAAATGAAGTTTTACTTTATGAAAATTTAATTAAAAATGCAACAAATAATAAAGAAAAAGCTTATTATATTAGCATGTATTTAGATTTTATAAAAAATACGCTATATACTCAAACTATGTATGCTGAATTTGAAGATTATATACATGAAGCAGCAGAAAATAATAAGCAACTAAATGCATTAGTATTAAATGATAAATGGTCTATGTTGCTTAAAAAATATTATGGTGATGACTTTGAAGTTGATCCATTATCTATGGTAGGATGGGCTAGGATACCGCATTTTTATAATAGTTTTTATGTATATAAATATGCTACAGGGTGTTGTAGCGCAGTTACTTGTGCTCAAGACATATTAAAAAATGGTCCAGATAATTACCTGAATTTCCTTAAAAAAGGTGGTTCAGATTATCCTTTAAATCTGTTAAAATCTAATAATGTTGATTTAAATAGTCAAAAACCTATTAAAAAGACAATAGACAAGTTTGATGAATTAGTAAATGAATTAGAAAAATTATTAGCTGAGAAATGATTGATTAGACAATAATAAACATGACAAAACTATAAGTATGATGATAAAATAAGTATTAATATAACGTATTATATTTAAGATTATTGGAGGGAATAGCATTATGCAAAGGAAAATAAGAAAAGCGGTTATACCTGCTGCTGGTCTTGGGACAAGATTTCTACCAGCAACAAAGGCTCAACCAAAAGAAATGTTACCTATTGTTGATAAACCAACCTTGCAATATATAATTGAAGAAGCAGTGGCTTCTGGAATAGAGGAAATATTAATAATAACTGGTAAAAATAAAAAATCTATTGAAGATCATTTTGATAAATCAGTAGAGTTAGAATTAGAACTTGAACAAAAAGGGAAGACGGAATTACTAGAAATAGTTAGAGATATATCTAAGATGGTAAATATCTATTATATAAGACAAAAGGAACCTAAGGGACTTGGAGATGCTATACACTGTGCAAGGAGTTTCATAGGCGATGAACCTTTTGCAGTTATGCTTGGAGATGATATAGTAGATAATGATGTTCCATGTTTAAGACAACTTATGGATGCTTACGAAGAATATAGAACTACTATTCTTGGGGTTCAAACAGTTGAAAGTGAAAATGTAAATAAGTATGGTATAGTAGATGCTAAACATATAGAAGATAGAGTTTACAAAGTTAAGGATCTAGTTGAAAAGCCTGATATAGATAAAGCGCCTTCTAATATTGCGATTTTAGGAAGATATATAATTACACCTGAAATATTTGATATACTAGAAGATTTACCTATAGGAAAAGGTGGAGAAGTTCAATTAACTGATGCCTTAAAAAGACTATCTAAAAAAGAGGCTATGTATGCATATAATTTTGAGGGAAGAAGATACGATGTAGGAGACAAATTAGGCTTCTTAGAAGCCACTGTAGATTTTGCTCTTAAAAAAGATGAATTAAGAGATGATTTTATGAAATATCTTAAAAAAGTTAGCCTTGAAGATGCTGATAAAAAATAGAAGTAGAACTTAGAGAGGTGATTCAAATGGCTAAAAATATGCAGAAAAAAATGACTAAAATTATAGCAATAGGAATAGCTGTAATTTTTATATTAACAAGTGTATCAACGCTAATAAGAATGTTAGCTTGGTCCTTATAGAGAAAAGCTAGTCTTTTAAGACTAGCTTTTTTTTATATGCAAGGATATTATAATTGCTCTCAAATCTGTGTAAAACTCGCGGAATTAAGTAATATCAACAAATATTGAAATGTAAAAAGTTAATTTTTAGCAAGGTCGTTGTCTGAAGCGGAGCGAAGGCATCTCGTTGGCGGTATGAGCGAAGCGAATTTTTTATGAAATAGATTATAAATATAAAGTATATTAGCAGGTTGTAGATAAATAATAAAATAAGTTAAAAAATATAAAAAAGATATTGACTCCGACGTTAGGGAACCCTTTATTATAAAGTTGTAGGAGGCGTGTATATGGAATATACATCTAAGAAGTTTGCATAACTGTCCGGTGTCAGCGTTAGGACACTTAGATACTATGATGAAATTGGCATACTTAAGCCCAGTCGTATAAATTCATTAGGATATCGTATATATGGAGAAAAAGAAGCAGATTTATTACAACAAATATTATTTTATAAAAAGCATTCTAAAATATTAGTTTAAATATTTTAGAATGCTTTTTTCTTTTTATATCCAATCTAATTGACTTGAATAAGTTAGCTTTTCGAGGTGAAGGATTTATATGATTACTTAATTGAAGTAAATTTTTAGTATTAAGAAATATATAACTTATATGGCGTGATATAATAAAAAGAAATAGTATACCATATTGCTAGAAATGGTAAATATAAAACAAATATATACTACACTATTTACTAAAATAAGTATATAATATATAATTTTAAATGGAATATAATAAAGGAGATGGGAATTTAATGGATAGAAATTTAGCATTAGAGCTTGTAAGAGTAACGGAAGCGGCTGCATTAGTATCTTCTCAGTTTATGGGAAGAGGAGATAAGGATGGAGCTGATGGTGCTGCAGTAGAAGCAATGAGAAGAGCTTTTGAATCTGTAAAAATAAATGGAGAGGTAGTTATTGGTGAAGGAGAATTAGATGAAGCTCCAATGTTATATATTGGGGAAAAAGTCGGATTGCAAACAGAGGACTGTATGGAGGTTGATATAGCTGTAGATCCACTTGATGGAACTACATTAATAGCAAAAGGGCTTCCAAACGCAATATCAGTAATAGCTATTGGTAAAAAAGGTTCACTACTTCGTGCACCAGATACATATATGAAAAAAATTGTTGTTGGACCGAAAGCAAAAGGATGTATAGACTTAGATAAAAGTGTGGAAGAAAATATATTAAATGTTGCAAAAGCGTTAGGTAAAAAAACAACACAAATGACAATAATGACTCAAGATAGAGAAAGACATAATTATATAATTGAACCGGCTAGAAGACTAGGTTGTCAGATAAGAATGTTTGGCGATGGAGATGTGGCTACAGGTATTGCAACTTGTTTTGAAGAAACAGGTGTAGATATGCTTATGGGAATTGGTGGAGGACCAGAAGGTGTAATAACAGCGGCGGCTATAAAGTGCATGGGCGGAGATATGCAAGCACAAATTTATCCTATGAGTGAACAAGAAAGAAATAGATGTCATGAAATGGGATTATCTGATGAAGATATAGAAAAAAAATTAACTTTAGAAGACTTGGCTAAAGGTGAGGATTTATTTTTTGCTGCAACAGGAATTACAGAGGGAAATTTATTAAAAGGTGTAATAAATGTTGGAGATAACAAAGCTAAAACTGAATCTATTGTAATGAGGGGAAAGACAGGAACAATAAGATTTGTAGACGCAATACACAACTTAGATAAAAATGAGATTCTTATTGATTTAATGAAAAAATATAATATGGAATAATAAAAAGTGGACGGATTGTCCACTTTCTTTATTTTTGATGAATAAATTTACAAATAATAGTAAAAATAATAAAAAAGATGAGAACTAGGAGTTTTACGTGTTGACCATGATATTTAATAATGATATTATTATTTTATTAAATTTCATATTTAAAAATGATTACTTTTCTTTTTCACACCCTATATTCCCTATAAAACTAAAACTTAATTACAGCCTTAAATAAAATATGAGGAGGTTCATTTGAATTTGGAAAATATAACAATGGAAGAATTGAGTAAAAAGACCTTGGCGGAACTTAGACAGATAGCTAAGGAATTAGATATAAAATCAGTTACTAAGTATAAGAAAAATGAGTTAGTTGAGTTAATCAACAGCAGTCCTAAAGATAATACAAATGAAGAAGACAAAAGTATGTTACATAATAATAAAGAAAATATAGAGGCTAAAGTACAAAAACAGGGAAGAGAAAACATAGATAATAACGGGGACAGAAATAAACAGTTTAATAGAAATAGCGATACGGAAAATATTAAAACTGTAGATAAATCAGATAATAGACCTTATGTAAAAACTCATAGTAGAGAAAATCAAAACAATTCTCGTAATTTCAATAATAATAATAAAACTTCAGGTATGGAAAATAGAAATCAGAGAAATAATAAAAGTAATTATGTACCAAAAGTTGTTGAAGAATCTAAAATAATTAATGAGTTTAACACTTCTAAAGATGATGAAGTAGTTGGAGTTTTAGAAATACTTCCTGATGGATTTGGTTTCTTAAGAGGTTCTAACTATCAATCGACAGATGAAGATGTATATGTATCTCCATCTCAAATAAGAAGATTCAATCTTCAAACAGGAGATAAAGTTAGAGGCATAACAAGACATCCAAAAACAGGAGAAAAGTTCAGAGCATTATTATTTGTACAAAAAGTTAATGACGAAAAACCAGAAACTTGTATAAATAGAAAATCTTTTGTTAACTTAACGCCAATATATCCAGAAGAAAGACTGACATTAGAAAAAAGTCAACATGAAATATCAACTAGATTAATAGATTTAATTTCACCAATAGGAAAGGGACAAAGGGGTCTTATTGTCGCACCACCTAAAGCAGGTAAAACTATACTTCTTAAAAGTGTAGCTAATAGTATTGCAAAAAACCATCCTAATGTAGAGCTAATAGTTTTATTAATTGATGAAAGACCAGAAGAAGTTACTGATATGAGAGAGTCTATTAATGGAGATGTTATCTACTCGACATTTGATCAAGTATCAAGTCACCATGTTAAAGTAGCAGAAATGGTACTAAATAGAGCACAAAGACTTGTTGAACATGGTAAAGATGTTGTAATACTTCTTGACAGTATAACAAGACTAGCAAGAGCTTATAACTTAACAATATCTCCAACAGGAAGAACACTATCTGGAGGTCTTGATCCAGGAGCATTACATGGACCTAAAAAATTCTTTGGTGCAGCTAGAAATATTAGACAAGGTGGTTCGTTGACAATACTTGCAACTGCATTAGTAGAGACGGGGTCTAGAATGGACGATGTAATCTTTGAAGAGTTTAAAGGAACTGGTAATATGGAATTACATTTAGATAGAAAGCTTGCTGAGAAGAGAATATTCCCTGCTGTAGATATTTATAAATCAGGAACAAGAAGAGAAGACTTATTACTTTCAGAAGAAGAAAAAACAGCTTTATGGAAATTGAGAAAAGAAATGAGCAACAATTCTATATTAGAAGTTACAGATAATTTAATCGAAGCTTTAAAGAAAACAAAAAATAATGAAGAATTCATAAGAAGCATTAAGTAAAATTAATAAACCTAAAATCATATAATGAAGAAATACAAAAATCCTTGTATCACTAAAAAACATGTGATATAATGATGTAGTTGAAGATGAAAACTTAAAATTAATATAATTAATTTAGAATATAATTGAAAAAGAGGTGACTAAGAATGCAAAAAGATATACAACCAAAATACAATGCAGTTGAAGTACACTGTGCTTGTGGAAATACTTTCATGGCTGGTTCAACTAAGGACGAAATAAGAGTTGAAGTATGTTCAGAATGCCATCCTTTCTATACTGGAAAACAAAAGAACATAGAAAAAGGTGGAAGAATAGACAAATTCAAACAAAGATTCAAAATGGATTAATTATTGTAAAAAGAGGGGTTGGTTATCCAACTCCTATTTTATTTCCCTAATTACTAAAAAATACATAATTTTAGAATATTATCAGTAATAACATTAGATAAAGACTTAGGAGGTTCGAAAATATGTATAGACCAGTAAACCATGGTTATATTGAAGTAGTAGTTGGACCTATGTATAGTGGAAAGAGCGAAGAATTAATAAGAAGATTAAAAAGAGCTAAAATTGCAAAACAAAATATTGTTGTATTTAAACCTCATATAGATGATAGATATAGTAAGAAAGACGTTGTATCTCATAGTGGGGACAGTATAGAAGCTATTCCAATAGAAAAAGCATCTGATATTTATAATTTAATAGATGAAGATGTTCAAGTTGTGGGAATAGATGAGGTGCAATTTTTTGATGAAGAAGTAGTGGATATAGCTATTGACTTAGCTAACAAGGGAGTAAGAGTCATAGCAGCAGGCTTAGATATGGATTTTAAAGGAGAACCATTTGGACCTACACCAAAACTTTTAGCAGTCGCTGAATTTGTAGATAAGATTCAAGCTATTTGTTCTGTGTGTGGTCAACCAGCAACAAGATCACAAAGATTAATAGATGGAAAACCAGCAAGATATGATGATCCTATTATTCAGGTAGGAGCTGTAGAAAGCTATGAAGCTAGATGTAGAAAGTGTCATGTGGTAAAATAAATTATTAACCCCTTAAAAGTATAATATAATACTCTAAGGGGAATTTTTATATTATAATAGTTTTAGTGATTGAAAAATTATTATGAGGAGTATGGCCATGAAAAAGCAAAGTGTTGGAGGGCAAGCTGTAATTGAAGGCGTTATGATGCAGTCTAAAAATTACAGAGCTATTGCTGTTAGAAAAAGTAATGGAGAAATAGAATTAAAAAAAGAGAGAATAAGAAGTTGGATAAAAGATAAAAAAATTGATAAAATACCTTTCTTAAGAGGTTCGTTTGTTTTATTTGAAACGATGATAGAAGGTATGAAAAGCTTAAACTATTCATCAGAATTTTTTTTAGAAGAAGATGAAGAGGAAGAAGATGTAATAGATAAGTTTTTAAAAAGAATATTTAAAGATAAAGCAAATGATGCAATTATGGCAGTATCTCTTATTTTAGCAATGATTCTTTCTGTTGGGTTATTTGTATTAATTCCAACATCAATAGGAGGATTATTTTCATCATTTATACACAACAACATAATACTTAACTTAATTGAAGGTTTAATTAGAATAGGTATACTAATATCATATATGTTGTTAATATCGAGAAATGAAGATATAAAAAGAACATTTATGTATCATGGAGCAGAACACAAGGTTATTTATTGTTATGAAAATGACTTAGAATTAACAGTAGAAAATGCAAGGAAATTTACAACACTGCATCCTAGATGTGGTACAAATTTCTTATTCATAGTAATGTTTACATCAATTATATTATTTTCTTTCTTTGGATGGCCAAATATTTTAGCTAGAATAGCAATGAGAATATTGTGTATACCTATAGTTGCTGGCATATCTTATGAAATAATAAAATTTCTTGGGAAATATAATAATATATTAAGTAAAATTGTTGCATATCCAGGAATGATGCTTCAAAATATTACTACAAAAGAACCAAATGATGAACAATTAGAGGTGGCAATAAAAGCATTAAAGGCTGTAATTTAAGAGAAATAAGGGAGAAGCTTATGACTATTAAGGAAATAATTATAAGATATTCGAAAGAACTTGAAGAAATAAGTCCTACGCCTAGACTTGATGTGGAAACATTACTACAAAAAGTTCTTGATGTAGATAGATTATATATACTTTTAAACTTAGACAAATCTCTAAGCGATGATGAAGAAAAATTATTTAATAAGTTTATAGAAGAAAGACTGAGTAATAGGCCTATTGCTTATATCGTGGAAAATCGTGAATTTATGGGATTAGATTTTTATGTTAAGGAAGGTGTTTTAATACCAAGGCCTGACACTGAAGTATTAGTAGAAGAAGTTATTGAATTATGTAAAGATAAAGGGCCTATAAATATACTTGATATAGGTACAGGTTCTGGTGCTATTACTGTAAGTTTGGCAAAATATTTAGTAAATGCTAAGATTACTTCTGTAGATATATCAGACATTGCTTTGGAAATTGGCGAAAAGAATGCCCAAAGTAATGATGTAGATGATAGAATAACTTTTATTAAATCAGACTTATTTACAAATATAGATAAAGATATGAAATTTGATATAATAGTATCTAATCCACCTTATATAAAAAAAGAAGTTATTGAAACTTTAGACAAGCAGGTTAAGGATTTTGAGCCATATAATGCATTAGAAGGTGGAATTGATGGTTTGGATTTTTATAGAGCAATAACAACACAAGGCAAAAACTATCTTAATAAAGGTGGAATTTTAGCATATGAAGTAGGCCATGACCAAAGTGAAGATGTTAGTAAGTTAATGGAGAAGGATGGATATACTAATATATATACTAGAAAAGACCTACAACAAATTGACAGAGTTGTTATAGGTAGTGTTTTATGATATAATGAATTGCTTGAAATTGTACGAAAAAAGAGGTGAACGGTATGTTAAACAAACTACAGGTTTTAGAAGATAAATATATAGATTTAACTGAAAAAATCAGTGATATGGAAATAATAAATGACCAAAAAGTTTGGCAAAAGTATATGAAAGAACATGCAGATTTAGAGCCTATCGTTTTTAAATACAGAGAATATAGAAATGTATTAAACAACCTTAGCGAGTCTAAAGCTATATTAGAAGAAGAATCTGATGAGGACCTAAGAGAATTAGCTAAAATGGAAATAGCTGAATTAGAATGTCAGGTTGAACCATTAGAAGCAGAATTAAAAATTCTTTTATTACCAAAAGACCCTAACGATGAAAAGAACGTTATAGTTGAAATAAGAGGTGGAGCAGGTGGAGATGAAGCAGCTCTATTTGCAGGAAACTTGTTCAGAATGTATTCTAGATACGCTGAAAGAAGAAGATGGAAAATTGAACTTTTAAGTGCTAGTGATACTGGAGTTGGAGGATACAAAGAAGTATCTTTCCTAATAAAAGGTAAGGGTGCTTACTCAAGACTTAAATACGAGTCAGGAGTTCATAGAGTTCAAAGAATACCAGCTACTGAATCTGGGGGAAGAATTCATACTTCAACTGCTACAGTTGCAGTTTTACCAGAAGTAGAAGATGTAGAAGTAGAAATAAATCCAAATGATTTAAGAATAGACGTATTCCGTGCATCAGGAAATGGTGGACAGTGTGTCAACACAACTGACTCAGCTGTAAGAATAACTCATTTACCTACAGGTGAGGTTGTATCTTGTCAAGATGAAAAATCTCAGTTAAAGAATAAAGAAAAAGCTTTAAAAGTATTAAAAGCTAGACTTTATGACAAAGCTTTATCTGAACAACATGATGAAGTTGCTGCAGAAAGAAGAAGTCAGGTTGGTACTGGGGATAGATCTGAGAGAATAAGAACTTATAACTATCCACAAGGTAGAGTAAGTGATCATAGAATAAACTTAACTCTTTATAAATTAGATCAATTCTTAGATGGTGATATAGACGAAATGATAGATGCATTAATCACAGAAGATCAAACTAAAAAGATGACAGCAATATAAAATCCCTAAATTTTTAGGGATTTTTTCTATAGGTACTTAAATATAATTTAATATAATATAATGATATATTAAAATATAAATATGGGGTGAATTGGATAAATGATACTAAAAGTCACGTTGATAGGACTAATGGCTGGAGTATTAGGTACAGGAATTGGTGGAATACTATCTTCAATATTTAGAAAAGAAGTAGACAAGTACCTTAATTTTTGTATGGGATTTTCCGGGGGCATTATGTTAGCTGTAGTAGTTTTTGACTTAATGAAAGAGGCAATGGAATCAAGCGGCATAATTTATACAGTAGTATTTACTTTTATGGGAGTATTACTAACAATGTTTATAAAAAGCAGATTAGATTTTGCTGGAGACATGAAATCGGGATACTTAATATTTATAAGTATACTACTACATAATTTGCCAGAGGGACTGGCAATAGGTTCATCTTTTATATCGGCAGAAACACTAGGAATTACTCTTGCTATAGTAATTGCATTACATAACATACCAGAAGGTTTAGCAACAGCTCTTAGTTTGGTTGGTGCTAAAGTACCTGCTAAAAAAATAATTTTATTTACATTTATTGCGGGAATACCTATGGGAATAGGTAGTTTTTTAGGTGTATATTTTGCAGGGATATTTAAATCTTTAATAGGAGTATTTTTATCTTTGGCAGCAGGAACTATGTTATTTGTAGTGTTAGATGAAATAATGCCAAAATCAAAAAGTATATATAGTATAATTGGCTTTTTAGCAGGAACAATAATTGTATATTGTATATAGATTTATATAGAGAAAGGGGCAAAGATAATGACACTTATAAGTAAAATTGATGAAAACGACATAGATAAACAGGAAATAAAAAAACAGGCAGAAATATTGAAAAATGGAAATACAGTAATATTTCCAACAGAGACAGTATATGGTCTAGGGGCCAATGCTTTAGATGATACTGCAACATCAAAAATATATGCAGCAAAGGGAAGACCTAGTGATAACCCATTAATAGTACATATATATGACAAAAAACAAGTTGATGAATTAGCAACAGATATATCTGAAAAAGCGCACATAATAATGGATAAATTTTGGCCAGGACCAATAACTATAATATTAAAGAAAAAAGATATAGTACCAAATATAACAAGTGGTGGATTGGATACTGTTGGTATTAGAATGCCATCAAACCCAATAGCAAAGGAATTATTAAAAGAAGTAAACTTACCAATTGCGGCACCATCAGCAAATATATCAGGAAGACCATCGCCTACTAAAGGAAAACATGTATACGATGAAATGAATAATAGAGTAGATGGAATTATTTTAGGTGGAGATTGTACATTTGGTCTAGAATCTACAGTACTAGATTTAACTAATGATGTACCTACCATATTAAGACCGGGAAGTGTGACAAAAGAAGATTTAGAAAGCGTCATTGGACAGGTAAATATAGATCCAGCATTAGAAAAAAAAGAAGATAATATAAAAGCTAAGGCCCCAGGAATGAAATATAAGCATTATTCACCAAATGCAGATGTATATATTGTATCAGGTCATATAGATGATGTTATAAAAAAAGTAAATGAATTATCTAATAATAATGCAAAAGAAGGTTTGAAATGTGCAGTAATGTGCTTAGAGCAAAATAAAAATAAATATAAATGTAATACTATAGTATTAGGTCAAAATTTGGAGGAAGTTGCATCAAATTTATTTAATGCACTTATTACTGCAGATGAAGAAAATTATGACATAGTGTATACAGAAGAGTTTTCGAGATGTGGTGTTGGTAGGGCTATAATGAATAGACTACTTAAATCTGCGGGATATAAAATAATTAAAGCATAGTGCTTTGGAAAGTTAAAAATATAATTATTATAAAACTTATAATGAAATTTTGAAACAAAAATATTACAAAATTTGGTAAATTTAGAAAATTCAGAATAAAAATCAAGCGAAAACTAATAAAATATTTAAAAAAGTTATGCTTTTCTATGGAGTATTGATAAAAAATTATGTATAATTAAATAAACTAGTTAAAAAAAAATCAAACATAAAAAATACGATGTAATTGAAATAATTATCAGATTTAAAAGATAATTACTTTACATACTAACAAGGAGTTCTAATTATGAGAATAGGTTTAGGATGTGACCATGGAGGATACAATTTAAAATCAGAAATTATTAATTTTCTAGAGTCAAAAGGAATAGAATGTATAGACTTTGGAACAAATAATTCAAAAGATTCGGTTGATTATCCCATATATGGGGAGAAAGTTGCAAATGCAGTTATTTCAAAAGAAGTAGATTATGGTATTGTGTGCTGCGGAACAGGCATAGGGATATCTTTAGCAGCAAATAAGGTTCCTGGTATAAGATGTGCTGTTGTTTCAGATGTTTTTTCTGCAAAAATGTCTAAAGCTCACAACAATGCAAATATGTTATCTCTAGGGGAAAGAGTATTAGGAAAAGGTCTTGCATTAGAAATAGTAGATGCTTGGATTAATACAGAATTTGAAGGTGATAGACATTTAAGAAGAGTTAATATGATAATTGACATAGAAAAAAATCACAATAAATAGGAGGTTTAAACAAAGATGAGTAAAGTTATAGTTACGGATCATCCGCTGATACAACACAAATTAACAATAATGAGAGATAAAGAGACTGGATCAAAGGATTTCAGACAATTATTAACGGAAATAACAATGTTAATGGGTTACGAAGTTACAAGAGATTTACAATTAGTAGATGTTGAAATAGAAACACCAGTGGTTAAAACTACTCAAAAAATGATATCAGGGAAAAAATTAGGAATAGTACCTATATTAAGAGCAGGACTTGGAATGGTTGATGGATTTATAAGTTTAATACCAGCAGCTAAAGTTGGTCACTTAGGACTTTACAGAGATCCTGAAACATTAAAGCCAGTGGAATACTATAGTAAATTCCCGCAAGACATAGATGAAAGAGAAATGATAGTAGTTGATCCAATGCTTGCAACAGGTGGTTCGGCAGTTGCTGCTATAGATGTTCTAAAAGCTAATGGAGCAAAAAGTATAAAATTAGTTAACCTAGTTGCAGCTCCAGAAGGAATAGCTGAAGTACAAAAATATCACAATGACGTAGATATATATGTGGCATCTATAGATGAAAAACTAAATGATCATGGATACATAGTTCCAGGATTAGGAGATGCTGGAGATAGATTATTCGGTACGAAATAGTATATTTTAAGGAATCTATTATTTCTGATAGATTCCTTATGTTTAACTATATATAATATAGAGAGGCATATAAATTAAATGAATAAGAAAAAAAGTACAGGTGCACAAATAGCACAAGCACTTTCTTTATTAAGTCAATTAAGTATTATGATGCTAGTTTCAATATTTGGATGTTTTTTTATAGGCAAATTTATAGATACTAAACTAAATACAGGCCCTATTTTCACATTAATTTTTTTAGTATTAGGAATTGGTGGGGCTTTTATGTCTGTATATAAAACTGTAATTGGATACACAAAAAGGAAGTGAGAAATTTATGGATATAAAGGTACAACAAGAAGTTAATGAAGTTTCGAAGGGAATATGTGTTTACGCTGTAATAGTAGGATTAATATCATTTATTATATCAAAAGAACCAATTCACATAATATTGGGAGTTGTTTTTGGAAGTATAATAGCAATACTTAATTTTAGACTATTAGCTATTACTATGGAAAAAGCAGTAGATTATTCTCCAGGAAAGGCTCAAGCTTATTCTGGAATTAGATACTTAATAAGGATGTTTATTGTTGCGGCAGTTGTATTCGTTTCAGTAAAAAACCCTAATATAAATGTTATAGGAACAGTCTTAGGATTAATAAGTACTCAGATTGTTATATTTATAAAAAAACTGATAATATCGAGGATATCGAGAAAGGAGGTATAAATAAGTGAAGTATACACAATGGTTAATTACATTTGCAAATGGTTTTAAAATTAGTGAAACTATTGTAACTAGTTGGATTATCATGGCTGCATTAATTATAATAGCCTTTTTATTAACAAGAAATTTGAAGCCAGTACCAACTACAAAAAAACAGATAATGTTAGAGTATGCCGTTGGATCACTTAGAAATCTTGTTCATGGAAATATGGGGAATGATGTAGAAAAAAGAATGCCAAATATGTTACCTTATATTGGATCTTTGTTTCTTTTTTTCGTATGTTCCAACTTGATTGGGTTGTTAGGTTTTAAGTCTCCAACTACTGATGTAGACACAACTTTAGCCTGGGCTTTAATTACTTGCTTCCTAATTTACTATGAAGGGGTTAAAGCTAAAGGACCAGGATACTTTAAGGGTTTATTAGAGCCAGTTCCGTTACTATTACCACTTAATATAGTAAGTGAATTTGCTAGACCAATATCACTTACATTCCGTCCATTTGGTAATATTTTAGGAGGAACAGTAATAATGGGATTACTTTATCAATTATTAGCATTTATATCATCATTGATACCAAATGTTTCAATTCCATTCTTACAATTAGTAATACCAGTACCATTACATTTCTACTTTGATTTATTTGCAGGATGTTTACAAGCATTTATATTTATAATGCTTACAATGGTATTTGTTTCAAATGCAACAGAGTAAAAATATATGCAAATTACATATTGGCATATTAGAATAAAAACAAAAAACAATTATAAAAAGTTAAAATTTAAGGAGGATTAAATTATGGAATTAGGTCAAGCTATAGCAATCGCAGGTTCTGCAATAGGAGCAGGGATAGCAGTTATATCAGGTATAGGAGCTGGGATAGGACAAGGGTATGCAGCTGGTAAAGGTGCAGAAGCTGTTGGTAATCAACCAGAAGCAAAAGGTGATATCATATCTACAATGTTATTAGGTGCTGCAGTTGCAGAATCTACAGGTATATATGGTCTTGTTATATCTATAATCCTTATATTTGCTAATCCATGGGTATAGAATTGAAGACGAATTGTATGGAAATTTTATAGTTAGGAGAAGTGGAAATTTAATCTCCTAACTATAATTATGGATGATGGAAAGGAGGATTAGTAGATGGGTTTTAAACCAGTAGTAACTATAACTTGGGAGTTAGCTATTCAAATAGTAAATACAATTGTTTTATTTTGGATACTAAAGAGAATTTTATTCAAGCCAGTTTTAAACATAATAGATGCTAGAGAAAATGCAATAAAGACAGATATAGCTACAGGAGAACAAGCTAAAAATGAAGGCTTAGCTTTAAAAGCTGAATATGAACAAAAACTTTCAGTTGCTAAAAATGAAGGACAAGAAATCATAAAACAAGCTACTCTTAGGGCCGAACAAAAGTCTGAGGAAATAATATCTACTGCTAAAGAAGAAGCAATTAGATTAAAAGATAAAGCTAACAGAGATATAGCACAAGAAAAAGAAAAAGTTATGAATGAACTTAAAAATGACATTTCTAACATAGCTATACTTGCTGCTTCTAAAGTAATTGAAAAAGATATTGACCAAGCTAAACACGAGGAAATGATAAACAAATTTATCGAAGAGGTGGGCGAAGCTAAATGATAGATATAATAGCTAACAGATATGCAGAAGCCCTATTCGAACTAAGTGAAGAGGAAAATATAACTAAAGAAATTTACAATGAGTTAAACAATGTAGTAGATATATTAAAAAATAATAAAGATTTAGATAATGTTTTAAAATCACCATTAGTAGCTAAGTCTGAAAAGGTTCAATTAATAGAAACATTATTTAATACTAAAATAAATAATAACTTAAAAAATTTCTTAAAAATATTAGTTGAAAAGGGAAGAATATCTTCTTTAAAATCAATAGAATTAACATTTAAAGAATTATTAAATGATAAACATAATATAATCGAAGGTACTGTAATAAGTGCCATACTTTTAACTGATGAAAAGGTTAAAGAGTTAGAAGAAAAACTTTCAAAAAAATATAATAAAAATGTTACTTTAGAGAACAAAGTTGACGAAAGTATATTAGGTGGGGTTTTAGTAAGATTAGGAAATACTCAAATTGACGGATCTGTAAAAACTCGTTTAGATAATATAAAAGACCAACTTTCTCAAGTAATTTCTTAGGAGGGCGGTGAACCCATGAACTTAAGACCAGAAGAAATAAGTTCTATAATTAAACAACAAATTAAGAATTATGATAATAAAATAGAAATGACTGATACTGGTAGCGTACTTAAAGTAGGTGATGGTATCGCCACAGTATATGGTTTAGAAAACGTAATGTCAAGTGAACTTCTTGAATTCCCTGGAGAAATATATGGTATGGCCCTTAACTTAGAGGAAGATGTTGTTGGGGCTGTTATATTCGGAGATGACACAGGAATCAAAGAAGGTGACATAGTAAAAAGAACAGGAAGAATAGTTGAAGTTCCTGTTGGTGAAGCCTTAATAGGTAGAGTTGTAAGTCCACTTGGTTTACCTATAGATGGTAAAGGACCTATAAACACAAATAAAACTAGACCTGTTGAAAGTAAAGCACCTGGAATAATGGCAAGAAAGTCAGTATGTGAACCATTACAAACAGGTATAAAAGCTATAGACTCAATGATACCAATAGGTAGAGGTCAAAGGGAGCTTATTATAGGAGATAGACAAACAGGTAAAACTTCTATAGTTATAGATACAATATTAAATCAAAAAGGTAAAGACGTTATATGTATATACGTTGCAATAGGACAAAAACGTTCTACAGTTGCTCAATTAGTTAATACATTAGAAAAAGGTGGAGCAATGGATTACACAATAGTTGTATCAGCTACAGCTTCTGAATCTGCACCACTTCAATACCTTGCACCATATGCAGGAGCTGCAATGGGTGAAGAGTTCATGTTTAATGGTAAACATGTTCTAATAGTATATGATGATTTAAGTAAACAAGCTGTTGCTTATAGAGAAATGTCATTACTACTTAGAAGACCACCAGGACGTGAAGCTTATCCAGGGGATGTATTCTACTTACACTCAAGATTACTTGAAAGAGCGGCAAAATTATCAGATGAACTAGGTGGAGGGTCTATGACTGCACTTCCAATCATAGAAACTCAAGCAGGAGACGTTTCTGCATATATACCAACGAATGTTATATCAATAACTGATGGACAAATATACTTACAACCAGAATTATTCTATTCAGGTGTAAGACCAGCAGTTGACCCTGGTATATCAGTATCAAGGGTTGGTGGTGATGCGCAAATTAAATCAATGAAAAAAGTTGCAGGTACATTAAAACTTGCTTACTCACAATATAGAGAGCTTGCATCATTCTCTCAATTTGGATCAGACTTAGATGAAGATACTAAGAGAAGACTTGCTCAAGGGGAAAGAATAGTTGCTGTTTTAAAACAAAATGAAACTGACCCTATAGCAGTTCAAAACCAAGTTATGATAATATTTGCTGTTATAAATAATTTCTTAGAAGATATACCTGTAAGTAATGTACAAAGATTTGAAAAAGAATTATTCAGATTTGTAGATGATAACTATCCAGAAGTATCTAAAAAGATATTAGCAGCAGAAGATTTCTCTTCTGATTTAACAAACGTAATATTAGAATTTAAGAAAAAGTTTGTTGTTGAAGCGTAATCCTTTTTAACAAAGGAGGTAAATTAATTGGCAGGAGCTGGAATTAAAGAGATTAAAACTCGTATCAACAGTGTTAATAGTACAAAACAGGTTACTAAGGCAATGGAACTTGTTGCTTCTTCTAAAATGAGAAAAGCAAAAGACAGAGCTTTAAATGCCAGACCGTACTTTGGAACGATGTATGATACCGTTAAAGATATAGCTACAAATACACGTGGCGTTAGAAATGTATTCTTAAAACAAAGAGAAGTAAAAAATAGATGTTATATTGTTGTTGCTGGTGATAGAGGTCTAGCAGGAGGATATAACTCAAACATAATAAAATTAACTCTTAATCACATGGGTAATAAACATGAAAAAATCATGCCTATAGGTAAAAAGGCAACAGAATATTTTGCTAAAAGAGGTTATGATATTTTAAAATCAGCTGAAAGTGTTGAAAAATGTGATTATGAAGAAACACTTGAGTTTGCAAATGAAGCGATGAATTTATATAAAAAGGGTGAAATAGATGAAGTATATATAGCATATACAGAATTTGTATCTCCTTTGACTCAAAATGCAAAATTATTAAAAGTGCTACCGTTAGCATTTGAAAAAGAAGAAAATAAGGAAACAAAAGAGCAAGCTGCAAAAAGAGCTAGAGTTCAATATGTACCATCGGCAGAAGTTGTTTTAGGTCATATAATACCTAAATATGTATCTGGAATTATATATGATGGTGTAATAGAATCTTTCGCATCTGAACAAGCTGCGAGAAGAACTGCAATGAGTTCAGCAACAGATAATGCAGACGCAATGCTATCTAATTTAGAATTAAGTTACAACAGAGCAAGACAATCAGCTGTAACTCAAGAAATAACAGAGATAGTAGGTGGAGTAGAAGCTCTAAAATAAGGAGGTTAGGAAATGGCCAACGTAGGGAAAATAGTATCAATCGTAGGTGTTGTACTAGATGTTAAGTTTGATAGTGAAAATAGCCTACCTAACTTATTAAACGCATTAGTTATAAAGTTAGGAGATCAAGAAATAGTTGCTGAAGTTGCACAACATATCGGTGATGATACAGTTAGATGTATAGCAATGAGTGCTACAGACGGACTAGTTAGAGGAATGGAAGCAGTAGATACAGGAAGACCGATAAGTGTTCCTGTTGGAGATGCGACATTAGGAAGAATATTTAACGTTCTTGGGGAACCAGTTGATGATGCACCAGCACCAAAAGATGCACCTCAACTACCAATACATAGGCAAGCTCCAGAATATAATGATATAGCAAGTACTGCTGAGATACTTGAAACAGGTATAAAAGTAGTTGACTTATTAGTACCATATTTAAAAGGTGGTAAAATAGGTCTATTCGGAGGAGCAGGTGTTGGAAAAACAGTTCTTATACAAGAGCTTATAAACAATATAGCTAAGCAACACGGTGGTATATCAGTATTCGCTGGTGTTGGAGAGAGAACAAGAGAAGGTAATGACCTTTATCATGAAATGAAAGATTCTGGAGTTATAAATAAAACAGCTCTAGTATTCGGACAAATGAACGAGCCACCAGGAGCTAGAATGAGGGTTGCCTTATCTGGACTTACTATGGCTGAGTATTTCAGGGATGAACAAAATCAAGACGTTCTTTTATTCGTAGATAATATATTCCGTTTCACACAAGCAGGTTCAGAAGTTTCTGCGCTTCTTGGACGTATGCCTTCAGCAGTTGGATATCAACCAACACTTGCTACAGAAATGGGTAACTTACAAGAAAGAATAACATCAACTAAGAAAGGTTCTATAACATCTGTTCAAGCGGTTTATGTGCCTGCGGATGACTTAACTGACCCAGCGCCAGCGACAACATTTGCTCACTTGGATGCTAAAACAGTTTTATCTAGACAAATAGCGTCTCTAGGTATATATCCAGCAGTTGATCCACTAGAGTCTAGTTCAAGAGTACTAGATCCAAAAATAGTTGGTAATGAACATTATGAAGTAGCGAGAGGTGTACAATCAATACTTCAAAGATATAAAGAATTACAAGATATAATCGCTATACTTGGTATGGATGAATTATCTGATGATGATAAGATTATAGTTGCTCGTGCGAGAAGAATACAAAGATTCCTTTCTCAACCATTCTCAGTTGCAGAAGCATTTACTGGATTAGAAGGAAAATATGTACCTGTAAAAGAAACTATAAGAGGATTTAAAGAAATATTAGAAGGAAAACATGATGACTTACCTGAATCAGCATTCCTACTTGCAGGAACAATAGATGAAGTTGTTGCTAAGGCAAAGGAGAGTAGATAGGTCATGGCAAGCATATTTCAACTCGAAATAGTAACTCCAGAAGAACTGTTCTACCAAGGTGAGGTGGAAATGGTTATAACTAGAACGACACAAGGGGATAGAGCTGTACTAAAAGATCATATACCTTTTGTAACTGGTCTAGTTGATGGAGAATTAAGAATAAAAAAAGATGGAAAATTTAAATCTGGCCAAATTTCTGGCGGCTTCATGACAGTTAGTAAAGAAAAAACAACTATATTAACTGAGTCTGCAAAGTGGAATGATGAAGTCGGAGGACTTTAAAACTAGAATATTATATTAATTAAAAAGACTAGGATTGATCCTAGTCTTTTTACTTTACAAAAATAAAAATATTATTAACAATAATATAATTGTTTATAATAAGGTAATATAATTGTAAAGAAGATAATTTATGGGAGGAAAATATGAATATTTTAGATATAGGGACAGATATTATAGAAGTAGAGAGAATAAAAAATGCATTGAATAAAAGAGGTGATTTTCTAAAAAAAATATTTACAGAAAGAGAAGTAGAAATGTTTAATCAAAAAGGAAACAACCCTCAAACTATAGCTGGTAACTTTGCAGCAAAGGAAGCTATTAGTAAATCACTAGGATTGGGTATAAGGGGTTACAATTTTAAAGATATAGAAATACTTAGAAATAATTTAGGAAAGCCAGTAGTTAGAACTTATAATAATTTGGAACAAATATGCATACAATATAGTGTTTTAGAAATAAAGGTAAGTATATCTCATAGTGAGAACTATGCTGTTGCAAATGCTATAACTATTACGAAGTAAAAATAAGAAATATTTAAATGAACATATGAATAAATATAAATTAGGAGGTACTTTGTGAAAAATAAGTGGTGTACATTACTAATAACAATTATTTCAATAATTACACTATGTAATGTTGGATGTGGAAGAAAAGAATATACAAAAGAAGAGGTATATGAAGATTTTAAAAATCAAATTTCAAAAATTACATCATATACTTGTACTGCGAAAGTAGAAGCTATAGGAAATAAGGAAAATACAACCTATATTTTTAAACACACATATACAAAACCAGATTATTATAAATTAGAAGTTAAGTCGCCAAAAAATTTACAAGGAAAAACTATTGAATATAAGGGTGATAAAGTTTTAGTACATAATCCTAATGTTAATGACACAGTAGAACTTCCTAATATAAACAATGATAGTCATTATTTATTTATTGGAGATTTTATCAAAAATTATATGCAGAATGAAGAGGTAGTTTTAGAAGCTACAGAAAGTGAATTGAAAATAGAAATTGAAATACCTGGTGATAATAAATATTTTAATAAACAAATTTTATATATAAATAATAAGACTAAGAATCCGGATAAAATGGAAATACTAGATAATAAGGGAGAACAAATATTTATAGTAACATATGAAGATTTTAAATACGAAAAATAAATAAAATAATATAAATAACATAAGAGAAATCTAGATGACATAATAATTTGTTTTACTAAAATAAAAAAATGATACTAAGTGTTATAATAAGGGAATTGTTAATGAATAAGTTGTATAGTAAATTTTTTGCTCCAAAAACTATGATTGAAGACATAAAAAAAGTTGTGTAGGTTATAATATTTAACATGAGGTGTATAAAATTAAAAATAATGTAAATATAGTTATAATTTTATTTATTTATTAAATACACAACAAATGAACGTACTTATATGGAAACAAATGCAATTTTACAATTAGTTAGGAATCTGATAAAATATAAGAGATATTGTTCTCTGGGAGGCGATTTTGTGAGCAATAAGAATAAAGAAAAAATTATGTTTACTTTACCTGACTATATTTTATCTGAAGTAGATCAAATAGTGCAGATGGAAAATAGTAATAGGGAAGACTTTGCAAAGGCTGCTTTTCAGTTTTATATAACCCAAAAAAAGAAAATTAACCTAAAAGAAAGTATGATAAAGGGTTATAAGGAAATGGCTAAAATCAACTTATCATTAGCGGAACTTGGTATGACAGATGAAGTATCTTTGGATGATGATTCTGAAGGAGATATAGCCAAAGTTGAATAATCTTAGCTTAGATATTAAGCGAGGAGATTTATTTTATGCAGATTTAAGTCCAGTTATTGGCTCGGAACAAGGAGGCGTTAGACCTGTTTTAATAATCCAAAATAATATAGGAAATAAATATAGCCCTACGGTTATAATTGCTGCTATAACATCCCAGATTAATAAAGCAAAATTGCCTACTCATATAGAAATAAGTTCTAGTGAATACGGACTTAATAAAGACTCTGTAATTCTCTTAGAGCAAATTAGAACCATAGACAAAAAGCGGCTGAGAGAAAAAATAGGTTATCTAGATAATAAAACTATGCTAAAAGTAAATAATGGGCTGCAAATAAGTTTAGATTTATTTAGCATATAAAAAATTATTGATATAGTAGCATATCAATAATTTTTTTGTTTTATATACAAAAAACGCAAAAAAATACCATAAAGATGTTATAATATAATGAGATTTAAATACAATATGGCTAATTAACCAATAGCCTCAGTATATAACTAGGGAGGTAAATTACATGAGAGACCATAAAGGATTAAATGAGATTACTAATGTAATAAGAAAAGACATCGTCTCAATGATATGTAAATCAAAATCAGGGCATCCAGGTGGTTCATTATCAGCGGTTGAGATTTTAACAGCTCTTTACTTTGATCAAATGAATATTGACCCAACAAATCCAAAAATGGAAGATAGAGATAGATTTGTACTATCAAAAGGTCATGCAGCACCAGCTTTATATGCAACATTAGCTGAAAGAGGATATTTTGATAAAGAAGAGTTAAACAGTTTAAGAAAATTAGGAAGTATGCTTCAAGGGCATCCTGATATGAAAAAAATACCTGGTGTAGAAATGTCTACAGGTTCATTAGGACAAGGTTTTTCAGTTGCATGCGGAATGGCTATGGCAGCTAAATTAGATAACGCTCCATGGAATGTATATGCATTACTAGGAGATGGAGAAGTTCAAGAAGGTATTATATGGGAAGCTGCTATGAGTGCAGCTCACTACAAGCTTGATAATATGATAGCGTTCCTTGATTACAATGGACTTCAGATTGATGGAGAAGTTGAATCAGTAATGAGCATTAATCCTATAGAGGATAAGTTTAGAACTTTTGGATGGAATGTAATAACTATTGATGGTCATGACTTTGACCAAATATTTGCAGCATTAGATATGGCAAAAGATACAGTAGATAAACCAACAATGATAATTGCTAAAACAGTAAAAGGTAAAGGGGTATCTTTCATGGAAAACCAAGCTTCATGGCATGGAAGTGCACCAAGTGAAGAACAACTTGAACAAGCATTATCAGAATTAGGAGGTGCTTTCCATGAGTAAAATAGCAACTAGGGAGGCTTACGGAAAAGCCTTAGTTAAATTAGGGAAAATGAATGACGATGTAGTAGTTTTAGATGCAGATTTATCTAAATCAACCAAAACAAATGACTTTTTAAAAGCATACCCAAATAGATTTTTCAACATGGGTATAGCAGAACAAAACTTAGTAGGTGCTGCTTGTGGTTTTGCAGCAGCAGGTAAAGTACCTTTTGCAAGTACATTTGCAATGTTCGCTACTGGAAGAGCATTTGAGGTAATAAGAAACTCAGTATGCTATCCTAAATTAAACGTAAAAATAGCAGCTACACATGCAGGTATTACTGTTGGAGAAGATGGTGGTTCTCACCAAAGTGTAGAAGATATATCTTTAATGAGATCTATCCCAAACATGACAGTAGTTGTTCCAGCTGATGGAATAGAAGCTGAAAAGATGATATTTGCAGCAGCTGAGTTTGATGGACCAATGTACATTAGACTTGGAAGAAGTGCAGTTCCAACAATATTTGAAGAAGACTATAATTTTGAAATTGGAAAAGGTGTTGTACTTAGAGATGGTAACGATGCTACGATAATAGCTTGTGGAATAATGGTTAATGAAGCTTTAATAGCTGCAGATATGTTAAAAGAAGAAAACATAAATGCTAGAGTTATTAATATGTCTACAATAAAACCAATAGATACAGACCTTATAATAAAAGCTGCTAAAGAAACTAAAGCAATAGTTACAGCAGAAGAACATAGTGTAATAGGTGGATTAGGATCAGCTGTAAGTGAAGTTGTATCTGAAAGTAACCCTATAATAGTTAAAAAGGTTGGAATGAATGATTGCTTCGGTGAATCAGGGACTCCAAGTGAATTATTAGAAAAATATGGTTTAACTGCTAAAAACATAGTAGAAAAAGTTAAAGAAGCATTAAACTAGTATATATATATATATATAGCGTATTTAATATTTTATTAAGTACGCTTTTTTTATTGTAATGTATTTATATCTTATCTTAGTTATTGAGAAAATATAAATTACAATCTATTTATTATTCTATCGAAGATTATTACCTCATATATTTATAAGAGATAGGGGGGATAATGTGGAGATTAAGTTTAATATCAAAGGAGTAATATATGGTGTAATACTAATATTATTTATAGTTTTAGGATTTGTCTTTATACCTAAATTATTTTTAGATAATTCAAAACCAGTTGATTTCACAATGGTACAAAGAGAATCTATACCAGATAAAATATTAGATATTATGGATAAGTACGAAGACGAGGAGAGAGCTTTAGCAGTAAAACTAAATGGTAAAATATACGTTATAGTAACAAGGGGAGAAAAAGAACATGGTATAGACATAGATAAAATCACCATGGATACAGTGGAAGAAAAAACTGTTATGATAGTGAATATTACATATAAAGACAAGAGTAAGTCTTATCCTTTTGTAGTTGCTGAAACAAATCTTAAATCTTTGCCAGACAAAATCCAATTGAATACAACAAAAGAAGAAAAATAGAATAAGAGCTCTTGAATTAATCAAGAGCTCTTATTTATTTGAGTCAAGCGAATTTTATTTTGGTGTTAATATTGTTGATTCGGTTACTATATAATCTAGCTGAGCATCATGGTCTTCTTTTGGAACCTCATTAAAAATTTGTAAATCAAATGCGATTCCAACGGTAACAGCATCTTCTCTTAGATTCTCAAGAAATCTATCATAAAAACCTCCACCGTAGCCAAGTCTATAGCAGCCTTTATCATAGGCTACAGCAGGTACTATAACTACATCTAAATCTTTAATGTCTATAGTCGTAGAACATTCAGGTTTTGGCTCTCTAATATTATAAGCACCATACTGAATTCCATTTTCTAAATCTGTAATTTGAGAAGGTATTAATTTTCTTTCTTCTTTTAAAGTTATGGGAGATGCAACAGTTTTTCCTAAGTTGATAAGCTTATTAATTAAGCTATCTGTAGCAACCTCGTTATTAAAGTCTAAATAAAGCATAATAGTTTTAGCATTTTTTACACAGTCTAACTGAAGTAGCTTTTCTGTGATTATATCTGAGTTGTGCTTAATAAAATCTTTGTCCTTTTCTTTTCTAAGGTTAATAACCTTTTTTCTAAACTCTTTTTTCATATAATCTACACCTCTTAATTATGGTATTATATAATTACCGTAATTTTACTTTCTTAATATAAATTTTAGTTAAATTATAGATTTAAATCAATATAATTGATAAATAGTAATAAAAAGACAAGCTAGTCATATAATATATAGTAGATTGATTAAAGGAGAGATGAACAAATGATATCTAAGAAGAGGGCTCTTATATATTCTATTATTCTTGTAATAGTAACTGTAATTGGAACAACAATGTTTCAAATAACATTGGGGAACAAAGTAATAATATCTAAAGATTTATATGAATCTTATGCGAAGTATAATAAGTTATTGGGATTAGAAGAACTTATTCAGGAGGATTATTATAAAGAAGTATCAGAAAATAATCTAGTAGATGGAGCACTAAAAGGATTATTTGAAGGTCTTAATGACCCATATTCACAATACTATACAACAGATGAATTTCAAAGTTTAAAAGAGCAAACAAGTGGTTCTTTTGTTGGAATAGGAGTATACATAGGTGTTAATCCTGAAGATAATAAGTTAACAATAATTTCACCAATAGAAGGTTCACCCGCAGCTAAAGCAGGAATTAAATCTGGAGATATAGTGCTAAAAGTTGATGGAGAAAATGTTGATTCTAAGAAAATAGACGAGGTAATAAAAAATATAAAAGGTAAAGAAAATACAAAGGTTAATTTAACTGTACAAAGAAAAGGAGAAGAGTTAAGTTTTGATATTAACAGAGAAACTATAGTAACAAAAAGTGTATCAAATGAAGTTATGGATAATAACATAGGATACTTAAGAATAACATCTTTTGATGAAAATACATATAAAGAGTTTAAAGAAAATTTAAGTCAATTAGAATCTAAAGGAGTAAAAGGACTAGTGATAGACTTAAGAGACAATCCAGGAGGGTTATTAGATGTTTGTGTGGATATAGCAGATGATTTGATAGGAAAGGGAACTATTGTTTATACAAAGGATAATACGGGGAATAAAGAGTACTATAAATCAGATGACAAAGAAGTTAATATGCCAATTGCTGTTTTAATAAATGGAGGAAGTGCATCTGCATCAGAAATTTTAACAGCAGCATTAGTTGATAATGGAAAAGCTATAGCGATAGGAGAAACATCTTTTGGTAAAGGGTTAGTACAAAGCGTAAAAGGATTAAAAGATGGTACTGGATATAAATTGACAACTGCTCAGTATTTTACACCAAATGGAGATTATATAAATGGAAAAGGTATTACACCTAAAATTCAAGAAGCAGATGAAAATCAACAGCTTAAATCGGCATTAGAATATATTAAGAAGGAAATTAAGTGATAGATATATAAATAAATTATATATAGCAAAAAATAGTTTGAGTATATGACTTAAAACATAAATACTGTTAATAATTAATATATAAGTAATTATATAAGTAATTATATAAGTAATAGTTGTTAAAATAATAGTTGAAAATGAATTAAAATAATTAGGAAATAATAAAATAACAAATAATTCTACAATTTATGATTTTATAGATTAGGAATCTAATAAATTTTACGGAAAATATTAAATAATTAAGAGGAAAAAACAAAATAACCTAGAATTACTTATATAAGCTAATAATCTTAGTTGGGAAGTGAGTTTATGAAGAAAACTATGTCAAAAGTTGTTAACTTTCAAGAGTATAAGGAGAAAAAGAAGAATCTAGAAGTTGATAGAAAAGAGCTTCTAGAACTTATTAAACAAATAGTGACTACCAAATAGAAGATATTGTAACCATCTAATTATGTTTTATTAAAGATTAATAGTAAAAATTATATATTGAGTTAATAAAATATATATTATTATGTCAATTTGTTTTAAAATAATAAAGGGGAGCTTATGCTCCCTTTTATTATGACATTCTTAAACCACTAATATAATCTTGGAACTGAGAAAATTCATTTTCATCCTGAAGATTTACTACTTTAGATTTTTCTTCATCGAAATTTTTCAGATATATATTTCTATTACCTTCAGTTCCATCTTGATAAATACATCTATAACCATCTTCATATAGGTTCTTTAAATCATTGAAATTTTCCATTCAATCATCTCCTTAAATATATTTATCTACTTATATTTTTTGATTATAAAGAGATACTATTCTATCAGATAAAAATACCTATGATTCCAAAAAATGTTTAAAAAATACACAAAATACTAGATAGTTTTTATATATAACAATATAATTATTGTATGAAACATAATAAATAAGAGACATTTTAAATAAATTACAAAAACAAAAAATATAAGGGGGATAGCAACAGTGAATTTAATAGAAAGTATATCAAGAAATATTTATCCATTAGAAGAGAAATATATAAAACAAGCAGAAGAGAGATTAAATAGACTTATAAAACCTACAGGAAGCTTAGGTAAGATGGAGAATATTTGTGCCCAACTGGCTGGGATATATGGTAGAAAATATTTTGATACATCAAAAAAAGTTATAATAGCTTTCGGAGCAGATCATGGAGTTTACGAAGAAGGAGTAGCACCAGATCCTCAAAATATTACTATATTACAATTTCAAAACTTCCCTAAAAAAATAAATGGTGTGGGAACAATTTCAAAATTTGTAGGAGCAGATGTATTAGCAGTTGATGTAGGAATAAATTGTGATGAAAAAATAGAAGGTGTAGTTGACTATAAAATAAGAAAAGGAACATCTAACATGGCAAAAGGACCTGCTATGACTAGATTAGAAGCTGAACAGTGTATATCTATAGGAATTGAAATGGCAGAAAAATGTATACAAGATGACTATACATTAATTGGTATAGGAGAAATGGGAATAGCAAATACTACACCATCTACAGCTATAGTTTCAGTTTTTGGAAATTATGATCCAGAAGAGATTACTGGTATAGGTGCAGGTTTAAAGAAAGAATTGATTAAACACAAAGCCGAAGTAATAAGAAAATCTATAGAGCTTAATAAACCTAATCCAAAAGATGCAGTAGATGTTTTATCTAAGGTGGGTGGATTCGAAATAGGCGCTATGGCAGGTGTGATTTTAGGGTGTGCAGCCAATAGAATACCTGTTGTATTAGATGGATTTATATCTTATGCAGCAGCACTGTTAGCTTATCATATTAATTCAAATACAAAGGATTATATGATAGCATCTCATTTATCTGCAGAACCAGGGACAAAAAAAGCACTAGATATTATGGGGTTACAACCATTCTTAGATATGGATATGAGATTAGGAGAAGGAAGTGGAGCAGCATTATCTTTTAACATAATTGAAGCTGCAAATTATGTATATAAAAATATGGCGACATTTGATGAAATAGATATGGGAAGATAAATATCTAAAGGAGAACATTTATGAGCAATATCATTTTAGTTACAGGGGGAGCAAGATCAGGAAAAAGCAATTTTGCAGAATCTCTTTGTATAAAACAGAATAATAAAACGGCATATATTGCCACATCGATAGCATTTGATGACGAAATGAAAAATAGAGTAAAAAAACACCAAGAAAGTAGACCAAAAGAATGGAAGACCTATGAAATATATAAAGATATATATTCAATAGTGGAAGAATTGGATAAAACTCATGACACAGTAATAATGGACTGTGTTACTCTTATGGTTAATAATTTGATGTTTACTTATGGAATAGAAGTAGATGAAGCTACTTCTGAAGAATTAAATGAATTGGAAAACTATATAAAAGATCAAATAAATAAATTACTAGAAGCTGTTAAGCAAACAAATTTATATTTTGTAATAGTAACTAATGAAGTTGGAATGGGAATTGTACCAGAAAATAAATTGTCTAGAATCTATGGAGATTTTGTTGGTAGAGCTAATCAATTAATAAGTAAATATAGTGATGAGGTTTATTTTGTTGTAAGTGGAATTCCTATGAAAGTGAAGGGATAATTATGAAAAGATTTATAGGATTACTACAATTTATGACTAGAATACCTATTAAAGCAGATATAGGATTTGATGAAGAGTTCCACAAATCTATAGTATATTTTCCACTAGTTGGATTTGTCATAGGATTGATTTCTTTTTTTATAGGAAGTTTAGCAATTAGAATATTTGATCCATTTATAACATCAATACTTATTGTTGCAGGAGAGGTTATATTAACGGGTGGTTTACATATTGATGGCTTAGGAGATACCTTTGATGCCATATATAGTAATAGAGATAAAGATAGAATGTTGGAAATAATGAAAGATTCTAGGCTGGGAACAAACTCTCTTTTAGCAATCCTATTTTTAGTATTAATAAAAATAGGATTATTAAATTCTGCAATCAATAGTAACCTTATGTATTTGATAATATTTATGCCTATGATATCTCGCTTGGGAGTTATAATTATGCTTTACAAGACTGTCACACCAAGGAAAGTTGGTATGGGTAACATATTTATTGGGAAGGCAACTTTAGGTATGTTTATAACTGCCATAGTACATACTATTGTGATTATTGTAGCTATTAGTAAGTTTATATTTTTATCTACTGATTTTAATATTATAATACTACTGCTATCTATTGTGGTGGTAATGATATTTGATTATTTATTTAAAAATCATATTTATAAGAAAATTGATGGTGTAACAGGAGATATATTAGGATGTACTATTGAACTAGGAGAGTTAATATTTTTATTATTTTCCTATATAGTTATTCTGATTTAAGGTGATGAAATGATAAAGTTAATTTTAGTGAGGCATGGTACAACTATTTGTAATGAAGGAGGAGCTTTTTCTGGGCTTACAGATAGCAAATTAAGTGAAGAAGGTAATGAGCAAGCTAATAAGCTTACGCAATATTTAAAAGATGAAAATATAGATAGAATATATACAACGCCTTTTTCTAGAACTAAAGAAACAGTTAAAAAATTGGCTGAAATTAAGAATATTCAAATTGAAGAGAGAAGTCAATTGAATGAAATAAATTTTGGTGATTTTGAAGGTCTCTCGTTTAAAGGAATAGAAAAGGAATACCCAGAAGAAATAGAAAAAATGATAAAAGAAGGATTTGAATACAAGTATCCTAATGGTGAAAGTTTAGTAGATACTTTTATAAGGGTAAGACATGAAGTGAAGAAAATAATAAGTGATAATGAAAATTCAACTGTACTCATTTGTTCTCATGGAGGTACAATTAGAAATATAATTTCTTATTTATTGTGTGATGATTATAAATATCATTGGAATTTTAGAATAGATAATTGCTCTATCACTGAAATAGAAGTAGATAATAATTTTGCTGTAATTAATAAATTAAATGATAAGACTTATTTTGAATTATAAAAAAATTCGATTCGCTCATGTCGCCAACGAGATACCTTTGCGTCGCTTCAGGCAACTACGTTTCTAAAAAATAAGAACCTAGCCACGTGGCTAGGTTCTTATTTTTTAATATAAAGTTTTATAAATATTATAAATAGTATCTCTGTCTAAGGTAACATAAGCATTTGACATGAGTCTTCCTTGTTTAGTAAGCACATTGTCTGTGAAAAGTAGCAAATCTTCTTCAGTGGCTCCATATCCTTTTAAAGATTTCTTTGGAAGTATTTTGTAAAGTAGTTTCTCTAACTCTTCAAAGACCTCTTCTTCAGAACAATTAAGAATTTCTACTAAAATATTATTAAGTCTTTTAATTTTTCCATTTGGATTTAATTTTTTATATGTTTTAAATATTTCTGTAAAGCAAACATAATTAGCTTCTCCATGAGGGACATGATAAACTGAACCTAAAGGATAACTCATTGCGTGAACAGCACCAGTTCCTGCGTTACCAAAAGCGATACCTGCATAAGTACTAGCAATTAAGAAATCATATAGAAGATTATTTAAGTCATCTTTTCGATTAACTACAATATTTTTAAATCCATTTAAAATCATTTTCATAGATTCTACAGAGTACATTTCCGTGAAAACAGAAGCCTTTGGAGATACAAAAGATTCAATTGCATGAATAAGAGCATCAATTGAGCTGGCAGCAAAAACTTTAAATGGTAATACCTTTAATAATTCTGGTATTAATACAGCATAGTCAGCAAGAATTTCATCATGGGCAAGACCTAACTTACTATTAATTGAGCTTAAATGAAGAACAGATATATTAGTAACTTCACTACCAGTACCACAGGTTGTTGGAATAAGTATTAATTCTTTATTTTTAACAGGCTCAAATTTCTTTTCGAATAAGTCACATACTGGTGTGATTTGTTCTAAAGCAAAAAGTTTGGCTACATCTAATATACTTCCGCCACCGATTCCTATAACTCTTTTATAATCAATATTTTTGACTTGATTATAAATTTTTTCAACCATTACATCACTAGGTTCACCACTACCAAAATCTCTTCTATATATTATAGTGGCGTCTTTAATGAAGGCCTCAAAAAATGGTTTATAGATATACTCATTTGTTATTATTAGATCATTTTTATTTATATTGAATTTTGAACAAAATTCTTCGCACTTATCAAAAGTAAGTATCTCTGGATATAATTTAAAACTTTTCATATGTAATCCTTTCAATTAATTTAAAATTTTTATTTAATTATAATATGAGTCATATTATGTTTATTATATCATAAGATATTTAGTAAAATTAGAAATGAAATTTATAAGCAAATAAAAAGTTAGAAAAATAATCAAAAAATATTGACAGGTGTTTAAAATACGTATATTATTCATTAATAAATACAAAATATGTAAATCCAGTGAAGAAGATAGTAGCATAATAGGTAATCTTGCCTTAAAAGATAGAGTGAATAGAACTTATTTGTTAGACAAAGAGTATTATACGAAGCGAATTTTGATCAAAGGATTTATATCAAAGGATTTATCTGAAGTGGTAACGAGGATATATCGTTGCCGATACGAACATAGTGAGTTTTGTTAATTAGAGTGGTACCGCGGATTTTCGCCTCTTAGTAATTTTACTGAGAGGCTTTTTTAATGTAAATAAATAAGGAGAAATATAAATGGATAAAATGAAAGTTGGAATTATAGCAGCTACTGGGTATGTTGGAGTGAAACTTATAAGGTTGCTATCAAATCATTCTGATGTTGAAATAAGTGCTCTAGGGGCAAATTTATTTATTGATGAATATATAAATGATATTTATTCTAATTTAGGAGAAAATTATAAAATTAAGTGTATGGAAAATGAAAAAGTCATAGATAATTGTGATTTTTTATTTATGGCTCTACCACATGGAGTTAGTGAAAAATTTGTAATAGATGTATTAAAAAAGAAAGAAAGTTGCGGATTTTAGATTAAAAGATGAGGTACAACATATGGGTTAAGAAAGGT
The DNA here is from genome assembly GCF_000808015.1 of Terrisporobacter othiniensis. Taxonomy (GTDB): domain Bacteria; phylum Bacillota; class Clostridia; order Peptostreptococcales; family Peptostreptococcaceae; genus Terrisporobacter; species Terrisporobacter muris. Next base: position 61,164 of record NZ_JWHR01000112.1, on the reverse strand, counting down.
CAACTGCCTGGGGATGTGATTTGACTTATGAGTATGTAAGAATAAATGGAAGTTATGGAGTTAAAAAATGATTAATGATGAGAAAGCTAAAATTTTAGTTTAAAGCTTACCATATATAGAAAAATATAGTGGTAAAACCATGGTAGTAAAATACGGTGGTTCAGCAATGCAAAATGATAGATTAAAAGATTCTGTTATGGAAGATATCATACTGATGAGCTATGTGTGAATAAATGTGGTTTTAGTTCATGGTGGAGGAAAAGAAATTAATGCAGTTTTAGATAAATTAAATATGAAAAAAGAATTTATAAACGTTCTTATATATACAGATGAAGATACTATGGAAGTGGTTTAAATGGTTCTCTCAGGAAAGGTTAATAAGGATTTTGTTTTAAAAATAAATAGCAAAGGTGGAAATGCATTAGGCTTTTGTGGATGAGTATGGGAATTCTTATAATATTAACGGTGATTTGGCAGCATCAGCCATAGCAAAGGAATTGAAAGCATAAAAATTAATACTACTTACCGACGTTCCAGGATTATTAAAAGAAGTAATAAAAATTTGTCATGAAAAAGATATTCTTGTTATATTTGATGAAGTTCAATGTAGTATGGGAAGAAGTTGGAAAATTATCTGCTTATAATCATTATAATTTACAACCTGATATAGTAGCTCTTGATAAGGGTATAGGAGCGGGGCTTCTGATAAGTGGAGTTTTAACGAATAAAAAAACAAGTGATATGCTACATCCAGGAGATCATGGTTTAACTTTTGGAGGAAATACATTGCAATGACAGCAGTATCAGTAGTTTTTGATGAAATAGAAACACCAGGTTTTTATGAAGAAGCTGAATTTAAGGGAAAATATATAATGAATTACATCAAAAATATTAATAGTCATAAGGTTATCGAGGTAAGGGGAAAAGGTATTATGATAGGTGTAGAGCTAAATGTTAATGCACCAGATATAATAGATAAGTGTATTGAAGAAGGAGTACTATTCTTAAAAACAGATGAAAATGTTATAAGAATTCTGCCGCAATTAGTAATTACATATGATGAAATAAATAAAGGTATAGAAGTACTAAAAAAATATTTGTAATTAGTTAAAGGTGAGAAATTTAATTTTATAACCTTTGATTTTATATAAAATACTAAAAACATTACTTAATTTTAAACAAATATACTATACTTTTATTAAGTGCAAAAACTAAATAGTTTTAATTAGAAAACAAATTAAAAGGATATAATAATAACAAGTATTACTTACAAAAGGAGATTATTATGGATATAATAGAAAACTTAAAAATTCAAGGGGTAAGTGATTCTCTTATAGAGGATGTATTACATTTTAGAAAAGAATTTAAAGTCGATAAAGAAGTGGAGCATAGAGTAACAAAATCACCAGCATTCTATATTGGAGAAGATATATTGTCTATGTGCATATCTGCTATTTTAGAAGAAGAAAATATATTACTATCTGGACCAAAGGCTACGGGTAAAAACTTACTTTCAGATAATTTATCAGAGATATTCGGGAGACCACAGTGGAATACGTCCTTTCATATAAATACAGACAGTTCATCACTAATTGGAACAGATACTTTCATTGATAATGAAGTAAAACTTAGAAGGGGATCTGTATATGAATGTGCGCTTCATGGTGGTTTTGGAGTTTTTGATGAAATAAACATGGCAAAAAATGATGCCATAGTTGTGGTCCACTCGGCATTAGACTATAGAAGGGTTATAGATGTGCCTGGATATGAAAGAATAAATCTTCATCCGGCTACTAGATTTATAGGCACTATGAATTATGAATATGCAGGAACAAAGGAATTAAACGAAGCTTTAGTTTCTAGATTTTTAGTAATAGATATACCAGCAGTAAATGAAGATAAATTAATGATGATATTGCAAAGAGAGTTTCCTTGCACAGATTCAGAAAAGCTAAACCAATTTGCAGGAATTTTCTTGGACTTACAATTAAAATCACAAAATGGAGAAATATCTACAAAAGCAATAGATTTAAGAGGATTAATAGGAGCTTTAAAAACTATTAAAAGAGGACTTAGACCAACTCTTGCTATAAATATGGGTCTTACAGGAAAGACTTTTGATATTTATGAAAAAGAAATTGTTGAGGATATTATTAGAACAAGAATACCAGAAAAATGGGAAAGCAAAGATATATTTCCTAATTTAAAATAACCTAAAGTAGGTGAGAGCATGAGTGTGAATACTAATTGGATATATAACAATTATGAGTTTGAAAATAGAGTAAATAACTTGGCTTGGACTGTTTCTGGTATGTATGATGAAGATATAGACTCCAGTGAAAAAGATTATTCATCTAAGGATGTTTCTTTATATTTTGGTATAATTGCTGGAGCAAGAAGGAAGTACTTGGATTGGGATATAATAAAAAAATACCTAATGAGTAGAATAAAAAAATCCTATAATAAGGATATATTATATACCTTAATTGAGCTAGTTCTTAACTCTATAGTAGAAGATAAGGTAATAAATGAGAGACCAGGTGTAGCAGAAATAAGAAGCAAAGCTTACAAAGATGTATTTGTGAATTATAGTAAAATTCATAAGGAAGATATATTACAGACATTAAGGTATACTTTTATTCTTCAAGCTATGGACAGGCATCCTGTAGTGGATGGTTTAACTAGAAGAATAATTAGAGATATAAAGGCTATTGATTGTAATGATGATTTAATGACTATATTAAAAAGGCTGGATGAAATTTATTTAACTTATTTTGAAGTTATAATGAACTCTCAAATGGAAAATTCTCAAGTAATTGAGAAAGATATAGAAAATGTAAATGTAGATTTTGATACTTTTTCAGATTTTATGTATGAAGAGTTATATATGGATGAAGAAACAGAAGCTATAGAAAGTGAAATTAATAATATAAGTAATTCTATGTTAGTTGAAAATTTAGGTGAAATGGGCTATGGAGATTTAGAAAAATCACCAAATAGGATAATTTATGTGGATGAAGTTATGGCTCAAAAAATTTACGACAAGGTAGGATATTACTATGGAAAAACTTTTTTGAGTGAAAGTGAAGTGAAAAAATTTGAAACTAAACACTGTAGAGGTATTCATGAGGGATGTAGAATTCACTTCACAGATGGAGTATTGCGTAGTGAATGTAACAATGCTTTTCAACTAAAATATGTTACTAGGCAAAAAGAAAATAATTTATATAAATATAGAGATAATATTAAATTACATAAAAGAAGCATTAATAAACTAAAGGAAAGTATATCAAGAATATTAGTAGAAGAAAGTGCTATTGATAGAATTTATTCTGATGGAGGAACTATTTGTGCCAATAGGGCATGGAGAATAGGAAGAAGTAATAATACCAAAGTATTTTATAAAGATATACGAAATGAAAAAGGAAAATATGTAATAGATATATTGCTAGATGCCAGCGGCTCACAAAGTAGAAATCAATTTAATGTGGCTATACAAGCATATATAATTGCTATGGCATTAACTTCTGTAGGTATTCCAAATAGGGTTATGGGATATCTAAGTTTTTTAGATTACACCATATTGAAACGATATAGAAATTATAACGATGATATTAATTCTTGTGAAAATATATTCGAATATTTTTCAGCAGGAAATAATAGAGATGGACTAGCAATAAAGGCAACTTGTGATGATTTAATAGAAAGAGAAGAAGAAAATAAAATTCTTATAGTTCTTAGTGATGGAAAGCCTAATGATGTGAAAATTGGGAAAGATAGATCTAGAAGTTTAAGAGGAGAAGCATCATATAAAGGTATTATTGGAGTGAAAGACACAGCTTTAGAAGTTAGAAAAGCAAGAAAGCAAGGTATACTTGTACTGGGAGTTTTTACTGGCAAAGAAAGCGATTTAGATGCAGAAAAAATGATTTATGGCAAAGACTTTATTTATACTAAGGATATAGAAAGATTTGCAGATATTGTTGCTATGTATTTGAAGAAAATAATAAAAAATTAAAATATTTTAGGAAAACATATATCGAAATATTTGGTAAAAAATAACAAATTATTTTATTTATGTGCTATAATTATATTAGTTCAAAATTAAATTAATTAAAATATTTTAGGTTCTTGTTTAAGATTAATAGGGAAAAAGGTGAGATACCTTTGCAGCCCCCGCTACTGTAATGTGGACGAAACTTTTAACCACTGTGGAAAACATGGGAAGGAAAAGAAGTAGGATGAAGCAGAGCCAGGAGACCTGCCTATAATATAAAGCCATTTCTTCGGGGAAGGAGAAATATCTTAATAAAAATTTTTATTTGAAGATATTGTGCCTAACTTGAAGTTAGGCACTTTTTACATATAATGAAATTATATTATCATAGCGCTCACATAGTGGCTTAAAGTGGTAACGAAGCTATTTCATTTATATGATCGAAGTGAATTTTAAATTGCCCTCAACCTATTTTATTTCAAAATAGTTTGAAAATAGAATAACCCTTAACCTATGCCTTAGGATTCTCCAAAGTCCTAAGGCCTTTTTTTGAGGAATAGTATTTTATAATTTATTCATGGGAATTATTATAGTATTATGAAATTTGAAGAAAAATCAGAATTAGATTAAAATATATTTATATGAGCATTATAGGAGGATATATATGATTTCAGATATAATAGAAAAATTAAATCCCGCTCAGAGAGAAGCAGTAGAGAATACAGAAGGCGCTGTATTAATACTTGCTGGAGCTGGGTCAGGAAAGACTAGAGTTTTAACTACTAGAATAGGATATCTTATGGAAGATAAGGATGTTAAAGCCGAAAATATATTAGCAATAACATTTACTAATAAGGCTGCCAATGAGATGAGGGAAAGGGTAGAAGAAACTTTGGAAGGAACCGATACTAAAGAAATGTGGATTACAACATTCCACTCTTGCTGTGTTCGTATCCTTAGAAAAAGTATAAATAAAATAGGTTATAACAGAAGTTTCGTTATATATGATAGTCCAGACCAAGTAACTTTAATTAAAGACTGTATGAGAGAGTTGGACATTAGTGATAAAGCCTTTGACCCTAAATATGTATTAAGTTGCATATCTAATGCAAAGGATAAACTATATTCTCCTAAAAAGTATTTAAAATTAAATGAAGGAGATATATCTAAAACAAAAGTAGGGGAAATATATGCCCTATATCAAGATCGTTTAAAAAGAAATAGTGCACTAGACTTTGATGATTTAATAATGAAAACAGTTGAGTTATTTAAAGAATGTCCAGATGTATTAGACTTTTATAGAAATAAATTTAGATACATAATGGTCGATGAATATCAAGATACAAGTAAAGCTCAATATGAGTTAATAAAATTATTAGCTAAGCAACATCAAAATATTTGTGTTGTTGGAGATGATGATCAAAGTATTTATGGTTGGAGAGGCGCTGACATAAGAAACATTCTTGAATTCGAAAGAGATTATGATAATGTTAAAATAGTAAAACTTGAGCAAAACTACAGGTCAACACAAGTAATATTGGATGCAGCTAACCATGTTATTGCTAATAATACAGAAAGAAAAAGAAAAAGACTTTGGAGTGATAAAAAGGAAGGGCAGCTAATAAAAATTCAATTGGCAGAAAATGAAATTGAAGAAGGTGATTTCATAATAAATACTATTTCATATATGAAAAGATATGAAGATAGAGATTACAAAGATTTTGCAGTTTTATATAGAGCCAATGCCCAAGCTCGTTCTGTGGAAGATGCTTTAAATAGAGCGGGGATACCATACAATATTTATGGTGGTATAAAATTCTATGAAAGGAAAGAAATAAAGGATATTATAGCTTATCTTAGAGTAATACAAAATCCTCAGGATGATGTATCTTTAAAAAGAATAATTAATGTTCCTAGACGTGGTATAGGACTTAGAACTATAGAAAAAATAGAAGACAGAGCTAGTTTAAAAGAAGAAAGTATTTATTCCGTACTTATTGATATAGAAGATAACTCAGATATATCGAGAAAAGCTAGAGCAAGTATAAGTGAATTTGTAGATTTAATGTCCACACTAAGAAGTTTTACAGGAATATATACTGTTAGCCAAGTAATTGAAAAAGTATTAGATATAACAGGATATAAGGATGAATTGTTAAAAGAAAAGAACAATGAAGGGGAAGATAGATTAGAAAACTTACAAGAACTTATATCAGTTGCCCTAGAGTTTGAGAGTTCAAGTGATGATAAGAGTTTAGAATCATTCCTAACAAATGTTGCACTTAATGCAGAACCAGATAATGAAGAAGAAGAAGAAGATAGAGTTTCATTAATGACTATACATTCATCAAAAGGTCTTGAATTCCCGGTTGTATTTTTAGCAGGAATGGAGGAAAAAATATTCCCAATTTCTAGGGCTATTCAATCTATGAAAGATAGCGATATAGAAGAAGAAAGAAGGCTTTGTTACGTTGGAATAACTAGGGCAAAGGAAGAATTATTCTTAACATTGACAAGAAAGAGAACTCTATATGGTAGAACTAATCCTTCAATCGCATCTAGATTTATAGAAGAGTTGCCAGATGAGTGTATAGAAAGATTAAATAAAGAACAAAAAGAATTATCTTTTTCAAAAGCTAATTATAATATACTTGATAAATATACTCAAAAATACAAGATGAATAATATGAACAAGGTTGAAGCAGCTAAAAAAGCAAATGCAACTATAAAAAATACATCAAATGAAAGCAACATAGACGACTTGAAACTTGGTGCTAAGGTACATCATCCTAAGTTTGGGCTAGGGACAGTAGTTGCCTTAAAAGGTCCAGATGTTACTATAGCATTCGATAATCAGGGTATAAAAACTATAAATAAAGAATATACAACTTTAGACTTAGTTTAATAGGAGGAGCTATGAAAAAACAATTTGCCGAGAATTTAATAGATTATATTTATAATAGTCCAACTGCATTTAATGCAGTAAAAACTAGTAAAGATTTACTAATGAAAAATGGATTTAAAGAATTAAAAATGAATGAAAAATGGCAACTGAAAGTTGGAGGAAAGTATTTTATAACAAAGAATGCATCTTCTTTAACAGCCTTTGTAGTAAATTCTGACAATATGCAAGAAGGCTTTAGAATAATAGGGTCTCATAGTGATTCACCTACATTTAGGATTAAACCTGATGCAGAAATGACTGTGGAAAATACTTATTTAAAATTAAATACTGAAGGCTACGGTGGATCAATACTAAGTACTTGGTTTGATAGACCATTATCAATTGCAGGTAGAGTAGTATTAAAATCTGAAGATATATTGTGTCCAAGAGAAGAAATAATTAATATAAATAGACCAATTTGTATAATACCAAACTTAGCTATTCACATGAATAGAACAGTAAACGATGGTTATAAGTTTAACAAACAAAAAGATACACTACCTCTAGTAGGATTACTAAATGAAACATTAGAAAAAGATGAGTTTCTATTAAAGGAAATAAGTAAAGCATTAAATATAAATAAAGAAGATATTCTTGATTTTGATTTATATTTATATGAATATGAAAAAGGAAGCATAATTGGTCCAAATGAAGAGTTTATATCTTCTTCTAGGTTAGATAACTTGTCTATGGCACATGCTAGTTTATATGCTTTAATAGATTCAAAAGGTAAAAAAGGTATAAATGTAGTTGCTATATTTGATAATGAAGAGGTAGGAAGTTCTACAAAACAAGGAGCTGATTCCAATATGTTACTAAACCTATTGGAACGAATTTGTATAAGTTTGAAAAAAGACAGAGAAGACTTCATTTCAGCTATTTATTCATCTTTTATGATATCGGCAGATTTGGCTCATGCTCTTCATCCTAATATTGTTGAAAAACATGACCCTACAAATAGACCAGTAATGGGTGGTGGGCCTGTAATAAAAATTAGCGCAAATCAATCATATACAAGTGATGCTTTTTCGGCAGGAATATACAAAAGTATATGTGAAAAATGTGGAGTAAAATATCAACAATTCGTAAATAGATCTGATGAGAGAGGTGGATCAACAATTGGGCCTATTTCATCAACACATTTAGACATTAATTCTGTGGATATTGGAAGTCCAATTTTATCTATGCATTCTGTAAGAGAACTTGGAAGTGTAGAAGATCACTACAATATATATAAAACATTTGTCGGATTTTATCAAATATAAGAAAATAATGATGAAAAATTCTGTAAATTGTTTTTGAAAATGTGGATAAGGGTTGAATAAGATGTTGATAAGCTGTAGATAAGTGGATAACTATGTGGATAATATGATTATAAAACGTAATGTTTTTTTTATATGTACAAATAAAAACTTTGTAATATAGTGGATAAAAATGAATTTTAAGGTATGTGGATATTGTGGATAGAAATGCTAAGATATCCACAGATATTTTATTAAACTGTTTTTAAGCATGGTAAAAAAATAATAGAGTAGTTATTTTTTTACAACTTAGTATATAATAATATATGAAAATACATAACAACTAAAGAAAGAAGGTAAAAATATGGAAAATAAAAATCCTATAGTAACTATAGAAATGGAAAATGGAAAAACTATAAAAGTTGAACTATATCCTCATATAGCTCCAAATACAGTAAATAACTTTATAAGCTTAATAGATAACCATTACTATGATGGAATTATATTCCACAGAGTAATAAGAGGTTTCATGATTCAAGGTGGATGCCCACAAGGAACTGGAATGGGTGGGCCAGGATATTCAATAAAAGGTGAGTTCAATAGTAATGGGTTCGCTAACAACTTAAGACATGAGAGAGGGGTAATCTCTATGGCAAGAACTATGATGCCAAATAGTGCTGGTTCTCAATTCTTCATAATGCATAAAAACTCTCCACACCTAGATGGACAATATGCTGGATTTGGTAGAGTAATAGAAGGAATGGATGTAGTAGATGAAATAGCTGATACTCCAGTTGATAGAGGAGACAGACCTAAAGCTGATCAAAAAATAAAAACTATGACAGTTGAAAAGTTCGGTGTAGACTATCCAGAAGTAGAAAAAATGTAGTAAATGGTATAAATAGAAATAAATACTATTTACAACTGGTGCTACATCATTTACAATATTTAAAGTAAATCCTAAAAATATAAACACAAACACCAGAATGAATAAACCATTGTAACAATGAGCAGAAAAATATTTTATAAAGAAAGTACTATTCTATAATACTTTCAAAATAAAAAATGACACAGATTAATCTGTGTCATTTTTTATTTCCTAGTTATACAATTTTGATTATATATTTTTAACCGCATCAGTTAATTTAGGTACTAATTGTTTCTTTCTTGAAACAACACCTTCAGCAAATACACCTTGAGAAGCATCTACACCAAAAGCTTCAGATATTACTTTATCTTCACCTTTGTAGATTAAATAAGAACCTTCGTTTATTATATCAGTTACAGCAAGAACTAACATGTCAAACTCAGTTGCATTTATGTAAGATAAGAACTCTTCTTTTTTAGATAAAACGGCATCTATATCTAAAGTCATAACTTGTCCTATACCAACTCTTTTGCCACTCATGTCGAATTCTTTGAAGTCCATGTTTACTATTTCTTCTATAGAGAATCCTTCTAAAGAAGTTCCAGCTTTAAACATTTCCATTCCGTATTTTTCGTAGTCAACTTTAGCTATTTCAGCTAATGCTAAAGCAGCTTCTTTATCTTTTTCTGTAGTAGTTGGAGATTTGAATATTAATGTATCTGATAATATTGCAGATAATAATAATCCAGCTATTTCATAAGGTATTTCTACGTTGTTTTCTTTATATAAGTTATAGATTATTGTACAAGTACATCCAACAGGCATTATTCTTACTGATATTGGAAGGTCAGTAGAAAGGCATCCTATTTTGTGGTGATCTATTACTTCTACTAAGTTAGCTTCTGCTATATCATCTGCAGTTTGTGCAACCTCGTTGTGGTCAACTAAAACAACATTTTGTCCCTTTATTGCCCCAGCTGGTAATACTTCTGGTGCATTTACCTTGAAGTAGTCTAAAACAAACTTAGCTTCTTTTCTAGGTTCTTCTAAAGCATAAGCTTTAGCTTCAACCCCTAATTGTTTTTTTAAATATGCTAATGATACTGCTGAGCATATTGAATCAGTGTCAGGACTTTTATGTCCGAAAACAAATAAACTCATATGTAAAACTCCTCTCATAAATTACTAATAGTAATTAACTCATTGTATTTTTATTAAAATCACATATGAAAATTAATATGCAATATTATTTTATATAATAATAATTATATCAAAATGTTGGCTAGAGTGACAATAATCTATTAATAGATGATAATTTTATTATTGTCTAATATTTTTAATGTAATAACAAAGAATGAATAATTATAAGATATAAGTTTGAATGTTATAAATTTATCAATATATATAAAATAATGAATACAAAACAAAAAATTTAAAATATTCAGAAAATTTCTTGACGTGAGAAAATTTTGGGATTACAATTGAATTATAAATAAGAGATAAATAAAAACTGGGGCCTGTTAAGGCCCCCTTATTTTTTTGAATATTAATTTTTACTTATAATTACTTTTTCTTGAAAATTCTTGATCTTAAAAATACTATTAGAATAATCAACCTCAAAGTTTGCAAAAGCAGAAAATAAATCTATATCTCTCATAAGGTGTACAGTCATTAAGTGACTCTCCTTATTAATTCTTAGAAGTATAGACCTAACATATGGAAATTGTACTCTAGAATTAAATATTTGCGATTCTCCCACGTTTATGTCTACGCATCTATAATTTATATCTATATACAAGTCTAAATCGTTAGCTTCTTCTCTTATGATCCTATAATCAAAATCACTATCTAATTTTAAGTTTCCTATTTCAATCATTATTTCACCTCGTAAATAAGTATTTGTATCTATATATTTAATATACAATATAAGTCATATTATCATAATATATCAATTAAAGTTTAATTTATATATTTAATACTTGCTAAATTGGCAGCAGAATTTTGTTTTAATTACAAAAAAATAGAGAAGAATAAATTTATCCTTCTCTATTTAGCAAAAAACGTAGCTTCCACTGGGGGAATGAAAGCTTATATTGGGGGAGATTGAGTTAAATATTTAAATTACATTAGTATTATTGTCTTTGTAATGAAAATTTATACATAAAAAAATTCGAAAGTTTTGTTAACCTTCGAACTTTTTATTTTTTATCTTTTAGGATTTATAAATGAAGCACCTAAATATTTTTTTATATCTTCATCTGAAGAAAAGTCGTCGATAAGTATTTCACGGCCTGAATCTTCTAAAATAACTAAAACTTCAGTATTTCCTTTTAAGAAAGCTTTTTTAACAGTTTCTTCTTTTACTTCTCTGGTTTTAGTTATTCCTTTTTTAGCTTTGTCAAAATCCTTAGTGAAATAACTTTCCATCATATTGATAATCTTTGTATATCTGTTCATTTAGTAAGATACCTCCTACAATTTATAGTAATAAATGTGATATAATAAGTTTTTATATTAACTTAATAATTATAACAAGGAGAATGTACAATGGCTAGTATAAATAATATAGATATTTTAAAAAGTATAGAATATGCTAAAAAAAATCAACTATTTGATGAACTTAATAATATATATGAAACGTTACCCAAGGGGCAGTGTACAGGTTGTGGAATTTGTTGTATGGAATCTGTGGGTGTTAATTTAATAGAATTTTTAAATATATATAACTATTTAGAAGATAAGCATGAGTTAAGAAAAAAATCTCTTGATAGAATAATGGATTATTATTTTATGGAGTTTATGGAGAAGAAATGTTGTCCTTTTAAAGATGAAAATAATAGATGTGGAATTTATGATGTGAGACCATTAAATTGTAGATTGTTTGGTCATTGGAAAAAAGAAGATTATAATAAAAATCTAAAAGATATAACTGAAAAGAATAAACAGTATAAAAATATAATTAAGGGTAAATATGGATTTGATATAAGTGATGAAGTTGTAAATTATAAAATAAAATATTGTGAAGATTTCATACCAGAAACTAGATATCTATCTAAAAGTGAAAGGCTTAACTTTGTTGATAATGTAATGGTTCTAGATTCTAGATTATTTTCGAAAGGAATTATAGATATAGAATTTAGAGATAGAGGAATTGTAGAATATTTTATCGATTCACTATTAGACCAAAATATGTCTTATAATATTAAAGTAAGGATTTCTAAAGAGAAAAATATATCTAAGAGAACAATAGGCAGATTGAAAAGAATGTTAATTAAATAGAAGAATTGGCAGGTGGGGTAAGTGAAGTTAATAAATATAAAAGGAGACACTTATTACATTAAGGGTGGTACAAACACAGGGGTAATTAGATTAGATAACAATAATTGTTTAATAATAGATCCAGGGCGTTATGGTATAAAACAAAGAAAGATGATTGAGCTATTAAAAGAAAATAATATGGTTATAAAATATATTATTAATACTCATGAGCATGGTGACCATTATGAAGGATCCAGTAATTTAAAAAAGCTTAATAATAATATTCAGATACTGTCATCTTCAGAAGCTAAAATATTTATAGATAATCCTAATAAATTTGCAGATTATACTGTAGGAGGAAAAGCTAATAAGTTTTTGAAATTTAAAGAGTCTTCAGAAGAGAGTCATGCGACCAAGGTTGATGATATAATTGAGGAAGGAAAGATAGTATTAAATAATAGAAAATTTGAAATAATTAAACTAAGCGGTCATACTGAAGGAAGTATAGGTATTTTGACAGATGATAAGATTTTATTTGTAGGGGATTTATTTGTAGGAAGTCAAATGCTAAAGAAATTTGATTTACTTTTATTGTACGATGTAAAGGAATATCTAAATTCTGTTAATAAGATAAAAGATATTGATTTTGAATATATGGTTTTAGGACATGATAAAGAAATTTATTCTAAGATAGATAGCCAGGGGATTATAAATAATCATATAAGTGCCGTTAACAATTATGTGAATCAAGTAAAAGATTTACTAAAATCACCAATAACCATAGATAATATATTAAAAAATATAATAATTAATAATAACTTAAGTTGTAACTATACAGAATATCATTATTTTAGAAGCAGCATAGTATCTATAATTAGTTACTTATGTGATTTGAATCAGATAGATTATAGTATAGAGTTGGGAGAAGTGCTTTATTATTCTAAAAAAGAATAAATTATGTTAAAATATATATGATTTGAAACTAGTATAAAGGGTGAATAATATGAAGTATGAAAAATGGGATGAAGTATTAGCTCCTTATGAACATGCAGTTGAAGAACTAAAAGTAAAATTTAAAAATATAAGAAAAGAATTTCTTACAAAGGGTGAATATTCTCCAATAGAATTTGTTACAGGGAGAACAAAAAAAATATCATCTATAATATCAAAGGCTAATAGATTAGAAGCTGAAGATATTGAAAGAGAAATTGAAGATATAGCAGGAATAAGAATTATGTGTCAGTTTGTAGAGGACATATATACTTTAGTAGATTTAATAAAATCAAGAACTGATATGACTATAGTATACGAAAAAGATTATATTACAAATTTTAAAGATAGTGGATATAGAAGTTATCACGTCATAATCAATTACCCAATTAACTCTATAGCTGGATACAAAGAAATATTATGCGAAATTCAAATAAGAACTTTAGCAATGAACTTTTGGGCTACTATAGAGCATTCTTTAAAATATAAATATGAACATTACATACCAGAAGATGTGGCAAATAGACTTAGAAGAGCTGCAGATGCTGCATTTTTATTAGACCAAGAAATGAGTGAAATTCGAGAAGAAATAATGAAAGCCCAGGTGATGTATCAAGCTAAATCACTTACAATTAGAGAAGTTTTAAGTAAGGTACAAGAATTATATGATTTAGGGGAAATTAGTAGGGCTATAAACTATCAAAGGAGACTAGATAGAGTAGATAGTCAAAAAGATATTAAAGAAATTGTAGCATTAAAAGAAGAAATAGAACAGATACTACAGTATTATAAAAATACGAGAATAGATGATTAGTGGGGGGCTGTCTTAATTAATTTAAGGCGGCTTTTTAAACATAAGAAAGGATGAAAGTATGAGTTTATATGCAATAGGTGATCTCCATTTCTCCACATCAGTAAATAAGCCTATGGATATATTTGGAGATAATTGGGACAATCATCAAAATAAAATAATAAATAACTGGAAAGAAATTGTAAACAATGATGATACAGTATTGGTACTAGGGGATACTTCTTGGGCTATGAATATGAATGAAGCAAAAGAAGATCTAGATACAATTAATAAACTACCAGGAAAGAAGGTATTTATAAAGGGAAACCATGATTTTTGGTGGTCATCATTAAGCAAATTAAGAACAAGCTATGAAGAAATTACATTTTTACAAAATAGTTTTTATAAATATGGAGATATAGGAATTTGTGGAACTAGGGGCTGGCTCTGTCCTAATGAAGTGAAATTTGATAAAGATGATGAGAAAATATATAAAAGAGAACAATTAAGATTAAAAATGTCTTTAGAGGCTGCTGTAAAAGATGGTTGTAAAGAATTAATAGTAATAACTCACTATCCACCTACTAATGATAAGCTTGAGGAGTCGGAATTTACAAAGATTTTTGAAAAGTATAACGTAACGAAAGTTATATATGGTCATCTTCATGGGAAAGATTCTTTTGAGATGGGCTTAAAAGGGAAACGAAATAATGTAGAATATATATTAGCTTCAAGCGACTATATAAATTTTAAACCAATAAAAATAATAGAGTAAGAAATCAAAAAAATGTAAATACTATAAAACATAATGCCTAAGAAATTAGAAAGTGGGGAATATTAGCAATTTTACTTAATTTAAAAAGGAGTGTTAATAAATGAGATGGATATTAGTATTCATACTTTTATATCTTATACCACTTACAGTTCTGTTTAAAAACTATAAAAGTTTTAAAAGGGCCTGTATTTATGGAAGTATTTATGTTGTTTTATCAACAACAATGGTAATTACAAATATATATTTAAGTGGTATTAGGGTTCTTGAAGATACCTTAGATTATGAGAATGATTTAGTATTGGAAACTTATCTGGATCAATATGATATAGAGCCTGTGGCAAATAATAAAACTATGAAAAAATCGGATTTGCAAAAAATAGATGAATTTAGAAAAGATATTTACTCTATTGAAAAGGCTGCTTTAACACCTATGAGAGAATGTCTTCCTTACACAAGTAATTTGCAGAAAAGTTTAGCTAATTTAACTCAAATAAAAAATGATGTGTTGTATGCAAAGGAAATGTGTGAAGATGTAGTAAAAATATATGATAATATGCAAGTGCCCACATTATCTAAAGATGAGTATACTCAGGAGTTAGATAGGGCGAGAATAAATGTAAGGAAAACATATGAATTAAGAACTATAGCTATGGAAAATTCCGTGAATTTAATAGATACAAAGAATCCTATTTATATAAATAAGATAACTGAATATCTAAAATTATCAGATAAAGAAATTGCTAGCTTTAAGAATAAAATAGATAGACTAAAAGAAAAAATTAATGAAGAATAAATAAAAAATCCTGTGGTTGTTTCTATATAACCATAGGATTTTTTATTTAATAATATAGTTATTCCAGTGCTTTTGATTTATACTTATTTATATGATATAATTACTTTTTCACAAAGATGGGATAGAATGAATAATTTAAATATTTGTATAGATATAGACAGAACAATAACTAGCCTGTACCATTTCATTTTTTACCTTAATGAAATGTATAATAGGAATATCAAAGAAGAAGATTGTACTATAGTTAACTGGTTTAAGTTATATGATGAAGATAATGAGAAGTTTATTAAAAAATTTCATGATAAATATATGCATTCATATGAAGAGGCTAAAATTGTAGATGGAGCAAAGAAGATTATAGAGGATCTGAATAAGAAAAATAATCTATACTTTGTTACAGCAAGGGGAAATGAATTACAAGATGTAACTACAAAATGGTTGGAAAAAATGAATTATCTAGCATAGAAATTTATATGTTAGGTATCGATTACAGAATAGATAAGGCTAAAGAGTTAAAATGTGATATATTTATAGAGGATAATCCTCTAAACGCCCTGCAGTTAGCTCAGGGAGGAGTAAGGGTATTTTTATTAGAAGCTAATTATAATAAAGATATAAAACATGACAATATAACTAAAGTTAAAGATTGGGAGCATATAAAAAGATTAATTAATAATATGTAATCAAGTTTTAATTATTAGAAAAGGAGGCGGGAGATTATGATACAACTTAAATTAAAGAATAAAAAAGGTCAATTTAATGTTAATAGTAAAGAAGTTAAGGATATTCTAGGAATTAGACAAGATATAGATTTTGTACAGGATATATCAAATACTATAAATCAAAAAAATATAATGGTTTTTGACTGTAAACTTGCTGAAAGTATATTTTCAAAAGAGTTAGCAAAGCAGCTTATTGAAGAATCAGCTGGTGATATAGATGAATCATTTTTTGAGTTATTCTTTGAAGATGTGAGAGCCTTCTTAAAAGATACTACGGATGAAATTGAGGCAGAACTACAAGAAATCTACTTAGTTGATAACATAAGATGTTGTTCCGATATTTATAGCATTAATGATGAATTTACAGATTTCAAATTTGTATTTGTTGTTAGCTTTAAAGAAACAACTATTGCTGTATTAGAAAATTTAGCTAAAATTGTTTCAAAGAGGCAGTTAGCAGGGGCATCAAAGTTTTATTGTTAACAATAAAGAATTATTTTTATTCTAGGATTTAAGTAATTTTTTATAAACTAAGATTATTAAATTGACAATGAAAATTGTAATAATTACAATTTATTTAAGAAGTTTGTTTTTATAAGAACTTAAACGACATTTTTAGAGTAAGATAATTTAGACAGATTCTAAATATATTATATATATTCTTATTTAGTATATATACGATATGAAGTAATAATCTGTCTTTTTTTATACGCAAAATTATGTAGTAGAAAATGGGTTATAAATTCATAGAGGGGAATGAAAATAATGAAAGAAATAAAAACAAAAGATGCAGTAGGTCACGTTTTATGCCATGATATAACACAAATAGTTAAGGATAAGGTAAAGGGAGTCGCTTTTAAAAAAGGCCATGTAGTAAAAGAAGAAGATATAAATACTTTACTATCTCTAGGTAAGGATCATTTGTATGTATGGGAAAAAAGAGAGGGCATGCTTCATGAAAATGAGGCAGCAATCATATTAAGAGATATATGCAAAAATGAATATATGGAAGAATCAGATGTAAAAGAAGGAAAGATAGAACTTTTTTCAAGTATAAATGGTTTATTAAAAATAAATATCGATAAGCTTAGAGAAGTAAATTCTCTTGGTGAAATGATGATAGCAACAAGACATGAGAATTTTCCTGTAAAAAAGGGAGATAAATTAGCGGGGACAAGAATAATACCATTAATAATAGAAGAAGAAAAAATGAAAAAAGCACAAGAGCTATGTAGTGACGGTCCTATACTTAGTATTAAGCCTTTTGTACATAAGAAAGTTGGTATAGTAACGACTGGTAATGAGGTATTTTATGGCAGGATAGAAGATACTTTTGGGCCCGTAATTATGGAAAAAGTAAAAGAATTTGATGTGGATGTGCTTGGACAAACTATTGTGAATGATAACCCTGAAAATATAACAAATGCAATCTTAGAATTTATTTCAAATGGAGCAGATATGGTTTTATGTACAGGAGGAATGAGTGTTGACCCTGATGATAAAACGCCAAAAGCAATAAAGGATACAGGGGCAGATATTGTTAGTTATGGTGCGCCAGTACTTCCAGGAGCAATGATGTTAGTATCATACTATAAAGGGAATATACCAATTATAGGGCTTCCAGGATGTGTTATGTACGCTAAAAGAACAGTATTTGACTTGATTCTGCCTCGCGTTATGGCGGATGAAAAAATTACTAAAGATGATTTGAGCAAATTAGGCTTAGGTGGTTTATGTTTAAACTGTGATGTATGCCACTATCCAAATTGTGGATTTGGTAAATGAGTATAGAAATTTTTAATGGAGATTTAGAGGTGATACTGTGGACATAGGAGCCTTAATACTTATGGGTGGACAAAACAGCCGTATGGGAGGAAATGTAAAAGGACTTTTAAAAATAAATGAAGTAACTTTTTTAGAACAAATAGTAGGTGTCTTGGAAGGTTTTTCCAATATATACTTATCGGTTAACAAAAAGTTTTCTTCAGAAGAAATTAAAAAATATGAAGAAATGGGATTATCAGTTATAGTAGATATCTACGATGATATTGGCCCTATGGGAGGAATGTATTCATCTCTTAAAAACTGCAAAGAAGATTATTTATTTATAACAGCATGCGATATGCCTTTTATAAATAAGGAGTTAATAAATGAGTTACAAGCAAATATGAAAAATAACATAGATATAGTACTTTTTTCTAAAAATAGATTATTATATCCTTTGGGTGCTATATATTCAAAAAATGTAATTCCTTATATGAAGGAATTGATAGATAATAAGGAATACAAGCCTTTAAAGTTAATTCGTAATAGTAATTTTGTTGAATTATTATTGGAGGATACAGATTTATCAGACGATGTTTTTAAAAATATTAATACACCAGAAGAGTATGAACAATTAATTAAATGTTACAATAAATAAAATTTAATATTCTCAAGCTAACATATCTAAGGATTAAGGTCTATGATATCTAGCCAGGCAAATTATATTGCCTCGGGTTAATATGGAAACATGCTAGCCTTCCATTGTTTGAAAAGAGAATTTATTTTTAGTTAAAGAGGTATTTATGACTTTAGCTTTATTTAACTATGTTTTCTTTTTAAATATAAAGATGACATAGTTTTTTATTGTTTTAATTTAGAAATATATTAAAGATAGCAGATTATATTAGAATCAGATATAAGAAGGAGATTATCTATGGAGAATATTGAGTTAGAACTTGCTTTGCAAATTATAGGTGAGTCAGTGAATCAAATAAGTAATACAGAAAAAGTAAATATAGAAGAAGCTAGGGGAAGAATAATAGGACAAGATATTTATGCACCAATAAATCAACCGCCTTTCAATAGATCGCCCCTTGACGGATATGCATTAAAATCAGAAGATACATTGGGTGCAAGCAAAGACAACCCAATTAAATTAAAGGTTGTAGATGAGGTCTTTGCTGGTGGTGACATAAATACTATATTGAAGAATAAGCAAGCTATTAGAATAATGACAGGTGCTGAAATACCAGAGGGGGCAGACTGTGTAATTAGACAGGAAAGCACTAATTATGATATGAATGAAGTTGAAATCTATTCTGAACTAAAAAGATACGAGAATTATTGTTTTGCTGGTGAGGACGTAAAAAAAGGAAGTAAACTGATTTCTAAAGGTGAAAAATTAACATATATACATATTGGCTTATTAGCTGTTATGGGAATTACACAAGTATTAGTACAAAGAAAACCAAAGGTCGGAATAATTAGTACAGGTGATGAAATTATTAGTGTCGGTCAAACTTTAGGCAAAGGAAAAATTTATGATAGTAATAGAGTTGCTATTTCAATGAGGCTTTTGGATTTTGGATGTGAAATAGTTAGTTCTAAGATTATATCAGATGAAGTCCATTATGTAAGTGAAGAAATATATAACTTAATAGATAAAGTAGATGTAATTATAACTACAGGAGGAGTTTCTGTTGGTAAAAAAGATATAATGCATGAAGTTATAAAAACAATAAATGCTAACAGATTATTTTGGAGAGTTAAGATGAAACCGGGAACACCTGCAATATACTCTATTTATAAAAACAAACCAATAATATCCTTATCAGGTAATCCATTTGCAGCTATAGCTACTTTTGAAATCATGGGAAAAGAATTAATTTATAAATTAACTGGAGATATAGATTTAAAACAAATAAGAGTAAAATCTATTATGGAGGATGATTTTCTAAAGTCTAGTAAAGGAAGAAGAATTGTAAGAGGAATTTATAAAAACAATAAAGTTTATCTACCTGAGGGAGGACATTCGCCAGGTATAATGTCTTCTATGCTAGGATGCAACTGTTTGATAGATATAAAACCTGGAACAAAACAGCTTTTAAAAGGAGATGAAGTAGATATTATACTTATATAGGAGAGGTTAATATGGGCAAGAAACCATTTTTATTAGCAATTAGCGGGTGTAAAAACTCTGGTAAAACTACATTAATTACAAAACTTATACCTAAGCTTTGTGAAAAAGGATATAAGGTTGCCACTATAAAACATGATGGACATGATTTTCAAGGTGATGAAGTTGGAACAGATACATATGAACATAAAAAAGCAGGAGCTTATGGCACTGCTATATTTTCTAATAATAAATTCATGATAATAAAAGAAGAAAAATCTGTTGATGAGACATATTTTATTAAACTATTTCCTGAAGCTGATATTATCTTATTAGAAGGATTTAAAGCTTCTGACTATCCTAAATTAGAAATTGTGAGAAAAGGAAATTCAAGCAAATCCGTATGTAGTAAAAAAAACTTAATAGGTATATTATCGGATTTAAAGGTTATAGACGGAAATTATAATATAATAGATTTAAATAATATAGACTTTATAACTGAAAAAATACTAGATTATATGAAAAGTTATGAGCAATAAATAGATTCATAAAAATTTAATCTATAAGTGGGGGATGTTTATGATAGATAAACTAAATAGAAAAATAGAGTATATGAGAATATCAGTTACAGATAGATGTAATCTTAGGTGTGTCTACTGTATGCCGGAGGAAGGTATAGAAAATATTTCTCATGAAGAAATTTTATCTTATGATGAGATTATCAGAATTTGTAAATGTATTGCAAATTTAGGAATAAAGAAAATTAAAATTACTGGAGGTGAACCTTTAGTAAGAAAAGATATAATTGATTTAATAAAAGAAATAAAAGGAATTAATGGTATAGATGAAGTAACTATAACAACTAATGGAGTGTTGTTATATGAAATGGCAGATCAATTATATGAAGCAGGAATAGATGCGATTAATATAAGTTTAGATACTTTAAATAGAGATAAATTTCTTAAGATAACAAGACGTGATAAATACGAAAATGTTTCTATGGCAATAGAAAAGCTTATTGATTTAGGTGTAAGGGTTAAAATAAATTGTTTAGCAATAAAAGAAAATAATTTATCAGAAATAGTTAAAATAGCGGCTTATTCTAAAAATAATAATATAGATGTAAGATTTATTGAATTAATGCCTATAGGATACGGCAAAAATTACACAGGAATTTCGAATGAAGTAATACTAGGTTTACTAGAAGATGAGTATGGTTCATTTAAAAAAGTAAAAGAAAAGAGAGGAAATGGCCCAGCAGTATATTATAAAAACGACAAATTTAAAGGATATATTGGTTTAATTAGTGCTATTAGTAATGAATTTTGTGAAACCTGTAATAGAGTAAGACTTACAGCAAATGGATTTTTAAAATTATGCTTGCATTATAATAAAGGCATAGATTTAAAAGAGCCTATAAGAAGTGATATTACAGATAAAGAGTTAGAAAACATGATATACCATGCCATAAGAAACAAACCACTAGGGCATAACTTTTATCATGATAGTAATATAGAAAATGTAGAAAATAAAAATATGGTACAAATTGGGGGATAAGGAGAGAAGAACAATGGGAAAAATTATTGCGGTATGTCTAAGTGAAAAAAAAGGTGTACAAAAGAAAAGCGTAGATGAGGGAATTTTTATTGAAGATTTTGGTATACAAGGAGATGCTCATGCTGGTAAATGGCATAGACAAGTAAGTTTACTATCTCATGAAAAGGTTGTAGCTTTTAATGAATTGGGAGCAGGTGTCAAGTCAGGAGCTTTTGGAGAAAATTTAGTTGTAGAAGGATATGACCTTAGAACCATACCAGTTGGAACTATATTTAAATGTAATGATGTAATTTTAGAAATCACTCAGATAGGTAAGAAATGTCATCAAGGATGCGAAATATTTAAGAAAATGGGTGATTGTATAATGCCAAGAGAAGGTATATTTGCAAAAGTGTTGCATGGTGGAGTAATAAAACCAGGTGATGAAATTTTAATAGAGGGAGAGTAGTATGTATAGAGTAGGAATAATAACAGCTAGTGATAAAGGATCAAAAGGAGAAAGAGTTGATGAAAGTGGTCCACAAATAAAAGAAATAGTTTCTAGTTTTGGATACCAAGTAGTTTATTACAAAGTATTACCTGATGATAAAGATACAATTTCAAGTGAAATGAAACAACTTTGTGATGAAAATAAGGTAGATTTAATTTTAACTACTGGAGGAACAGGTTTTTCGAAAAGAGATAATACTCCTGAGGCAACATTAGAAATAGCTGAAAAACTTGTACCAGGAATATCAGAAGCAATCAGAAGTTATAGCATGCAATTTACAAAGAAAGCAATGCTTAGTAGAGGAGTATCTGTTATAAGAAAAGAAACCTTAATAATAAATATGCCAGGAAGTCCGAAAGCTGTAAAAGAAAGTATGGAATGCATAATGCCTGCTTTAAATCATGGTATTGATATATTAAAAGGATCTGCTAGCGAATGTGCAAGAAAATAACTAAATTTTTTGACATGTCTAATTCCTTGCTGAGGATAAGGTATTAAATAAATATTCGAAATATATTGACAATTAAAAATATATGTACTACATTTAAAGTATAAAGTGAATATGAAATTCTCCGATTTTACCAAACCTAAGGTCTATCTATGGTTAGTAAAACAGTAGGGTATAATTAGAAATTTTTATGCCTCCCAATGGAAAGGAGATAGTAGAATTATAATACTGTCTATTTTCCAAATAGAATTTATTTGTGTGAAAAAGCCATCATTTAAAAGGTATTATAATACTTTTTACATGATGGTTTTTTATTTTAGATCTCAAGTAATGGATAAGAAGTCATAACTGGTTTAGCAAAAAATATTAAATAAGTTTAAGGGGGAAATGCTATGAATGGATATGTTGGAAAAGTATTAAGAGTTAATTTCTCTACTCAGGAAGTTAAAGTAGAAGAATTAAACTTAGAGTTAGCTCAAAAGTATATAGGGGCTAGGGGATTAGGTGTAAAAACTTTTATTGACGAGGTAGATCCTAAAGTAGATCCATTGAGTGAAGATAATAAATTAATTATAGCTACAGGACCATTGACAGGGGCTCCAATGCCAACTTCAGGAAGATATATGGTTGTAACAAAAGCACCTTTAACAGGTACTATAGCTATATCAAATTCAGGTGGTAAATGGGGAGTTAAATTTAAATCAACTGGATACGATATGATAATAATGGAAGGCAAATCAGAAAAGCCAGTTTACTTATATATAGATGATGAAACAGTAGAAATTAAAGATGCTGAAAAATACTGGGGAATGGTATCTTCTGAAGTAACAGATGCATTAACAGAAGCACATCCTGGAACAAATGTAATGTGTATTGGACCAGCGGGAGAGAAATTATCACCAATGGCAGCAATAATGAACGATGTGGATAGAGCTGCTGGTAGAGGCGGAGTTGGAGCTGTAATGGGTTCTAAAAATGTAAAAGCAGTAGTAGTTAAAGGAAGTAAAAAAGTAGAAGTAGCTGATTCTGAATTGGTTAAAAAAGTAAATGCTGATAAAGTCAATATATTAAAAAATGACCCAGTTGCAGGTGGAGGACTTCCTACTTATGGTACCGCTGTACTTGTTAATATAATAAATGAGAATGGTATACATCCAGTTAGAAATTTCCAAGAATCTTATACTGAAAAAGCTGATTTAATAAGTGGAGAAGCTATGACAGAAAATTGTTTAGTTAAAAAAAATCCATGTTATAGATGTCCGATAGCTTGTGGTAGATGGGTAAAATTAAATGATGGTAGAGAAGTTGGAGGACCGGAATATGAAACTTTATGGTCTTTTGGTTCAGACTGTGATATTTATGATTTAGATGCAATAAATAGAGCTAATGAGCTTTGTAACGAATATGGGTTAGATACAATTTCTGCAGGTGCTACGATAGCAGCGGCTATGGAGTTATATCAAAGAGGATATATAAAAGATGAAGAATTAGTAGCTGATGGATTATCTCTAAATTGGGGAGATGTTGAATCAATGGTTGCTTGGACTAAAAAGATGGGACTTAGAGAAGGATTTGGAGATAAACTAGCTGAAGGTTCATATAGATTATGTGAAAGTTACAATGCAACTCAATATTCAATGACAGTTAAGAAACAAGAATTGCCAGCTTATGATCCAAGAGGAGTAAAAGGCCATGGTATAACTTATGCTGTAAATAATAGAGGTGGATGTCATATTAAAGGATATATGATAAATCCAGAAATACTTGGAGTACCAGAAAAATTAGATAGATTAGCACTAGAAGGAAAGCCAGCTTATGCTAAGGTATTCCATGATTTAACTGCAGTAATAGATTCTATGGGACTTTGTATATTTACTACATTTGGACTAGGACTTCCTGACTATACAGAAATGTATAATGCAGTTTGTGGTGATATTTATACTCCAGAGACATTATTAGAAGCTGGAGATAGAATATGGACATTAGAAAAAATATTTAATATAAAAGCAGGCATAGATAAATCTCAAGATACATTACCAGAAAGATTATTAAATGATCCTATAGTTGCAGGGCCAACTAAGGGTGAAATATATGAATTAGATATATTATTACCTGAATACTATAGTGTTAGAGGATGGGATGAAAATGGAGTTCCTACTGAAGATACACTTAAAAAATTAGGATTAGATGAATACATTGGTAATATTGAGGCTGGAGCAACTTGCTAGCCATTAATATTATAAATTGACAGACTTGGACTATAATTTAAGGTAATAACCCCTAATATATTTAGGGGTTATTACTGTTGAAGGAGGTGAATTTATGGAAGTAGAGGTAAGATTATTTGCTACTTTCAGAGAAGGTAGAGAGAAAAAACAAAAAATAAAAATAAATGAGAATACAACCATATTAGATATTATCAATATATTAAATATAGATGAAAATGAAGTGGCAATTATGCTTTTAAATGGAAGAGATGGTAACAGTGATAGAATGTTGAATGATGGGGACGTTATATCAATATTTCCACCTGTTGGAGGAGGTTAAGGATATGAAAAAAAGATACTTAAGAAATATATCAACTCTTACACCTGATGAAAATGAAAAGTTAAAAGATTTTAGAGTTTGTATAATAGGTTGTGGTGGTTTAGGTGGATATATAGTTGAAATGCTGGCGAGAATAGGAATTGGTCACTTAACTGTTGTAGATATGGATATATTTGATGAAAGTAACTTAAATAGGCAAATTCTTTCAACTGAAAGGAATTTGGGGTATAGCAAGTCAAAAGAGGCTAAGGTTAGGGTTAATAATATAAACTCAGATATAAATGTAACCATAATAGAAGAAGGATTTAGTGAAGAGAATGGAATGGAAATAATAAGACATCATAATGTAGTAGTTGATGCATTAGATAATATTGAAAGTAGATTTTTACTTCAAAAATATTGTAAAAAATTAAGTATACCATTAGTACACGGAGCTATAGGAGGATGGTTTGGGCAAGTATGCACAATTATGCCTGGTGATGATACATTAAATAAAATATATAAACGTGATTATATTGGAATAGAAAATAAACTTGGAAATCCATCTTTTACTCCTGCTAATATAGCATCTATTCAGGTAAGTGAAGTGATTAAAGTTTTATTATCAAAGGGGGATATTTTGCAAAATAAAATGCTTATTATAGATCTTTTATATAATGAGTTTAATATTATTAACATAAGGAATTAGAGAATATATTTTATATATTAAAACTAAAATTCTTTTATAATATATAATTATAGTTAAGACTAATGGATTTAGCAACTTTCACTATTTTAAGGAAGGGGTATAAATTTAAATCATGCCAGATAGTAAATTTTATAGTAATCCATATGTCACTAAATCCATAAAGTATATAAATGACAATATAAAAAGGAAACTAACAATTGAGGAACTTTGTGAGAATGTACACTTATCTAAATTTTACTTTCTACGCATATTTAAAAAGGAGACTGGGATAACACCTTATAGATATATCTTAGATTGTAAAATTGAAAATATAAGGAATGATTTGTATAATGGTCTTGATATTAATACATTAGTAAGTAAATATGAGTTTTATGATTTGAGTCATTTAAATAAAAGTTTTATAAAAATTTATGGAATAACTCCATTGGAATATATAAAAATAAATAAAAATGGTAAATAATGTATGATAATGTTTGGGACATCAAAAGATAGTGTTATAATTATATTACTACTATTTTATAATCAGGAGAGGATATCATAATGGAAGTTATTGAAGTAATTGAAATTGTAACTAGATCATTGTATGTCACCGTAATAGCAACATGTATAGCTACTATAGTTGGGGTTTTTTTTAGTATAATTATATATTTAAATAATTTTCCTTTTAAGAAAACTATTACTACGATAGTAAATTCATTAATGAGTACTCCTCCAGTTATTATGGGGTTAATAGTATTTATATTGTTATCAAGACAAGGCCTTTTAGGAAAATTTCAATTACTGTTTACATCGCAAGCAATGATAGTAGCTCAAGTTTTTTTATTAATTCCCATTTGTATGAGTTTAACACTAGACTGTTTAAATAAATTTGGTAAAGAGATATTAGATACATGCAAAATACTTCAGGTTGGTAAAAAAGATACTATTCTTATTTTTATAAGAGAAATAAGATATCATATAATAACTGTTATTATAGCGACTTTTGGTAGGGGAATATCAGAAGTAGGAGCGGTAATGTTAGTAGGAGGCAATATAAGAGGAAAAACAAGGGTTATGACCACTTATATAGCACAGTCTACATCAATGGGAAATTTTGATGAATC
Organism: Terrisporobacter othiniensis; assembly: GCF_000808015.1. Taxonomy (GTDB): domain Bacteria; phylum Bacillota; class Clostridia; order Peptostreptococcales; family Peptostreptococcaceae; genus Terrisporobacter; species Terrisporobacter muris. Next base: position 34,073 of record NZ_JWHR01000112.1, on the reverse strand, counting down.
TTTAATGATAGCAGCAATACTAATATCTATTTCATTTGTATCGACTTATTTTATTAGAAGATTACAACGAGATGAATAACTTGGAGCGGATTTATGATAAAAATAAAAAATATAGAAAAACAAATTAAATATCAGAAACCATTAAAAATAGATAGTTTAGAAATTGAAAAAGGATGTATTTACACTATCTTAGGTCATAATGGAAGTGGTAAGAGTACTTTATTAAAAATACTATATAATCTAACAAGTCATGATAATGGAGAAATAGATATAGAATCAAATGGTTTTTCATCGGAAATATGTCAAAATTATATAGCATATAACCCTCAAAAACCTTGTTTTTTAAGAGGAACTTTGGAAGAAAATTTTAATTATATTTACAAATATAGTAGCAATAAAAATTTATTAAATAGAAATCAATTAAAAGATTTAATAAGTGAGTTTAAATTAGAAAATAAACTAAATGTAGATGTTAGAAAGCTCTCTGGAGGAGAACAAGCAAAAGCTCAATTTATAAGAACCTTATTATTGAATAAAGATTATATTTTATTGGATGAGCCCATGGCAAGTTTAGACTTTGAAACGAGAGAACTTGTAGAAAAAAAAATTAGACAGCTAAAAAAAGAAAATCGAGCTATTGTACTAGTTACACATGATTTTATACAAGCAAGAAAAATTGGAGAAAAAATTATATTTATGGAAAATTTGAATTTAATTGGAATATATAACCCAGTAGAATTTTTTGATAAGATTATGTAGTTAAATTTACTAGATAGACAAATTTTTATAATTTTTCTATAGATAAAATTTTTAATTTAAGGGGGAGTTTTGATGAAGAAGGGTATTATAAGTATTATTACGGCGGTAATGATTTCTATTTCTATGGTAGGGTGTTCTTCTACGAGTACTGATGATAAAAATAAAGATGAAGCATCTACAGCACAAGAATTAACATTAGTAACAACAACAAGTTTAGATGATACAGGATTTTTAGCTGAGACATTAAAAGGTTTTGAAGAAGAAAATGGAGTGAAAGTAAATGTTGTAGCAAAAGGTACAGGAGAGGCCTTAGAACTTGGGAAATCAAAAGATGCAGACATATTATTTGTACATGCTAAACAAAAAGAAGAGGATTTTATAAAAGAAGGATATGGAATTGATAGAACTGAAATAATGTATAATTACTTTATAATAGTTGGGCCAAAAGATGATCCAAATAATGAAAAAATATCTAAATTAAGCGCTTCACAAGCATTCAAATACATAAGTGATAATAATTTAGTATTTACATCTAGGGGAGATGAATCAGGAACTCATACTAAAGAAAAAAGTTTATGGGAAGAAAGTGGATCAAAAAATGATTTTGAAAACTATAATGAAGTAGGTAAAGGAATGGCAGCTACTTTACAAATGGCAAGTGAAATGAAAGCATATTGCTTAACTGATATAGGTACTTTTTTAGCAACTAGAGATAACTTAGATTTAGAAGTAGTAAAAGATGCTGATGATAGCTTGAAAAATGTTTATAGTATTGTAACAATAAGTGATTTAGATAAAGATAAAGAAGGAATAACAAATAAATTAGTGGAGTACTATAAATCAGAAGATATACAAAATCAAATAAAAGAATATGGAGTTAAAGAATATGGAGAACCTTTATTCTTTGTATTTGAATAATATATGATTACGAGCCTTGTCTTTAAATTTCTACATTTAGAGACAAGGTTTTTTTAAATAAAAGTAGAATATTATAATTATGCTAAATCTTTGTGGAGGTAGTTATTTGAAAAGACAATTAACAGTAAATTTAGAATCTAAAGAAATAAATACAAGTTATATAGAAAATGATGACATAACTAGTGAAAATGATGATTTAATCTTTTCTACATCTTTATTAAGTGGATATCAAATTATTGGTGTTAATAGAATTGAAGTCTGTACAAAAAATATAAAATCAAAGGCTGGTGGTTATTTTTCTCATTATTTAAAATGTAATAACTATGATTTAATTAGGATTAAAGGAAAATCAGATATGCCTGTGTTTATTTATATTAATAAGAACTCGGTCAAAATTTATGATGCTGAAGAAATTTTTTTTATGAGTTATAAAGATAGCAAAGATATTATAAAGAAAATATTGGGAGAAGAAAATATAGAGGTGTCTAGTATATCTACAGCAGGGGCTCATAAACTAGATTTTTCTAAAATAATGTTTGGAGAAAAAAAATCTTGTGGTAAAGATGGTTTAGGTAAAATTATGGGAGAGAAAAATCTTAAAGCTATTGTGGTAAAAAAACAAGAATCTTTGAATTCACATGATGAAATTATTTTAAATAATATTAATGAAAAAATAAATGATAGATTAAACAAAGATGATTTAAATTCATATTTTTTGGATGAAAATAACTGCTATGGATGTAATATAAACTGCAAAAGTACATCAATACAAAAATTGACAAAGAGGGGAATAGACAATAAAAGAGCTGAAGTAATTGATAATGTTTGTAATGAGTATGGTATGGATAGTATTACATTTACAAAATTTTTTGATGGTGAAGAAGATATTTATAAATTAGCTGATAATATAATTAAAAATCCAAATGAATATAAAATAGATCATAATTCAAAAAAGGTAACTAAAAAAGAAGAAAATATATTCGATAAATTAGGGTTTTGTAGATTTTTAATAAATAAAGATATACTAACAAAAAAAGAATTAGAAGAATTAATTAAATTAGTTGAAAATTAAAGTTTAAGGGAGAGGAATATGAAGCTATTTGATGTAGTAAGCACTAAAGAGGCGCTTAATGTAATGAAAGAAAACTTTTCATTTAAATTAAGTGAGGAAAAAGTTAGTTTTTTTAATAGTGTAAATAGATATGTTAGTCAAGATATAGAATCAGAAATTAATGTTCCACATTTTAGGAAGTCTTTAGTAGATGGATATGCAGTATTAGCAAAGGATGTTTTTTTAGCAAGTGAATCAAATCCAGTACCGTTGAATTTAATAGGAGAAAGTTATATGGGGGAAATATGTAACAAAATATTAGATTCAGAAGAAGCTGTATATGTACCTACTGGTGGAATGGTGCCGGTTAATGCTGAAGGTGTAGTTATGATAGAGTATGCTGAAAAGCTAGGTGAGGATACTGTATTAATTGAGAAGGGTGTATCGTTAAATGATAATATTGTGGAGATAGGTGAGGATATAAAAGAAAAAGAAAGAATTTATGAAAAAGGACATCTTATAAATGAAAGGGATATAGGTGTATTAGCAGGAGCGAATATAAATAGTATACCAGTCTATAAAAAAGTAGTTGTAGGTATAATCTCTACCGGTGATGAAATATTAGATCTAGATGAGGGGATAAGAGATGCAAAAATAAAAGACATTAACTCTTATATGCTTTATGGGCAATTAAGTAAAATTTCATGTGAACCTATAATTTACCCTCCTGCAAAAGATAACTTAGAAGAAATAATAGAATTAATGGATAAGGCTATAAATGAATGTGATATGGTATTAATATCCGGTGGTAGCTCTGTTGGGAAAAAAGATGAAACTATAAGGGCAATTGAATCATTTGAAAATAGTAAAGTATTAATAGAAGGGATTGCGATAAAGCCAGGAAAGCCTACAATAGTAGCAAGTGTTAATGATAAATTAATATTAGGTTTACCGGGTCATCCGCTTTCATGTGGATTCGTTGTAGAAGCTATAGTTAAGCCATTTATATTATCTTTGTTTAATGCTAAGAAGGATAATAGGATTATTTTATGTGAGTTTGCTTACAATTATCATAAATCAAAAGGAAGAGAAGAATATATAGCTGTAGATATAAAAGAAGAAAGTAGAAAAATAATATGCGTACCAATATTTGCAAAATCAAGCGTGATTAAACATTTTGCAAATTGCGATGGATATTTGAAGATAGATAGAGAATTAGAAGGTATACATAAGGGTGAAATTGTAAAAGTGAATTTATTTTAATTAAAGGGGGAGTATCATGGGGAAATATTTATCAAATATACCTTTACAAGAAGGAATAGAAAAATATTGTAAGTTCTTAGATATCAATAAAGTTAGAGATACGGAGTACATTGATGTAGAAAAATCACTTAATAGAATGAGTAGTGAAGCGATTTATGCAAATTTATCTGCGCCTTTTTATAACTGTTCAGCAATGGATGGAATAGCAGTAAAAGCTGAATCAACATTTTTAGCAAATGAACAAAATATGATTACGCTGGAAGAAAGTAAAGATTACATAGTAGTTGATACAGGCGACCCTATACCAAAGGAATTTGACGCAGTAATCATGGTTGAAGATTTACTAGAAAAAGAAGATAATAGTGTGAAAATAATTAAGCCTGCTATACCTTGGCAACATATAAGATGCCTAGGTGAAGATGTGGTAGAAAAAGAAATGATTATTCCATCTTTTCATACAATAAGACCACAAGATATTGGTTCAATGATAAGTGGCAAGATAGATAAAATACAAGTATTTAAAGAGTTTAAAGTAGGAATAATCCCTACAGGGACTGAACTAATCGATAGACATGAAACTCCTAAAATTGGAGATATAATAGAGTTTAATTCTAGACTGTTTGAAGGATTAATACTAGAATATGAAGCAGTTCCAATTATATATCCTATAGTAGAAGATAATTATGAAAAGATAAAAACTAGTGTATTAAGAGCACTAGAAGAATGTGACATGGTTCTTATTAATGCAGGATCATCTCAAGGAAGAGAAGATTTTACTTATGACATAATTGAAGAGCTTGGTGAAGTTTGTATTCATGGCCTAGCAATAAAACCAGGTAAGCCTGCTATTTTAGGTAAAATAAATAATAAAGCTGTAGTTGGAATACCAGGATATCCAGTTTCTGCGTGGGTAGTTATGGAAAATATCGTAAAGCCAGTAATTAGGAAATCTATATATAAAGAAGTTAAGGAAAAGGAAAAAATTGAAGCAACATTAAGTAAAAGAGTTATGAGTACTTTAAAATATGAAGAATTTGTTAGAGTAAAGTTAGGGCTAATTAATAATAAATATGTAGCAACTCCAATAAAAAGAGGTGCAGGTACTATAACAACTTTGGTAAATGCAGATGGTGTTATAAGGATTTCTCAAAATGTAGAAGGTATAAACGAAGGAGAAAAGGTAGATATAGAATTATTAAAAGATATAAGTGAAATAAATAATACTATTATATCTATAGGAAGTCATGATATAGTTATGGATATTATTAATGATGAATTAATTAAAGAGTCTTTTGGTAAAGTTCATTTAAGCTCTACTCATGTAGGTAGTTTCCAAGGTTTATTATCAATAATAAAAGGTGAAAGCCATATAGCACCAATACATTTATTTGACGTTGAAAGTGAAACTTATAATATACCGTTTATAAATAAATATTTAGAAGAAGATGTAGCTTTAATTAAATTAGTAAAAAGAACACAAGGAATAATAGTAAAGAAAGGGAATCCATTAAATATTAAGTCAGTAAATGACTTAATTAATGTGAGATATATAAACAGACAAAAGGGATCAGGAACAAGAATTTTATTTGATTATCTTCTAAAGAAAAATAATATTAATAAGGATGATATTAATGGGTATGAAAGGGAAGAGTTTACTCACATGTCTTTAGCAAAAGCTATAGAAAATGGAGATGCAGACTGTGGTCTTGGGGTATACTCTGCAGCTCATATTTTTGATTTAGATTTTATACCAATTTGTGAAGAAGAGTATGATTTATTATTGAAAAAAGATATGTTAAATAGTAAATATATAAATTCTCTATTAAGCACAATAAATAAAGAATCTTTTATAAACAAAGTTAAAAGTTTAGGGGGATATAATTTAGAAAATATGGGAGAAGTGGTTTATATAAAATAATACTTATAATTGCATGATAAAAATATATGAGTATATTTTCATTATGAAATAAAGAAGGACTGATTATTTATAAGAATACAGTCCTTCTTTATTTTATTCGAACAATATTCTATAGGGATTAGTATAAATATTCATTTTTTTGCCTCGAACAAAGCCTACTAAAGTAATATTTAATTTTTGAGCAGTTTCTATTACTAAACTTGTAGTAGCAGATTTAGCGACAATGACAGGTACCTTGACTCTCGCAGCTTTTTTTACCATTTCAAAAGAAAGTCTACCACTGACAAATATAACTTTATTATCAAGTGGAATATCGTTTAATATACAGTGGCCTATGGCTTTATCCATGGCATTATGTCTAGCCACATCTTCACAAGCAATTACTAGTTTATTATTTTCATAAATACCAATACAATGAACACCAGCAGTATTTTTGAATAGTTGAGAAAAATTTAGATTATTTTCCATTGTCTCATATATGCTACTGACGCTTATTTTTAAATTATCATTACAAATAGGATTAGTTTTTAGAAAATCATAGTCATTTAGATAAAGGGTATTTTCATCATCATTAACTATAGGCTCATCGATGTTTACATAAGCAATTTTTTTACCATGATTTATTTCAAAGTTTAAAATATCTTCTTTACGACTAATCAAATTTCTAGAACATAAATATCCAACAACTAATTCTTTTAGTTTATAAGGAGAACATAAAAAGGTGTTTTCGTATTTTCCATTAATAACTAACCCGAGTGGAAATTCTGCAACAACCGTATCGCTAATTTTAGTACTGTCTAAATGATTTACCCTTATCAAAGGGAATTCAAAAGAATAATCGTATTCATAATTAGCCAAATAATTATTATTTTTTTCGTTGAAATTTGTCATTAAAAAAACCTCCAAATAAGAAATATATAAATATAAGATATAGATAAATGTAGAGAAAAATTATATTGTGTCACTTATATAATACTTTAATTGTATCAGTTTTATTTTTGTTATAGGCTCATATAATAAAAAATATTAAGAACTTATTTTGGCATTAAGAATAATGTATACATGTTCGAAAACTAATTATTTCTGTTAAATATTGCTATAATTAATATAAGGCAATAAACTTGTAAGAGGGGGTTACTTTTATGGAAAAAAGATTTTTGACACCCAAGGAAATAGCTAATGCAATGGTAAATGTTGGAGTTGGGAAAGCCAACTTAAAAACATCAGCAATGATTTATTTAGGTATTTTAGCAGGCATGTACATAGGATTTGGGGGACTGGCTAACACAATAATAAGTCAAACTTTAGGTAATATAGACCCAGGTTTGGCTAAGTTTGCTGGTGCAGCAGTTTTCCCTGTTGGACTTATATTAGTAGTTGTTGCAGGAGCAGAATTATTTACTGGAAACAACTTAATGACATTAGCTGTTATGAACAAAAAAATTACTTTATCACAAATGTTTAGAAACTGGGGAGTCGTATGGGTAGCTAACCTAGTTGGATCTGTATTTTTAGCACTAATAGTATTTTATGGTGGTGTTTTAGGTGGAGATGCAGGAACAAAAGCTATAGCAATAGCTGAGAGTAAAGCATCTTTAGATATTATGGCATTAATATTTAGGGGAATAATGTGTAATATTTTAGTTGTACTAGCAGTATGGATTGCAGCATCTGCTCAAGATGTAATATCAAAATTGTTTGCTTGTTGGTTCCCAATAATGCTATTTGTACTATGCGGATTTGAGCATAGCGTGGCAAACATGTTCTTTATACCAATGGGAATGTTATTAGGAGCTAAGGTTACTATGGCTGCATTAATAAAAAATTTAGTATTTGTAACAATAGGTAATATACTTGGAGGAGCTATAATAATACCATTCTTGTACCAAAACTCATACTTAAAAGAAGAAAAGCAAGTTTCTAAACAACAGTCATAAATAAAAATATAATTTAAGATATAAAAATACTACCTTTAAATTAAGAAAGGTAGTATTTTTTTATTTATGGAAAAAATTATATTATAATTTGATAGTGGCAGATTTTCTTTTATTTTTTATAGATTGAGACAAATCCTCCTCTGTTACAATTTTAAATGCAGAGGTTGGGCATACTCTTACACAAGCAGGGCCTTCATCTGAATTTTTACAAAGGTCACACTTATTAGCTACCATTTTTTCTATACAAAATAATTTATCATTTGGAATATTTTCTAAATTAACTAGTTTTCCTTTTTCTGTGTCATTTAAATTAATGGCACCAAAAGGACATGCTAACATGCAGTTTTTACATCCGATACATTTTTCCTCATTAACAACTATGGAATTATCTTCTTTTGTAAGAGCATTATGAGGACAAGCTTTTGCACAAGGAGCATCTTCACACTGTCTACATTGTATAGGAGCACTGACTTGAGCATTTTTTACCACTTCTAATTTTGGATTAAAATTTATATCTTTTGGATCTTGATAGAATATATCTTTATTGCTGTGTTCAACTACACAAGCTATCATACAAGTTCTACATCCGATACATTTTAGTGGGTCGGCTATAACAAAATAATTCATTTAGTTAGCCACTTCCTTTCCTATACAATATTTAGTGTGTAGTAAATGATGAGACACACTTCCTAAAGGCTCTTTCAAGAAATCCTCATATATCTTAGTTATTTCTGGATTTTCATGAGATTTTCTAAGAGGTAAGTTTTTATCATGATTATAAGTAGCATCTGCTCTATTTTTATAAGCTAATTCTCTATACTCTTCTAATAATAACTTAGGTTGACCACCACCACTTACACATCCTACAGGGCAAGTCATGACCTCTATAAAATCTAGGTTTAGTTTACCAGCCTTTAAATCTTCTAAAACAGGGACAACATTTTTAAGTCCTGTAACAATACCGACATTCAATGTTAAATCTCCAATTTTTATTTCTGCAGTTCTGAAACTTTCTGATCCTCTAACTGCAGGTATATCTATACTTGGAATTTTATCTCCAGTTATAACTTCGTAACCAGTACGAAGAGCAGCTTCCATAACACCACCAGTAACACCAAATATAGTACCAGCACCAGTGTATATTCCTAAAGGAGTTTCAAACTCACTTTCTTCGAGAGTATTAAAATTAATACCAGCATCTTTTATTAAGTATGCTAACTCTCTAGTAGTTAAAACAACATCAACATCTCTGTATCCGCTAGATTTCATTTCTGGTCTATCACATTCAAATTTCTTACATGTACAAGGCATAATAGAAACACTATAAATATCTTTTGCTTCAATATTATTAATTTCTGCTCCATAAGTTTTGAAAACAGCACCAGCCATTTGCTGTGGCGATTTACAAGTAGATAAGTGGTCTGTTAACTCAGGATAATTATCTTCTAAAAACTTAACCCAAGCAGGACAACAAGATGTGAACATTGGTAAAGTTCCGCCAGTTGTAACTCTTTTAATTAACTCATTTCCTTCTTCCATAATAGTTAAGTCTGCTGCAAAGTTTGTATCATAAACCTTATCAAATTTAAGAGCTTTTAACGCAGCAGCCATTTTACCTGGAGTTAAAGAACCTAATTCCATTCCAAAGTCTTCACCAAGAGCCACTCTAACAGCAGGGGCACATTGAACCATAGTTATTTTACTAGAATCTTTTAAAGCTTCTTTTACTCTATCCACATCACATACATTATTTGCAGCAAATAGAGGTTCATTAATTATTTCAGGCAACTTTCTTTCAGATTTTTTATTTTCTATAAGTTCTTCACCATGATCAATAATAGAGGCATAAGACTTACAAACCTGAACGCACTGACCACAAACTACACAACGGTCTTCATTTATTTTTTGTGGCTTGCCAGCTTCTCCTTCAATTGCAAAGGCAGGACATACTTTTACACATTCTTGACATCCTGTACATAAATCTTTATCTATACTAACTATCATACTTTTATCCCCCTTATCCTATTTAGTAGCTGACAATAAATTTAAAGCAGCTTTAATGTTTTTCTCTTTTTTATCTTCAAGAGGAGTAACAAGTCTTAAAGCTTCATTAGGACATGCATTTACACAAGCTATTTTGTCATTATCTTTGCATAAATCACATTTATAAGCTATTTTTTTGCTTTCATTTATTGCAATTTGCTCAACAGGTTTATTATCTTTAAATTGGGCTAATAAGTCGATAGCTCCAAAAGGACATGCAAGTAAGCAAGTTTTACATCCTATACATTTATCATCATCAACAATTACAATACCATCAACTCTTGAGATTGCTTTTACAGCGCAGATATTTAAACAAGGAGCATCCTCACAATGTCTACATTGTATTGGCATACAAATATCATCATCTTTAACTAAATAAAGTCTTGGAATTACAGGAATCTCTACAGTACCGACTGTATAGCTTACAGAGTTACTTTTTTTTGTGTGAGTAGTAAAACAAGCTACTTCACAAGCTCTACAACCAGTACATTTACTAGAGTCAGCAATTACAAATGAGCCTAATTTATTTTTCATACTATTTCACCTTTCTTTAATATAATAATTCATTAAAATCAGATTGAATGTCTCCTTGATTAGATATTTTTAACACCCATTTTGACTTTTAAATCTTTATAAGTATTTTTTACGCATTCTTCAGCATAGTTTTGATCTTCTATTTTTTCTACTTTAACAGCACAATATTTATATTCTGGAGTTTTTGAAATAGGGTCAAGACTAGATATTGTAAGTTCATTACAAGCACCTACCCACCATTGATAAGTCATATAAGTAGCTCCTTCTTGAACTCTATCTGTTACTAAAGCTCTTGTTAATACACTACCTCTTCTAGAACTTACTCTAATTATCTCATTATCTGTAATACCAAGTTTTTGTGCATCTTTATAATTAATTTGTAAATACCCAGGTTCATCCTCCAATTGAGAAAGAGTTCTACAGTTACCAGTCATTGTTCTAACAGAGTAATGTCCAACTTCTCTTACAGTCGATAAACTAAAAGGATATTCATCATCTTCTATTTCATAAGGAGGTCTCCATTCAGTTGCAAATAATTTACCTCTACCGTTATCAGTAGAGAAATTACCATCTTTGTGAAGGAACATAGATCCTTTATCTTCATCAGATTCACTTCTACATGGCCACTGAACACAACCTAGTTTTTCTATTTTTTCGTAAGTTGCACCGAAGAAGCTAGGAGTTAAACTTCTCATTTCATCCCAAATTTCTTTTGTGTTATTGTAACTCATAGGATATCCCATGGCAGTAGAAACTCTACATATAATATCCCAGTCAGTTTTTACGTCACCTTTAGGTTCTACAGCTTTTCTAATTCTTTGGAAACCTCTATCAGCACAAGAATAAACACCATCGTGTTCACCCCAAGATGTGGCAGGCAAAATAACATCTGCATGAAGAGCAGTTTTGTTCATAAATATATCTTGTACAACGACAAATTCACAAGCATCCAAAGCCTCCCTTACTTCACCTGCATCTGGATCACTTTGAACAGGATCCTCACCAAATATATAGTAAGCCTTTATTTTATTTTCTTCTAAAACAGCATGTGGAACTTCAGTTAATTTAACACCTATTTCAGATGGAAGGGTAACACCCCAAGCTTTTTCGAATTTTTCTCTGATTTGAGGATTAGTAACTTTTTGATAACCTGGATAAACATCTGGAAGAGCACCCATATCACAAGCGCCTTGAACATTGTTTTGACCACGAACTGGTCCAATACCAACATTTGGTCTTCCTAGGTTTCCTGTAAGTAAAGCCAAAGAAGCTAAACCTTTAACTACATCAACAGCTTGTGAGAATTGACAAACACCCATGCCGTATAGAATCATAGAATCTTTTGCCTTTGCATATTCTCTCATGGCTTGTCTTATGGCGTCAGCTGATATATTAGTATATTTTTCTGCATATTCAGGAGTATAAGGAGCGACAATTTTTTTATATTCTTCAAAATTGTCAGTATGATTTGCTACGAAGTCTTTGTCATATAGATTTTCATTTATTAAAACATTACCAAAGGCATTAACTAAAATCATATTAGTTCCACCTTTTAAAGCTAAATGCATATCAGAGATTCTTGCAGTTTCTGTAACTCTAGGGTCAACAGTTATTATTTTAGCTCCTTTTTCTTTTGCTCTAACAATTCTTCTTGCAACTATAGGGTGAGAATCGGCACCATTATATCCGAATACAAGTAATAAATTTGCATCTTCAATTTCAGGTATAGAGTTAGACATTGCACCACTACCTAATGAGTAAGCCAAACCGGCTACAGATGGAGCATGTCAAACACGAGCGCAGTGATCCACATTATTAGTGCCTACTGCAGCCCTCATGAACTTTTGCATAATATAGTTAGCTTCATTTCCTGGGCCCCTGGCAGAACCAGTTCCCATTATTGAATCTGGGCCATATTTTTCTTTGATTTTATTTAGTCTAGAAGCTGTATAAGAGATTGCTTCATCCCATTCAACTTCTTTTAATACACCATTTTTTCTGATTAAAGGTTTAGTAAGTCGTGGAGTTAAAATTTGTGGATCATTTAGAAAATCCCATCCATAATGTCCCTTAAGGCATAGTGTACTTTCATTTGTTCTTCCTTGGGCAGGTTTGCTTTTTATGATTTGATTTTTTTCTTCATCAACAACTAGATAAAATTGACATCCAGCACCACAGTAAGGACAAGTGGTTAAAACTTCTTTTTCCATGAGTTTATCCCCCTTATTTTAAAATACTTTACTGATAAATATAATATTTGCTCAATATTAATGAAAATATTGAGCAAACTAGTAAACTTAAATATTAAGTAAAAATGATGAAGACTTTTTATGATGTATGAATTAAAATTTATCAATTAAATTAATCTTATATATAGCAATGTTAAAATATGCTAATTTAATTGTATCACCTATTTTTTCCAGATTCAACTTTAAGAAATGTAAAATTAATTTTAATTAGAACTTAGCACAATATTGTTTTTATTAGACTTACAAATTGTAAATTTAAATATTAAATGAGATTATGATTTATTTTACAAAAAGAGCAAGGCTTATATAGTAGAAAATCAAGACGCTTGTTTAGTACTTGGTATTTAAGAAATTTTCATTAAATATTATAAAGATATGTGGTAAAATCATTTTATGATTAAAATTTATCCTTTTTTAAGTAAAAGCATATACTAAAAGTAAGGATAAAACGTATAGCTTGATGCTATGTAAATATTTGTAAGATAAAGTCAATTATTGATTAATAAAGCTAATGATTTGGGAGGAAAATAAATGAATAAGGAATTTATATATAGAGAGTTATTAAATATATTAGATGAAGAATGTATAAAGGTTGATGAGCCTATGAAAAAACATATTTCATTCAAAGTTGGAGGACCAGCAGACTTTTTAGTTAAGCCAAAAACAGAAGAGGAATTAAGTCAAATTATAAAGTTTGTTAAAAAAGAAAATATACCATTTTTAGTTATAGGAAATGGCTCAAATCTTCTTGTAAAAGATGGAGGTATAAGAGGTATAGTTATAGAATTATCAGATAACTTTAATAATTTTGAAATAGATGGAACAATAGTAAAGGCTCAAAGTGGAGCATTACTTGCTGTATTAGGAAGAAATGTAATGAAAAGTTCATTAACAGGATTTGAATTTGCAGCAGGAATACCAGGTACTTTAGGAGGAGCATTAGCAATGAATGCAGGTGCCTATGGTGGAGAAATGAAACAAGTAGTTAAAAGTGTAAGACTTATGGATATGGATGGAAATATATTTGAATTATCGAATGAAGAAATGCAATTTGGGTATAGAAAAAGTATATTATCAACGAAGAACTATATAGTTTTATCTGCGGTAATGGAATTAAAAGTAGGAGACCTTGATGAAATTAAAGATATAATGGCTGACTATTCTAATAGAAGATCAACTAAACAGCCTTTAAACTTCCCAAGTGCAGGAAGTACTTTCAAGAGACCAGAAGGTCATTTTGCAGGAAAACTAATCGATGATTGTGGACTTAGAGGATTAAGCTTAAGAGGTGCACAAGTATCAGAAAAACACTGTGGATTCGTAATCAATTCAGGAGATGCCACAGCAAAAGATATATTAGATTTAATATTTATAGTAAAAAGCACAGTAAATGCTAAATTTGGTATAATGTTAGAGGAAGAAGTTAAAATTCTAGGAGAGGACTAATAAATGAAAATTCTAGCTGATTATCATACACACACTATATATAGTCATGGTAAAGGAACAATAGAAGATAATGTGAAAGTAGCTATTTCAAAAGGGATTGAAACTCTTGGAATATCTGATCATAGCTATGGACATTTAACTTATGGAATTAAGAAAGATAGTATATTTAAAATGAGAGAAGAAATAGACTTTCTTAATGAAAAATATAAAAATAAGATTAAAATTCTATTAGGGGTAGAAAGTAATATATTAGATGATAAAGGAAATATTGATTATGATGATAAAATAGGAGCAGTATTAGATTATGTTATGGCAGGGTATCACTTTGGATCGAAGCCGACAAATTTAAAAGGTCTATTTAATCATGCTAATAATTATATTTTTAAGTCAAATAAATCAAAAGAATATAATACCCTGGCAATAATAAATGCTATGAAAAATAATGATATATTTGTTATTACACACCCTGGAGACAAGGGTGATGTATATATAGAAGATGTTGCAAAAGTTGCAAAAGAAACAAACACTAGGTTAGAAATAAATAGTAGTCACAAATTTTTAAATGTAGATCAATTAAAAAAAATTGAGCATATAGAAAATATGTTTATAGTAGGTTCTGATGCTCATATTCCACAAAATGTAGGTAACTTTGATTTAGCGTTAAATACTATTAAAGAAGCAAAAATTGACTTATCATTAATAGAAAATATTAAATTTTGATAAAAAGGGAGTTTACAAATGAAGTTTATAATAGTTACTGGACTTTCTGGTTCTGGAAAAAGTGAAGCGATGAGAGCTTTAGAAGATATGGGCTTTTATTGTGTAGATAACTTACCACCTACTTTAATTCCTAAATTTGCTGAATTATGTTATCAATCTAATTCAACTATAGACAAGGTGGCATTAGGAATAGATGTAAGAGGAAGAAAGTTTTTCGAAGCATTACATGAAAGTTTAAATACCTTAAGAAAAGATAAATATCCTTTTGAAGTGCTGTACTTAGATTGTGCTGATGATGTTTTATTAAAAAGATATAAAATGACAAGAAGAAACCATCCTCTGGCAATTAATAGACAGATACCAGAAGGTATAAAAATGGAAAGAACAATACTGGAACCATTAAAAGAAATTGCGGACTGTATAATAGATACGTCTAATATGAAACCTAAGGACCTTAAGGAAGAAATAAGCAAAATTTATGCACATGGAGAAGTTAATAATAACTTAACTATATCTGTAGTTTCATTTGGATTTAAACATGGAATACCTTCAGATTCTGATTTAGTTTTTGATGTGAGATTCCTGCCCAATCCATATTATGTTGATGAATTAAGAAGTAAAACAGGTGAAGACCAAGAAGTTAGAGACTATGTTATGGATGCAGATATAAGTCATCAATTTTATGAAAAATTAATAGATATGATTAACTTTTTAGTTCCGCAGTATATCGAAGAAGGTAAACACCATTTGGTTATAAGTATAGGATGTACAGGTGGAAGACATAGATCTGTAACAATAAGTAATCTTATAAGCGATGAACTAATGAAACAGGGATATAGAGTAGTTAAGAAGCATAGAGATTTTATGCTAAGATAGGCGGAGGCAGCTATGAAATATTTGGCTTATATTATAGATATTCTAGGTATGGTAACTTTAGTTCTAGGGATAGCTTTTTTTATAAAAGCAAAAAAACAAGTAAAAAAAGATAAAGATAATGAAAGAAAAACTATAAAAGATAATAAGGCTCATGTAGTCGTTATTGGAGGAGGAACAGGTCAATCAATTTTCTTAAGAGGTCTTAAGAAAATTACCCCTAACATCACTGCAGTAGTTACTGTTGCTGATGATGGTGGAGGATCTGGAGTATTGAGATCTGACCTAGGAATGTTACCGCCAGGTGATATAAGAAACTGCTTGTTAGCTCTGGCTAATACAGAGCCTACTATGCAAGAAGTAATGCAATATAGATTTGAAGAAGGTGGTCTAAAGGGTCAAAGTTTTGGAAACCTTTTTTTAGCAGCTATGAATGGTCTATATGGAAACTTTGAAACAGCTGTTTACAAATTAAGTGAGATTTTTAATATAACAGGTAGGGTTTTACCAGTTACATTAGAAAGTATAGACTTGATTGCTAAATTAAATAATGGAAATATAATCAAAGGGGAATCTAAAATTCCTAAGGAAGTAAGGAAACAAAAAAGCAAAATTGAAGAAGTATATTTGGAGCCTAAAGATGCGAAACCATTAGATGATGTGATTAATTCTATTTATGAAGCAGATTACATTATAATGGGTCCAGGCAGTTTATATACTAGTATAATACCAAATTTATTGGTAGAAGGTGTAGTTGAAGCTATAAAAGGAACTAATGCAACAAAAATATATATTCCTAATGTAATGACACAACCAGGTGAAACCGATGGATATAATGTACTGAATCATGTTGAAGCTATAAACAAACATACAAAAGAAAATTTGATTGATTATGTTATAGCTAATGATGAAATAATACCTGACAATCAATTTGAAAAATATAAAAAAGATGGAGCAAAACAAGTATTATTAGATAAGAAGCAAAAAATTGAATTAAAGAACATGGGAATCAAAGTAGTCGAAGGAGATTTAATAGAAATTAAAAATGACTATATTAGACATCACGCAGATTCTATATGTGAAGTAATCAATAATTTGGCACTAAGTCATGATTATGACAGGGCAAGGTAAAAAAGGATTTTAAAATTTTATGTAGAAATCCTTATTATTATGTTAGTTTTAAGGAGTGAACATCTATGAGAGAAGAAATTAGTGCCGGTGGGGTGGTGTTATTTGGAAATGCTATTCTTCTACTGAGAAAGTTTAATGGTGACTGGGTATTGCCAAAGGGAAAAGTAGAAGAAGGTGAAAATAACGAAGAAGCTGCATTAAGAGAAGTGTCAGAGGAAACAGGAGTAAAAGCCGAAACCTTAAAATATCTTGGAGAAATACATTATACTTTTAAAGAGAATTGGGACGAAAATAGAGCTGTTCATAAAACTGTATTTTGGTACTTGATGCATGCTAAGAACATGGATACAGTACCACAAAAGGAAGAAGGATTTGTGGACGCTAAGTTTATTCATATAGATAGAGTTGTTGATCTAGCAAGATATGATGATGAGAAAGAAATTATAAAGGTGGCTTTAAAAGAAATAAAAAAAAGATTAAAAAAGAGTTAAAATAATAGGTGGTATATATGTCTTTTTCTACAGAAACGAAAAATGAATTAGCAAGAGTGATACCAGAAAGCTTATGTTGCAAAAAAGCTGAACTATCAGGAATAGCAAAGTTGGCTGGTAGTATTCAAATTGCTGGATATAAAAAGATTAACTTGAAAATTTCTACAGAACTAAATTCAGTAGCTAGAAAAGTTTTTAAAGCATTAAAAACTGATTTTAATATAAATACGAGTATTGTAGTTAATAAAAACCAAATGTTAAAAAGAAATAATAGCTATGTACTAACGGTTAAAAGTGATATGGGTTCTGAAGAGTTAATGAAAACTTTAGGTCTTTTAGAGAAAGATGAAGATTTTTTACCTTGTCATACGGTTCCATCCTGGGTATATGAAGATGAGGAGTGTAAAAAAGCCTTTATCAGAGGAGCGTTTTTAGGTGGAGGTTCTATAAGTGATCCAGAAAAAAATTACCATTTAGAATTTGTTACTAGCAATGAAGAGTTTGCAGAATCTTTAATGAATTTAATTAACTCTTTAGGTTTAAACTCAAAGATAGTATGTAGAAAAAATTCTTATGTTGTATATTTAAAAGAAAGTGAACAAATATCTGACTTATTAAGTCTTATAGGTGGTTTTCAAGCTCTTTTAAGTCTACAGAATACAAAAATATTAAAGCAAATGAGAAATGATGTAAATCGAATCGTAAATTGTGAGACTGCTAATCTTTCTAAGACAGTTAATGCAGCAGTAAGACAAGTGGAAAATATAAAATTAATTCAAAAAAAAATGGGTATAAGTAGATTACCCGAAAGTTTACAGCAAATTGCTTTATTAAGAGTGGAAAATGAAGATTTAACATTAAAGGAGCTAGGAGAATTATTGAATCCTCCAATTAGTAAATCAGGTGTAAATCACAGATTGAAAAAAATAGAAGATATAGCTAATGAATTGAGAAATAAAGAATTTGATAGTGAAAATAATAATGAAAACTAATTATTAAGGGGGTTATATTATATAGCCTCTTTTTTAATTATATAAATATGATAAAATAAGTTTATAAATTTAGGAGGTGAGATAATGAATAAAGATTTTATTCATCTTCATGTGCATACGGAATACAGCTTATTAGATGGATTCTCAAGATTAGATAAATTGATAAGCAGAGCAAAAGAGCTAAATATGAAAGCTATTGCAATAACAGACCACGGGTGTATGTTTGGAGCAATAGATTTTTACAAAAAGGCTAAAAAAGCAGGAATAAAACCAGTTATAGGATGCGAAGTTTATACTGCATCTCGTGGTTTAAGAGATAAAGACCCTAACTATGACAAAAAATATGGTCATTTAGTTTTGTTAGCTGAAAATATGACAGGATATAAAAATTTAATAAAATTAGTCTCAACTTCTTATGTCGAAGGGTTTTACTACAAACCAAGGGTTGATATAGAAGAATTGAGAAAACATAGTGAAGGAATTATAGCACTATCAGCTTGTTTAGCTGGTGATGTATCAAATAATATTTTAAATAGGAATTATGAAGAAGCCAAAAGATTTGCTTTATTATATAGGGAGATATTTGGAGAAAATAATTTTTATTTAGAAATACAAGATCATAATTTACCAGAACAAAAAGAGGTAAATGCAGGGTTAGTTAAGTTGTCTAAAGAAACAGGTATACCACTTGTTGCCACAAATGATCTCCACTATGTAAATAAAGAGGATGCAAAAACTCATGATGCACTTATGTGTATTCAAATGGGTAAAACTTTAAATGATCCAAGTAGAATGAAATTTGGTAGTGATGAATTTTATCTAAAATCAAGGGAAGAAATGGAGCAACTTTTCCCTTATGCAATAGATGCTTTAGACAATACGGTTAAGATCGCAGAAAGATGTAATGTGGAGTTTGATTTTAATACTTATCATTTACCACAATATAATGTTCCAGAAGGTTACACAACGGAAAGTTACTTAAGAGAACTTTGTTTTAAAGGATTAGAGGAGAGATATAAAAATCCTACACAAGAAGCAGTAGATAGATTAAATTATGAAATTGATGTAATTTCAAAAATGGGATATATAGAATACTTCTTGATTACTTGGGATTTTATAAATTATGCAAAAGAAAATAATATAATGGTTGGACCAGGGAGAGGTAGTGCAGCAGGCTCTATAGTTGCATACACTTTGAGAATAACTGATATAGATCCAATAAAATATTCGCTGTTATTTGAACGTTTCCTAAATCCAGAACGTGTATCTATGCCAGATATAGATATAGATTTTTGTTATGAAAGAAGAGAAGAAGTTATAGATTATGTCAAAAGAAAATATGGTGATGATCATGTTGCTCAGATTATAACTTTCGGAACTATGAAAGCAAAAGCAGCTATAAGAGATGTTGGTAGAGTATTGGATATTCCTTATAACAAGGTTGATAAAATAGCAAAAGAAATTCCTTTTGATCTAGGGATGACTATCGATAAAGCATTAGAGATGAATCCAAACCTTAGAGAACTATATGAAAATGATGCTGAAACAAAGGAAGTAATAGATATTTCTAAGCAAATGGAGGGAATGCTACGTCATGCATCTACCCATGCTGCAGGTGTAGTTATATCTAAAAACCCTGTAGATGAATATGTTCCTTTATATAAACACCAAGAATCTATAAGTACTCAGTTCACAATGACTACATTAGAAGAATTAGGCCTTCTAAAAATGGATTTCTTAGGACTTAGAACTCTTACAGTTATAAGAGATGCACTTGACTTAATAGAGCATAAATATGGAAAGAGAATAGACTTTTCATCAATGGATTATGATGACCCAAAGGTTTATGAGTTACTTTCTTCAGGGAATACTCTTGGAGTATTCCAGTTAGAAAGTTCTGGTATGAGGAACTTTATGAAGCAGCTTAAGCCAGATAACTTTGAGGATATAGTTGCTGGGATATCTCTATATAGACCAGGTCCTATGGATTCTATACCTACTTATATTGAGAATAAAAATAATCCAGAGAAAGTTACTTATATTCATGAAAGTTTAAGACCTATAATGGAAGTTACTTATGGGTGTTTAGTTTATCAAGAACAGGTTATGCAAGTTGTTAGGGACTTAGCTGGATATAGCTATGGTCGTAGTGACTTGGTGAGAAGAGCCATGGGTAAAAAGAAAATGGATGTAATGGAAGAAGAAAGACAGTATTTTATACACGGAAAAGAAGATGAAAGTGGAAATATAGAAATAACTGGATGTGTAAGAAATGGAATCTCAGAAGATATAGCAAATAAAATATTTGATGATATGATTGATTTCGCAAGATATGCTTTTAATAAGTCACATGCAGCGGCATATGGAGTTGTATCTTATGAAACAGCATATTTAAAAGCATATTATCCAGTTGAATTTATGGCAGCATTAATAACTAGTGTAATGGGTAATACAGATAAAGTTGTTGAATATATAAGAGAATGTAGTGCATTAGAAATAGAAATTTTAAAACCAGATATTAATAAAAGTTTTGGTAAATTCTCTGTTGAAGGGCATAATATAAGATTTGGTTTAGCAGCAGTCAAAAATGTGGGTATAAACGTGATAAATAATATTATTAAAGAAAGAGAAGCAAACGGAGATTTTAAAGATTTTGCTGATTTAGTAAAAAGATTAGATTCAAAAGACCTAAATAAAAGAGTATTAGAAAGCTTAATTAAATGCGGAGCTTTTGACAATATTAGTGATAATAGAGCCAGCCTAATGATGGGGTATGAAAAGTTATTAGAAAGTGTATCTATGGATAGAAAGAAAAATGTTAAAGGTCAAATATCTCTATTTGATGGACTTCAAATGGGAGAAGAAACTGTTGAGGTTGAGCAAGAAGTTAGTTCAATGCCTAAAGTAAACGAATTTGAAGAGAGAGAAAGGCTAGCATTAGAAAAAGAAGTTCTTGGAATGTATGTAAGTGGTCACCCTCTTGGAGAGTTTGAAAAAGAATTAAAAAATAATACATCTATAGATAATGGAAAAATTAATGCTTTAAAAGAAGATATGGAAGCATATTTAAATTTAGATGAAAAAGAAGTTATTTTAGGTGGAATGATTGTTAATAAGAGAATACAAACAACTAAGAGAAACGATATTATGGCATTTTTAGAGTTGGAAGATTTGTATGGTACTATTGAAGTCATAGTATTTCCTCAAGTTTTAAAACAATACAATAATATTTTAAATGAGGATAATATTATTTATATTAAAGGTAAGCTTAGCATAAAAGAAGAAGAAGGTGCAAAACTTATAGCTAGAGAAATTAGAGATATAAATGATACTAATAATTTTAAAATTAACAATCGAAATAATGTATACACAAAAAATAAAAAGCCTGAGGCAAGAGGCATATTTATAAAAATAGATAGTATGGATAATCAGCAACTTATTAACTCAATAGAAAAAATATTACTTCAACATAGAGGCAATGAAGGTGTTTACATATGTACAGAACATCCTCGAAAAATGTTTAAATGGACAGGTATGGAAGTAAGCTTAAATTCAGATTTAAAATATAAATTACAAGAGTTATTAGGTGTAGAAAATGTTAAAGTTAAAAATTAGTATAAATTAGTGTTTTATACAAAAAGAAGGTAAAATTTGTGATATAATACACAATATATGTAGGTGAAAATGTTTTTATAAAATTAATTAGAACATATATACCTAGGGAGTAAAAATTACAACTCTAAGGATTTAGGATTATTAGGAGGTAGTACTATGAAGACAATAGGAATATTGACTAGTGGTGGGGATGCACCAGGAATGAATGCAGCTATTAGAGCTGTTGTTAGATCTGCCATATACTATGGATGCAAAGTTTATGGTATTAATAGAGGATATAAGGGTCTTATTGAATCTGATTTAGTTGAAATGAATTTATCGTCAGTTGGGGATATTATCCATAGAGGTGGTACAATACTTAAGTCATCGAGATGTGAAGAATTCAAAACTGAAGAAGGAAGACAAAAAGCAGTTAAGATTCTTAAGAAACATGGAATAGACTGTTTAGTTGTAATAGGTGGGGATGGTTCTTTCAATGGAGCTCAAAAACTTAGTGATTTAGGTTTTCCAGCTATAGGTATACCAGGGACAATAGATAATGACTTAGCTTACACAGATTATACAATAGGTTTCGATACAACACTTAATACTATAGTAGATGCAATAAGTAAGATAAGAGACACATCTTCTTCTCATGAAAGAGTTAACATAGTTGAAGTTATGGGAAGACATTGTGGTGATTTAGCTTTATATTCAGGATTAGCTGGTGGGGCTGAAACCATAATAGTACCAGAAGTTGATTATAAAATAGAAGATATTTGCTTAAGATTAGAGACTACTAAAAAAAGAGGTAAAAGACACAGTATAATAGTATTAGCAGAAGGTGTTGGCAATGCTAATGATATTGGAAAAGAAATAGTTGAAAGAACTGGCGTAGATCTTAGAGTAACAATATTAGGACATGTTCAAAGGGGAGGAAGTCCAACAGTAGCAGATCGTTTATTAGCAAGTAGAATGGGAGTAAGAGCAGTTGAATTACTTTTAGATGGTAAATCTGCTAGAGTAGTAGGAGTAAGAGACGATAAAATAATAGATATGGAAATACACGAAGCTTTATCTATGAAGAGAGATTTTGATAAGAAAAGTTATCAAATGGCTCAAATACTATCTATATAAAACATTTAGGAGGATATAAATAATGCTTAAGAGTGCTAAGAAAACAAAAATAGTTTGTACTTTAGGACCAGCTTCTCAAAGTGAAGAAGTCCTAACTAAACTAATAGAAAATGGTCTTAATGTTTGTAGATTTAACTTCTCTCACGGTTCTCATGAAGAACATAAGGAAAGAATGGATATGGTAAAAAAAGTTAGAGAAGAACTTAAGAAGCCAGTTGCAATATTATTAGATACTAAAGGTCCAGAAATAAGAACTGGAAACTTTGCAGATCCAGAAGTTTTTCTTGAAGAAGGAAGCAAATTTACAATAACTATGGCTGATATTGTGGGAACTAAAGAAATTTGTACAGTTAGTTATAAAGGATTAGCTAATGATGTTGTAAAAGGTAATTTAATATTAATAGATGATGGTCTAGTTGGGCTAAGGGTTGAAGAAGTTATTGGTGATGAAATTCATTGTGTAGTTGAAAACTCAGGTATAGTTAAAAATCACAAAGGCGTAAACGTTCCAGGTGTAAAGATAAACTTACCAGCATTAACTCCTAAAGATATATCAGATATAGAATTCGGGATAACTCAAGGAATAGATTTTATAGCAGCTTCATTTGTTAGAAAAGCATCTGATGTTCTTGCAATAAAAGAAGTGTTAGAAAATAATAATGCTACAGATATACAAATAATATCAAAAATAGAAAACCAAGAAGGTGTAGATAACTTAGATGAAATACTACAAGTTTCTGATGGTTTAATGGTTGCTAGAGGTGATTTAGGAGTTGAAATACCAACTGAAGAAATGCCAATAGTACAGAAAGAAATGATTAAAAAATGTAATGAATTAGGAAAGCCAGTTATAACAGCTACACAAATGCTTGACTCAATGATTAGAAATCCAAGACCTACAAGAGCTGAAGTAACTGACGTTGCCAATGCAATATATGATGGAACAGATGCAATAATGTTATCTGGAGAAACTGCTGCAGGAAAGTATCCAGTAGAAGCAGTTAAAACAATGGCTACAATAGCTAAAAGAATAGAAGAAACTTTAGATTATGATAATATATTAAGAAACAAAGGTTTAAATAATACTAATGTTACAGATGCAATAAGTTATGCAACGTGTACAACAGCTAAAAGTTTAAATGCTTCAGGAATAGTTACATCAACATCTTCAGGGCATACAGCTAGAATGGTTTCTAAATTTAGACCAAATACTCCAATAATAGCTGCAACTCCTAATAGTAAAACTAGTAGACAATTATCATTAAGCTGGGGAGTTTATACAGTAAACTGCCAACAGGCAGGAAATACAGATGATCTTATAGATAATTCAATAGAAGCAAGTAAAAATGAAGGTTTCATTCATGATGGAGAATTAGTTGTTATAACTGCAGGTGTTCCAACAGGAGTAAGCGGAACGACTAATTTAATAAAGGTTCATGTTGTAAGTGAAGAAATATGTCAAGGTATAGGTATAGGAAGAACCACAGTAGAGGGAAAAGTACGTTTTGTTAAAAGTGGAGAAGTTTGTGAAAATTTCAATGAAGGAGATATATTAGTTACTAGTATGACTGATAAAGAAATGAATCCTTATATAGAAAAAGCTGCTGCCATAATAACAGAAGATGGCGGAATGACTTCTCATGCTGCAATAGTTGGAATTAACTTAGGAAAACCAGTTATTGTATCTGCTACAAATATATCATCAAGTGTTGAAGATGGTGAACTTATAACAGTTGATACTACAAGAGGTGCTGTATACAGAGGATCAAGTAGAGTATTATAAGAATAAAATTAAAAATAATTAATATATTTTACTATAGTGCATCTAGCAATTTATTAAAGCGGCAAGAATATCTGAAAAATAAATTTTGAAAGAATTATTGCATGTTTTAGTAAAGGATGGTACTATTATATAAAATGACCACTTAGATAATAACAAAGTCTAGTGGTTATTTTTATAAGATAAATAGTCAGAAAATTTACAAAAATGTGAAAATATAGACAAAAGGGGTTTTATTCTGAATATTTATTTTAGGTTTTATTTTCCGTAATATTTAAAATAAAAAGGAGGGAGTAACAAATGGCAGAAAACAGAGAACAATGGGGTTCTAAGATAGGTCTTATCTTAGCAATGGCAGGAAATGCTGTTGGATTAGGGAATTTCTGGAGATTCCCGTATATAGCTGCTACAAATGGTGGTGGCGCATTTATGATACCATACTTCTTTGCTCTAATCGTTATAGGTATACCTGTAATGTTAATAGAATGGAGTATAGGTCGTTATGGTGGAGCGCATGGACATGGTACAGTAGGCCCAATGATTTATTTACAGGCTAAAAAAGCTGTAAAACCAAAAACTGCAATTATACTTGGAGCTCTTGCGGGAGCTATAGCATTTGGAGTTACATTATTAGTTAACTCTTATTATACTCATATAATAGGTTGGTCACTAGGGTACGCAGTACAATCACTAACAGGTGGTTATGTAGGTGTAGATGGTTCAACATTCTTTGTTCAATATATAACTGATCCTAAGATGTTGATATTCTGGGTAATTTCTTTAGCTTTACTTGGATGGGCTGTAATGAAGGGTGTATCTGAAGGTATAGAAGCTTGGGCTAAAGTAATGATGCCAACAATATATGTATTTGGTATCATACTTGTTATAAGAGCTTTAACATTAGGTGCTCCAGTTAATCCTGATTGGTCAGCAATGAATGGATTAAACTTCGTATGGAATCCAGATTTAAGTAAATTAACTTCGGCTTCAGTAGTAACTGCAACAGGACAAATATTCTTCACATTATCTTTGGGTATGGGGATTATTTGTAACTATGCATCTTATTTACAAGCAGATGAAGATATAGTAGCTGCTTCTGTTGCTACAGTATCATTAAATGAATTTGCTGAAGTTATACTTGCTGGTACTTCTGTTATACCTATTTCATATGCATTCCTTGGACCAGAAGGTATAAAAGGTAGTATAGGGCTTGCATTTATGGCATTGCCAAATGTATTTGCTGATATGACTGGTGGTAGAATATTCGGAGCTGTTTGGTTCTTCTTATTATTCTTCGCAGGATTTACTTCAGCTATAGCAATGTACAACTACTTAGTTGCATTACTAGAAGAAGATATGGGAATACAAAGAAAGAAAGGTGCCGTTATTATATTCTTAGCATATTTGATAGTTGGTGCTCCAATAGCATTAGAATCAATAGTTACAGGAACTGCTAACTTATTCTACTTTACAGAAGTTGATAACTGGATAGGTAACTACTTGTTAATTGTTCTTGGATTAATAGAAGTTATAGTTGTAGCTTGGTTAGTTAAAGACCCAGCATTAGATGAAATGAATAAAGGTGGTTTATGGAAGGTACCAAAATGGTTCTTTAGATTATTCCATCAATTCTTGACACCAATTTCTATAATAGTTTTCCTAGCAATATTTACTAAGGACTATGCATTAGCTGGTAACTTTAAAGCTATACCATCTTATATGGCAGGAAATGAACAATTTGTTGTTTGGGTAAATCTTGCTAGGGCAGTAGTTGTATGTATATTAATAGTTGGATTTATACAAACATATAAATCTATAAAATCTAAATATACTTCTGAAATAAATAATAATAAAGTAGAAGCTTAATAAAATTTTAATCTTATAGATTAAATTTAAAGGATGGTGAATATAATGACAGGATTTGCTTGGGCTTTTATGTCAATAGTGTGGGTTATTATATTAAGTTGTGCTGGAATAGCATTAAGTAAGATAGTAAACCATGGTAAATAGAATTTTGATAACGAAAGGTAACTAAAATAAAAAAGAGCCCTACAATTTTGTAGGGTTCTTTATATAAATAATGAATATATATATAAAAGAACTTATAAATTTTATTATTAAAATGTAGCAGTTGAATTGTCTATATAGTATCATAATTATAAGGGGGTGGAGGTATGAGTACAGGATTAGTAGTTATGACGATTAACCAATTAATCACTGAAACCAAAAAGTTCAAAGGGATAAAAGAAAGAAAAAGACAAAAATATTTGTCTGATTTAGAAAAGTTAAGATCTGAATATGAGCAGGTAGAAGTACCAGAATATTTTAGTAAACAATATAATCAACTTAATGGAAAAGGCAAGGAATTAATTAAAGATATGAGAATGGGTAGGGATACTCAAGGTGTTGAAAATGATCTGCCTGTATATATAAGATATTTGAAAGCATCTTTAAGAGACTTTAAAGGTGAAACAAATGTATTAAAAAATTATTTATTAGCATTTTATTTAACGGCAGCATTATTTTTAGCTTTAACACCTCAATTTTATGGATATATGTTGCCACTATTATTTTTAGTACCAATTATACTTGGAGTTAAAGGTAGTAAGCAAAGATCAATAAATGGATTTTATATGAGCATGAGTATAGTTCCAATGGGACTTATGACAGGTATTACATGGGTTCGATATGGATACCAAGCAATGCAAAACTTTAATAAATATGTACAAGTGATTGTAGAATCAGGATTATCACAAGGTTTAGCAGAGAAATTAATCTACATAGGCTCTATAGGAGGAGTAATTTTACTTGTATTAGCATGTACACAATTTTATTTAGGATTAAAAAATAGAGATTTATTTATATAAGGACTTTAATAGTCCTTATTTTTTTGATAAAATAAGTCTTTGAAGTCTAAATTTAATTGTTCGGAGGAAAACCTATGTTATCAAAGGATAAAATGTACGTTGTAGAGATAGTTGATATAGGTCAAGGTGGAGTTGGAATTGGTAAATTCGAAGGATTTACAGTTTTTGTAGATGGCGGATTAGTAAAAGATAAGATTAAGGTTAAGATAACTAAATCAAAAAAGAATTATGCCGTTGGAGAAATAGTTGAAATACTGGAACCATCACCATATAGAGTTGAGAGAAAATGTAGCAAAGAGCTTAAAGAATGTGGTGGATGTCAAATTCAAGAATTAGATTATAAAGAACAACTTAATTTAAAAACTAATGAAGTGAAACAAGTTATAAGTAGAATTGGAAAACTTGATGATGTGGTAATTCATAATGCTTTAGGAATGGAAGAACCTTTTAGATATAGAAATAAGGCACAATTTCCTATTCAAAAAGTAGATGGAGTACCTGTAATTGGTTTTTATAAAAAGAAAAGCCATGATATTATACCTACAAATCAATGTATTATACAACATGATGTAAATGATAAAATAATAAAAATAATAAAAACATATATAAGAGCTTATAAAGTTAGTATATATGATGAAAAAACTCATACAGGGGTTTTAAGACACTTAGTAACAAAGGTAGGTTTTACTACTAAAGAAGTTATGGTAGTATTAGTTGCCAACGGAAGAAAATTACCATATTTAAATGAACTAGCATCTGTATTAAAAGAAAATATTCCAGGATTTAAAACGTTAGTAGTTAACGTGAATAGAGAAAAAACTAATGTAATATTAGGAAATGAAAATAGAGTGATTTATGGAGATGGAAAGATTAATGATAATATAGGAGATTTAGTATTTGAAATATCACCTTTATCATTCTTCCAAGTTAATCCTGTACAAACAGAAGTACTATATAATAAAGCATTAGAATATGCTAATTTAGGAGAAAATGATACAGTATTTGATATATACTGTGGAATCGGAACTATTTCATTATTTTTAGCGCAAAAAGCTAAAAAAGTGTATGGAATAGAGATTGTAGAAGAAGCAATAAAAGATGCAAAGATAAATGCAAATATAAACAATTTAGATAATGTGGAATTCTATGTTGGAAAGGCTGAAGAGGTTGTTCCAAAGATGTATAAACAAGGGAAACGTGCTAACGTAGTAGTTGTTGACCCACCTAGAAAAGGTTGCGATGAAAAAGTACTAGATACAATTATATCTATGCAACCTGATAGGGTAGTTTACGTTTCTTGTAATCCATCAACTTTAGCTAGAGATTTGAATTATCTAGATGAAAGAGGATACAAATGTTTAGAAGTACAGCCAGTTGATATGTTCCCTCATAGTGTTCATATTGAAAATGTGGCTCTTATAGTTAAGAAACAATAAAAAGTAGAGAAATTAATTTCTCTACTTTTTATTGTTTATAAATTTATATCTATAGAACCACCATTTTCAAGAGCATGCTTATATATGGCTTCAGCTGCACATAAATCAAATAAGCCTATGCCAACAGATTTAAAAACAGTAGTAGAATTTAATAAATCATCATCTAATTCATTAAGTTGAATAACCTTACCTAAAGTTTGAATATTTTCTTTTTTTATTAAATTTTCTTTAACTGGTATGCCTAAGTCCCCACTTTCTTCTATGGCAAATAAAGTATCTGTATAAATATGATCAGCAGATTTAATTGCAGCGTTAGAAAATTCTCTAGTATGAGGTTGATAAGAACCGATTCCGATTATATGTTTTCCTTTGTATAAATCAGCATCATCAGGTATAACAGGATTAGCTGAGGTAGTAGCACATATTATTATGTCACTTTTCTCTATAGCATCTTTACTAGAATTACTTCTGTGGAACTTTACATTAGGAAGTAATAGCTGTAACTTCTCTATGAAAGAGTTTACTTTTGACTCTGTTCTACTATATACATACACGTCTTTTATTGGTCTAACTGCACATGTAGCTAACACTTGGAATACTGACTGAACGCCAGCTCCGATTATCGCTATAGATGAAGCATCTTTTTTTGCTAAATATTTTGAAGATACACCACCAACACATCCTGTTCTTAGTGCTGTTAAATATGTACCATTTAATAAAGCTAAAGGTTTGCCGGTCTTAATATCATTTAATAAAGTAACACCTTGTGTTACAGCTTCCCCTATTTCACTATTTTTAGGATATACAGTTATCAACTTTGTAGAAAAATAGTCTTCTTTAAAACAAGGCATTAACAAAAATGGATTTTCATCTTCACCTAAATGGATACGATCTGGTTGACTAAATTTGCCAGATTCTTGTATTAATAATGCTTTTTCTATAGAACTTAATACATCTTCGATAGTTATATTTTGCTCCATGTACTTTTCATTGATGATTAACATATATTTTTTTATTCCCCCTTAATTTATACTCTTATTTAATTATAGTTGTAAAAAAATACAAAGTAAATTGATATTTATTTTAAATATAATATAAAAATATATTGACCAAAGAAAGCCATATAAATAAAATATGACATACTAATAACAAAAAAATAATAAATATGATATACGATATTGTTAATTATATAAAAAAGTACTATAATAAAAGTAAATAGTGTGCATGATAGTCAGAAAATTAAAAAAGGGGAGGCTGTAAGCATGGTGGAGGTAAGAAAAGATATTAGTGAAGTTCAAATTTGCAATAAGTGTGGAGAAATTAATTACGACAATGTTAATTTTTGTCAAGACTGCGGTTATATGCTAAAGGATTTTACTCATGTATTTTGTGAAGTTTGTGGATCAAAAAATTCAGTAGAAAATAAAATTTGTAATGAATGTAAAAATCTACTTTAAATTAAAACAATTAGATTAAGCATAGATAATATTAATAGGTTCAAAATTGGACCTATTTTTTTTGTATAAAATTTAACAATTATCCTATAAATGAGTTTATATACTATAATAAAGGGTAGAGATATAATAAAAAAATAACAGAATTTAACATCTGAATAGGGGATAAAAATTAGACTAAATTATTATACTTAATATACAAATAAGTGGAGGTAGATTATGGATTATAAGGAATTAAAAAAAGATTTTTATTGGGCAGGAATACTAGATAAGGATTTAAGGATCTTTGATATTATTATGGAGACGGAGTTTGGGACTAGTTATAATTCTTATGTATTAAAAACTGGTGACAAAGTCATATTATTTGAAACAGCAAAGGCTAAATTTTTCCAATCTTATTTAGAACGTTTAAAACAAATAGTAGATATAAATAAGATTGATTATATTGTTGTCAATCATACTGAACCAGATCATGCAGGTAGTGTGGAAAAATTAATAGATATGAATCCAAATATAAAAGTAGTAGGAAGTACAGTTGCAATAAACTTCTTAAAGAATATAGTTAATCATGACTTCTATAGTTTAACTGTCAAGGATAACGATATCTTAAAAGTTGGAGATAAAACTTTAAGATTTATTTCAGTACCGCACTTACATTGGCCTGATACTATGTATACTTACATAGAAGAAGATGAAACCTTAATCACATGTGACTCATTTGGTTCTCACTACTGCTTAGATGATATAGTATTAAGTAAATTGACTGATAATGAAGGATATATGAGAGCTACAAAATATTACTTTGATAACATAATAGGTCCATTTAAACCACATATGTTAAAAGCTTTAGGTAAAATAAAAGACTTAAAGATAGATATGATATGTACAGGTCATGGACCAGTAATAGATTGTAGAATTGATGAAATAAAAGAAACTTATAAAAAATGGTGTACGGTTATAAATCCAAATCCAAGAAAAACAGTGATAATACCTTATGTTAGCGCTTATGGATATACAAAAGAATTAGCACATGAAATAGAAAAAGGTATAAAAGATAGTGGAGAAATAGATGTTAGAATTTATGATTTAGTTGAAAGTGATACAGCTAAAGTTTTAGAAGAAATAGGTTTTGCAGATGGATTATTATTTGGAACACCAACAATTGTGGGAGAAGCATTAAAACCTATTTGGGATTTAACAACTTCGATATTTGCTGGAACTCATGGAGGTAAACTTGCTAGTGCTTTTGGTAGTTATGGATGGAGTGGTGAAGGAGTACCTCATATTATAGAAAGATTAAAACAACTTAGAATGAAAGTTGTAGATGGATTTAGAGTTAAGTTTAAACCAGGTAAAAAGGATTTAAAAGATGCATATGAATATGGGTTTAATTTTGGATGTATATTATTAAATAAGGAAAATAAAAGAGTTAAAAATAAAGTAACAGAAACTCCGCTAGTAAAATGTGTAGTTTGTGGAGAAATATTTGATGCTAGTTTAGACATATGCCCAGTATGTGGTGTTGGAAGAGAAAACTTTATACCAGTTAATGTGGAAGAAAGTAACTTTAAGAAGGATACAAATGAGATATTCTTAATTCTTGGTAATGGTGCTGCTGGTATAAATGCTGCAAAAGCTATAAGAGAAAGAAACAATACTTGTAATATAGTTATGATATCAAATGAAAATGTATTAAGTTATAATAGACCAATGCTTACTAAAAGCATGATTGCTAAATTTGATGCTAATCAATTAGCAATTTATAACGAAGAATGGTACAAGGAAAATAACATAACTAATATATTAGATAAAAATGTAATAGATATAAATACTGAAGAAAAAATAGTAACTTTAGATGGTGATATGAAGCTTAAATACGATAAATGTATTTATGCATTAGGTTCAGAATCATTTATACCACCAATTGCTGGGAATGAAAAAGAAGGAGTAATAGCAATTAGAAGAATTTCTGATACTGATAAAATAAATGATATACTTCCAAGTGTTAAAAATGCAGTAGTAATAGGTGGAGGAGTACTAGGATTAGAGGCTGCTTGGGAACTTAGCAAAGCTAAATGTAATGTAACTGTATTAGAACTTGCACCTAGTCTAATGCCTAGACAATTAGATGAAAGGTCAGGAGACTTTTTAGCTGATATAATTAAAGAATCAGGGATAGACTTAAAATTAAATGTTAAAATTGATAGCATTGAAGGTGAAGATGGTGTTACAGGAGTTAAGCTTGGTGATGGAGAAATAATATCAGCAGACTTGGTAGTGATTTCTTGTGGTGTTAGGGCTAATGTATCTTTAGCATCATCTTGTGGAATAAATGTAAATAAAGCAGTAGTTGTAAATGAAAAGATGGAAACTAATAAATCAGATATATATGCGTGTGGAGACTGCGCAGAATTTGAAAATATAAATTATGCTATTTGGCCACAAGCTGTAGAAATGGGGAAAGTTGCAGGAGCAAATGCGGCAGGAGATTCTGTAACATATGAAACAGTTAGTGCAGGACTTACTTTCAACGGTATGGACACTTCACTATTTGTCATAGGGGATAATGGAAAAGATCCAAATAAAAAATATAAAACAGTAGAATTTGCAGATGAGAAAAAACAAACTTATGAAAAATACTACTTTGTAAATAACCGATTAAGTGGAGTTATACTAATTGGTGACACTAGTAGATTAGTAGATTTAACTATGGCAGTAGAAGAAAATAGATTATTTAATAAAATATTTAAATAGATTATAAGAAAAAACTCTAAGTCTAAATAAAGTGGATCCTTTGTCAAGGACACAAGAAAAAAGACATGGCTAAGACATCATCAAAAGCTGATTTCTAAATTGAATAGGAGTCAGCTTTTTTAAATTCCATTGGTATCTGAAATTATTATAATAATCTATATAGTCATCTACTAAAATCTGTAACTCTTCAAATGTATTGCAACTTTTATAATCAATCTCGTCTTTCATATGACCAAAGAATGACTCCTGCGGAGCATTATTCCAACAATTACCTTTTCTAGACATCGATTGCTCTAAATTATTCTTTTTAAGTAACTTTTGAAAAATTGGACTAGTATACTAAGAGCCCTAATCAAAGTGAATAAATGCATCTTTATGTAGTTTAAATGATTTAAACTCAACTAATTTATCAATAGTTTTAGTAGCAATTTCTATAGCTAAACTTTTTGATAAATAATGTGATAATATTTCATTAGTTGATGAATCTTTTATCGTAGATAAATATGCCATTTTTCCATTGCCATAAGGCATATACGTGATATCTGTTAACAATACTTTCCCTGGTATATTTTGCTTGAATTCTCTATTTAATTTATTTGGAACAACCCTATGCTCTTTAGTTGCCTTAGCTATACGTTTATAAGGATTAGATTTACGTATTGGACAAATAATATTATATTTGCGCATTATTCTTTATATTTTCTTTCTATTCATTATTACTCCAAA
>NZ_JWHR01000111.1 GCF_000808015.1 Terrisporobacter othiniensis | reverse complement strand
AGCCGGCTGTGAGGGTTCGATCCCCTTCACCCGCTCCATTTATTTATCCCGGGACCATAGCTCAGCTGGGAGAGCACCTGCCTTACAAGCAGGGGGTCACAGGTTCGAGCCCTGTTGGTCCCACCATAAAACTTATAAATGCGGCCTGGTAGTTCAGTTGGTTAGAATGCCAGCCTGTCACGCTGGAGGTCGAGGGTTCGAGCCCCTTCCAGGTCGCCATAATACTTTTTTCAATACTATGCTGGTATGGCTCAATTGGTAGAGCAGCTGACTTGTAATCAGCAGGTTGTAGGTTCGAGTCCTATTACCAGCTCCATAATATGGAGGATTTCCCGAGTGGCCAAAGGGGGCAGACTGTAAATCTGTTAGCTGTGCTTTCGGTGGTTCGAATCCACCATCCTCCACCAAAAGAAGTATGCGGATGTGGCGGAATTGGCAGACGCACTAGACTTAGGATCTAGCGCCATTGGCGTGGGGGTTCGACTCCCTTCATCCGCACCACTTTTTAACTATACCTAGTATGCGGGAATAGTTCAGTGGTAGAGCGCAACCTTGCCAAGGTTGAAGTCGCGAGTTCGAATCTCGTTTCCCGCTCCAAACAAAACAAACAATATATGTGGGTGCATAGCTCAGCTGGATAGAGCAACGCCCTTCTAAGGCGTGTGTCCGGGGTTCGAATCCCTGTGCGCTCACCACTTATATATTGGGGATTAGCCAAGTCGGTAAGGCACATGACTTTGACTCATGCATGCGTAGGTTCGAGTCCTGCATCCCCAGCCATATAAATATGACTCATTAGCTCAGTCGGTAGAGCACTTGACTTTTAATCAAGGTGTCCGGAGTTCGAATCTCCGATGGGTCACCATTAATCTGGAGAGGTGTCCGAGTGGTTTAAGGAGCTGGTCTTGAAAACCAGTGATGCTTAACGGCACCGTGGGTTCGAATCCCACCCTCTCCGCCAATAGCGCCCAGATAGCTCAGTCGGTAGAGCAGGGGACTGAAAATCCCCGTGTCGGTGGTTCGATTCCGCCTCTGGGCACCATATTTAAATATTGTGGCGGTATAGCTTAGTTGGCTAGAGCGTTCGGTTCATACCCGAAAGGTCACAGGTTCGACTCCTGTTACCGCTACCATTTAAACTTTAACAATATAAATTAACGTGGACCATTAGCTCAGTTGGTTAGAGCGCCCGGCTCATAACCGGTAGGTCTGGGGTTCGAGTCCCTGATGGTCCACCACTTTTTTAGTTCGAGGTGTAGCGCAGTTTGGTAGCGCACTTGGTTTGGGACCATGGGGCCGGGGGTTCGAGTCCCTTCACCTCGACCATCAACTAAAAAAATAAAAACTAGTGCATTAGATTATGGTGGGTATAGCTCAGTTGGTTAGAGCGCCAGATTGTGGCTCTGGAGGCCGTGAGTTCGAATCTCATTATCCACCCCAAAAAAACATATGACTCATTAGCTCAGTCGGTAGAGCACTTGACTTTTAATCAAGGTGTCCGGAGTTCGAATCTCCGATGGGTCACCAATATAAAAAGGCGACATGACCAAGTGGCTAAGGTAGAGGACTGCAACTCCTTCATCCCCAGTTCGAATCTGGGTGTCGCCTCCACTTAAACATGCGCCTATAGCTCAACTGGATAGAGTGTCTGACTACGAATCAGAAGGTTGGGGGTTCGAGTCCCTCTGGGCGCACCACATATAAATAAAAAATTTCGGGACCATAGCTCAGCTGGGAGAGCACCTGCCTTACAAGCAGGGGGTCACAGGTTCGAGCCCTGTTGGTCCCACCATTTATCCTCTAGTTAATAAACTAGAGGTTTTTTAATATATAAAATAAGTTATAAATATTACTGTTTTAATTAACAATAAAATATAAGGTTTTTATAGAAAAATTAAGGAAGGTGTTATTATGTATATTATATTTGGAGAAGAGATAGTAGATAGTGAAGAAATAAGAGAAAGTATTGAAAAAAATAGTGATTTTACAGTAGATAGAGATATGTGCAAAGGAACAAAAAGAGAGGATGTTGTAGCATATCAACTAAGCATATCTATAAATATATTAAATGAAAAATTAAAGCATAGTTATGATTTAGATGAAATGAGTGAAGAAGAATTATTTGAAGAATATATAAATTTATCTGAAGAAATGGCAGTAGAATTACAGGATTATATGCCAAAACATTCTTTAGTAAATTCAATATCTTATAAATGGGATAATTCAGCTGATGTTATTAAAACAATATTTACTATGGCATATATAGGCTTAGGTCAATTAAAGCTAAACGATGTGTCTAGAAGATTATTAAATGAACTAGATTAAAAAAATATATATACTAGATATTATGCATATATATTCAAAGATTAGAGTAATGAAATAAGATATAATTTAATATAATAAGTAAGATAAATCCATGTTTATTAAAATGAAATAAATATGGATTTATTTTTTTATAGATCAATATATATTCATATCAATCGGAATATTATAAAAAATTATTATGAAAACATTCTACTATCACTTAATTAAGAAATAGGAATTTGCTAAAATACAAAATTTATTTACCTGTTTTAATGAATTTGTATTATTTATTAAGAAACTCTTTTGTAGGGGTTCAAAATTAAAATTTTATGGACTATAATCTTTAATATTACAACTAAAATATGGAAAAGGGGGATAACATGCTTAAAAAGTTTAAAAAAGTATTAGTAGCAAATAGAGGCGAGATTGCTATAAGAATATTCAGAGCATGCCATGAATTAGGAATTAAAAGTGTAGGGATATATAGTAAAGAGGATAAATATAGTTTATTTAGAACTAAGGCTGATGAATCTTATTTAATAGGTAAAGATAAAGGACCTATAGATGCTTATTTAGATATAGATGGAATTATAGAGCTTGCAAAAGAAAAAAATGTAGATGCAATACATCCTGGATATGGTTTCTTATCAGAAAATCCAGAGTTTGTAAGAAAATGTGAAGAAAATGGTATTGTTTTTATAGGTCCATCTGCAGAAATAATGGAAAGAATGGGAGACAAGATAAATTCTAAAAAGGTTGCTAATAACGTTGGAGTAAAAACTATACCTGGAGTAGAAAAAGTAATTAAAAGTGTTGAACAAGCAAAAGAAGTTGCAAGTTTTATAGGGTATCCAATAATGATAAAAGCCTCTAATGGTGGAGGCGGAAGAGGAATGAGGGTTGTTTATGATGAAAAGAACCTGGCTATTGAATACGAAAATGCATGTAGCGAATCTAGAAAAGCATTTGGAGAAGACTTAATATTTATAGAAAAATATATAGAAGACCCAAAACATATAGAAGTTCAAATATTAGGTGATAAACATGGTAATTTAGTTCATTTATATGAAAGAGATTGTTCTGTACAAAGAAGACATCAAAAAATAATTGAATATGCACCAGCATTTTCTGTAGATAAAAAAGTAAGAGATGAGCTTTGTGAAGATGCAGTTAAAATAGCTAAAGAAGTAGGATATGTAAGTGCAGGAACGTTAGAGTTTCTAGTTGATAATAAAGGGAATCATTATTTTATAGAGATGAATCCAAGAATTCAGGTTGAGCATACTGTAACAGAAGAGATTACGGGAATTGATATTGTTCAAAGTCAGATTCTTGTTGCTGAAGGATATAGCTTAGATAGTGAAGAAATAGATATAAAATCTCAAGATGATATAAAAGTAACAGGATATGCTATACAATGCAGAATTACAACTGAGGACCCTAAAAATAACTTTATGCCTGATACAGGAAAAATACAAGTATATAGAACCGGTTCTGGTGCAGGTATTAGACTTGATGGAGGAAATGGTTGTGCAGGATTTAGTATAACACCTTACTATGATAGTTTACTAG
Organism: Terrisporobacter othiniensis; assembly: GCF_000808015.1. Classification (GTDB taxonomy): domain Bacteria; phylum Bacillota; class Clostridia; order Peptostreptococcales; family Peptostreptococcaceae; genus Terrisporobacter; species Terrisporobacter muris. Next base: position 54,204 of record NZ_JWHR01000111.1, on the reverse strand, counting down.
TTAAGACTATATCTTGGGATAGAACATTTGAAAGAGCAATTAATAGGACGATTAGATCTATAAATGAGCTTAGAGTTAGAGGGGTAAAAACTAACATTGGTTTTTTAGTTAATGTTTTGCAAGATCCTATGTTTAGAGCCGGCAAATGCAGTACTAAGTTTATAGATGAACACCCTCGATTATTTAAGATAAAAGAGAGTAAGGACAGAGGAACTAAACTACTTCAATTTATCGGTGATGTTATAGTTAATGAAAACAAATGTATGCCTAAACCTAAGTTTGAAACATTGCATCAACCAAGAATAATAACTGAAAGAATACCTAAAGTAGAAGGTAGTAAAGTACAGTTTGAGAAACTAGGAAAGAAAGCATATATTGAAAAAATAAAGAATGAAAAGAAATTATTATTAACTGATACTACAATGAGAGATGCTCATCAATCTCTTATAGCAACAAGATTTAGAACTTACGATTTATTACAAGTTGCTAAAGAAACAAATGCGTACCAAAAAGATTTATTCTCATTAGAAATGTGGGGGGGAGCTACATATGATGTAGCTTATAGATTTTTAAAAGAATCTCCATGGAGAAGATTACAAAAATTAAGAACAGAAATACCGGATATTATGTTCCAAATGTTGTTTAGAGCATCAAATGGTGTTGGGTATACAAACTATCCTGATAATGTAATAGTAGATTTCATAAAAGAATCTGCTTATCAAGGAATCGATGTTATAAGAATATTTGACTCACTAAACTGGGTGGAAAATATGAAACTGTCAATAGAGGCAGGGCTTGAAACCGGAAAAATAGTCGAAGGTACTATGTGTTATACAGGAGATATATTAAATCCTAATAAATCTAAATATAACTTAGAATATTATGTAAAAATGGCGAAAGAATTAGAGTCTTTAGGAGTAGATATAATCTGTATAAAAGATATGGCAGGACTTTTAAAACCTTATGCTGCTCACACTTTAATTAAAACATTAAAAGAAAATGTCAAAACACCAATTCACTTACATACCCATGATACAAGTGGAAACGGTGTAGCAACTTGTTTGATGGCGTCTGAAGCAGGGGTGGATATAGTGGACTCTGCATTACAAACTATGTCAGGTCTAACAAGCCAACCATCTTTAAATGCTATAGTAGAAGCTCTAAAAAATACAGAAAGAGATACTAAGATCGACTTATATGGATATGAAGAATTATCAAGTTACTACGGAGACCTAAGACAAATTTATAAAAAATTTGAAAGTGGTATGAGTACTTCTTTTGCTGAAATATATGAATATGAAATGCCAGGAGGACAATATTCAAATCTAAAAGCCCAAGCTGATAGCTTTGGTTTAGGAGATGACTTTGATACTCTTAAGGTAAATTACAAAGAAGCAAATCAAATAGTTGGAGATATAATAAAGGTTACTCCATCTTCAAAAGTTGTAGGTGACTTAGCAATATTTATGACAAAAAATAAATTGAACAAAGATAATATTATTGAAGAAGGTAAGAAATTATCATTCCCAGATTCAGTAGTAGATTATTGTAAGGGTATGATAGGTCAACCAGAAGGTGGTATACCAAAGGAATTACAAAAGGTAGTATTAAAAGGTGAAGAGGCTATTACTGTAAGACCTGGTTTATTAATACCACAAGCGGATTTTGACAAAGATAAAGATTATTTAAATGAAAAATTTAATATGAAATCTAATATAAGAAATATATTAAGTTATGAATTATATCCAAAAGTATATGAAGAATATCTAAAACATTTACAAGGATATAATGATATTTCCAAATTAGAAAGCAACGTATTCTTCTATGGTCTTGACATAGGTGAAGAATGTGATGTGGAAATAGAAGAAGGAAAAATGTTAACTATAAGTTTAAGAAATATAGGTGATGTAAAAGAAAATGGATATAGAACAATAGTATTTGACCTAAATGGAATGCATAGAGAAGTAGAGATAAAAGATAATAATTATGCAGGCAGTATTAAGCAAGTAGAAACTGCTGATATGGATAATACTTTGCAAATAGGGGCTAGTATTCCAGGAAAAGTAATAAAGGTTCTTGTTAAAGAAGGAGATGAAGTTGAAGAACATCAACCATTAATTGTTATAGAAGCTATGAAAATGGAAACTAATATAGTATCAAAAACAAGTGGGAAAATAAAGTCTATTAAAGTTAAAGAAAATGAAATGGTTTGTGATAAACAATTATTGATGACATTAGAATAGAGTAGAATAATAGTGAATTAAAAAAACTCTAAAGCATAGTAAATAACTGCTTTAGAGTTTTTTTATACAAAAAAGAGGAAAAATATAGATGTGTGTAGAAATATATTTTAAATCCAAGGGAAAGAGTACCAAATTGTTCTTATAAGAATAAGGTAATCTTATCTTACATAATTAGGAATATTATACATGTAAATGGTATAAAATTATTTATAACACTTGATAATTTTATATAATTAAAAAAGGTAGGTGCTAATATGAAAGTCTATGATAGTAACAATTTAAGAAATGTTGCAATACTGGGGCATAGTGGATGTGGGAAATCTAATTTAATTGATGCCCTAGCATACACTACAAATATTTCAAAAAAGATGCCCAAGTTGTCTGATAAAGTAAACATGACTTATAGTATTGGGTTAGCTCCCATAGAATACAACGGTATCAAGTACAATTTATTAGACACACCAGGATATTTTGATTTTAGCGGTGAAGTAATTTCTTCGTTAAGAGCAAGTGATGCAGCTATTATAGTAATAGATGCAACTTCTCCTATACAAGTTGGAACTGAAAAATCACTAGAATTGACTGAAAATATGCCGAAAATCATGTTTATAAATAAAATAGACAATGAAAAGGCAAGATATAAAGATGCAATAGAAATGTTAAGAGAAAAATATGACAATAAGATAGTACCAATGATAAGCCCTATATATAAAGATAAAAAATTTGTTAAATTACATAATGTGTTAGAAAACTTGGATGACGATTTAGATGGAGAATTCAAAGAGCAAGTTTCAAGTGTGAAAGAAGCTTTAATGGAACATATAGCAGAAACTGATGATGAAGTGTTAGACAAATATTTTAATGGAGAAGAATTAAGTCCACAGGAAATTCAAAAAGGAATAATAATAGGAATACAAAGTGGAGATATAATACCTGTAATATGTGGTTCTACAATAAATAACATAGGATCAGAAGAAATACTAAAAACTATAGGTGCATACATACAACCAAAAGCTATTGAAAAAGAAAAATCTTTAAGAGCTTTGGTATTTAAAACAATGGTTGACCCATTCATAGGAAAAATGTCTTACATAAAGGTAGTTGAAGGTCAAATAAAAAAAGATACTGAAATAGTTAATGTAAATAAGGATGTAAAAGAAAAAATTACTAATTTATATACAATGAAAAATGGAGAATTAGAAGAAGTAGACTATGCTAATGCAGGTGATATAGTTATAGTTACAAAAATGAATTCTCTAAAAACAGGAAATACTTTAGCAGAACGCTCAGGTGTTTCATTATTAGAAGAAATAGATTTACCAAAACCACAAATATATTTTTCTGTAGTACCAAAAAATAAAGGTGAAGAAGATAAGATAGGATCTTCATTAAACAAAATATCAGAAGAAGATCCAACTATACACTGGTACAGAAACGCAGAAACTAAGCAAACTCTTGTTGGTGGTCAAGGTGAGCTTCATATAAATACAGTTAAAAATAAATTAAAAGAAAAATTTGGTGTTGATGTAGATCTAGAAGATATTAAAGTTGCTTATAGAGAAACTATAAAAAGTTCTTCTGATGTACAAGGAAAACATAAAAAGCAATCTGGTGGCCATGGTCAATATGGAGATGTAAAAATTAAATTTACAAGATGTAGCGATGACTTTGAATTTGCTGAAGAGATATTTGGAGGTTCTGTTCCAAAGTCTTATATACCTGCAGTAGAAAAAGGATTAAAAGATTCTATGCAAAAAGGAATACTTGCAGGATATCCTGTTACAAATATAAAAGCAACATTATATGATGGATCATATCATGATGTTGACTCATCAGAAATGGCATTTAAAATGGCAGCATCAATAGCATTCAAAAAAGGAATGGAGGAAGCTCAACCAATTTTATTAGAACCTATTATGAAATTAACGATAACTGTTCCAGAAGAGTATATGGGAGATGTAATGGGTGATATTAACAAGAGAAGAGGAAAAATACTAGGAATGGAACCTGATGATAAAGGTAGACAAGTAATTTATGCAGAAGCACCACAAAGTGAAACATTTAAATATGCAATAGATTTAAGATCAATGACTCAAGGTAGAGGGTTCTTTGAAATGGAATTAGCAAAATACAATGAGGTACCTCAGCAGCTAGCATCAAAAATAATTGCAGAAGCTAATAATTAAAAAATATATATTAAAAGCGGCATGATGTTAAAAAAATCATGCCGTTTATTTTTTGTTTTATATAAAATATAAATTTGTTTTTGTTTATAATAATTAGATTATATGACTAAAATATGTATATAATATATATTAAATAGTAGTCAAAGAAAGTCAAAAGAAAAATTTATTTAAGTGGTGATGTATATGGCTTCAATTAGTGATATAATAGAAAAATTTATTAAAAATTTAATGGAAGACAGTAATACAGTTCAAATTCAGAGGAATGAGCTTGCTAATTTGTTTGATTGTGCTCCATCTCAAATAAATTATGTTTTGACAACTCGGTTTTCAAGGGAAAAAGGATATGAAGTACAAAGCAAAAAAGGTGGAGGAGGATATGTAAAAATAGATAAGATTTCAAAATTAAATCAAGAACAAATTTTGCATATTCTACATAAAAAGATAGATAAAGAAATAACATATATACAAGGAAAAATAGTTGTTAAGTGGTTATTAGATAAAAACTTGATTAATAATAGAGAATCAAAAATAATATTATGTGCTATAGATGATAAATCTTTAAACTCACCTATACATGGATTAAATGACATAGTAAGGGCAAAAATTTTGAAAAATATGATAGAAGAATTATTTAATATAGAGGAGTGATATTATGTTATGTCAAAAGTGTCATAAAAAAACAGCATCTGTTTTTATTAGCTCCATAATAAATGGTCAAGAAACAAGAATATATTTATGTGATGATTGTGCTAAGGATTATCCATTGCTTAATTTTAACTACCAAGACCCTTTTTCTATAAAAGATGTGATGGACAAATTAAAAATGGATGAAGGTAATTCTACAGATCGAGAAAAAGAAAATTCATTAGTAACTGATAACGATTGTGAGAAAAATAATATCATATGCCCTAATTGCCATAGCACATACAATGAGTATAGACAGACAGGTAAGTTAGGTTGCAGCAGATGTTATGAAGTTTTTGAAGAGCATCTAAAACCTATAATTAAAAATATATATGGTTATGAAGAATATATAGGTAAAACACCTAAAAAAGATAATAGCCGTATGTATATAAGCAGAGAGATTAGAATTTTAAAAGAAGATTTAAATATGGCTGTTGAGAAAGAAGAATATGAAAAAGCAGCTGACATTAGAGACAAGATAAAAGAGTTAGAAGAATGCAATGAATAGGAGGAGGTACTTATGGAAGATAGCATAATTATAGGTACTAAAGTATCATTATCTAGGAATATTAATAACTATCCTTTTCCACATAAGTTAAGTCAATCAGAATCTCAAGTCATAGCAAATAAAATTAACAATATAATATTAGAATCGGAGGATTTATTTCAAGAAGATTTTATTGCATACAATATAAAAGACATTAGTCAAATAGAAAAGAATACATTGATAGAAAGAAATATTATAAGCAATAAATTTTCTACAAATGATATAGGTTCAATTATTATTAACAAAGATAAAACTAAATACATAACAGTTAATGATCAAGAACATATAAAAATTAACATATATGAAAATAAATTTAATGTGGATGAGGCTTTTATAATTGCAAATAAAATAGATGACATATTAGAAAGTAAGTTAGATTATGCTTTTGATGATAAATTAGGATATTTGACTAGTTGTCCTGTTAATGCAGGCACAGGTCTGAAAGCATCTATCATAGTTCATTTACCAATATTATCTTTACAAAGAAGAGTAGATACTTATTCCAATATTGCACATAAATTAGGAGCAAATATAAAGGGTATTTGTAATGAAAAATCAAATATATTAGGTAATATGTATGAAATAAGCAATCAATCAGTAATTGGAAGATCAGAAAAAAATATTATTGAGAGTTTAAAAAGTTTAACAAAAGATATAATAACCAAGGAAAGGGAATCTAGAACTCTAGTAAAAATGGAAGCTTCTATAGAATTAGAAGATGAGGTTTATAGAGCTTTAGGAATATTACAAAATGCAAGAATTATAACAGCATACGAGGCTATGAAACATCTATCAAATATTAAGTTAGGTATCGAAATGGATTATATTAAAGATATTAATATAGACAAAATAATTAACTTAATGAAGGGAATGAAGCCCGCCTTAAGGTTGATGTCACCTATGACTGGTGATAGTGATACAAAAAGAGCAGATTTTTTAAGAGAAGAATTTACTCTAGCAAATAGAAATAAGAAATAGGAGGGATGAAAATGTACTTCAATAGGTTTACTCAAAGAGCTAAAACTGCAATTGACTTAGGTGTGGAGTCTGCAAAGAGCTTTGGACATAAAATTGTAGGAACAGAGCATTTACTTCTAGGTCTTCTAAAAGAAAAAGATGGAATAGCAGCTAAAGTTTTAAATAAATTAGGGGTTACTGAAGATATTTTAGAAAATAAGATTATTGAAATAGAGGGCAAAAATGATATAACTGCAACTGAGGTAACATTAAGCCCTAGATCTAAACAGATACTAGAGTTATCAGGAGCTTTTGCAAATAAACTTAAGACAAATTACATAGGAACAGAACATATATTATTAGCACTTGCTCAAGAAGGTGAAGGATTGGGAATGAGAATTTTGGCATCCTTAAATATCGATTCAAGAGATATTGCTGAAAGCATTATTGATATGATGGGAATAGATAATTACTCAATTGAACCTAAAAAAGTGAATAAAGCGAATTCTACACAAGATAGTACTTCATCAAAGTTACTTGATAAGTATGGTAGAAACCTTACTGAGAGTGCTAAACAAGATAAAATAGACCCTGTAATAGGAAGAAAAAAAGAGATAGAGAGAATTATTCAAATCTTAAGCAGAAGAACAAAGAATAATCCTGTATTGATTGGGGATCCTGGAGTAGGAAAAACTGCAATAGCAGAAGGATTGGCAATTGATATAGCAGAAGGTAGAGTTCCAGATACATTAAAAGATAAGATTCTTTATACATTGGATATGGGTTCATTGTTAGCAGGAGCAAAATATAGAGGTGAATTTGAGGAAAGAATAAAACAAGTTATAGATGAGGTTATTAAGAAGGGAAATATTGTTTTATTCATAGATGAAATGCACACAATTATAGGAGCTGGAGCTACAGGAGAAGGATCTATAGATGCTTCAAATATACTAAAACCTTGTTTAGCTAGAGGAGAAATACAAGTTATAGGAGCTACAACAATAGATGAGTATAGAAAGCATGTAGAAAAGGATTCTGGATTAGAAAGAAGATTCCAATCAGTTTTAATAGAGGAACCAACAAAGGAAGATACTATAGAAATACTGAAAGGTCTTAGAGATAAATATGAAGCTCATCATAAAGTAAAAATAACAGATGAATCTATTAAAGCATCTGTAGAGTTATCCGTAAGATATATAACAGATAGATTTTTACCAGACAAAGCTATAGATTTAATAGATGAAGCAGCTTCGAAAGTTAGGTTAAAAGAAAATACGCCTCCAAAGGAGATAAAGGATTTAGAAGATAAAATAAATAGTATCAAAAAAGAAAAAGAAGAATCAGTAAGAGGTCAAAACTTTGAAAAAGCTGCAAAACTACGAGATGAACAAAGAAAGACTCAAGAACAACTAGAGAAAATTAGAGATAGATGGAATAAATCATCTAAATATGCAAATGTGGTAGATGAAGAAGTAATTGCAGAGGTTGTTGGCTTATGGACTGGAATACCGGTAAATAGAATGATGGAAGAAGAAACAGAAAGGCTACTTAAACTAGAAGATATTTTACATGAGAGGGTTATAGGTCAAGAACAAGCAATAAAATCTATTTGTACAGCTATTAGAAGAGCTAGGGCAGGTTTAAAAGACCCAAATAGACCTATTGGCTCATTTTTATTCTTAGGTCCAACTGGAGTGGGAAAAACAGAACTTAGTAAAGCATTGGCAGAAGCTGAATTTGGAGATGAAAATCAAATAGTACGTATTGATATGTCAGAATATATGGAAAAACATTCTGTATCTAGATTAATTGGATCCCCTCCTGGATATGTAGGTTATGATGAGGGAGGTCAGTTAACAGAAAAGGTTAGAAGACATCCTTATTCAGTGGTATTATTTGATGAAATAGAAAAAGCCCATCCAGATGTATTTAATATTTTATTACAGATATTAGATGATGGTAGACTAACAGACTCTAAAGGTAGAACTGTAGACTTTAAAAATACAATATTAATAATGACATCAAATGTAGGAGCAAAAACAATTAAAAAGCAAAAAACATTAGGCTTTGGAATACCGAATGCAGAAACTCAAGAAAAAGATGAATATGAAAAAATGAAAGAAAATATAATGTCTGAACTAAAAAAACAATTTAGACCTGAGTTTTTAAATAGAATAGATGACATAATAGTATTTCATTCCCTTAATAAAGATGATATATCTAAAATCGTCAAATTAATGTGTAAGACATTAATTGCAAGATTAGAAGAAATGACTATAAAATTAGAAATGGATGAAGAAGCTATAGATTTGATTGCAAAATCAGGATTTGATTTAGAATATGGAGCAAGACCGCTGAAAAGATCTATTCAAAAAGAATTAGAGAATGAGCTGTCAGAACTGATACTACAGGGAACAATAAAATCAGGCGATGTTGTTGAAGCTACTGTAAAGGAAGGTAAGATGTCTTTTGAAGTAAAATGATTTTTTATGAGATAGAGGGAGAAAAACTCCCTCTATTTTAAGGTTTAGTAAAGATTATTTTGATATATTTAACATAAATCCGAATAATATTATATGCAGATATTAACAATATATAGTACAATAAAGTAATAATAAAGCATTTAAGGGTGAATAATAATGGCAAAAATTAAAACAAAGTATGTATGCCAGTCATGTGGATATGAAACTAGTAAATGGTTAGGTAAGTGTCCAGAGTGTACAAAATGGAATACATTTGTTGAAGAAATAGAAGAAAAAAAATCTCAAAGGGAAGTTTTTGTGATAAGTAAGGGTGATTCAAAACCTATAAGCATAAATTCCATAGAGATAAAACACGAAGAAAGATTTTCTACAGAAATTGAAGAATTAGACAGGGTACTAGGTGGAGGAATTGTAAAAGGTTCCTTAGTTTTAGTAGGTGGAGATCCTGGTATAGGAAAATCAACGCTATTAATGCAAGTATCTAGAAATGTTGCCTGTTCAGGAAAAAAAGTATTATATATATCTGGAGAGGAATCACAATCTCAAATAAAAATGAGAGCTCATAGATTGGGAGTAAATACAGATAATCTATTTATTTTCTCGGAAAATAATTTAAGTATAATAGAAGCTTATTTAGATAATATAAATCCAGATTTGATAATTGTGGACTCAATACAAACTGTATATAGTCCAGAGATATCTTCAGCACCAGGAACTGTAAGCCAAATAAAAGAAGGAACATCAAGATTTATGAAAATTTCTAAGAAGATGGGAATATCTACTTTTATTGTTGGACATGTAACTAAAGAAGGTTCTTTAGCAGGACCTAAATTATTAGAACACATGGTAGATACAGTTTTATATTTTGAAGGAGAAAGGTATAATACTTATAGACTTGTTAGGGCAGTCAAAAATAGATTTGGCTCAACTAATGAATTAGGTGTATTTGAGATGAAAGATAAAGGGTTAATAGAACTTACTAATCCATCTGAAGTCCTAATCTCCGAAAAGCCTAAAGATGTATCAGGTTCAGTTATAATATCAACTGTAGAAGGAACAAGACCGATGCTTTTAGAATTACAAGCATTAGTATCTCCAACAAGTTTTGGGATTGCAAAAAGGACAGCAACAGGAGTTGACTACAATAGAGTAGCTTTATTATTAGCTGTATTAGAAAAAAGGGTAGGATTACAAATACAAAATCAAGATGTGTACATAAATGTTGTTGGAGGGATAAAAATTAACGAACCTTCAATGGATTTGGGAATAATATTATCTGTAGCTTCTAGTTTTAGGAACTTGCCTATTGATGGCGATGTGGTTGTAACAGGCGAAGTAGGGTTAACAGGCGAAGTTAGGGCTGTTAGCTATATAGAAAAAAGAATAGCTGAATGCAAAAAATTAGGATTTAAAAAGATAGTTATACCGAAAAATAATTATGCTACAGTAAAAGATATAAAGGGTATAGAAATCATACCAGTAGATAATCTAAGACAAGCTATAAACTTAGTATTAAGGGGGTGATGAATAAGAATGTATAATATCGATAATATTATGGATAATAAAAACTTACTTCATGCTCTTAGAAAAATATCTCCAGGAACTCCTCTTAGACAAGGACTTGACAATGTACTTAGAGCTAAGACTGGTGGGCTTATAGTATTGGCAAATGATGATGAAATATCTGAAATAGTAGATGGTGGGTTTAAAATAGATGCAGACTACTCTCCAGCATATTTATATGAGTTAGCCAAAATGGATGGAGCTATAGTTTTAAGTGAGGATGTAAAGACAATATTATTGGCAAATGCACAGTTAATACCTGACTATTCAATACAAACATCAGAAACAGGGACTAGACATAGAACTGCAGAGAGAGTAGCCAAGCAAACTGGTGCTATAGTAATATCTATTTCTCAAAGAAGAAATATAATTACTGTATACAGGGGAGAACAAAAATATGTAATTGAAGAAATATCAAAAATATTTACTAAGGCTAATCAAGCGTTACAAACACTAGAAAAGTATAAATCAGTTTTAGATCAGGCCATTTTAAATCTTAATTCATTTGAATTTAAAGATATGGTTACTATCTATGAAGTAGCATTAGTAGTTCAAAAAATAGAAATGGTTATGAGAATAATAAATGTAATTGAAAAGTATGTAATTGAGCTAGGTGAAGAAGGTACACTAGTAAGAATGCAGCTAGAAGAATTAATGGGAACTACTAAGAAAGATAGAATGATGATTTATATGGATTACAAAAAAGATAATGTAGAGTTAAAAGAAATTCAAAGAAAGATGAAAAGTCTAACAGATGATGAATTACTTGACTTAGTAAAAGTATCAAAAATCTTAGGTTACTCGGGCATAACTGAAAGTATGGATATGGAGATTAGACCAAAAGGATATAGAGTTTTAAATAAAATTCATAGGTTACCAAGTGCAATTATAGAGAATATTATTAATTATTTCGATGACTTTAAAAGTATTCAAGCAGCTTCAATTGAAGATTTAGATGAAGTTGAGGGAATAGGTGAAATAAGAGCAACTTATATAAAAAATGGACTTATAAAAATGGAAAGAATGGCATCTTTAGATATGCAAATATAATGTAATTTTAAGAAAAAATTAATGAAAAATTCATATATATGATGTATCATATAAATCACACACTATAGGGGGTGAAGTTTTGATAAGCAAAATAATAAGAATGTTAATATCTCTTTTAGGAGTTATAATAGGAACAACTTCATATTTAAGTCTAGAAAAAATATTTCCACAACTTAGTTTTGGAATAGATAACGCATATTTAGTAGGTATAGTAGCAGGGCTATTAGTAGGTGTACTTTTCTACTTGATAAGTCCTTGGATTTTCAATAAAGTAAGAAGATTTGTAAAAATTTTAGATACTGAAATATCTAAATATCCACAGACAGATATATTATTAGGAGTAGTAGGACTAATTGTAGGCTTAGTTATCGCCTATCTAATAGTAGGAGGGGTATTTGGACCAATTTCAGGAATGCCTTTAATCAAAACAATTTTATCTATAATAATCTATTTATTTATGGGTTATATAGGTGTAAAAATTACATTGAAAAGTAGAGAAGATTTATTTAATATTAGTAAGTTAAGTAGATTATCTGCAAATTTAGGAAAAGATAAATCAAGTAAAAAAGATAATGCTACAAAATCAATACCACCAAAAGTATTAGATACTAGCGTAATAATAGATGGTAGAATAGCAGATATCTGCAGAACTGGTTTTGTAGAAGGAAAACTTATAATACCTAAGTTTGTCTTAAATGAATTACAACATATTGCAGATTCTTCTGATGACTTAAAAAGAGTTAGAGGAAGAAGAGGTCTAGATATACTTAATATAATTCAAAAAGAGTTAGATATAGAGGTCGAAATAACTGAAAAGGATTTTGATGACATATCAGAAGTTGATAGCAAACTTCTTAAGCTTGCTCAAGTAATGAATGGAAAGGTCGTAACAAATGATTATAACCTAAACAAAGTAGCTCAATTCCAAGGTGTGGAAGTCTTAAATATAAATGAACTTGCTAATGCTGTTAAGCCTGTTGCTATACCAGGTGAAGAAATGATAGCTCAAGTTGTAAAAGAAGGTAAAGAATCTAATCAAGGAATAGCTTACTTAGATGATGGAACAATGATAGTTGTAGAAGGTGGGAAGAAACATATTGGCGAAACTATAAATGTATTAGTTACATCAGTGCTTCAGACTTCTGCAGGAAGAATGATATTTGGAAAACCTAAGAATTAATATAATAAGGACCTTCTATTCATAGAAGGTCTTTTTTTACTTACTTAATAATAAACTTTTAAATCGAAATAAGAAGAGGTGAAGTTATGAATAGCGTAGTTATCGTTAGCGCAGGTAGGGGAAGTAGAATGAAAGCAGATATAAATAAGCAATTTCTAAAAATCGGAGATAAAGAAGTAATAGCCCATACCATAGATAAATTTTATAACAATGAAAACATAGGAGAAATAATTATAGTAGTAAGAGAAGATGAAAAAGAATTTTTTCAAGAAAATGTTATAGATAAATATGGATATAAAAATATTAAGATTGCTTTTGGTGGAAAGGAAAGACAAGATTCAGTTTACAATGGACTTAAAGCACTAGATAAAAATTGTGAAATAGTTTTAATTCATGATGGTGCAAGACCTTTTGTAACTGATGAAATTATAGAAAAATCCATAGAATGCGCCCAAAAATATAACTGTGCAATAGTTGGGGTTCCTGTTAAAGACACCATAAAAATAGTGAATGAAAATAATGATGTATGTGATACTCCAAGTAGAAATAAATTATGGTCAATTCAAACTCCACAAGTTTTTGACTATTCATTAATTATGAAAGCTCATGAAAAAGCTAAAGTTGATAAATACTATGGTACAGATGATTCAATGTTGATGGAGTATTTAGGATATAATGTAAAGGTAGTAGAAGGTTCTTATAATAATATAAAAATAACTACTCCTGAAGATTTAAAAATTGCAGAGGAAATTTTAAGATAAAACTAACATAAAAAGGAGCAAATTTACATGAGAATTGGTTTAGGATACGATGTACATAAACTTGTTGAAGGAAGACCTTTAATTATAGGAGGGGTAAGCGTTCCACATGAAAAGGGATTACTTGGACACTCTGATGCAGATGTATTGATTCATGCTATAATGGATGGTATGTTAGGGGCACTTGCCTTAGGTGATATAGGTAAACACTTCCCAGATACAGATGAAAAATACAAGGGTGCAGACAGTATTAAATTATTAAAGTGTGTTAATAATTTAATAAATGAAAAAGGATATGAGATAAATAATATAGATAGCATAATAATTGCTCAAAGTCCTAAGATGGCACCATATATAGAAGAAATGAGAATAAATATTGCTCAAATACTAAATACAGATGTTGGGAATATTAGTGTGAAAGCAACTACGGAGGAGGGCCTTGGATTTACAGGTACAAAACAAGGTATTTCAGCACAAAGTATTTGTTTATTGAATAAAAAATAAATAAATTAGTTATAGTAGAAAAAGTTTATCACAAAAGCTTTTGATAAGCAGTATATTAATATTACTTACTGGATATAATAATTTTTATATAGTAAAAGACAAGAAAAATAAAACTATTTTGAAATATACACTAAAAATTATAATGATATTATTTAAAAGTTGAAGTTGACAATAAAAATAAAATGCTATATCATTAAATTATTATATTTTTAAACAACTTGAATAAGACTAAAAACAATAATAAAGAAATAGTAAAAAATGAAATCTTTACAGAGAGGGAATAGTGGTGAGAGTTCCTAAGAGGAAGTTTTTGAACCAGTCTTTTAGTATAAAAACGGTAAAAAGTTTTTACGGGTCAGGACCGTTACATCCCTTGAGAGAATCATAATATATTATGATTAATTAGAGTGGTACCGCGGAAAGTCAGCCTTTCGTCTCTATTTTTAGAGATGAAGGGCTTTTTTTATATATTTAAAGAAATTATAATTTCTAATTGCTTAAACTGCGCAAAGCAAATTTTATATTTTGAAAATAATTAAAAAATTTAGGAGGTAATTTAATATGAGAATGTCAAAAATGTTTATACCAACGTTAAAAGAAATTCCAGCTGATGCAGAGATAACAAGTCATCAGTTAATGTTAAGATCAGGGATGATTAAAAAAATGTCTTCAGGACTTTACAATCATTTACCATTAGGACTAAGAGTTTTTAAAAAAATAAGTGACATAATAAGAGAAGAGATGAATGCAAAAGATGGTAATGAAATCTTCTGTACAGGTATAATACCTGCTGAATTATGGCAAGAGTCTGGAAGATGGACTGCAATGGGACCTGAAATGTTTAGATTACAAGATAGAACAGGTAAAGATTACTGCCTTGGACCAACACATGAAGAAGTATTTACAGATATAGTAAGACAAGAAGTTAAGTCATATAAAGATCTTCCTTTAAACTTATATCAAATACAAGCTAAATATAGAGATGAAAGAAGACCTAGATTTGGTGTAATGAGAACTAAAACTTTCTTAATGAAGGATGCTTATAGTTTTGATATAGATGAAGCTGGATTAGACAAATCATACCACGATATGTTTGAAGCATACACTAATATATTCGCTAGATGTGGATTAGATAATGCACCAGTACAAGCAGATTCAGGAGCTATAGGTGGAGCTTTCTCAGCAGAATTTATGGTTAAATCAGAAGTTGGGGAAGATGAAATAGTATTCTGTAAAGAGTGTGATTATGCAGCTAATATAGAAAAAGCTGAATCAGTAAATCATGAGCCATGCAAAGAAGAAATGTTGGAGTTAGAAGAAGTTTCTACACCAGATGTAAAAACAATAGAACAATTAGAAGCGTTTATGGGAGCTGATGCAAGTAAGTTTGCAAAAACTCTAATATTTGATGCAGATGGAAAATCTGTAGCAGTAGTTGTTAGAGGAGACAGAGATGTCAATGACACAAAAGTAGCTAATGCTGTAGGTGATGTTATTGAAATGGATTTAGCAGGAGAAGAGATGGTTAAGAAAGTTACTGGTGCTGAAACAGGATTTGCTGGACCAATAGGAATAAAAGCTGATTACTTATTTATAGATCAAGAAATAGTAGTTCAATCAAATTTAGTTGTTGGTGGAAATAAAACAGGATACCATATAAAAAATGCTAACTATGGAAGAGATTTTGAAGGTGTAGTAGGAGATTTCAGATCTGTACAACACGGAGATAAATGTATCAAGTGTGGTGGAGAATTAGAAATAATGAGAGGTGTTGAAGTTGGTCACATCTTTAAGTTAGGAACTAAATACTCTGAAGCAATGAACTGTACTTTCGTAGACAAAGATGGTAAATCTCAACCAATACAAATGGGATGTTATGGAATAGGTGTTGAAAGAACTGCAGCAGCTATAATAGAACAACACTATGATGAGAATGGTATAAAATGGCCTTTATCAGTAGCTCCATATCATGTTATAGTTGTACCAGTAAACATGAAAAAAGAAGAGCAAGTAGAAAATGCAGAAAAAATCTACAAGCAATTAGAAGCTATAGGTGTTGAAACTATATTAGATGATAGAGATGAGAGACCAGGATTCAAATTCAAGGATGCTGAGTTAATAGGTATACCAATGAGAATTACTGTTGGTAAAGATATAGTAGACGGAAAAGTTGAATTTGTATTAAGAGAAACTGGTGAAAAAGAATTAATAGCTGTAGAAGATATAGAATCTAGAGTTAGAGAAGAATTCAAAAAAAATAACGTAAGACTGTAATAGATTAGTTTTAGGAGGCATAAGATGAGTAATGTTAGAGTAAGATTTGCTCCGAGTCCTACAGGGTTTGTTCACATAGGTAGCTTAAGAACGGCTCTTTATAACTATTTATTCGCTAAGAAAATGGGCGGAGAATATATATTAAGAGTAGAAGATACTGACAGAACAAGACTTGTTGATGGTGCAATAGAAAATATGTTAAACGCTATGAAATGGGCTGGCGTAAATCACACAGAAGGTGTTATGTTAGATGACAATGGTAATGTGGTTCAAAAAGGTGACTGCGGACCATACATCCAATCTGAAAGACTAGATATATACCAAAAATATATACAAGAACTTTTAGATAGTGGTAAGGCTTACTACTGTTTCTGTACAAAGGAAAGATTAGATGAAGTAAGGGAAAAACAAAGAGAAGCTGGAGAAACTGCTAAATATGATGGTCACTGTAGAGACCTTTCTAAAGAAGAAGTTGAAGCTAAAATAGCAGCTGGTGAACCTTATGTTATAAGACTTAAATTACCAGAAAACCATGTTATAAAATTCATGGATGGTGTTAGAGGAGAAACCGAATTCAATACTAATGATTTAGATGATCAAGTTTTAATAAAAACTGATGGTTTCCCAACATACCACTTTGCTGTTGTAGTTGATGACCACTTAATGGGGATTACTCATGTAATAAGAGGTGAAGAATGGGTTTCTTCAACTCCTAAACATGTATACTTATATGAAGCATTTGGATGGGAAGCTCCAACATTTGTACATTTACCAAACATACTTAATAAAGAAAAGAAAAAATTAAGTAAGAGACAAGGTGATGTTGCAGTAGAAGACTTCAAGCAAAAAGGATACTTACCAGAAGGATTAGTTAACTATGTTGCGCTAGTTGGTTGGTCTCCAGAAGAAAATAAAGAAATATTCTCTATGGAAGAACTTGAACAAGCCTTCTCTATAGAAAGAGTTTCTAAGAGTGGTGGAGTATTTGACACAGAAAAATTAAACTGGGTTAACCAACACTACATGAAAGATGGAGATGATGAAGTATTAACTGCTTTAGCTATACCATTCTTAGTAGAAGCTGGATTTGTGACAGAGGAAGAAGCTAAAGAAAAGTATGATTTCTTAAAAGGAATAGTTTCAGTTTTAAAGGAAAAATTACAATATGTAAAAGAAATAACTGATCATGCTTCAATATTCTTTGGAGATACAGTTGAACTAGAAACTGAAGAATGTGGAGATTTCTTAAAATTAGAGCATATACCTACTCTAGTAGATGCTTTAATAGAAAAGCTATCTAACATGGAAGTTTTAGATGAAGCTAGCGCAAAAGCTATGCTTAAAGAAATACAAAAAGAACATGGAATAAAAGGTAAAAATTTATTTATGGGATCAAGAATAAGTTTAACAGGACAAATGCATGGTCCAGACCTTAATAAGATAATGGAAGTTATCGGAAAAGAAACTTGTTTAAACAGATTATCATATGTAAAAAATAACATATTATAATAAATAAGAATTGCTATCGAAAAGATAGCAATTCTTTTGCTTTAATTTAACAAAAGTTGAAGAATATGTTTTTTATAAAGAGTTAATTATGTATAATAATATAGTAGAGCAAATTTATTAGAAAATATTTGTATTTTCTTTAGATAATGTGAGCAAAATTAAAGTTAGAAATAAAATATATAAGGGTATAATAATATCATTGCTATACAATGGAATGAATTTATTTATAGAAAAATATTTTAAGATACATAATGAAGAGTAAACTAAATAGAAAGGAGAGATGGGAAAATGAAATTATTTAATACCATGACAAGATCAAAAGAAGAGTTTAAACCATTAGAAGAAGGAAAGGTTAAGATGTACGTTTGTGGACCAACAGTGTATAACTACATACATGTAGGTAATGCTAGACCTTTTATAATTTTTGATACATTAAGAAGATACTTAGAATATAGAGGGTATGATGTAAGCTATGTTCAAAACTTTACTGACGTAGATGACAAGATAATAAAAAGAGGTCATGAAGAAAATATAGAACCAGAAGAAGTTGCTAAAAAATATATAGAAGAATACTTTGTAGATGCTGATGGACTTGGAATAAAAAGAGCAACTGTACATCCACAAGTTACAGAAAATATAGAAGAAATAATTGAATTTGTTAAAGAATTAGAAGACAAAGGATATGCATATGCAGTAAATGGAGACGTATACTTTGATACTCAAAAATTCAATGAATATGGAAAACTTTCTGGAATAAAACAAGATGAATTAGAAGCAGGATCAAGAATAGAAGTAAATGACCAAAAAAGACATCCAATGGACTTTGTTTTATGGAAGGCTAAAAAAGAAGGTGAACCAGGATGGATGAGTCCATGGGGAGAAGGTAGACCAGGATGGCATATAGAATGTTCAGTTATGTCTCGTAGATATTTAGGGGATACTATAGATATACATGCTGGAGGTCAAGACTTAAAATTCCCTCATCATGAGAATGAAATAGCGCAAAGTGAAGCAAGAAGTGGAAAAACATTCTCAAATTACTGGATGCATAACGAATATATTAACATAAATAACGAGAAAATGAGTAAGTCAAAAGGTAACTTCTTTACAGTAAGAGATATATCAAAGCTATATGACTTAGAGATAGTGAGATTCTTTATGTTATCAACTCACTACAGAAACCCTATAAACTTTAGTGATGAAATACTAAATCAATCTAAAGCTGGACTTGAAAGATTATACAATGCAAAAGAAAGATTAGAATTTATAATAAGTAAATTAAGTGATGATGCTGAAAATGCTGAAGAGCTAAAATTAGAAGAAGAGCTAAACTCATTTAGACAAAGATTTATAGATGCTATGGATGATGACTTAAATACAGCAGATGCTGTAAGTATAATATTTGAATTAGCTAAATTTATGAACTCTAATGTAAATGAAAACTCAACTAAAGAATTTGCTAATAAAGTTTTAGCTGAGTTTAATGAGTTAACTAGTGTATTAAACGTTGTGAATAAAAAACAAGATGATATGCTAGATGAAGAAATAGAAAAATTAATAGAAGCTAGAACACAAGCTAAGAAAAATAAAGATTTTAAATTAGCTGATGAAATAAGAGATGAACTATTAGAAAAAGGTATTGTACTTGAAGACACAAGACAAGGAGTTAAATGGAGAAGGGCATAAAAATGGATAAAACACAACTAGTGACTATGTCACCTTTGGTATTAGCTTATTTGGGAGACACTGTATATGAATCTTATATAAGAGAGTATTTAATAAGAGATAACTGTAATAAAAAGGTTAATGATTTACACAAAACGGCAATCAAATACTCGAATGCAAAAGCTCAAGCATCTATAATACATGGTATGATGGAAGAGTTTACAGAAGAAGAAACTAGAATATACAAACGAGGAAGAAATCAAAAATCTCATACATCTCCTAAAAATGCAGACATTATAGATTATAAATGTGCAACTGGGTTTGAAGCTCTAGTAGGATATCTATATTTAAAAGAAGACAAAGAAAGACTTGAATATATAGTATATAAAGGAATTTCTATAATAGAAAGTAATATGTAACAAAAAAAGTATTGCCACTTGTGCAATACTTTTTTATTTAGTTGGTAAACCTATTGAAATAGAGAGAATTAAATGCTACTTTTTAAAATATTCCATAAATTATATGGTAATATAGTATAATATATTTATAACAATAGAACTAGGAGGTAAATATATGAAGGTAAAACTATTAGCACATACTCCACAACCTGAAAAGGTAATAGCTATGGCAGCTAAACTTTGTTATTCTCCAGTTGGAGTGGATGAAATAGAACAAAATTTAAGTGATGAAAGCGTGGAAAAGTTTTTAAATATGTTGATTAATATGGGACATGAATCTCCGTTAGAGCATGTAACATTTACATTTGGAATAGAAGGAATATCTAGGAGTTGTTCTCACCAAATAGTAAGACATAGAATAGCGAGTTTTTCTCAGCAAAGTCAAAGGTATGTTAAGCTAGATCAGTTTGAGTACATTATTCCTCCACAAATTGAAAAAATAGAAGAAGCTAAAGAAATCTTTATTCAGTCTATGAAAAAAGACCAAGAAGATTACGATAAATTAGTTGATATACTATTTAAAAAGCATTATAACAATTTACTTGAAAAAGGTAAAAGCGAAAAACAAGCAAAATCCCAAGCAGAAAAAATAGCAATTGAAGATGCAAGGTATGTATTTCCTAATGCTTGTGAAACAAAGATGGTACTTACCATGAATATAAGAAGTTTATACAACTTCTTTGATCATAGATGTTGTGAAAGAGCACAATGGGAAATAAGGGAACTTGCAGTCGAAATGTTAAGACAAGTAAAAGCAGTAGCGCCAGTATTATTTAAAAAATGTGGACCGAGATGTGTTTCAGGGCCATGTACTGAAGGTAAAATGAGTTGCGGTGAAATAGTCAGCATAAGGGAAAAATTCAAAAATTTATAGGCGGTGAACGAAATTGACAAATATAGAGGGAAGAAATCCCGTAATTGAAGTTTTAAAAAGCGACAGACAAATAGATAAAATAATGATCGCAAATGGAGCTAAAGAAGGTTCTATAAAAAAGATAATAGGAATGGCTAAGGACAAAAACATAGTTGTACAGTATGTGAATAAAAGTAAGTTAGATGAAATAAGTACAAGTCATGCGCACCAAGGTGTAATAGCTATTGTAAGTGATTATAAATATTATGAATTAGAAGAATTAATAGAAAAAGCAAAAAGCACAAATGAAGATATGTTCTTTATAATATTAGATGAAATTACTGATCCACATAATTTAGGGACAATAATAAGAACAGCAGATGCTGTTGGAGCTCATGGAGTTATAATACCAAAGAGAAGATCTGTACATATTACTCCTGTTGTGGCCAAAGCATCTGCAGGAGCTGTAGAATATGTACCTGTTTGTAAAGTAACCAATATAGTCAATACAATAAAAAGATTAAAAGAAGAAGGTCTTTGGATAGCTGCGGCAGATATGGACGGAGAAGTTTTCTATGAGCAAAACTTAACAGGTCCCCTTGGGTTAGTTATAGGAAGTGAAGGATTTGGTATATCTAGGCTAGTTAAACAAAATTGTGACTTCACTGTAAAAATGCCAATGACAGGTAATGTTACATCACTGAATGCCTCTGTAGCAGGCGGAATACTTCTTTATGAAATATTTAGGCAAAGAAATAAAGGCTAAATGTTAGAAAAATGAGGAGACATAATAGAAATTCTTATTTAATAATAGATGGTTACAATATTATAAACGCATGGGATAATTTAAAAGAAATATCTAAAGATGATTTAGAAGGTGCCAGAGAAAAACTAATTCATTACATTATTGAATATGCACAATATACTGGTAAAAAAGCAATCATAGTATTTGATGCTTATAATGTAAAAAACTCTAAAGAAAAAATAGAAGAGAGAAAGTATATAACTATAGTATATACAAAAGAACATCAAACAGCAGATAGTTATATAGAAAAATATATAAGTTCATTATCAAAATATGATGATATAGAAGTTGCTACTAGTGACTATGCAGAACAACAAATTATTTTAGGAAAAGGGGCTTCAAGAGTATCTGCAAGAGAGTTAAAACTCTATGTAGACAGTGCAATAGGAAAAATTAAAGAAGAACAAGAGAAACGTCAGCAAAAAATACAACGAAATTTCTTGGAGGAACGGTTAGACAAAGAGATATTGTCGAAACTTGAGAACATTCGTAGAAAGCATTGAAAACACTAAGTTTCGTAAGCTATAATATACTTATGAAACTTTTAATTGGGGGAGATTTTAATGTTAGTAGCTAATGATAATGATTACAAAGGATTGGATAATAATCAGCAAGATGAGTACAATATTGTATTAAAAGCAAGCAATGGGGATAAAATAGCATTAGAATATATTATTACAAAATATAAGAACTTTGTTAAAGCAAAGGCAAAATCCTACTTTTTAGTAGGTGCTGATAAAGAAGATATAATTCAAGAGGGCATGATAGGTCTGTATAAGGCTGTAAGAGACTTTGATGGAAGTAAGACTAATTCATTTAAGTGTTTTGCAGAAATTTGTATAACTAGGCAGATAATAACTGCAATTAAAACTGCCACAAGACAAAAACATATACCTCTTAATTCATATGTATCTTTAAATAAGCCTATTTATGATGAAGAGTCAGATAGAACTCTTTTAGACATAATAGCAACGAGTATAGTTACTGATCCAGAGGAACTAATAATAAGTAAAGAAGAACTAAGAAATATAGAAACTAAAATGAATGAACTTCTTAGTGATTTGGAACTTGAAGTGTTGGAATTATACTTAAATGGTAAGTCTTATCAATATATTGCGGACAAGCTTGATAGAGATGTTAAATCAATAGATAATGCTCTTCAAAGAGTCAAGAGAAAATTGGAAAAACATCTTGAAAACAGGAATGATTAATAGTAAAATACTTAACATAAGCTTATAGTAAGCATTTTAATCTATATTTAAATACAACAGGAGGTATTTTAAAATGGCTAAGGCTAAATTTGAAAGAAATAAACCACATGTTAATATAGGAACAATAGGTCACGTTGACCACGGTAAAACTACATTAACAGCTGCAATAACAAAAACATTATTTGACAGATATCAATTAGGAGAAGCTGTAGATTTCGCTAACATAGATAAAGCTCCAGAAGAAAGAGAAAGAGGAATCACAATATCAACAGCTCACGTTGAATACGAAACTCCAAACAGACACTACGCTCACGTTGACTGCCCAGGACATGCTGACTACGTTAAAAACATGATAACAGGTGCTGCTCAAATGGACGGTGCTATATTAGTTTGTTCAGCAACTGATGGACCAATGCCTCAAACAAGAGAGCATATACTATTATCTAGACAAGTTGGTGTACCATACATAGTAGTATTCTTAAACAAATGTGATATGGTAGATGACGAAGAGTTATTAGAGTTAGTAGAAATGGAAGTAAGAGAATTATTAAACGAATATGAATTCCCAGGAGATGACACTCCAATAATAAGAGGATCTGCTTTAAAAGCATTAGAAGATTCTTCTTCAGAGTGGGGAGACAAAATAGTTGAATTATTCGAACAAATAGATGAATATATACCAGCTCCAGAAAGAGATGTTGATAAGCCATTCTTAATGCCAGTAGAAGACGTATTCTCTATAACAGGTAGAGGAACAGTTGCTACAGGTAGAGTAGAAAGAGGAGTATTAAAAGTACAAGACGAGGTTGAATTAGTTGGATTAACTGAAGAGCCAAGAAAAGTTGTTGTAACTGGTGTAGAAATGTTCAGAAAGTTATTAGATAGCGCTCAAGCTGGAGATAACATAGGAGCATTATTAAGAGGTGTTCAAAGAGACGAAATCGAAAGAGGACAAGTATTAGCTAAGCCAGGTTCAGTTAACGCTCATACAAAGTTCACTGCAGAGATATACGTTCTTAAAAAAGAAGAAGGTGGAAGACATACTCCATTCTTCGATGGATACAGACCACAATTCTACTTCAGAACAACTGACGTAACAGGAGCTTGTAAATTACCAGAAGGAATAGAAATGGTAATGCCTGGAGATAACGTAACTATAGAAGTTGACTTAATAAACTCTATATGTGTTGAAGAAGGATTAAGATTTGCCATCAGAGAAGGTGGAAGAACAGTAGCTTCAGGAGTTGTAGCTGGAATAATAGAATAATCTAAAAAATAGATTATTTATATATATAAAGAAAGAGGGGGTTAAACCTCTCTTTTTTTGTATACAATATTGACAAAGGGAGAAAAAAATTATATACTAATCAAGTCGCTGTAAGAAAATAAGATAAAATTTTTTGAAATACAAAAGCAAAAAAATAATGTATGCAAAAAATAAAAAAATATCTTGAAAAAAAGTTAATAATAAGATAAAATATAATAGTGTGCTTGAGAGATACGAATTGTAAGGAAAGAGAGTTAGCCCTAATATTTTAATATTTTTTACTTTTAAAAAACAGGAACACCCGGAACTGTGTATCGGTATTAAAATAAATAAAGGTTAATGATAAACAAGCGAAGAAGGAGGGAAATAAAACATGGCTAAAAATGAAAAAATAAGAATAAGATTAAAATCTTATGATCACAAATTATTAGATTTTTCTGCTGGTAAAATAGTTGAAACTGCTAAAAAAGCTGGATCACAAGTTTCAGGACCTGTGCCACTACCAACAGAAAAACAAGTAGTTACTATATTAAGAGCTGTTCATAAATACAAAGATTCTAGAGAGCAGTTTGAAATAAGAACTCACAAAAGATTAATAGACATAACAAACCCAACGCCTAAGACTGTTGATTCTTTAATGAAATTAGACTTACCAGCAGGTGTTGATATAGAAATAAAGTTATAAGAACAAACACCTAAGATATTATCCTATAAGGTGACTATCTTAGAATGATTACTAAATTAGGTAATCCGCTGTAAGAATTATAGGAGGTGCTAATATGAAAGGAATATTAGGAAAAAAAATAGGTATGACTCAAATATTCACTGAAGCTGGAGAAGTAGTACCAGTAACAGTTGTTGAGGCAGGACCAGTTGTTGTAACACAAGTTAAAACAATAGAAAATGATGGATACAATGCAGTTCAAGTAGGTTTTGTAGATGCTAAAGAGAAATCTTTAAACAAGCCTCAAAAAGGACATTTAGCTGCAGCTAACACATTAAAAAAACACTTAAAAGAGTTCAGAGTTGAATCTGTAGATGCTTATACAGTTGGACAAGAAATAAAAGCTGACGTATTCGCAACAGGTGAAATGATAGATGTAACAGGAATATCTAAAGGGAAAGGATTCCAAGGTCCAATAAAGAGACATGGTCAATCAAGAGGTCCAGAATCTCATGGTTCTAGATACCACAGAAGACCAGGTTCAATGGGAGCTTGTTCTTACCCAGGTAGAGTTTTCAAAAACAAAAAATTAGCTGGACACATGGGTAGCGTTAAAGTTACAGTTCAAAACTTAGAAGTAGTAAGAGTTGATGCTGAAAAGAACTTTATATTAGTTAAAGGTGCTATACCAGGAGCTAAAGGTTCAGTAGTAACAATAAAAGAAGCAGTTAAGGCTTCTAAATAAGACTAACCTAAGAAAGGAGGATGCACAATGCCAAAATTAAATGTATTGAATATGAATGGACAAAATGTTGGTGAAATAGAATTAGCTGATTCTATATTCAATGTTGAAGTTAACGAACATGTTTTATATGAAGTAGTTAAAAACCAACTTGCAAATAAAAGACAAGGTACTCAATCTGCAAAAACTAGAGCAGAAGTTAGAGGTGGCGGAAGAAAACCTTGGAAACAAAAAGGAACAGGTAGAGCAAGACAAGGTTCTATAAGAGCTGTACAATGGATAGGTGGAGGAGTTGCTTTCGCACCAAAACCAAGAAATTACAGATATACTTTACCTAGAAAAGTTAGAAGATTAGCTATGAAATGTGCTTTATCTTCAAAAGTACAAAACAACGAAATGATAGTATTAGACGCTTTAACAATGGAAGCTCCTAAAACTAAAGATTTCGCAGCTGTATTAAAAAACATAAATGCTGGTAAAAAAGCTTTAGTAGTAATGGCTGAGAAAAACGAAAACATAATAAAATCAGCAGCGAACATACAAGGTGTTGAAACTGCATTAGTTAATACTATAAATGTTTATGATATCTTAAAATACGATTCTTTCGTAATAACAACAGATGCTGTTAAAAAAGTGGAGGAGGTGTACGCATAATGACTAATCCACACGATATAATAATAAGACCAATCGTTACAGAAAAAAGTATGGCTGAAATGGCTGAAAACAAATACACATTTGAAGTAAGCAAAAAAGCTAATAAAACTGAAATAAAAAAAGCTGTAGAAACTATATTCGGAGTTAATGTTGAAAAAGTAAACACATTAAACTACGATGGAAAAGTTAAAAGAATGGGTAGAAGTGTAGGAAGAACTGCAAGTTTCAAGAAAGCAGTAGTTAAGTTAACTGCTGATTCTAAAGAAATAGAATTCTTCCAAGGAATGTAATACCTTTTATTAACATAAGGAGGAAAAAAGATGGCTATTAAAAAGTTTAAACCAACTTCTCCTGCCTTAAGACAAATGACAGTTTTAGTTTCTGATGAGATAACAACTAACCAACCAGAGAAATCTCTTTTAGTTTCTTTAAAGAAGAACTCTGGTAGAAATGCTCACGGGAAAATAACTGTTCGTCACAGAGGTGGAGGAAACAGAAGAAAATATAGAATAATAGATTTCAAAAGAAATAAAGATGGAATACCTGCAAAAGTTGCAACTGTTGAGTATGATCCAAACAGAACTGCTAACATAGCTTTATTAAACTATGCTGACGGTGAAAAGAGATATATATTAGCTCCAGTTGGAATAAAAGTAGGAGATACTTTAATGTCAGGACCAGATGCTGATATAAAACCAGGTAATGCATTAGCATTAAAAAATATGCCAGTTGGTACAATAATTCACAATATAGAATTAAAACCAGGAAAAGGAGCTCAGTTAGTTAGATCTGCTGGTGTTTCTGCTCAGTTAATGGCTAAAGAAGGAACAAAGGCTTTATTAAGATTACCATCAGGAGAAATGAGATATGTAGCTATAGACTGTAAAGCTACTATAGGACAAGTTGGTAATGCTGAACATGGTAACGTTGTTATAGGTAAAGCTGGTAGAGTTAGACATATGGGTATAAGACCTACAGTTAGAGGATCTGTAATGAACCCTTGCGATCACCCTCATGGTGGTGGTGAAGGTAGAGCTCCAATCGGTAGATCTGGACCAGTTACTCCATGGGGTAAACCTGCACTTGGATACAAAACTAGAAAGAAAAACAAAGCATCTAATAAATTAATAGTTTCAAGAAGAACTAAATAATAGATGATTAAATAGATTTTATGAATTTATTTTACTCAGAGAGGAGGAAATTAGATGTCAAGATCAACTAAAAAAGGACCTTTTGTACATGCTAGACTTTTAAAGAAAGTTGAAGAAATGAATGCATCAGGAAATAAGGAAGTTATAAAGACTTGGTCAAGAAGTTCAACAATATTCCCTCAAATGGTAGAGCACACTATAGCTGTTCATGATGGAAGAAGACATATACCTGTTTATATAACAGAAGATATGGTTGGACATAAATTAGGAGAATTTGTTCCTACTAGAACGTTCAAAGGACACAAAGACGACGAAAAGAGTAACAAGAGAAAATAATACCATTCTTACTAAGGAAGGAGGATATTAAAATGGAAGCAAAAGCAATTGCAAAATATGTACGTGTATCTCCAAGAAAAGCTGGACAAATATGTAGCTTAGTTAGAGGTAAAAACGTTGATGAAGCATTAGCAATATTAAAATTCACTCCAAGAGGTGCTGCTGCAGATATAGCAAAAGTTGTAAAATCTGCTAAAGCAAATGCTGAAAACAATCACGAAATGAATGCTGAAAACTTATATATAGAATCAATAGTTGCTAACCAAGGGCCAACAATAAAGAGATTTATGCCTAGAGCACAAGGTAGAGCTACTATGATAAGAAAAAGAACTTCTCACATAGAAGTAGTTGTAAAAGAAAAAAATAGTCACAGATAGGAGGGAAATAAATGGGACAAAAGGTTAACCCACACGGATTAAGAGTCGGTGTTATAAAAGATTGGGATTCAAGATGGTTCACAACTGATAAAAAAGAGTTCGGAGCATTATTATTAGAAGACCACAATATACGTAAATTCTTAAAGAATAAATTATACTCTGCTGGAGTTGCTAAAATAGAGATAGAAAGATCTGCTAACAAGATCAAATTAGATCTTCATGTTGCTAAGCCAGGTGTTGTTATAGGAAGAGCTGGTGCAGGAATAGAAGCATTAAAAGCTGAGTTAGAAAAAATGACTAAGAAAAATATAATAGTAAACATAGTTGAGGTAAGAGCTATAGACAAAAATGCTCAACTTGTTGCTGAAAACATAGCTTTAGCTATAGAAAGAAGGGTTGCTTTCAGAAGAGCTATGAAACAAGCTGTTCAAAGAGCACTTAAAGCTGGAGCTAAAGGTATAAAAGTTGCTGCATCAGGTAGACTAGGTGGAGCTGAAATGGCTAGAACTGAAGGATACAGCGAAGGAAATGTACCTCTTCAAACTTTAAGATCTGACATAGACTATGGATTTGCTGAAGCTGATACTACTTATGGAAAAATAGGTATAAAAGTTTGGATCTGTCATGGTGAAGTATTACCAACTAAAAACGGAATAAATCCAAGAGAAGAAAGAAAAGATAATAGAAGAGACAGAAGAGATAACAAGAGAGATAATAGAAGAAGAGATTCTAGAGGAAATGGAAGAGGACAAAGACCTCAAGGACAAAGACCTCAAAGAACTGAAAACAAAGGAAATAAATAATATATAAGGTTCGAGGAAGGAGGAAACACTCATGTTAATGCCAAAAAGAGTAAAACGTCGTAGAGTTCACAGAGGTACTATGGCTGGTAAAGCTCAAAAAGGTAACAAAGTTACTTACGGAGAGTTCGGTTTAATGGCCATGGAAGCATCTTGGATAACTTCTAATCAAATAGAAGCTGCCAGAATAGCTATGACTAGATATATAAAAAGAGGCGGGAAGGTTTGGATAAAAATATTCCCTCATAAGCCAGTAACAAGAAAACCAGCTGAAACTCGTATGGGTGCTGGGAAAGGTTCTCCAGAATATTGGGTAGCCGTAGTTAAACCAGGAAGAGTTATGTTCGAATTAGCAGGTGTAGATGAAGCGAAAGCTAGAGAAGCTATGAGACTTGCTGCACATAAACTTCCAATCAAATGTAAATTTGTTAAAAAAGAAGATTTAGAAGTAAAGGGTGGTGAATAGGATGAAAGCTAAAGAACTAAGAGATTTAACAAGCGAAGAGCTAATGAGTAAATTAAATGACTTCAAAAGTGAATTATTTAGCTTAAGATTCCAATTAGCTACTGGTCAATTAGAAAACACAGCAAGAATTAAGTTTGTTAAAAAAGATATAGCTAGAGTTAAAACTATCCTTGCTGAAAGAAAGTTAAACGAAACTAGAGCTTAATTTGGAGAGGAGGCTTTTTAAACATGGAAAGAGGAAGAAGAAAAGTTAGAATAGGCCGTGTTGTAAGTAACAAAATGGATAAAACTATAGTAGTTGCTGTTGAAGATTTCGTACGTCATGAGTTATATAACAAGCCTGTTAAAAGAACTAAAAAGTTCAAGGCTCACGATGAAAACAATGTATGTTCAATCGGAGATAGAGTTAAGATAATGGAAACTAGACCTTTATCAAAAGATAAACACTTCAGACTAGTAGAAGTTATCGAAAAGGTTAAATAGTTTTGCGAAAAGGAGGTATTACGATATGGTACAACAAGAATCACGTTTAAAAGTTGCTGACAATTCTGGTGCAAAGGAACTTTTATGTATCCGTGTATTAGGTGGAAGTAAAAGAAGATATGGTAACGTAGGTGACGTAATCGTTGCTACTGTTAAAAGTGCAACACCTGGTGGAGTTGTAAAAAAAGGTAAAGTTGTTAAAGCTGTTATAGTTAGAACAAAAAAAGGTATAAAGCGTAACGACGGATCTTATATAGCATTCGATGAAAATGCTGCAGTTATAATAAAAGACGATAAAACTCCAGTAGGAACTCGTATATTCGGGCCTGTTGCAAGAGAGTTAAGAGATCATGAATTTATGAAAATAGTATCTCTTGCTCCAGAAGTACTATAATAAGGAGGTGCAATAGGACATGATGCGTGTTAAAAGAGAAGATACAGTTGTTGTTATAGCTGGTAAAGATAAAGGTAAAACAGGGAAAGTTGTTAAAGTATTCCCTAAGACTAACAAAGTAATAGTTGAAGGTGTGAACGTAGTAACTAAACACCAAAAACCAAGTGCTATAAACCCACAAGGTGGAATAGTAAATAAAGAAGCTGCTATACACGTTTCAAATGTAATGCCAGTTGATCCTGAAACAGGAAAAGGAACAAGAGTTAGATTTGAAATGAGAGATGGTAAAAAAGTTAGAGTAGCAGTTAAGAGCGGAAAAGAAATATAATATAGCTTGAAAGGAGGGACCTTAAATGGCTTCTAGATTACAAGAAAAATATACTCAACAAGTTGCTCCAGCGATGATGGAGAAATTTGGATATAAAAATATAATGGAAATACCTAAATTAGATAAAATAGTTATCAATATGGGTGTTGGAAATGCTAAAGAAAATCCAAAAGGATTAGAAAAAGCAGTAGAAGAAATGGAAATAATATCTGGTCAAAAACCAGTTACGACTAAAGCTAGAAAATCAGTAGCTAACTTTAAATTAAGAGAAGGTATGCCAATAGGTGCAAAAGTTACATTAAGATCTGATAAAATGTACTACTTCTTAGATAAATTAGTTTCTGTATCATTACCAAGAGTTAGAGACTTTAGAGGAGTTAACCCTAACGCTTTCGATGGTAGAGGTAACTATGCTTTAGGTTTAAAGGAACAAATAATATTCCCAGAAATCGAATATGATAAAATAGATCAAGTTAGAGGAATGGATGTAATATTCGTTACTACAGCTAAAACAGACGAAGAAGCTCGTGAATTATTAAAATTATTAGGAATGCCATTTTCTAAATAATTAAAGGAGGGATTCCAGTGGCTAGAAAAGCGATGGTTGTAAAACAACAGAAGAAGCAAAAATATTCAACAAGAGAATATACTAGATGCTCAATATGTGGTAGACCACATTCTGTTATAAGAAACTTTGGTATATGCCGTATATGCTTTAGAGAATTAGCTTATAAAGGTCAAATACCTGGTGTAAGAAAAGCAAGTTGGTAAGATTTTTTTAAACTGAAAGGAGGGTTTCAATATGACAATGACAGATCCAATTGCAGATATGCTTACTCGTATAAGAAATGCGAACACTGTTAAGCATGAAACTGTTGACGTTCCTGCTTCTAACATAAAGAAAGAAATAGTTAGAATCTTATTAGAAGAAGGTTTCGTTAGAGGTTATGATGTTATAGAAGATGAGAAACAAGGAATAATAAGAATACAATTAAAGTACGGACAATCAGGCGAAAGAGTTATACAAGGTATAAAGAGAATATCTAAACCTGGTATGAGAGTTTATACAAATGCTTATGAAGTACCAAAGGTATTAAACGGATTAGGAATATCTGTAATATCTACTTCAAAAGGTATATTAACTGATAAACAAGCAAGAAAAGAAAATGTTGGTGGAGAAGTAATCTGCTACGTTTGGTAATCAATCGAACTAAGTAAGGAGGTGCGACTATGTCAAGAATAGGTGTTAAACCAATAACAGTACCAGCTGGTGTTGAAGTTACTATAGCTGCTGATAATACAGTAACTGTAAAAGGACCTAAAGGAACTTTAACAAAGCAATTTGATGGTGCTTTAACTATAAAACAAGAAGGAAATGTTATAACTGTTGAAAGACCAACAAATAACAAACAACACAGATCATTACACGGGTTAACTAGAACTTTAATAGATAACATGGTAATAGGTGTTAATACTGGTTTCGAAAAGAAATTAGAATTAGTAGGTGTTGGATACAGAGCACAAAAGCAAGGAAATAAATTAGTTATGAACTTAGGATACTCTCATCCAGTAGAAATGGAAGATCCAGAAGGAATAACTGTAGAGGCTCCAAATCAAACTGAATTAGTAGTAAAAGGTATAGACAAGCAATTAGTTGGTAACTATGCTGCTAAAATAAGAGATTGGAGAAAACCAGAGCCATACAAAGGTAAAGGTATAAGATACGCTGGTGAAGTTGTAAGACGTAAAGAAGGTAAAACTGGTAAAAAGTAAGCCTAATTAAATAAAGGTTGAAAGGAGTGAGCTCAATGTTAAAGAAAGCTGATAAAAATGCTATAAGACTTCAAAGACATAAGAGAGTTAGAAGAAAAGTTTCTGGAACTACTCAAAGACCAAGATTATGTGTATTCAGAAGTTCAAACAATATATACGCTCAAATAATAGATGACACTAATAGGGTAACTCTTGTTGCTGCTTCTTCTTTAGAAGCAGATGTTAAGGGTGCTGTTAATCATACAGGAAATAAAGAAGCAGCTAAATTAGTTGGACAATTAGTAGCTAAGAAAGCTGTAGAAAAAGGTATAACTGAAGTTGTATTTGACAGAGGTGGATACTTATATCACGGAAGAATAAAAGAGTTAGCTGAAGCTGCAAGAGAAGCTGGTCTTAAATTCTAATTAAAAAAGGAGGGACATGCACATGCGTCGTAAATTAATAGATGCGAGACAACTAGATTTACAAGAAAAAGTTGTTGAAGTTAGACGTGTTACTAAAGTTGTTAAAGGTGGTAGAAACTTTAGATTCGCAGCTTTAGTAGTTGTTGGAGATGAAAACGGACACGTTGGAATAGGTTCTGGAAAAGCTATGGAAGTTCCAGATGCTATAAGAAAAGCAGTAGAAGATGCTAAAAAGAATCTTATAAAAGTACCTATGGTAGGAACTACTATACCTCACGAAGTTATCGGACACTTCGGTGCTGGAAGAATAATAATAATGCCAGCTCAAGAAGGTACAGGAGTAATCGCTGGTGGTGCGGCTAGAGACTTATTAGAATTAGCTGGATTAAAAGACGTTAGAGCGAAATGCTTAGGAACTAGAAATCCAAGAAACTTAGTAAATGCTACAATAGAAGGACTTAAATCTCTTAAAACAGCTGAAGATGTAGCTGCACTAAGAGGTAAAAAAGTTGAAGATCTTTTAGGCTAAGGAGGTAGTGTGAAATGGCTAAATTACAAATCAAATTAGTTAGAAGTACAATAGGAACTACTCCTAACCAAAGAAAAAACGTTGAAGCGTTAGGATTAACAAAAAGAGAACAAGTAGTTGTTAAAGAAGATAATGCCCAAATGAGAGGTATGATCGCTAAAGTTAGTCACTTAGTTGAAGTAACTGAAATAACTGAATAATTTATTTACGAAATAAGAAGGAGGTGCAATCCATGAAACTACATGAGTTAAAACCTGCTAAAGGAGCAGTAAAAGCTAAGAAAAGATTAGGTAGAGGTACTGCTACTGGTCAAGGTAAAACTGCAGGACGTGGACAAAAAGGACAAAAGTCTCGTTCAGGTGGTGGAGTTAGAGTAGGATTCGAAGGTGGACAAATGCCACTTGCTAGAAGATTACCTAAAAGAGGTTTCACAAATATATTTAAAAAACAATATACAGAAGTTAACGTTGAACTTTTAAATAGATTCGAAAATGGTACTGAGGTAACTGCAGAATTATTAAAATCTACAGGTGCTGTAAGTAAAATAGAAAAAGACGGTATAAAAATATTAGGACAAGGAAATCTTGAAAAAGCTGTTACAGTTAAAGCTGCTAAATTCACTGCTTCAGCTCAAGAGAAAATAGAAAAAGCTGGAGGAAAAGCTGAATTAGTATAATTTAAGCTTTCTAGCAACACTTGTGGGGTGATTACGTGCTATCAAAGATAAAACAATCTTGGAAAGTGAAAGATGTAAGAAAAAGAATTTTATATACCCTAATGATGATTCTAATATTTAGAATAGGTACTACTATACCAGTTCCTGGAGTCAATACCAGTATTATAAAGGATATGGTAGGCAACAATAGCCTACTTTCCCTATATAATATGTTTGTTGGGGGAGCTTTCAGTAACTTCACTCTGTTTGCATTGGGCATAGGACCGTTTATTACAGCCTCAATTATTATACAACTTCTTACGATAGGTTTTGATAGTTTAAAAGAACTACAAAAGTCTGGTGAAGAAGGTAGAAAGAAAATGAATGCGTATACTAGATATACAGCTTTAGCATTAGGATTTGTACAAGCGATAGGTATTACACTAGGAATTGTAAGATCTGCTTTAGCGTCTGACAGCATATTTTTCATTTTAACAGTTATAGTAACTTTAGTTGCAGGTAGTATGCTTGTAATGTGGATGGGCGATAGAATTACTGAAAAAGGTTTGGGTAATGGTAGTTCAATTATAATATTCGTTGGTATTATATCAAGAATACCATCAGATCTTATAGGAACTGTAAAAGATGTAAATCAAGGAAGTCTAGCTTTATGGGCAGCAATATTAATTGTTGTTGTAATGCTAATAACTATAATGGCTGTAACATATATAAGTGAAGCAGTTAGAAAAATTCCAGTACAATATGCTAAAAGAGTTGTTGGAAGAAAATTATATGGAGGACAAAGTTCTCATATACCAATGAAAGTAAACCAATCAGGTGTTATGCCAATAATATTTGCTAGTTCACTTTTAGCTTTTCCACAAACGATAGCGTTATTTATGGGAGAAAGTGCTCAAACATTTGTATCAACTTACCTAAGTACAAGTTCAGACATAGGTTTTTGGATATATAGATCTTTAGAAGTTCTATTGATAGTATTTTTCTCATATTTCTACACTACTATATCATTCAATACTGAAGATATAGCAGAAAATATGAAAAACAATGGTGGATTCATCCCGGGTATAAGACCTGGAATGCCTACAGTTGATTATTTAAATAAAATATTATCAAAGCTAACATTAGCAGGAGCTGTATTCTTAGCTATAATTGCGATGATACCAGCATTCACAGTACATTTTTTAAGTGTTGAAATGAGTTTGGCTGGAACATCTATACTAATCGTTGTAGGGGTAGCTCTTGAACTTAAGAGACAATTAGAGTCACACCTTGTTATGAGAAGTTATCAAGGATTTTTAAAATAAATTGGAGATGATAGTATGAGACTTATATTATTAGGACCTCCTGGGGCGGGTAAAGGTACTCAAGCTGCAGGAATAGTTGAAAAATACCAAATACCTCATATATCAACAGGAGATATATTCAGAAAAAATATTAAAGAAGGAACAGATCTTGGAAAAAAAGCTAAAGAGTTTATGGACCAAGGGTTATTAGTTCCTGATGAATTAACTGTAGGATTAGTTACAGATAGATTATCTCAAGATGATTGTAAAATGGGGTTCATGCTAGATGGATTCCCAAGAAATGTAGCTCAAGCTGAACAGTTAGATGCTTTCTTAAAAGATACAGGGATGGCATTAGACAGAGTTATCAACATAGAAGTTGATAAAGAAAAATTAGTAGCAAGAGCAGTTGGTAGAAGAATCTGCAAATCTTGCGGTGCTACTTACCATATAGAATTTAACCCTTCAAAAGAAGAAGGCGTTTGTGATATATGTAAAGGTGAGCTTTATCAAAGAGCTGACGATAATGAAGAAACTGTATCAAAAAGAATACAAGTTTATTTAGATGAAACCAAACCATTAGCTGATTATTATTCTAAATCAGGTATAATAGCAGATATAAATGGTCAACAATCTATAGACAAAGTATTTAATGATATAGTATCTGCTTTAGAGAGTAGTAAATAATTGATGATTATTATCAAATCTAAATCAGAAATTGAACTTATGAGGGAAGCGGGGAAAATTGTCGCTGACACTCATGAAGTTATTAGAGAGGCTATTATTCCGGGAATATCTACTTTAGAGTTAGATAAAATAGCTGAAGAAAATATAAGAAAATATAATGCAGTACCGTCTTTTAAAGGCTATGGAGGATTTCCAGGAAGTATATGTGCTTCTATTAACAACAAAGTTGTGCATGGAATTCCTGGTAATGAAATAGTGAAAGAGGGAGACATTATAAGTATAGATATAGGCGCCTATTATAAAGGATACCATGGTGACTCTGCAAAGACTCATGGAGTTGGCCTGATATCTGAAGAAAATAGGAAACTAATAGAAGTTACAAAAGAAAGCTTCTATGAAGGACTTAAATTCGCGAAGGTTGGATATAGACTTTCGGATATCTCACACACAATACAAGCACACACAGAAAAAAATGGTTTTTCGGTAGTTAGATCACTAGTTGGACATGGGGTTGGTAAAGATCTTCATGAATCACCCAATATTCCTAACTATGGAAAACCGAACAGAGGACCTATGTTAAAACCAGGCATGGTATTAGCCATAGAGCCTATGATTAATCAAGGAAGTCACCGTGTTTACTGTTTAGCCGACGGCTGGACAATTGTAACGGGAGATGGAAAGAATTCTGCTCATTATGAGCACACGATAGCAATAACAGAGGAGGAACCTCTTATATTAACTAGTTTGTAAAAACGGATAGTATGATGCTATCACAAAAATTGCATTTAGTTCTAAGTATTTAAATGTAAAATGGAGGGCTGATTATATAATGGCCAAAAAAGATGTTATAGAATTTGAAGGTACAGTTATTGAAAACTTACCAAACGCTATGTTTAAAGTTAGACTAGAGAATGGACATGAGGTATTATGCCATTTATCTGGTAAGTTAAGAATGAACTTCATAAGAATTCTTGAGGGTGATAAGGTTAATGTTGAGCTTTCACCTTATGATCTTACAAGAGGAAGAATCACTTGGCGTAAGAAATAGGCTATGAACTAGTCTAAGGAGGGATAATAATGAAGGTAAGACCATCAGTAAAACCAATGTGCGAAAAATGTAAAATCATTAAAAGAAAAGGTAAAGTAATGGTTATATGTGAAAATCCTAAGCACAAACAAAAACAAGGATAAGAAAAAATTACTAGCATAAAGTCATCAAATATGTTATAATGATAAAATGTGACATTGACTGGATGCGTTGGAAATACAGTACTTGAATGATTTTTTTAGTGGAAAATTCAAGTAAGACAATGAAAAGTAAAATAACTAAGTCGTAGGAGGTGCAAGTAATGGCAAGAATCGCTGGGGTAGATTTACCTAGAGAAAAAAGAGCGGAAATAGGCTTAACTTATATATATGGTATAGGTAGAGCAACTGCTAATGAAATATTAGCAAAAGCTGAGATAAATCCAGATGTAAGAATCAAAGATTTATCAGATGATGAAGTTAATACATTAAGAAGAATAATAGACACTGATTTCTTAGTTGAAGGTGACTTAAGAAGAGAAATCGCTTTAAATATAAAAAGATTAAGAGATATAAAATGCTACAGAGGTATAAGACATGCTAAAGGTTTACCACTAAGAGGGCAAAAAACTAAGACTAACGCTAGAACTAGAAAAGGTCCTAGAAAAACTGTATCTCGTAAGAAGAAAAAATAATAAGTAGATAGGAGGGAAATCGAACAATGGCTAAACAAAAAAAGAAAGTTACACGTGTAAGAAGAAGAGAACGTAAAAACATAGATCGTGGTCATGCACATATACAATCAACTTTTAACAACACTATAATCACTTTAACTGACGTTCACGGAAATGCTATATCATGGGCATCTTCAGGACAATTAGGATTTAAAGGATCAAGAAAATCAACTCCATTTGCTTCTCAAATGGCTGCAGAAACTGCTGCTAAAGCTGCAATGGAACAT
Source organism: Terrisporobacter othiniensis (assembly GCF_000808015.1). Taxonomy (GTDB): domain Bacteria; phylum Bacillota; class Clostridia; order Peptostreptococcales; family Peptostreptococcaceae; genus Terrisporobacter; species Terrisporobacter muris. The sequence goes on along the minus strand of NZ_JWHR01000111.1, from coordinate 16,273 downwards.
GGTTTAAAAAGTGTTGAAGTATTCGTAAAAGGACCTGGTTCAGGAAGAGAAGCTGCAATAAGAGCTTTACAAGCAACTGGACTAGAAGTAACAATGATAAAAGATGTTACTCCAATCCCACACAACGGATGTAGACCACCAAAAAGAAGAAGAGTATAATTAGGAGGTGTAATTATGGCAAGATATACTGGTGCATCATGCAGACAATGCCGTAGAGAAGGAATGAAATTATTCCTTAAAGGTGATAGATGTTATACAGATAAATGTGCTATAGTTAAAAGAAACTATGCTCCAGGACAACATGGTCAAGGAAGAAAGAAAGTTTCTAACTATGGTTTACAATTAAGAGAAAAACAAAAAGTTAAGAGAATATACGGAGTTTTAGAAACTCAATTCAGAAACATGTACGAACGTGCTGAGAAAATGACTGGTAAAACTGGTGAAAACTTATTAAGCTTATTAGAAAGAAGATTAGATAATGTTGTTTACAGAATGGGATTAGCTAACTCTAGAAAAGAAGCTAGACAATTAATAACTCATGCACATTTTACTTTAAACGGTAAAAAAGTAGATATACCTTCAATAACTGTAAAAGTTGGAGATGTTATAGCAGTTAAAGAAACTTCTAAATCATCTGCTAAATTCAAAGGTATAGTAGAAGCAAATACAAAAGTAGCTCCAAGATGGATAGATGCAAGCGTAGAAAATATGACTGCAACTGTAACTGCTCTTCCAGGAAGAGAAGATATAGATCTTGAAATAGCTGAACACTTAATCATAGAGCTTTATTCTAAATAATAAGCATCTTCTAAAGTTTATCTTTAGAGGTGTTTACCCTCAGTGGATTAATAAATTTGAAGGAGGGTTTATCCATGATAGAAATAGAAAAACCAAAAGTAGATATTGTAGAACTTGGTGAAGATTATAGATATGGAAAGTTTGTCATTGAACCTTTAGAAAGAGGATATGGAATTACTATAGGAAATGCTCTTAGAAGAATATTATTATCTTCTTTACCTGGTGTAGCAGTAAATTCTATAAGAATAGATGGTGTTCTTCATGAATTCTCAACAGTACCAGGAGTTAAAGAAGATGTTACTGAAATAATATTAACTTTAAAAGAACTTTCAGCAACTATAGATGGTGAAGGAAGTAGAACTCTTAAAATACAGGCTCAAGGTCCATGTACTGTAACAGGTGCAGATATAATCTGTCCTCCAGATGTTGAAATATTAAGTAAAGACTTAGTTATCGCTACTTTAGACGATAATGCTAAATTTAATATGGAAATAAACATCGATAAAGGTAGAGGATATGTTCCAGCCGAGGAAAACAAAACTGAAAATATGCCTATAGGTGTTTTACCTGTAGACTCAATATACACTCCCGTACAAAAAGTTAGCTACCATGTAGAAAACACTAGAGTTGGTCAAAAATCAGATTATGATAAATTAACACTTGAAGTTTGGACTAATGGAAGCATTAATCCTCAAGAGGGTATATCTCTTGCAGCTAAAGTATTAGTTGAGCATTTAAATCTATTCATTGACTTAACTGAGCATGTAAGCAATGTTGAAATAATGGTAGAAAAAGAAGAAGATCAAAAAGAAAAAGTTCTTGAAATGACTATAGAAGAGCTTGATTTATCAGTAAGATCTTACAACTGTTTAAAGAGAGCGGGAATTAACACAGTTGAAGAATTAGCTAATAAATCAGAAGATGATATGATGAAGGTTAGAAACCTTGGTAAAAAATCACTTGAAGAAGTTATTCAAAAACTTGAAGAATTAGGATTAGGACTTAAACCTAGCGAAGAATAAGCGAGCAAAGGAGGGATTGGCGTGGCTAATTACCGTAAATTAGGACGTGTGACATCACACAGAAACCTTATGTTAAGAAACTTAGTAACTGACTTACTAAGATGTGGTAGAATAGAAACTACAGTAACAAGAGCTAAAGAAACTCGTAGAATGGCTGAAAAGATGATAACTCTTGCTAAAAGAGGAGATCTTCATGCTAGAAGACAAGTTTTAGCTTACGTTATGGATGAAACAGTAGTAAACAACTTATTCACTGATATAGCTCCAAAATATGCTGAGAGAAATGGTGGATACACTAGAATAATCAAAAAAGGGCCAAGAAGAGGCGATGCAGCTGAAATGGCATTTATTGAATTAGTTTAGTAAATAGTTAATATATATGAAAAAAAGATTAAGTTTGATGGGCTTAATCTTTTTTTTGTGCAAATAATATTAATAAAAAGAACATTATATAATCAAAGGAATTATTTTTTAATTAGAACTGTGATATAATATTAAGATACAAATTTTAAATTACTACTTTAAAGAGGGAGTAGAATAAATGAATAATATTATAAAGGTTAACAATATTTCATATGAATACATAACTGAAGAATCTAGTTTTAAAGCCATAGATAATTTAAGTTTGAATGTTAAGCAAGGTGAATTTGTAGCTATTATAGGTCATAATGGTTCGGGAAAATCAACTTTATCTAAAAACTTGAATGCTATTTTGATGCCAACAGAAGGTAATATTCTTATAGATGGAAATGATACAAAAAATGAAGAAAAACTATGGGATATAAGACAAACAGCAGGTATGGTATTCCAAAATCCAGATAATCAAATAGTTGCAACTATAGTAGAAGAAGATGTAGCATTTGGTCCAGAAAACTTGGGTGTAGAACCAAAGGTAATTAGAGAAAGAGTAAAAGAGGCTCTTGAAAGTGTAGGTATTACAGAGTTAAAAGATAGACAACCGCACTTATTATCTGGAGGTCAAAAACAAAGGGTTGCCATAGCGGGAATAATTGCTATGAGACCAAAATGTATAATTTTTGATGAAGCAACAGCAATGCTTGATCCATCAGGAAGAAAAGAAGTTATGAATGTAATAGAAAAACTTAATAAAGAAGAAAATATTACAGTATTACACATAACTCATTATATGGAAGAAGCTGTAGAAGCTGATAGAGTTATAGTTATGGACAAAGGACGTAAAGTATTAGAAGGAACGCCAAAAGAAGTGTTTAGAAACGTAGAAAAGCTTAAAAAAATAGGATTAGACGTTCCTTATATGACAGAACTAGCCACTTCTTTAAAAGAAGAAGGAATAGAAATTAGTGATGATATATTAACAGTAGATGAGATGGTGGTGAAATTATGTCAATTATTATAAAAAATTTAACTTATATATATGATGAGGGTATGCCTTTTGCTAGTAAAGCATTAGATAATATATCATTTGAAATAAAAGATAGAGATTTTGTTGGTCTAATAGGCCATACTGGTTCAGGCAAATCTACCCTTATACAGCATTTAAACGGTCTTATAAAGCCATCATCAGGAGAGATTTTCATAAATGATTTCAACATAACTGGAGAAAATCAAAATTTAACTGAAATTAGAAAAAGAGTAGGAATAGTGTTTCAATATCCTGAATATCAACTTTTTGAAGAAACAGTTGAAAAAGATATAGCTTTTGGACCTTCTAATTTGAATCTAAGTCAAGAAGAAATATCTATTAGAGTAAAAGAATCTATGCAAGCTGTAGGACTTGATTATGATGAGTATAAAGATAAATCACCATTTGATTTATCTGGTGGCCAAAAGCGTAGAGTAGCAATAGCTGGTGTTATAGCAATGAAGCCAGAACTACTAATACTGGATGAGCCTACAGCAGGATTAGATCCAGGAGGAAGAGATGAAATCTTTGCTTTAATAAAAAGATTACATGAAGAAAGTCATATGACAATAATACTTTCTTCTCATAGCATGGATGATATGGCTAAAATAGCTAAAACAATAATAGTTATGAATCATGGTAAGATTGAATTTATGGGAACACCTAAAGAAATCTTCAATAGTAATGCATCAAGACTTAAGGAAATAGGGTTAGATATACCACAAGTTTTAGAATTAGCTATTAAACTAAAGGATAAAGGTTTTGATATAAAAACTGATGTCTTAACAATAGAAGAAATAAAAGACGAAATACTAAACTTTATGAAAGGAAGAAAGAAATGTTAAAAGATATAACCATAGGTCAATATTATCCTGCAAATTCTTGTATTCATAAGTTAGATTCAACAACAAAGCTTGTTGCAACAATAGTATTCATGGTATCTTTATTTGTAGTAAATAAATTTTGGCCATATTTATTAGTAGCTTTAGTCTTAGTTACAGTGATTAAAATGTCTCAGATACCTCTTAAATACATTATAAAAGGAATTAAGCCGCTTAGATGGATAATTCTATTTACTTTTGTTATAAATATATTCTTTTTACCTGGAGAGGTAATTTGGAAGTTTGGTTTTTTAACCCTGACTAGAGAAGGTATAAGACAGGCTATTTTTATGTCTATAAGGTTGATATTTTTAGTTGTGGGCACATCTTTGCTTACTTTAACAACTTCACCTATACAACTTACAGATGGTATAGAAAGAATGTTAAGTCCTTTTAAAAAGATAGGTATGCCTGTACATGAGTTGGCTATGATGATGACGATAGCGCTTAGATTTATACCTACATTATTAGATGAAACAGATAAGATTATGAAAGCTCAAATGTCTAGAGGTGCTGATTTTGAAAGTAGCAACATAATAAATAGGGCTAAAAACTTAGTACCATTATTAGTTCCTTTATTTGTTAGTGCTTTTAGAAGGGCTGATGAATTAGCTATGGCTATGGAAGCTAGATGTTATAGAGGTGGATATAATAGAACTAAAATGAAAGAAGCTAAAATTACAAAAGCTGATTATACAGCATATGTTTTACAAGTAGTATTTTTGGCAATCATAATAGTAACTAAATTCATATAAATGAGGAAGTAAATGAGAAATTTAAAACTTACTATACAATATGATGGCACTAGATATTGTGGTTGGCAAAAACAACCTAACTCTTCTGGTATACAGGGTACAATAGAATATGCTATCTATGAAATAACAAAAGAAAAAGTAAATATTATAGGCTCTGGAAGAACTGATGCTGGTGTTCATGCTTTAGGCCAAGTTGCAAATTTTAAAACAAGTTCAAGCATACCTGCTAATAGAATTCCTGACGCTTTAAATGCAAAATTGCCAAAGGATATATCTATAATTGACTGCCAAGAAGTATCTGAGGACTTTCACTCTAGATACAGTGCAACAGGGAAAATATATAGATATTTGATATATAATAAGCCTTATAGAAGCCCATTATACAAGGATACATCATATCATGTTAGGTATGACCTTGATATACAAAAAATGCACTCAGAAGCTAAATCATTACTTGGAACACATGAATTTAAAGGATTTATGAGTTCTGGATCATCGGTAAAGGATACAGTTAGAACTATACACAATATTACAATTGAGGAGAGTGGAGACTTAATTGTTTTAGAAGTGGAAGGAAATGGATTTTTATACAATATGGTGAGAATAATAGTAGGAACATTGGTGGATATAGGCAGAGGAAGAATAGATAAATCAATGGAAGAAATAATTGCTTCGCAAGATAGGGGAGAAGCAGGTCATACCGCGCCTGCACACGGATTATTTCTTAAAAAAGTTCATTATTAAACTTGACACACCAGGGTCATTGTATTAAAATGAATAAGAGTGTGCTAGTAAGTCCACATTGCCCCGGACTTTATATATACGGTAGATAAAAAAATTATGAAAATTAAGGAGGGACAACCATGAAAAGTTATATAGCTAAACCAGCTGACGTACAAAGAAACTGGTACGTAGTTGATGCTGAAGGAAAAACATTAGGTCGTCTTGCTACAGAAATAGCAACTATATTAAGAGGAAAGCATAAACCAACATTTACACCACACGTAGACGGTGGAGATTTTGTTGTTGTTGTAAACGCAGCAAAAGTAGTTTTAACAGGAAAGAAATTAGATCAAAAATTATATAGATACCACACTGGTTATGTAGGTGGATTAAAAGAAATAACTTACAGAGAAATGATGGATAAGAAACCAGAAGAAGTAGTAGCACATGCAGTTAGCGGAATGTTACCAAAAAATAAATTAAGAAGCAGAATGATGACTAGATTAAGAGTTTTTGCAGGTGCTGAACATACACATGCAGCTCAAAACCCAGTTGAATTAAACGTATAGAATTAATAGGTGAAAGGAGGAGTTATCATGGAAAAAGTTCAATTCTACGGAACAGGAAGAAGAAAAAGCTCTGTAGCTAGAGTTAGATTAGTTGCAGGTGAAGGAAATATAGTAGTTAATGGAAGACCAGTTGGAGAATACTTCAACTACGAAACATTAATAAGAGATGTTAAACAACCATTAGTTTTAACAAGCAATGAAAATAAATACGATGTAATAGTAAAAGTTGAAGGTGGAGGATTCACTGGACAAGCTGGAGCTATAAGACATGGTATATCAAGAGCTTTATTAAAAGCTGATGCTGAGTTAAGAGGAGACTTAAAGAAAGCTGGATTCTTAACAAGAGATGCAAGAATGAAAGAAAGAAAGAAATATGGTTTAAAAGCTGCAAGAAGAGCGCCTCAGTTCTCAAAAAGATAGTTTTTATTCAATATTGGAAATTTTTCAAATTGTATATACAAGATGTATTTCAACATTATGTTGGAATGCATCTTTTTTATTATTAAAAAGAAAAGCTAACAACTATTAGTTGTTAGCTTAACTTATATTGGGTGTTGGGTATTGGGATTATTTATTTGATGTAAATTACTGACTTATTTATAATTCTCTGCTCTAACTTCGAAGTATGACTGTGGATGATTACAAACAGGACATACTTCAGGTGCTATCTTACCTTTATGTATATGTCCGCAGTTTTGGCAATGCCAATAAACTTCACCATCTTTTTCAAATATAGTTCCATTTTCCAAGTTTTCAAGAAGTTTACGATATCTTTCTTCGTGCTCTTTTTCTATTTTTCCAACAGATTCAAATAAATATGCTATTTTATCAAAGCCTTCTTCTTTAGCTTCTTTAGCAAAAGTATGATACATATCTGTCCATTCGTAATTTTCTCCTTCAGCAGCATCTTTTAAGTTTTCTGGAGTAGAAGATATACCATCATGTAAAAGTTTGAACCATATTTTAGCGTGCTCTTTTTCGTTATTTGCAGTTTCTTCGAATATAGCGGCTATTTGATTATAGCCTTCTTTTTTTGCTTTAGAAGCATAGTAAGTATATTTGGTTCTTGCTTGGGCTTCTCCAGCAAAAGCAGATAATAAATTTTTTTCGGTTTTACTTCCCTTTAATTCCATAATTATTTCCCCTTTAATTTGAAGTATTTAATTTATCTAATTGATAATTATTTTCTTTATACTATATTTATACCATAAAATTCCAAATTAAAACATAGAAAATGTAATTTTTCTAAATATTTTATTTATAAGTAAAATAAAATATAATTGACATGATAAATATATTGAAGTACTATTGTATTAATTGAATAAAATCTTCAGGGCAGGGTGAAATTCCCTACCGGTGGTTATAGCCCACGAGCCATTATGGCATGATTCGGTGAGATTCCGAAGCCGACAGTAAAGTCTGGATGAAAGAAGATAGAATTAATCTAATTTAAGTATCATGATTTGAATTATATGCTCTGAAATGAATTTATCATTTCAGAGTTTTTTAATTTAAAGTTGAATAATCTATTATTAGATTAATTAATTTATAGAAATCTTGCCTTGAACATATTGTTCAGGGCTTTTTATATTTGAGGGAGATTTATTGGAGGTGAACTATGACTGATAAACAATATATGAAAATTGCATTAGAACTTGCCATAAAAGGATGTGGATTTGTAAATCCAAATCCTATGGTTGGAGCTATTATTGTAAAAGATAATGAAATAATAGGCGAGGGATATCACCAAGCTTATGGAATGTTCCATGCGGAACGAAATGCTATTATGAATTGCAAAAAATCACTTAAAGGAGCAACCATGTATGTTACATTAGAACCTTGTTGCCACTATGGAAAAACGCCACCCTGTACAGAAGTTATTATAGAAAGTGGTATAAGTAAAGTTGTTATAGGGTCATTAGATCCGAATCCATTGGTTGCAGGAAAAGGGATAGAAATTCTTCAAAATAATAATATAGAAGTTGTAGAAGGAGTATTAAAAGAAGAATGTGATGATATTAATGAAGTATTTTTTAATTACATAAAAACAAAGGTGCCATATGTAGTAATGAAATATGCTATGACTATGGATGGGAAGATAGCAACTTATACTGGTAAATCAAAATGGATAACAGGAGAAGCCTCTAGAAAAAAAGTGCATGAGGAAAGGCATAAATACAGTGGAATTATGGTTGGTGTAGGAACGGTATTATTAGATGATCCAATGCTTAACTGTAGATTAAAAAATGCCAAAAACCCTACAAGAATAATATGTGATACTAATTTAAGAACACCTATTGATTGCAAAATAGTAAATACAGCAAAGGAAATACCTACAATAATAGCTACAAGTAATACAGATAAAGAAAGACAAAGGTTATACATAGATAAGAGTTGTAAGATTATAGTTATTTCTAAAAAGGATAATCACATTGATTTAAAGGAATTAATGCATATACTTGGTCAAGAAAAGATTGACAGTGTTCTTTTAGAAGGTGGGGGAACTTTAAACTGGTCTGCATTACAGAGTGGAATAGTTAATAAAATTCAAACTTATATTGGTCCAAAAATATTTGGAGGTAAAAATGCTAAATCGCCAGTATTGGGATTAGGAGTAGATTGTCCGCAAGAATCTTTTTATTTAAATAATACAAAAATAACGAAAATAGATGAAGATATATTAATAGAAAGTGAGGTAATATCTAAGTGTTTACAGGTATAGTTGAGGAAATAGGAAAAATACAAAATGTAAAAAAGAATGTTAAATCATCGGTGCTTACTATAGAAGGGAATAAAATATTTGAAGATATTAATATAGGGGATAGTATTTCTGTCAATGGTGTTTGTCTTACTGTAACAACATTTAGCAATAATACTTTTACAGCAGATGTAATGAATGAAACTATAAGTAGATCTTCATTGGGACAATTGAAAAATGGAAGCAGTGTTAATTTAGAAAGGGCGATATCTGCCAATGGAAGATTTGGAGGCCATATTGTATCAGGCCATATTGATGGCATAGGAAAAATAATAAAAATAGAAAAAGATGATAATTCAATTTGGTATACCATTGCAGTGAAGGGTAATTTAATGAAATATATAGTAGAAAAAGGCTCAATTGCCATAGATGGAATAAGTCTTACAATAGCAAAAGTTGCAGTAAATGATTTTAGTATATCTATTATTCCGCACACAGTGCAGGAAACTATACTTTCCCACAGGTCGGTTGGGGATATTGTGAATATCGAGAATGATGTCATCGGAAAGTATGTGGAAAAGTTAATAACTTGTGAAAAAAATAAAAAAGTTGAAAGCAATATAACTATGGATTTTTTAATAAAAAATGGGTTTTAGGAGGGAGAAAAATGTTTAAATTTAATACTATCGAAGAAGCTTTACAAGATCTTAGAGAAGGAAAAATAATAATTGTTACAGATGATGAAGATAGAGAGAATGAAGGAGACTTTATATGTGCAGCTGAGTTTGCTACAACAGAAAATGTGAACTTTATGGCAACATATGCGAAGGGGCTAATATGTATGCCTATGAGTAAAGAGATTTGTGAAAAATTACAACTTACACAAATGGTATCTAACAATACAGATAATCATAGTACTGCTTTTACAGTTTCTATAGATCATATAGATACAACTACAGGAATATCAGCACAAGAAAGAAGTATAACAGCTATGAAATGCGTGGATGAAAATTCTAAACCAGAAGACTTCCGTAGACCAGGTCATATGTTTCCACTTTTATCAAAGAAAAATGGAGTATTAGAACGTAATGGTCATACAGAAGCTACAGTTGATTTAATGAAGTTAGCAGGACTTAAAGAGTGTGGATTATGTTGTGAAATCATGAGGGAAGATGGAACTATGATGCGTACATTAGAGTTAATAGACTTATCTAAGAAATGGAACTTGAAATTTATAACAATAAAAGATTTACAAGATTACAGAAAGAAACATGATAATCTTGTTGAATGTGTAGCTAATACAAAAATGCCTACTTCATATGGAGAGTTTAGAGCATATGGCTACATAAATAAATTAAATGGAGAGCATCATGTTGCTCTAGTAAAAGGTGATATAGGTGATGGTAAAAATCTATTATGTCGTGTTCATTCTGAGTGTTTAACAGGTGATGCTTTTGGTTCACAAAGATGTGATTGTGGGCAACAATTTTCGGCGGCGATGAGACAAATAGAAGAAGAGGGAAGAGGTATACTTCTTTATATGAGACAAGAGGGTCGTGGCATAGGTCTTATAAATAAATTGAGAGCATATGAATTACAAGATCAAGGTATGGACACTTTAGAAGCTAACTTAGCTCTGGGATTTGAGGGAGATATGAGAGAGTATTTCATAGGAGCACAAATATTAAGAGACTTAGGAGCTAAGACTTTAAGACTTCTTACAAATAATCCAGAAAAATTATATGGACTATCTGGATTTGGTATGGAAATTATAGAAAGAGTACCAATTCAAATGAATCCGACTATAAATGATCTGTTTTATTTAAAAACAAAACAAGAGAAAATGGGCCATATCTTAAATTATTAAAATTCGCTTCGCTCATATAGCCCAAATTGAGAAGTATATCGTCAACGATATATTCTCGCTGCCGCTTCGGGCAAATCCGTTGCTTAAAATAAAATTCGTTTAGTTTAAAATTATAAAAGGAGATAAAATAGATGAAATTATATGAAGGGAAATTAGTATCAAAGGATATAAAAATAGGGATAGTAGCAGCTCGTTTCAATGAGTTTATAACATCTAAATTATTAGGAGGAGCAGTTGATGCTCTAAAACGTCATGATGTTGATGATGACAATATAGAAGTTGCATGGGTACCGGGAGCATTTGAAATACCTCTAATAGCATCAAAAATGGCAAAAAGCAATAAGTATGATGCTATAATATGCTTAGGGGCAGTTATTCGTGGAAATACTACGCATTATGATTATGTATGTAGCGAAGTATCAAAAGGAATTTCTCATGTATCATTAAATAGTGATATACCAGTAATGTTTGGAGTTATAACTACAGAAAATATAGAACAAGCAATAGAACGCGCAGGAACGAAAGCAGGAAACAAAGGATTCGACTGTGCAGTAGGTGCTATAGAAATGGTAAGTTTAATAAGAGAAATAGAAGCTTAGTAAAAACTAATGTTTCACAAAAAACAATTATGCTTATATAACAAATATAAAACTAACGAAAAACTCATGGTATTTATCCATGAGTTTTTTGTAAGAATTCCTTAAGAATTAGAGTAACTATTATGTAAGAATTGTATTTTATTATATTAGTATATAAAAATGGATTCGGAAAATACATAGAGGGAGTTGGAACTGATATGATTACTCAATATATTTGGGAGGGTGTAAGTATACTGAATAGAAGTATACTTGTAGGCTCTATAATATATTTAATAATTCTAATAGGGTTATATTTAACTAAAAAAAGAAGAAAATTTGAAATAAAACAAATTATTCCAGAAATATTACTAAATGTATATACAATAGTATTGTTAAGAATAACTGGAATAATAGGGATAAAGTTTTATTTTGACTATATTATGAGTGGATTTTATAATTTAAATCTCATTCCTTTTAGAGATGTGTCCATAATGATGGTATTTTTAAACTTTTTATTATTTATACCTTATGGTGTATTATTGCCTTGTATATTTAAAAAACTAATATATAGTTGGAAGAAAGTTTTTATAATAGGGTTTATAACTAGTTTAAGTATAGAAGTATTACAATTATTTTGTGGTAGATTTGCAGAAATTGATGATGTCTTAATGAACTCCATAGGAACATTAGTAGGATTCATGGTATACACTCATATTACTAATAACATATTAAGACATGAGAATCTTATAAAAGGATGTGATCCTAGTGTATAATACAAGTGATAAGGAATTGTATAAAGGAGATGACGGGAATGTACAACATATTAGTAGTGGATGATGATAAAGAAATTGTTGAATCAATAGAGATATTCTTGAGAAATGAAGGTTATAACGTATATAAAGCATACAATGGAATAGAAGCTTTAGATGTATTAGTAAACAAAGAAGTACATTTAATACTTATGGATATAATGATGCCAAAACTTGATGGAATAAAAGCAACAATAAAAATAAGAGAAGAAAAAAACATACCAATAATATTAGTATCAGCAAAAAGTGAAGATACAGATAAGATAATGGGACTTAATATAGGTGCAGATGATTATATAACAAAACCATTTAATTTATTAGAGCTTATTGCGAGAGTAAAATCAAACTTAAGAAGATATGTAACACTTGGAACTTATAATAATGATAAGGTGAATAATAAAGAAGTATTAAGTAGTGGTGGGTTAGAGTTAAACACTTCTACAAAGGAAGTAAAAGTAGATGGACAAGTAATAAAAGTAACTCCAATTGAGTTTAAAATATTAAATTTACTTCTTGCTAATAAAGGAAGGGTATTTTCTATAGATGAAATATATGAAAGAGTATGGAAGGAAGAGAGTTTTAATGTGGAAAATACAGTAGCAGTTCATATAAGAAGAATAAGGGAAAAAATCGAGATAAATCCAAAAGAACCGAGATATTTAAAAGTTGTATGGGGAGTGGGATATAAAATTGAAAAATTATAATGGAAAAGTATTTAGAGAAAAAAGCTTAATGTTTAATTTTATATTTATATTACTAATGTTTGCTATAACTCAAATAATAGGAATTATAATATGTTTTAATTATGGTGATATGAATATATTTTTAGATACAATGATTATATTTGCATTGAATTATATATTATATAAAGCATTAAGATTTTAAATGAATAAGGAGAGTATATGAAAGGAAATAGAGGATTTAAATTTATCAACTTAATAATTATATTTGTATGCATATCAGCGTTTTTAGCAACAATACCTACAACTATTAGTTTATTTGCTAATGGAGCAGGAGTATTTACTAGCTATATGCATAAAGATCAGTTCGCTATAGAAGATGAATTTTATAAAAGTAGGGCTTTTGATAGCAACTTAATGAGCTATTTAACATCAGCTACTAGTGGAAGTTTACAAGGTACAGACAAAGATACATCTGATGAAGATAAAAAAAATATAGAAGAAACAAGAAAGTGGGCAAGAGAGGAATTAAAAACCATATCCAACCTTAATTATTTTATTATAAATAAAGATACAAATGAGGTTTATACAAATTCAGATTCTAAAACAGCAAAAGAGTTTCAAGGCAAGTATAAAGGTGAATGTGACGTAAAAATATCAGCTAATAACCACAATGTTAGTTATTCAAAAACATTTGGTAATAAAGAGTATAAGAACTTAAATGTAAATGATGAATTAGGCTCTGTTATGCAATTAAGAAATGGCGATATATATATGTCTATACCTGAAAATTTTGAACGAGTTCCAGGTATTTATGACAGGATATATGAAACTAAGAGTGACTTCGAAAGAGATATAATACATGTTCAAATAATACTAGCAACTCTAGGAGCTTCATTAGTATTAGGAATAATATCAACATTTTTATATAAAAGAAGTAAAACTGAGCTATTTGATAAAGATAGTTTTTGGTTGAAGTTTAGTAAGTTTATACCTTTAGAATTATATATAGTGGGACTAATCTGTGCAGTAGTATTTATAGTGCAAGGAATGGATTATTACTACGATATGCTTAGTAGTTTTACATTTAGCTTTTTAGGTATAGGATTTATTTGTACTGTACTTTATATATTTAATAAACAAATAAATAGCTATGATAATAAGTTGGATTTTTTTAAAACGGCTTTTATTTACAGAGTGCTCAACTTTTCTAAAAAAGCATTTGTAAGAATATTTAAATTAACGAAGAGTATGCCTCTATCAAAGAGGATAGTAGGTTTAGCAATAGTATGTATAGGAGTTAATTTATTTTTAATGATATTTGCCATATCAGATTATAATCCTTTTATTGCAATTATAGCAGCTATTTTAACAATAGGTGGATTTGCTTATTATGTATTAAAAAAATTATGGTATCTATCTTATATAATGGATGGTACGGAGAGAATAAAAAATGGAGACATACATCATAAGTTAAAATTAATCGGAGAAGATAATTTTACAACTTTAGCAGATAACATAAATAACATAAGAGATGGACTAGATAAAGCTATAGATAATCAGCTAAAAAGTGAGAGGATGAAATCAGAACTTATAACAAATGTATCTCATGATTTAAAAACTCCGTTAACTTCAATAATAAATTATGTGGAATTGATTAAAAAAGAAGAAGATATAAGTCCTGAGTATCTAAAAGACTATGTAAATGTACTAGACTCAAAATCAAAAAGGTTGAAAATATTAATAGAAGATTTATTTGAAGCTAGCAAAGCTAGTAGTGGAAATATAGAATTAAATATGGAAAAAATAGATCTTACTCAATTACTTAGACAATCTATTGGAGAAATGGAAGAAAAATTATCAGAAGCTAAATTAAATCTAAAAATAAATGTACCAGAAGAAAAAACTTATATAAGAGCAGATGGACGAAGATTATACAGAGTTTTAGAAAATCTGTTAGGTAATATATCAAAATATTCTCTACCAAATACGAGAGTATATATAGATATAATTGAAGAGGATGGTAAAGTAAAGTTAACAATGAAGAATATATCTTCATATGAATTGAATTTTGATCCAGATGAAATAATGGAAAGATTTAAAAGAGCTGATGACTCTAGAAATACGGAAGGTAGTGGACTAGGACTTGCAATAGCCAGAGATTTAGTAAACTTACAAGGTGGAACTTTCTCAATAGATATAGATGGAGATTTGTTTAAATCTATAGTAGAGTTTGATGAGATAAAATAAATTAAAATACTTAGGGATGTACTTTTATAGTATGTCCCTTTTTATTTAAATAGAGTAATAAATTAAGACAAACCTAAATATAAATATATGGGGTGATAATGTGAGCAAATTAAATAAAAAAATAATATTTGGAATAATATCATTAGCATTAGTAATCGTATCGATAATAGAAATAAAAACTGCATCAGAAGAAGTAATAAAAGTTATGCCTATAACTAGTAAAACTATAATAGTAGATGCAGGGCATGGTGGTATAGACCCAGGTGCTATGACAGATGATCAATCAATAAAAGAAAAAGATGTTAATCTAAAAATAGCTAAGAAGGTTAAAGAGTTAATTGAAGCTAGTGGTGCAGCAGTAATATTGACTAGAAATGACGATACGAGCTTATACACTGAAGAAGCAGGAAAAACCATCAGACAAAAGTATAATGAAAATTTAAGAAACAGAAAAAAAATAATTGATGAATCTTCAGCGGACATGTTTGTGTCTATACATCTTAATAAATTTGAACAATCAAAATACTATGGAGCACAAACTTTTTATCCAGAAGGTAAAGAAGAAGATAAAAAATTAGCAACATACATTCAAAGTGAATTAAAGAGGGTAGTAGATAATACGAATAATAGACAGATAAAACCTAGGAATGATATTTATTTGTTAAAAGATAATGAAATACCATCTACTTTAATAGAATGTGGATTTCTTTCTAACGACAAAGAAGCTAAGTTACTAAATGATGAAGAATACCAAGATCAAATAGCATGGGCTATTTATGTTGGTATACAAAAGTATTTTAGTGAAGATAACTAAAAATAATATAATTAAATTACATATTTACATTAAAAGTTATAAAATCTATTGGGTTTTATAACTTTTAATATTAATAATTATTTTTAAAATATTAAATTATATATAAATGAGTGTATGACTATAGTTAGAGTATTTGATGTATAAATTGAATTAAAATATATAAAAAAAGTTTTCTGAAAAGTGTTGACGGATTTAATTTAAGGTGATATAGTTATACTTGTCCTTGAGACGAAGGCAAACAAGCAAGAAAAACTTCTTAAAAAAGTAGTTGACAAAAATCAATTAACTTGATAAGATAGATAAAGTCGAGAGACAACACAAAGAACTTTGAAAATTAAACAGTAGGTTAACAATAAATTAATTCTTTAAGAATTAAACTGAAACAACAAACAAACCAAGCCAGATATTCAGATAATGATTAGTCTGAGCAATGGACAACTTTTTT
>NZ_JWHR01000110.1 GCF_000808015.1 Terrisporobacter othiniensis | reverse complement strand
TATAAATGTTAAATACTCGATAGCTCTCTTCATAACCATATATATTTTATTTAAATCTCCAACGAAATCATTCACCTGATAGTCTTGATTTTCTTCATTTATTGTTTGATTATACAGCATTTCTAATTCACAAAATACTACTGCCTTATATTCTAAACTCTTAATAAAATATAAATTTGATATAGTTATACCACTTCTTTTTCCATATTTAGTTAAATTATCATCTCCAATAATATATGGAATACTTACATCATCCAATGCTTTTCTAAGAAGATATTGGAAGTATATTGTTTTACCATTTTTTAATTTCTTTTTATTATATGGAAATACTATAGCTATATCACTATAATCTAATCCCTGATTATTTACAAGGTATTCAATTTCCCATAATATTGAGTTTATTTGGTCTTCTAAGTCCTCTACCTTTACAATCTGAGCTGTAATTCCCTCTTCAATAATTGCATCACCAAACTTATATATATCTCTATCTATATTACTTCTTAAGTCTTTTATATAATTATTGGCATTTTCACAAAATCTGTTAGAGAAATCAATAATTATTTTTTTCTGTCTATAATTTTTTGTAAGTAATATTTTTTCATCAAAATCAATATACTCTAAAGATGTTTTAAATATATTTACACTATTATATATATTTAAAGATTCACAATAGTACATGTTGAATATATATTTCGTTTCGTATAAAAACTCTTGAATAAATTCAACATCTCTTTTATCAAAACTTTCACTTTCATCTATAAAAATACCTTTAAACATTTTTTTATTCTTTATAACATTTTTAGCTTGTTTTATTAAATTATTAAAAGTTTTTTCATAATCTTTTTTTAATAAACCATAATCTACTATTAAATTATACTTTTTAGATAATTTAAATACAAAAGATGAAATTGTATGAACTTCTAAGTTATTATTCTCTTTGTATAGTAATTTTAGACCTTCTCTAAGCTGATTACAAAGTTGTTTTGTATGAGTAAAAATTATAAAGTTATGATGTGGGTATATACGCGCTAATTTTATAGCTCTACTCATCATAATGGTTGTTTTTCCACTACCTGTAGGACCTTCTATTAAGGTTTTCCCATAATTAATAGAAAGAGACTTTTGTAATTGTTCATCTGTAAGCATAGTAGCGCTATAAGTGTAATCATCTTGAGAAAAAGTTATTTTTTTAAACTCTTTGTTAAGATGATAAGCACCATTTAACTCGTAGTATTCTGGGCATATATCTAAAATGTACAAGTTTAGCTCTATTTCATTATTTTCTTCTTTTAAATAAGAGTCTATTTCTTCCCTATTTTTAATTATATTTTCTAATTTGCTTTTATCTATTATATTTTGATTTACAAAGTTTTCAAAATCGTATGTATCTTCTATGTCAACATATGGCATTACAAATACATAATTAAAACTAATATTATTATGAAATTGAGCCATTTTCAGTTTTAACAACTCATATTCTTCATTCATTACTTCAATTAATTCTTCATCTAATATGGAAAATAAATCTTCACTCGTATCCATAAATTTGAGAAAAAGTATTTTATTATTTTTTATATATAATAAATCTGTGTTAATTCCTCTAAAAGGTGTAACTTTTGGCACTACATTTGTATTGTCATCGTTCATTTGGTAAAAGATTTTTTCCACTTCTTTCACCTTTAATGCATCTAATTGTGAGTTGATATTAATGTTTTGTCTCAATTTACATTCCCCCTTTATAGTAATTATATCATTTAAACATATATTTTACTATATTATCAAATATATACATTTTGTTATAATTAATTAACTTTTTTACAACAAAAAAGCCACTTCGCCTGAGCTACTACGTCTACGAAACATTTCATGTCGCTAGTAGCTTCTCCTGTTGCTCAAGTCACAAATATATGTCATCTCCAAAACAGATAACATATAGTTTCCTTATAATAAAAAAAGGAGAGCAAAACTCTCCTTTTTATTATTTAGCATATTCTATAGCTCTTGTTTCTCTTATTATACTTACTTTTATTTGACCCGGATATTCAAGCTCGTCCTCAATTTGTTTAGTCATATTTCTAGCTAATAAATGAAGCTCTTCATCATTTACGCTATCTGGTTTAACCATTATTCTAATTTCTCTACCAGCTTGTATTGCATAAGATTTTTCTACACCTTCATAAGAGTTAGCTATTTCTTCAAGTTTTTCTAATCTCTTAATGTAAGCTTCTAGAGTTTCTCTTCTTGCTCCTGGTCTAGCTGCTGATATTGCATCTGCTGCTGTAACTAGAACCGCTTCAACAATTTGTGGTTCATAATCTCCATGATGAGTACTCATTGCATGTATAACATCCTTAGATTCTTTGTATCTTCTAAGTAAATCCATACCTATTTCAACATGAGTTCCTTCCATTTCATGGTCTACTGCCTTACCTATATCATGAAGTAATCCAGCTCTTTTAGCTAATTTTATATCTGCACCAATTTCTGCAGCCATAATTCCTGCTATATGAGCAACTTCTATTGAGTGTTTTAATACATTTTGTCCATAACTTGTTCTGTAGTTTAATCTACCAAGTAATTTAACTAACTCAGGATGTAATCCATGTACCCCAGTTTCGAAAGTAGCTTGTTCTCCAAACTCTTTGATGATATTATCAACTTCTTTTCTTGCTTTTTCTACCATCTCTTCTATTCTCGCTGGATGTATTCTTCCATCTGATATTAACTTTTCTAAAGCTATTCTTGCTACTTCCCTTCTAATAGGATCAAAACCTGATAAAATCACAGCTTCTGGAGTGTCATCAATTATAAGATCTATACCTGTTAAAGTTTCTAAAGTCCTTATATTTCTTCCCTCTCTACCTATTATTCTCCCCTTCATTTCATCATTTGGTAAATTAACAACAGTTACTGTTGTTTCTGCAACATGATCTGCTGCACATTTTTGGATAGCATAGCCTATTATCTCTCTAGATTTCTTTTCAGCTTCCTCTTTAGCTTGTGTTTCAATATCTTTTATCATTATAGACATTTCATGTCTTACTTCTCTTTCAGCATTAGTAAGAATTATTTCTTTAGCTTTTTCACAAGTAACTCCAGATATATCTTCAAGCTTTTCAAGTTGCTTAGTTTTTATTTCTTCTATTTCTTCTTCTTTTCTTTGTACTACTTTTAACTTTTCATTTAAAGTTGTTTCTTTAGTTTCTAAATTTTGTTGTTTTCTTTCTATTGATTGCTCTTTTTGAAGAACTCTTCTTTCGTAATTTTGTACTTCCTTACGTCTTTCTTTTTGTTCATTTTCAGCGTCAGTTCTCCATTTATGAATTTCTTCTTTTGCTTCTAATAATTTTTCTTTTTTTATTGTTTCTGAGTCTTTATTTGCTTTATCTATTATATCTTTGGCTAAGTCTTTAGCTTCACCAATTTTAGTTTCAGATATGTTTTTTCTAACAAAATATCCAACTATAATACCAATAGCTAAACCAACTATGCTTGCTATTATTTCTATGACATCCACCTCCTTTTGTAATAATCCCAAAATATCAATATTATTCTTTAACATCATTTAAATTATGCCTTTTTTAACTAGAAGGCCCAAGTTTTAAATTTAATAAAGTTTCTTTATCTATAATCTTGGAATACTTTAAATAAAATCATCATAATTTAAAATATTTTATCCTCTTTTAATTTTATAATTTTTTCTAATTCATGTCAAGTTTATAGGAGGGGTGTATTTATTTTTATTATTCAATTTCACTATCTTCTTCCACAACTGCTTTATCAAGATTATAATGTGCTCTAACCTTAGCATTTATTTCATCAGTCAAGTCCATATTATCGGCTAAGAATTTCTTAACATTCTCTCTACCTTGTCCAAGTTTTATATCATTGTATGCATACCATGAACCTGATTTTTTAACTATATCAACATCTGCTGCTATATCTAGTAAATCACCTATTTTAGATATTCCTTCTCCATACATTATATCAAATTCAGCTTGTTTAAATGGAGGAGCTACTTTGTTTTTAACAACTTTTACTCTTGTTCTATTACCAAGTACCTTATCTCCTTGTTTAATGCTATCTATTCTTCTTACATCAAGTCTTACTGATGAGTAGAATTTAAGAGCACGTCCACCTGTTGTAGTTTCTGGATTACCAAACATTATACCAACTTTTTCTCTTAATTGGTTTATAAATACTGCTACACAGTTTGATTTTTTTATTGAACCAGTTAACTTTCTTAAAGCTTGAGACATAAGTCTTGCTTGAAGACCAACGTGAGAGTCTCCCATTTCTCCTTCAATCTCTGCTTTTGGAACTAAAGCTGCAACTGAGTCAACTACTATTATATCTATGGCACCAGATCTTATTAAAGCTTCTGTTATTTCAAGAGCTTGTTCTCCTGTATCTGGTTGTGAAATGATTAAATTATCTATATCTACACCCAAAGCTTTTGCATATACTGGATCTAGAGCATGCTCTGCATCTATGAATGCTGCTATACCTCCATTTTTTTGTGCTTCAGCTACTGTATGAAGTGCAACCGTTGTTTTACCTGAAGATTCTGGCCCGTATATTTCAACTATTCTCCCCTTTGGAAGTCCACCTATACCTACTGCAATATCTAGTCCTATAGAACCTGTAGATATTACATCTATATTCATTGATGTTGCCTCCCCAAGTCTCATAACAGATCCTTTACCAAAGTCTTTTTCTATTTTTCCTAAAGCCTGATTAAGTGCTTGTAATTTTTCTTTTTCTATACTCATCTTATTCATCCTTCCTTTTTCGCAAACATTTGTTCTATGCATTATATTTATTATATCCTATAAAACTTTCTTAGTCAATTGAATTTGATCTTTATCTCAAAACTCTGCAATAAAGGTTTGTCTTCACATATATTATAAATTACTTTCTATCTAGAGGCCTACATTTATATTTATAAACTTATATGTAAACTTTTATACGAATATTTTTTATTTTTTTAAAAAAATCCTTCCTGAATTTAATCAAGGAAGGATTTTTGATTTATTTACTATTCTTAAGTTATTTACTATTCATAAATAATTTCCTATTTTTATATAAGTAATCTGCTCCAGAATATAAAGTGAAAAATGTTGCAATTAACATAAATATTGTTCCAACTTGTAATAATAAATTATTACTTAAGTTAGCACCAAGCAGTAATATTATTACTGCTAACATCTGACTTATTGTTTTTATTTTTCCTCCACCACTGGCAGCTATAACTTTTCCATCAGCCGCAGCTATAGCTCTTAAAATGCTTACAGTAAGTTCTCTTGCAACTATAATAATAACCATCCATCCTGCAACTAAGCTTGATTCTATCATACATATAAGAGCTGATATTACTAATAATTTATCTGCTAAAGGGTCCATAAACTTTCCAAAGTCAGTAACTAAATCATTTTTTCTTGCAATATAGCCATCTAATGCATCTGTTATCGATGCAACAACAAATATTAAACAGGCTATTAAATAATGATTTGGAATATCTAGCATCATTATAATTATAAATACCGGTATTAACAAAATTCTAAGTAGTGTTAATTTATTTGGTAAGTTCATCTTGTATATCCCCCATTAAATCATACTCTAATGCAGTGTTTATTTTAACATCCACAAATTCTCCTGGATCTAGAGTAGTATGTGATTTTACATATACTATACTATCAATTTCTTCTGCATCGTATTGAGTTCTTCCAATGTATACATTGTCCTCAATTTGTTCTTCTATTAGTACTTCGTATGTTTTACCTATTTTACTTTGATTTATTTCTTCTGAGATGCTTTGTTGAATCATCATTATAACATCTCTTCTTTCTTCTTTTACTTCTTGTTCTAAATGATTAGGAAGCTTATCTGCTGCAGTTCCTTCTTCTCTTGAATAAGGGAACACACCTAATTTATCAAACTTAACTTTTTTAACAAATTCCACAAGTTCTTCAAAATCTTTTTCATCTTCACCTGGGAAACCTGTTATTAGTGTGGTTCTAAGTGTTGCATCTGGTATAGCACTTCTAATCATATTTATTTTAGATAATAATTCTTCTTTAGTAGTTTGTCTGTTCATTAATTTTAATATTTTGTTACTTGCATGTTGTATTGGCATATCAAAGTAAGAACAAATATTGTCATTTCTTTTTATAACATCTACTAATTCTTTTGTTATTGATTCTGGATATGAGTACATTATTCTTATCCATTTTGCGCCTTCTATTTTAGCTAGCTCTTCTAGTAACTGTGGTAGTCTTGCTTCTCCATATATATCAGAACCATACATTGTAGAGTCCTGTGCTATAACTACAAGCTCTTTAACTCCATTTTGCACTAAACTTTTAGCTTCAGCCACTATATCTTCTAATTTTCTACTTTTTTGCTTACCCCTTAATTTAGGTATTATGCAGTAAGTACAGTGCTTGTCACACCCTTCACTTATTTTTAAGTAAGCCATATATTCTGGTGTAGAAACATATCTTGGTAGATTTTCATTGTAAACAACTTCTATATCATTTAAGCTAACTATTTGTTTTTCTTTTTGTAGTCCTTCTAATATTTCATCAATATTTTGGTAACTTCCTGTACCTACTATTGCATCTATTTCAGGAATTTCTTCTTTTAATTCATCTGAGTATCTTTGAGCTAAACACCCTGTAACAATAAGTAACTTTAAGTTTCCAGTTTCTTTAAGATTAGCAAATTCTATTATTGTGTCTATAGATTCTTGTTTTGCTGATTCTATAAATCCACATGTATTTACTAATATTACATCTGCATCCTCAAAATCTCCTGTAAGTTTATATCCCTTTTTATTTAATATACCCATCATTATTTCTGCATCTACTAGGTTTTTCGAACAACCTAAAGATTCTAGTGCTATTTTTAACATTGTTTAACTCCTTCCACTGCTGTCTTATGAAAACTTATTAATTTTTCTGTTATGTCATTTATGTCTTCAAATTTTATTACGTCGTTATATTTATATTGGTTTACTGAGTGCATATAAAGAGGATCGTAGTAAAACACTAAAAACTTTTCAACTAACTCTTCATATTGTTCATTATCCAGTAATTCTAAGTATTCATCTACAGTTTTATTTCCTAGTCTTTTTCTAAATGTACTTATACATCCTCTTAAAGCTTGTATATTTTCTTCATTTCTATCGTAGATGTAATCTTTGCAAAGTCTTTTTACTCTATCTTTTATATCACATTCTACAAGTATATGATAGCCATCTCTTATTATGCCTTCATATATATCATTTGGAACAAGTACATGCCCTACTCTTTTACTTTCACTTTCTATAAACAAGTAATCACTTTTTGAGAAAAATAATGATTCAAATATTCTAGTTTCAAAAGTTTTTTGAGTTGGTGGTTTTTCATCATATGTTATAAATCCAAAAACAGAGCCAGTATTTCTTGCCATATATTCTAAGTCTACTATATCTATATTATTTTTATCTAATTCTATTAGTAACTCTGTCTTTCCAACTCCAGTTAATCCATGAAGAACTATAAATTGTTTTTTATCCATTATTGTACTTAGATAATCTAGTACATAATTTCTATAAGATTTATATCCTCCTTCTAATTTGTACAAATCAATTCCAATGGATGCAAGTAAATTTGCTACAGATCCACTTCTCATTCCACCTCTTGCACAGTATATTACTATATGTTCATATTCTTTTGATAATTCTTTTACTACTTTATACATATCCTTTAGCTTTGGAGAAACAAATTCAAAACCTTTATCTATGGCTTCATGCTTTCCCTCTTGTTTATATATAGTACCTACCTCACAATACTCGTCATTATCAAATAACGGCATATTATAAGCATTTAGTATATGATCATCTAAATATTCTTTTTCTGTTCTAACATCTATAAAAATGGTTTTTTCCAGCTTTAAAGCATCTTCTATTTTAATTGTTTTCAAATTTTATTCACCTTCTAATTTTGCTAATTCTTCCATTGTTATTAGTACTTTTCTAGGCTTACTTCCTTCACTAGGCCCAACTATTCCTCTTTCTTCCATCGAATCGATTAGTCTAGCTGCTCTGTTAAATCCTATTTTATACTTTCTTTGCAACATAGAAGATGATCCTTGCCCACTTTGTACTACAAAGGCAATAGCGTCTTCTAAGAATTCATCCACATCATTGTTTTTGATGTTAGCAGTTTTTGAAATAGTTTGTATTATTTCTTCTTCGTATTTAATTTCTTCTTTTACTTGGCCTTTTACAAAGTTTATTACTTTTTCAGAATCATCCTCAGATATATAAGCCCCTTGTAATCTTACTGGTTTTGCTGCTCCTAGTGGATAAAATAACATATCGCCTTTTCCAAGTAATTTTTCTGCTCCACCCATATCTAGTATTGTTCTTGAATCTGTTTGTGATGAAACTGCAAAAGCAATTCTAGATGGAACATTTGCCTTTATAACCCCTGTTATTACATCAACAGAAGGTCTTTGAGTTGCTATAATTAAATGCATACCTGCAGCTCTTGCCATTTGAGCTAGTCTACAAATATAATCTTCTACTTCGTTTGCACAAGCCATCATTAAATCGGCTAACTCGTCTATTATTATTACCACTTTAGGAAGCTTAGTTTCACTTTTTTCATTATAGCTTGTTATATCCTTAACCCCTAGCTCAGCAAATAGTTTATATCTTTTATTCATTTCTACTACTGCCCAATTTAAAGCATTAGCTGCCTTTTTAGGATCTGTCACTACTGGTGATAGTAAATGAGGTATTCCGTTATAATGAGCAAGCTCAACTACCTTAGGATCTATAAGTAATAATTTTACTTCTTCCGGTGTAGCTTTATATAATACAGAGTTTATTATTGTATTTATACAAACTGACTTACCTGAACCCGTAGCTCCTGCAACAAGTAAATGTGGCATTTTACCAATATCTGCAATAACTGGGTTACCACTTATATCTTTTCCAAGTCCTATGGCTAGCGATGATGAGTCTTCTTTAAATTCTTTACTTCCAAGTACATCTCTAAGCCCCACAACTTGAGGCTCATCATTAGGAACTTCTATTCCTATAGCACTTTTACCTGGTATTGGAGCTTCTATTCTTATACTTTTTGCAGCTAAAGAAAGAGCTATGTCATCTGATAAGTTTACAATTCTACTTACTTTAACTCCTGGATTTGGTTGCACTTCATATCTTGTTATAGTAGGACCTAAAGTTACTTGACCCATTTTTGTATCAACGCCAAAATTAGATAATGTTTTGATTAATAAAGATGCATTTTCTAATGCCTTTCTCTTATCATTTTCATTACCTTTATGTCCAATTTTAGTTAATAAATCTAAACCTGGCTTTGTGTAGTTTTCATAATTTGATTGACTATTAATCTGTAAATCATTTGTATCTCCTAAATTCATTGGAGCAGTTTTTTCAATACTTACATTATTTTTAGTATTATTCATTGTACCGCTCATTGTGTTGCTCATTTTCACATTAGGATTTGTATTTTGAAGGTCTTTAAGTACGTCTAGTTCTGGCATACTATTTGTACCTTCTAAAATTTCTAAGTAATCATCATCACTTTTATTGAATCCTACAATTTTTATTGTTTTATCTTCGTCATCAAAATCAGATGAAGACTCAACTAAAGTATCTTCTATTTTTTCATTTTTATCATTTTTATCAAAAATATTCTTTAAGAAACCTTTTTTATTTTTACCCATTTGAGTAGTTTCGTCAACTTCCTCAGTTACTAAATTAATTGCAGATTCTTTTAAGTTTGACATCTTATCTTTTACATTTACATTTCCACTTTTTATTTTATTAGACTTATTACTAATAGCTTCTATCATGTCTTTTAGGGATATATTAAATGTGTACATTACTGTAATGAACAAAACAAATATACTAATTAACCATCCTCCTGTTAATCCAAACACTGCCTTAATGAAGTATGCTATTGTTGATGTAATTAGGCCGCAACCACTTCCATCTATTCCCATTTGCATAACATCTGCATACATATTAGCTTTTAGAGGATTATCTACTGGTATTTTTCTTGCATTAAATAACCCATAAAAAATAAATAAAAAGACTATAAAAATATAGACTGTTTTACTTTTTTTCATTCTATATACATATTCATTTCTTTCAAAAAATCCAAGAATGCCTATAATTATTATTAGTAATGGAATAATTATGGCAAGAGCTCCAAATAACCCTTTAAAAGTGTCTTGTATAAATTGTCCTATAAGGCCCATTGAATTTGAGTTTAAGCTATATAATAGAAATATGCCCACAAATACAGTTACTAGATTGTAGTATTCTCCAGATACCATCATTTTATCTTTATTATACTTTTTATTCTTAGCGCCTTTACTTTTTTTCTTAGCCACCAATCTCACCTCTTATTTCTTATCCCTTATCAATTCAAATTTATAATTCATCCACAAGCCAAATAAATTATAAATTCATTAAAATTTAAAAGTGTTAATGGTATACATTAACACTTTTAATTATTAAATCATTATATCACATATTACTTATTTTAAACAAATCTTATTTATTTCCTTCATTTTTGTTATCTTCTTTTATTAACTCTCTTAGTTTTGCTAGAGCTTCTTTTAGTCCACCCACTTCATCTATAAGGCCGCATTCAACGGCTTCCTTACCAATCAAAACACTTCCCACATCAGTAATAAGTTCATCTTTTGCATGCATCAGTTTATTAAGCTCTTCTCTTTCAATGTTAGAAGTTCTTGTTATAAATTCAACTATTCTCTCTTGCATTTTTTTAAAGTATTCAAAACTTTCATTAATACCTATTACCAATCCATTTGTTCTTATTGGATGAACTATCATTGTTGCCGTTGGAGCTATATAAGAATAATCTCCCGAAGTAGCAAGAGGTACTCCTATGGAGTGACTTCCTCCAAGGACTAAAGTGACTACTTTTTTAGATATACTCTTTATTAATTCTGCCATAGCAAGACCCGCTTCCACATCTCCTCCAACAGTATTTAGTATAACAAGTATTCCCTTTATTTCGCTACTTTCTTCAACTGAATATAGCAAAGGTATTATATGCTCATATTTTGTTGATTTTTTTTGAGGATTTCCTACAAAATGTCCTTCAATCTCTCCTATTATAGTTATACATTGAATTTCTTTTGTTGAGTTAGGAGGCATATTAGGAACTCCCATTTGTTTTATATCCTGAAGTTTATCACTGTCATCATCATCTTCTTCGATATTACTATTTTTTATATTGTTACTTTCATTATTTTTAGGTTTATTTTTTTCTTCATCTTCTTTAGGTTTATCTTCTAATTCCAATTCATTTAAATTATAGTTATCATTTATGTATTCATTCATATTATTTTCTTTTTTTATCATTTATTTCACCTCATATAATATATTTAATTTTATGTTTCCCAATGAGTATGAAATAATTCTTAACTTTCTTATACCAAGTTTTCCACGCTAAAAAGCAAGATACAATATATCTTGCTTTTTGGGTTTGCTATTGATTTGAGAATTCCTTGTGAATCGCATGAACAGTTTCTATCATATCCTCTTCTTTTACTAAGCAAGTAAGAGATGTATACGAGTCTGATGATTGTAAAAGAGTAATACCTGCCTTTGATAAAGCTCTCACTACTTTTGCAATAACACCAGGAGTTTCTGTAACTTTTGAACCAATTAGAGTTACTTTTGCACATTGTCTTCTAATATCATATTTTACATCGTATTTTTGCAAAATTTTTTCTACTATAGAAATATTATTTTGATCTAGGGCAAATGCCTTTTCTTCTGTAAAGAAGTTTATCATATCTAAGTTGATATATTTTTCTTCCATTTCATTTAATATTTTTGAAAATAACTCTTCAGAGGACCTTACTTTAACTTGAGCTATATTATCTTTATGAGCTACCGATGTCATAAATCTAGATTGGAAATCTTCATAATCGCCTACAACACAACGAGTTAAACCAATTCTAGTACCTTTACATGTAGGATTCAAGGTATTTTTTATTTCTAAAACAATATCCCCATTCTTCGCAAGTTCCACTGCTCTTGGGTGAATAACTTTGGCTCCCTTTTCTGCCATTTGGAATACTTCTTCATAATCACAGTAATCAAGTATTTTTGCTGATGGCTCTATTCTTGGATCTGCAGTCATTATACCATCTACATCTGTATAAATTTGTACAGTTTCACATCCTAGAGCTTTTCCTATGGCAACTGCAGATGTATCGCTACCTCCTCTTCCTAAAGTTGTAACTTCTCCATCTTCTGTGCCTCCTTGGAAACCTGCTATCACAACTACTTTACCTTCATCTAATTCTCGTTGAATTCTCGTCGGATTTATTTCTTTTATTTTTGAGTTTGAAAAAACTTTAGTTGTTATTACTCCTGCTTGCATTCCTGTTAGAAATACAGCTGGTATTCCCCTTCCTTCTAACATTGAAGTTAGTATGGTTCCTGATATTATTTCTCCACAAGACATTATTAAGTCAAGTTCTCGTTTTTTAGTTTTCTTGTTAACATTAGTACATAAATTTATTAGTGTATCAGTCGCATAGGGTTCTCCTTTTCTTCCCATGGCTGATACTACTATTACTAAGTCGTTCCCCTTTTTTTTATACTGTTCTATTATATTACATACTTCATTCATTTTTTCAACTGATGCTACTGATGTACCACCAAATTTTTGTACTAAAATCCCCATATATGCCTCCTAATATATACCATCGTATTCAATGATTATCATATCATTGCCAATTTTTTTTACATTCCTCCACGGAATTTCTAAATCTCCTCTATCCCTTCTTATACCAAAAAATCCTCTTTCTCTTGGTATGGATAGTGCTAATATTTTACCTGTAGTTTCATCTATTATAATATCGCACTCACCAATTACTCCAAGTCTTTCTCCACTAACTAAGTTTACTATTTCTTTTCCAGCTAATTCAGATAAATTCATATTTTTCACCCCGATAAATTTTAAAATTTGCTTTGCTCATAGCGTCAACGATATATCCTCATTATCATTTAAAGGATCGTCTTGATTAAACTTTACTTTTTATAATTATATCTGAACACCTTCTACGTTTTTTCCTACTATGCATACTCCTAAGTTCTCTATATTAAATACTTTATTAATAATTGCTTTAACTTGTTCCATATTTACACTATTTATATGTTCAATAATCTCATCTTCATCTTTGATTTTATTATTAAGCAGCATAGATTCACCATTAGATAACATTTTTGAGCTAATACTTTCCAAGCTTAATATATAATTACCTTTCAACTGTTCCTTACTTTCTTTAAGTTCTTCTTCTGTAACATAGTTTTCTTTTATATTTTTTATTTCTTTCATTATTAAATTGTAAACTTCTTTTAAGTATTCTTCACTGGTGCTAGCAAATATTCCTAACTCTCCACATTTTTTATACAAGGTTTGAGATGAATATATGGAGTATACTAATCCTTTATCTTCCCTTATATTTTGGAATAATCTAGAACTGGTACTTCCACCAAATATATTGTTTACAACAGCTAAAGCATATGATTCTTTCTCGTTCTCTTCTGGTATCGCCTTTAAGTTAATTGCTATGTTAACTTGTTCACTATCTTTATTTCTAGTTATAAAACAAGAATGAAACTCAGCTTCTTCTACCTCAATATTTACTTCTCTCTCTTCCCAACTACTAAACTTTTTTTCTATTTCTTTTACAACTTCTTCAAAATTGAAATTGCCGCAAATTGATATAATCGCATTATTAGGAACATAATACTTATTATAATGATTTAAAATATCTTTTTTCTTTAAACTTTTAATAGTTTCTCTATTACCAAGTATGTTCATACCTAGACCATCATTAGGATATATATTTTCTACTAGTAGATCATAGGATAAGTCATCTAAAGAGTCTTCATACATTTTTAATTCTTCTAATATTACTGCTCTTTCTTTATCTATATCTTTATTATTAAAGTTTGAATTTAATATCATATCACTTAAAACATCTATACCGATATTTATATGCTCATCTAAAAGGTGAACATAATAACATGTACATTCTTTATTTGTAAAAGCATTTATTTGCCCTCCAATATTGTCTATATCTCTTGCTATATCTTTGGCACTTCTATTTTTAGTTCCTTTAAATAACATATGCTCAATAAAATGAGACACGCCACTTTCCTTAGGTGTTTCTAGTCTAGATCCTGTATTTATCCAAATCCCAAGAGACACAGATTTTAAATAAGGTATTTCTTCTCCTACAATGGTAAGCCCATTTTTTAGGGTTTGACATTTATACATATCGTCCTCCAAATTCTTACATAACGTCATTATACACTTTAATTTTTATAAATTAAAAAAATTTATAGTATTAATTATAGTTTAGGAACTTAATTTAATCAACAACAAACACATCACTAAGCCTTCCTGGCTTTAAGTTCTTATCTTTTATTATTTGAATAATATCATCCAAGCATTTTGTTGTGGCATCTGTTGGATGCATTAAAACAATACTTCCATCTACTATATTTTTGTTTTTTACTCTTTCAATTATTTTTTCTGGATTATCCCTATCTTGCCAATCTATAGTGTCCACATCCCATTTAAAACATATGTAATTTAATTTTTCTGCTGCTTTAATTGTGTTTGAACCAAAAGATCCTGCTGGTGCTTGAAAAAATTTAGTTTCTTCACCTATAATATCTTCAATTATTTTTTTAGAAGTACTTATTTGATTGTAATTATCATCGTAAGACAAATTAGCATAATCTAAATGCTTGTATCCATGATTTCCTATTTCATGGCCTTCTTTTTTAATCCTCAAAAGCAAGTCCTTTTTATTCTCGGCCCACTTACCCGTCACATTAAAAGTAATATGAACATTTTCCTTTTTTAAAGTTTCCAAAATAGATATTACATACTCATCTTCCCACCCCAGATCTACGTTACAGGTTAGTGCAACATAGCCACTATCTTTTTTTGTCCCCTGAGTATAGGGGGCTTTGGCCAGATCTAAAATATTAATACTTGGGGTTGATTGATTCTTCTTAAGCGTAAATGTAATTCCACATGCTATAAGCACAATGATTAGAATAAAAATTATTATTTTTTTTAATTTACCTTTGTTTAGCACCATCATTATCATATGGGTTTCCTCCTAATATGTACAAATTATTTCTTATTTTAAGTTTATTATTACAACTTATAATTTATTCTTAGGAATAGGATTTGTTATCTAAAAATATCATGCCAACGATATATCTTTGCATAACACTTCAGACAAATATGTTGCTTAAAATTCAATTCTTTCATAGCGCCAACATTATATCTTTGCTCACGCTTCAGACAAATATGTTGCTTAAAATTCAATTCTTTCATAGCGCCAACATTATGTCTTTGCTCACGCTTCAGACAAATATGTTGCTTAAAATTCAATTCATATTTTCAAATAATTAATTTATAAAATAAAAATTTATAAAATAAAAAAAACGAGACTATGTCTCGTTCCCTTATTTTATAAATTAATTATTATTTATTTTTTCTCTCTGGTCTAGGTAGTAACACTTTTCTAGATAAATTTACTCTACCTTTATCATCTATTTCAGTAACCTTAACTTCTACTTCATCTCCAACGTTTAATACATCTTCAACTTTTTCTATTCTTTCGTGTGCTATGTTTCCTATACGAAGTAATCCTTCTTTTCCTGGAAGTAATTCAACGAAAGCTCCAAAGTTAACTACTCTTGTTACTTTACCTTTATATATTTCATTTAACTCTACTTCTGCTACTATATCAGATATTTTTTGTTGAGCAAGTCTAATCATATCCATATCTATACCAGCTATGAATACTTCACCATCTTGTTCTATATCTATTTTAACACCAGTCTCATCTATTATCTTAGTTATTACTTTACCACCAGCTCCGATAACATCTCTTATCTTATCTGGATTTATTCTCATAGTAACTATTTTTGGTGCATATTTAGATAATTCTTCATTTGGCTTATCTATACATTTTTTCATCTCATTTAAGATATGAAGTCTACCAACTCTAGCTTGAGCTAAAGCTCTTGTTAATACTTCTTCATCTATGCCAGCTATTTTTATATCCATTTGTATAGCAGTTATACCTTTTTCAGTACCAGCAACTTTAAAGTCCATATCACCTAAATGATCTTCCATACCTTGTATATCTGAAAGTATAGCCATTTTCCCATCGTGTTCTATAAGTCCCATTGCAATACCTGCAACCATATCTTTTAAAGGTACACCTGCATCTAATAAAGATAATGTAGACCCACAAACAGAACCTTGAGATGTAGAACCATTTGAACTTAATACTTCTGACACAAGTCTTATAGCATAAGGGAATTCTTCTTTTGAAGGTATTACTGGAATTAATGCTCTTTCAGCTAAAGCTCCATGACCTATTTCTCTTCTTCCTGGACCTCTTGATGGTCTAGCTTCACCAACAGAGTAAGCAGGGAAGTTGTAGTGGTGCATATATCTCTTGTTTTCTTCTTCGTCAAGTCCATCTAATATTTGAACATCACCTAAAGCTCCTAAAGTTGTTACAGTCATTACTTGAGTTTGTCCTCTTGTGAATAATCCTGAACCATGAGCTCTTGGTATAAATCCATGATCACACCATATTGGTCTTATTTCATCAGTTTTTCTAGTATCTGGTCTTCTACCTTCATGTACTATAGCTTTTCTAACTTCTTCTTTTATTATAGAATCTAAAGTAGCAAGTATATCATTTCCAAACTCTTCTAAAGTTTCTTCATCAAAACTATTTATAGTTTGTTCTTTAACAGCATCCATAGCTTCTTGTCTTTCAAGCTTTTCAACAACTCTAACAGCTTCTTTCATACCTTCAGTAGCTATTTCTCTAACTTTAGCCTCTATCTCAGCATTTGGTTTAGTTTCAACAAATTCCATTTTTTCTTTTCCAACTTCAGATTGGATTTGTTCTATAAATTCAACTATTTTCTTAATTTCTTCATGAGCTTTTAATATTGCTTCAAGCATTAATGACTCTGGTACTTCATTAGCTCCAGCTTCAACCATCATTACTGCTTCTTTAGTTCCTGAAACTACTAAGTGTAGTTCACTTTTTTCTCTTTCTTCTGCTGTAGGATTTACAACTAATGCTCCATCAACTAAACCTATACATACAGAACCTGTTGGACCGTTGAAAGGTATTTCAGATATTGATAAAGCAACTGATGAACCTATCATAGAAACTATATCAGGAGTACAGTCTTGATCTACAGATAAAACTGTAGCTACTACTTGTACATCATTTCTAAAAGTCTTTGGGAATAAAGGTCTTATAGGTCTATCTATAAGTCTTGATGTAAGTATAGCTTTTTCTGATGGTTTACCCTCTCTTTTTAAGAATCCACCTGGTATTTTACCAACTGAATATAATTTTTCTTCATAATCAACACTTAGTGGGAAGAAATCTACTCCCTCTCTTGGTTGAGCTGATTTAGATACGTTAACCATAACCATAGTCTCACCATATCTAAGTATTGCACTACCGCTTGCAAGCTGTGCAATTTTTCCTATTTCAACAGAAAGCTCTCTTCCTGCTAAATCCATTGTGAAAATTTTATGTTCAAACATTAATGCTTGTACCTCCTCTTATACTAAAACCACTATTTCTTCTATGTACTATATTAACAAAATTACTACTAATTAACAATATAATTATACAATGTAAAGAATTAGCGTTTTAGTATGTCTTCTTATTTATTAACTAATTGGAAGAACTTACTGCCAAAATTTCTGGCCCTGTATGAGCACATATACAAGATCCACCTCTAGTAATAAAGATTTTCTTTGCCTTTATTCTTTTAGCAACTTCTTCTTTAAGCTTTTCAAAATCTGATTCATTGGAACCATATCCTATTGTAATAATTTTAGATTCTAAATCATTGCCATTAGCTTCTAAAATCATATCTACCAATTTAGAGGCAACTTGTCTAGATCCTCTAACTTTTGTTACTATTTTATTTTTTCCATCTTCCATGGTACATATAGGTTTTATATTTAACATATTTCCTACAAAAGATACCACACTTGGCAATCTTCCACTCTCTTTCAAATAGTTTAATGTAAATGGTACAAAAAATAAATTGACACTTTCTCTAATATTTTCTAGTTCATCAACTATTTCAGAAGCACTCAAATTACTTTCTTCTACTAATTCACAAGCTTTAATTACATATTGACCACTTCCTAGAGATAAAAATAATGTATCAAAAATATATATATTCCCATCAACATCATTTTTGGCCATAGTTGCACTTTGATATGTGCCTGAAGTTTTTGATGAACCTGTCAAACAAATTACATCATAACCTTCATTTACATATTTTTCAAAAGCTTCTTTGAATTGAATATATGTAACTTGAGATGTTTTAGGTAAAGTTTCATTACTTTCTAAAATATTATAAAATTCTACTTTAGTAAAATCTATGCCATCTTTATATTCTTTCCCATTTATATTGATAGTAAGCGGAATCATTTCTAAAAAGTCTTTTTTTAATATTTCCTCAGGAATGTCGCACATACTGTCGCATAATATCTTAATATTCATGGCTACTGCCCCCTCATAGAAATTAATTATTCACTTTTTTATTAATACAAAAAAGCAGGTACTATAAGTATACCTGCTTTTTAAATAAAGTAATAAGATTATTTTCTTAATCCTAATTTAGCTATTAATGCTCTGTAACCTTCTAAGTCTTTTTCTTTTAAGTAAGCTAATAAGTTTCTTCTTCTACCAACCATTTTTAATAATCCTCTTCTTGAATGGTGGTCTTTTTTGTGAACTTTTAAATGCTCGTTTAATTCGTTTATTCTAGCTGTTAATAAAGCTATTTGAACTTCTGGAGAACCAGTATCTCCTTCTTTTCTTCCAAATTCTCTTATTATTTCTGTTTTATTCATTTGATATACCTCCAAATATTTTAATATAATCGCCATTTACTAAGCATTGATTGGAGTATTCATATGCCGAGTAATGGTTACTTTGATTATTTTATCATAACTTAGCTACTTTTGCAAATATACTTTTTATATATATAATTAGTATCCATCTTCAATTGTATTTTTAATTCGTTTAAATCTTTAAACTTCTTTTCATCTCTTATTCTTTCCAAAAACTCAAGTTTTATAGTTTTGCCATAAATATCTTTGTCAAATTGCAATATATTTGTTTCTACTGACATTTTTTCTCCATTTACTGTAGGATTATAACCGATATTTGTAGCACCTACGTACACTTCATTTCCAATATGTACCTTTGTAGCATATATCCCTCTTTTAGGTATAATAAGATTTTCTTGTAATTTAAGGTTTGCAGTTGGAAATCCTAAAGTTCTACCTAGCTGTTTTGCCTGAATTACCATACCTTCAATTGTATAGTTTCTTCCTAAATAACTCTTTACTTCATCAACTCTACCTGCATATATTAAATCTTTTACATGAGTACTGCTTACTCTTATGTTATTAATAATTACAGGAGCAATTACCTCTACATCAAATCCATATTTTTTCCCTAGTATTTTTAATACTGGTGGAGTACCTTCTCTATTTTTTGCAAAAGCAAAATCATGACCTATAACCAGTTTTTTTGCACATAGCTTATTGACTAGTATTTCTTTTACAAAATCTTCAGCAGATATCTCTGCCATATCTTTGTTAAAAGGTATATCTATAGTTACGTCTACACCTAATGCCTCAAGCTTATTCATTTTTTCAACTTCTGTAATTATTTCTCTTGTTATAATATTAGAAAAATAACTTATAGGGCTATTTTTAAATGTAAAAACTATACTTGTTAATTTTTCTCTTTTTGAATAATCAACAGCTTTTTCTATAAGTATTTCATGCCCTTTATGAATACCGTCAAATTTACCTATAGTGACAACACTTTTATCAAAACTTTCTATTTCATTTAAAGAATTTATAATAATCATGTCTTTTCCCCACTGATATAATAGTTATTCTATAAAAATTTTATCACTCTTTAGACTAATAGTGTTATTATTTTTTAATAATTTCCCAGTTCCTATAAATTCATCATTACAATATACTCTAACATATTCATCATTTTTTGATAAATTATCATTTGTAAATCTTTTAGAATCTATTGTTCCACCATTTCTATAGTATTTAAGAGCAGTATCTTTTAATTCAACTTTTTTAAAATTATCTAGAACATAATCAATATCATATAAGTAATTTTCTAAAGTGCTATCATTATAATATTTTTCTAATTCTTCTAGAGTTATTGAATTTTCTAAGTTAAATTTTCCAGAAGATGTTCTAAGTAAAAAGGACATATGCCCTCCACAGTTCAAGTACTGTCCAATATCATGACATATACTTCTAACATAAGTCCCTTTTGAACATTTAACTAAAAACAAAATTTTATTTTCAATTATATTTAAAATTTCTATTTTTTCTATTTTAACTTTCCTTGGTTTAATTTCAATAGTGTCTGCTTTTCCTTTTCTAGCTAAGTCACACATTTTTTGACCATTAACTTTTAAAGCTGAATAGACAGGAGGATACTGATTAATCTCTCCTTTTTGTCCTTCAAAAGCCTTGTAGATATCTTCATTTGTAATACTAGAAGCATCTCCTTCAAATGTTATTACTCCAGAAGAATCATAAGTGTCTGTAGCAGCGCCTAATGTTAATTCACATATATACGATTTTTCTTTGTTTAAAATAAGTTCACTTACTTTTGTAGCCTTATTTAAACATATAGGAAGAACTCCAGCTGCATCAGGGTCTAATGTACCCGTATGGCCAACCTTTTTTATGCTTAAAATTCTTCTCACACTACTTACCACATCATGAGATGTCATTCCTGTAGGTTTTAATATATTTACTATTTTATTCATTAAAAATCATCCTTAAATTTCTTTTAATGCTTCTTCTAATATTTTTATTTTTGCATTTTCAATACTATCATTTATAGTACAACCAGCAGCTCTTACATGACCACCTCCACCAAATGATTTAGCCACACGACTTACATCTGCAAATGATTTTGATCTTAAGCTAACTTTAATTTCATTCTTACTTTTTTCTTTAAGCAAAATTCCTATTTCTACATTTTCTATATCTCTAGCATATGGAACAATGCCATCTATATCCTTAAAATCTATATTATATCTTTCAAGCATATCCTTTGTTACCATCATTATTGCCACTTTAGTATTTATAATCTCAAGAGTATTTAGTGATTCTCCTAACAATTTATAAAAATTAAATGGATTACTACCAAAAACATTTTGAACTACTTTTTGTGTATCAGCTCCACATATCAGCAAGTTTTTTGCCATATCAAAACTACTTGCATGAGTATTTGAATA
The DNA here is from genome assembly GCF_000808015.1 of Terrisporobacter othiniensis. Taxonomy (GTDB): domain Bacteria; phylum Bacillota; class Clostridia; order Peptostreptococcales; family Peptostreptococcaceae; genus Terrisporobacter; species Terrisporobacter muris. The sequence goes on along the minus strand of NZ_JWHR01000110.1, from coordinate 32,235 downwards.
TGTAAGTTTCCCTGTATCAGTCATAAGACCTGTATAAAGAGCTGTAGCTATATTTTTATCTATATACTTGAAATTATTTATTTCTTCATTTCTCATAAGTAAATTATATACTAATTCACAAGTGGAAGATGCTTCAGCTACTACATGATTTAAATCTCCATAAAAATCATTACTTGCATGATGATCTATATTGATTAGTTTCATACAATTATCTTTAATATCAGCATCTACACATATTCTATTTTTATCTCCACAATCTAAAGTAATCAAATTATATTTGTCTATATTCATCTCTTTAAATTCTCTAGAGTTTATTATATTTATGTCTTCAATAAGAAATTGCATGTTTAAAGGCATGCCATCATTCATTACATAGTAAACCCTCTTATTAATTTTTTTTAAGAAATAATAAATTGAAAGAGTTGAACCTATATTGTCTCCATCTGGATTAACATGAGAAGTAACGACAAAATCGTCACTTCCATGTATATATTTTAAAATAGTATCTATACTATTCATTTTCATTATCCTCAACTTGAAGTTTGTCTTGATCTTTTTGTGATACTTTCTTTATAAGGCTGTCCATATACATACCTTTTAATAAAGAATCATCTACTTTGAATATGATTTGTGGGATATGTCTTATTTTTATACTTCTACCTATTTCTCTTCTGATGTAGCTTTCTGCGTTTCTTAAACCTTGTAAAGTAGATTCTTCATCTCCACCTAAAATACTTACGTATATGTAGGCATAGCTTAAGTCGCTAGTAACTTCCACATCTGTAACACTTACCATAGAGTTTATTCTAGGGTCTTTTATTCCGTTAATAAGCATAGTACTTACTATTTTTCTGATTTCTTCGCCTATTCTACGTGTTCTATTATACGATGCCATAATATCAACCTTCTTTACTCTTGTTAATTATTTTAATTTTCTCTCAACTTCTTTTGTTATATATGATTCTACTATATCTCCAACTTTTATGTCGTTGTAGTTAACAAAACTCATACCACATTCGTATCCGTTATTAACTTCTTTTACATCATCTTTGAATCTCTTAAGTGCTTGTATTTCACCCTCGTGAATTATTATTCCATCTCTTACGATTCTAACTTTACCATTTCTGAATATTTTACCAGATGTAACATAACATCCTGATACAGTACCAACACCAGATATTTTGTAAACTTCTCTTATTTCTGCTTTACCTGTGTCCTCATCTCTATATTCTGGGTCAAGCATACCAGTCATAGCTGCTTGAACATCTTCTATAGCTTTGTATATTATAGTGTATGTTCTTACATCTACACCTTCTTTTTTAGCTAACATTTCTGCACTTGGAACTGGTCTTACGTTAAATCCTATTATTATAGCATTAGATGCAGTTGCAAGCATTATATCAGATTCAGTTATAGCTCCAACACCACCATGTATTACTCTAACTGCTACTTCATCGTTAGATAATTTTTCAAGTGATTGTTTAACTGCTTGAACAGAACCCTGAACATCTGCTTTTATAACTATATTCAAGTCTTTAACGTCAGCATCTCCCATTTGTGAGAAGAAATCATCAAGTGACATTCTTTGATTAGATTTTAACATTTCTTCTCTAGCCATTTGTTGTCTCTTCTCTGATATTATTCTTGCCACCTTATCATTTGGAACTGCAACAACTTGATCTCCACCTTGTGGAACTTCTGATAATCCTAATATTTCTACGGCAGTAGAAGGTCCAGCAGTTTTAACCCTCTTACCTTTAGAGTTTATCATTGCTCTTATTTTACCACTAGCAACACCTGCTACTATCGGATCTCCAACTTTAAGAGTTCCTCCTTGAACAAGTATAGTTGCAACTGGTCCTCTACCTTTATCAAGTTCTGCTTCTATAACAGTACCTACAGCTCTTTTATTAGGGTTAGCTTTTAATTCTTCCATTTCAGCAACTAAAAGAACCATTTCAAGTAAAGTATCTATACCTTCTCTTTTTAAAGCTGATACTGGAACTGATATAACATCTCCACCCCAGTCTTCAACTAATAAACCTTGGTCAGCTAGTTCTTGCTTAACTCTATCAGGGTTTGCTCCTGGCTTATCTATTTTGTTTATAGCTATTATTAAAGGAACATTAGCAGCTTTAGCATGGTTTATAGCTTCTATTGTTTGAGGCATTATACCATCATCTGCAGCAACAACTAATATTGCCATGTCTGTAACTTGAGCTCCTCTTGCTCTCATTGAAGTGAAGGCCTCATGTCCTGGAGTATCTAAGAACACTACCTTTTCTCCATTTACCATAACTTCAGAAGCACCTATATGTTGAGTTATTCCTCCTGCTTCACTTGAAGTTACATTAGTTTGTCTTATTGCATCAAGTAAAGATGTCTTACCATGGTCAACGTGTCCCATTACAGTTACAACTGGTGGTCTCTTCACTAAATCTTCTTCACTATCTTCTTCTATTTCTATTAGAGCATCTATTGCTTCTAATTCCTCTTCATCATCCTTATCATTTCCTTCTGATAACTCAAATCCATAATCACTAGCTACTAAAGATGCTATTTCAAAACTTACTTCTTGGTTTATTGATGCCATAGTTCCCATTTTCATAAGTTTCATAATTACTTCATTTACTGACTTTCCTAATGCATCTGATAAGTTTTGTACTGTTAAAGATCCTTCAACAGTTATAACATTAGAATTTCCACTTTCTTCTTTTATTAAATCAAGCAATAATTCAATATCTTCTTCTTCTAATTCAGATTTTTCATTTTCTACTTCTATTCCTAATTCTTTTACTTTTGCTAAGATGTCTTTATTTGACATTCCTACTTCTTCTGCTATTTGGTATACTCTTGTTTTATTCACAAGATCACCCCCTATTAATATTTGTTAATCCATTAACTGTATAATTTTATTTGCGAACCCTATATCTTTAATTCCTATAACTGCTCTAGAATCTTTACCAATAGATATTCCTAAACCACTTTTTGTAGATATCTCTACACAATTTACTTTTCTATAAGATGATTTATCATTAAATAATTTTTTTGTATTATTTGATGCATCACCTGCAACTATAATTAAATTTAATTTTCCTTTTTTTAAATCTAACATCGTTGCATCTTCTCCAGATACTAATTTACCTGCTCTCATTGCAAGGCCTAGTAATGAGTGTATTTTGTCCATATTATTTTTCATAAGATTCTAACTCCGATAATAATTTTTCATATACCTCATTAGGCACTTCCATTTTAAATGCTCTATTTAAAGCTTTACTCTTTATAGCTTTTTTTAAACATTCAGAATCCTTGCATATGTATGCTCCTCTTCCATTTGCTTTTCCAGTTAAGTCTATAAAAATTTCGCCTTCTTTATTTTTTACAATTCTAATTAATTCTTTTTTGTTGTCTCTGTCTTGACAAGCAATACATTTTCTTTGAGGTACTTTTTTTGTTTTATTCAAAGTAATCCCTCCTTACTCTTCGTCATTTAGTTGAGATTCACTTTTGATGTCTATCTTCCAATTCGTAAGTTTTGCCGCAAGTCTAGCATTTTGTCCTGCTTTACCTATAGCTAAAGATAGTTGATAATCTGGAACTACAACTAACGCTGATTTTTCATCTTCATTAACTTCTACCTTAACTACTTTTGATGGACTAAGAGATGCAGATACAAATTCTGCTGGATTTTCACTGTAGTTTATTATGTCTATTTTCTCTCCACCTAATTCATCAACTACGTATTTAACTCTAGTTCCTTTTGGTCCTACGCAAGCTCCAATTGGATCTATTTTTTCATCTATTGAGTGAACAGCCATTTTAGTTCTTGAACCAGCTTCTCTAGATACAGATTTTATTTGAACTATACCTTGGAATATTTCAGGCACTTCTGATTCAAATAATCTCTTAACTAGATTTGGATGACTTCTAGAAACTACTATTTGAGGTCCCTTATTAGTTTTCTTCACTTCTAATATATATACCTTTATTTTATCTCCAGCTTTAAAGTATTCCCCTGGTATTTGTTCTGTTTCTGGCATAGATGCTTCTATTTTACCAAGTCTTACGTAAACTATTTTCTTGTTATCAGATACTCTAGCAACCTCTCCAGTTACTAATTCTCCTTCTTTTTCTATAAACTCATTGTATATTATTTCTCTTTCAGCTTCTCTTATTCTTTGAACAACTACTTGTTTAGCTGTTTGAGCTGCTATTCTACCAAAATCTTTTGGAGTTACTTCATTTTCTATTATATCTCCAAGTTCGTATTTTGGATTTATTTGTCTTGCTTCATCAAGTTCTATTTCTAAGAAGTTATCATATAAGTCTGACTCATCAACAACTCTTCTTTGTGAGTAAACTTTAACGTCTCCTCTTTCTCTGTTAAAATCTATTCTAACATTTTGTGCTGAACCAAAGTTCTTTTTGTATGCAGTAAGTAATGCTTGTTCTATAGTATCTATAAGTACATCTTTATCGATGCCTCTATCCTTTTCTAATTCATCTAGTGCTTCTATGAATTCGTGATTCATTATTTTATCCTCCCTATATTAATGTTAACACATTAATATTACCACTAAAATTTTATAGCTAATCTAATAAGTGCAACATCTTTTTTATTAAATTCGACTTCTTCATTATCTATTATAACTTTAATATTTTTCTCTTCTGTTAAACTAACAAGTTCTCCCTCATGTACTTTAGAACCATTCATTGATTTATAAAGTTTTATTTCCACATCTCTACCTTGGTATTTCACAAAGTCTTTATCTTTTTTAAGCGGTCTATCAAGACCTGGAGATGATACTTCTAAATAATAATTATCCTTTATTGGATCTTTTTCATCTAGAATTGGATTTAATGCTCTTGTAACTAATTCACATTCGTTTAAAGAAACTCCACCTTCTTTGTCGATGTAAACTCTAAGGAAGAATTCTCCGCCTTCTTTAACGTATTCAACATCTACTAACTCTAGGTCGTTTGCCTCTGTAATAGGTAATACTAATTGTTCTATTTCAGTAGCTATGTTCTTTTTCATATTATTTACCTCCTATTCAGTTGTATTTATAGTATTTAAAATAAAAGAGTGAGCACCTTTGTCTCACTCTTAGTTTCTGCAAATATACTATTTTATATATCATAATATCATAAAAATCTTATGTTTACAAGCTTTTGTGCTTATTTTGTATCTATAGCCACATTACTTTAATTAAATATCAATTATAAAAATTTTATATTTTTTAACTTTTTTCATTCATTCCTCTTAATTTATATACGTTATAAATATTTATAATAATTATTATAGCATTAGCTAAAGCTACTGGATAGGCACCCACATTTAAGCCATATATAACAAACATTAAGCATCCTACTGAGTTTATTATTCTTAACTTATACATATCTGTCATTGTAAGTGATATTGCAATTAAAATAGATGCACCATATCCTACTAACTCTATGGGCTCAAAACTAAACATATTAATTCCTCCTTATAATTATAAATACATTAATATACTTAGTTTGTTCATTTTTCATACTATAATTCAGCTATAATTTATTAAAATAATGAAAGTTGATTTTTGTCACTCATGTTATCCAAGGATCCATGAATTGTCAGAGTTTCAATTACAGTTTTAGATATTTTTGTTCTCTTTCTTAAGTCCTCTTTAGATATAAACTCTCCATTTTCTCTTTCTTGTTGGATGTGAATAGCTGCATTTTCACCCACTCCTTGAAGAGCTATCATTGGTGGTAAAATTGTATTATCATCTATAACTTTAAACTCCGCTGCATCAGATTTATAAATATCTACTGGTAGTATTTTTATATTTCTTGCATACATTTCATAAGCAACCTCAAGAACTGTTAACATATTTTTCTCTTTAGCTGTTGCATCATTACCTAATTCATGAATTTCATTCATCTTATTTCTTATAACATCTATTCCTTTTACAATTAAATCTGCATCAAAATCTTCTGCTTTAATTGTAAAATAAGTTGCATAAAAAGCTGCTGGATAATGAACTTTATAATATGCAAGTCTGAAACTCATCATAACATATGCCACGGCATGGGCTTTGGGGAACATGTATTTTATTTTTTGACATGATCCTATATACCAGTCTGGCACATCATATTTCTTCATTTCTTCTATAAATTCAGGTTTTAAACCTTTACCTTTTCTAACACTTTCCATTATGGTAAATGCCATCTTTGGTGGAAGCCCTTTAAATATAAGGTAGTTCATTATATCATCACGAGTAGATATAACATCTTTAAACTCAACAGTTCCTTCCACAACTAAATCTTGAGCATTATTTAACCAAACATCAGTACCATGAGATAATCCAGAAATACGTACAAGTTCTGCAAATGTTGTTGGTTTTGTATCAAGAAGCATTTGTCGAACAAACTTTGTCCCAAATTCAGGAATTGCCAGACAACCTATTGGACAGTCAATTTCCTCCGGCGTAACTCCTAGAGCCTTGGTAGATGTAAATAATGACATAGTTTCCTTATCATCTAGAGGAATTTCTGTTGCAATCTTTCCTGTAATATCTTCAATCATTCTGATGATGGTAGGAACGTCGTGCCCAAGTATATCAAGTTTTAGTATCCTACCACTTATAGAATGGTAGTCAAAGTGAGTAGTTATAACTCCACAACTTGTATCATTGGCAGGATATTGTATAGGTGTAACATCATATACATCTATATAGTCTGGAATAACCATTATGCCTCCAGGATGTTGTCCTGACGTTCTTTTTACCCCAGTACATCCATTAGCAAGTCTAAGCACTTCTGCTGATGTAGAATTTAAATCATTTTCTTCCACAAATTTTTTAGCATAACCAAATGCTGTTTTTTCAGCTACAGTACCTATTGTTCCTGCCTTATAAGTATGACCTTCTCCAAATAATTCTTCTGTATATTTATGAATTACTGATTGATAACTACCCGAGAAGTTAAGGTCTATATCCGGTTCTTTATCACCTTCAAATCCAAGGAAAACCTCAAATGGTATATCATGACCATCTTTTTTTAGTGGTTTACCACATTTAGGACAATCTTTATCTGGTAAATCTACTCCTGAACCCCACTCACCTATTTCATAGAAATAAGAGTATTTACACTCTGGATTTTCACAAACATAATGGGCTGGAAGTGGATTAACTTCTGTTATATCACTCATGGTAGCTGCCAGTGATGAACCAACAGATCCCCTTGACCCAACCAGATATCCATCTGACAAAGATTTTGCAACTAGTTTTTGAGCGATTATATACATAACTGCATAACCATTGCTTATGATTGAGTTTAACTCTCTGTCTAGTCTTTTTCTAACAACATCAGGAAGAGGCGAACCATAAATTCTTTCTGCCTTTTCATTACACATTTCCCTCAGTTCCACGTCTGAACCTTCAATTACAGGTGGGAAAGTTTTATTTGGAATAGGTAGTACGTCTTCTACTAAGTCTGCCACTTTATTAGTATTTTCCACAACTACTTCATAAGCCAAGTCTTCTCCTAAATACTTAAATTCTTCCAACATTTCATCCGTTGTTCTAAAATGAAGGTAAGTTTCTTCCTCATCTACTTTAAATCCTTGTGAATACTTAAGTACCTTTCTATATACAGCTTCATGCTTATCAATAAAGTGGACATCTCCTGTGGCTACAGGAATTTTTCCAAAACGTTTTGCCACTTCAATCATTCTTCTATTTAAATCTCTTAATTCTTCTTCACCTTCTACTTCGCCTTTATCAATCATAAATCTATTATTGTCAATTGGCATAACTTCAACATAATCATAAAGAGATATTATTCTTTCCATCTCTTCATCGCTTTTATTTTGCTTTACCGCTTGAAATATTTCTCCTGCTTCGCAAGCTGATCCAACTATTATTCCTTCTTTATATTCCTCCAAAACACTTTTTAATATTCTAGGCGCTCTGTAAAAATGATTTACATGGGCATCAGATACTATTTTATATAAATTTTTAATCCCAATTTGGTTTTTAGCAATTAATGTAACATGATTTGTTCTAAGTTTTGTATAATCTATATCCCCTAAAATTGTATTTACATCACTTAGTTTTTCTCCACCTTTTTTACGTATCATTTCTAAGAACTTAATAAATATATGAGCTGTAGCTTCCGCATCATCTACGGCTCTATGATGATTAAGTAAAGGAATTCCCAGTTCCTTAGCTATAAGATTTAATCTAAATCTTTTCATATAAGGAAGTAGGGTTCTAGCTAATGTCAATGTATCTACCGAAGTATTTTTAAATTCAATATTTTGCTCCCTACATTTTTGTTGCATAAATCCCATATCAAAATCTGCATTGTGAGCAACTAAGACACTATCTCCAATGAATTCAACAAACTTTGGCAATACTTCTTCTATAGTAGGTTTATCTTTTATTAAATCATTTGTAATTCCTGTAAGCTCTTGCACTTTATAAGAAATATCTTTTTCAGGATTTATCAACTGACTAAATCTATCTACAACTTTAAAGTTTTCAACTTTTACAGCACCAATTTCAGTTATTTTATCATTTTTATTTGAAAAACCTGTAGTTTCCAAGTCAAATATTACAAATGTCTGAGATAAGTCTTTATCATTAGCTTTTTGTATTACAGGTAGATTATCTTCTACTAAATATCCTTCAACTCCATAAAGTATTTTTATATTATTTGATTTTCCTGCATCCATAGCCTCAGGGAAAGCCTGTACCACTCCATGGTCTGTTATGGCAATTGCCTTATGTCCCCAAGTAGCGGCTTGCTTAACTAGTTTTTTAGTGGGACAAAGCGCATCCATAGAAGACATTTGAGTATGAGCATGTAGTTCAACTCTTTTACCTTTTTTGCATTTATCTTTTCTTTGAGGCTTTTCTTCTTGCCTAATACCACTTATAGTCATGGTTATTTCTCTTTGGTAAGTATCATACAATATATCACCTTTTATTTTTACATAAGAACCTTCTTTTACTCTATCTAGTACTTTATCTTTATTCAAGTCATTTAAGAATAATTTACAGTTAATAGAGCTACTATTATCTGTTATAGACATAATCGAAAGTATTTTACCATTTCTTAATTCTTTATTTTCTATATTGAATATTTCACCTACAATAGCTACAGTTTTAGAATTTTGATTTAAGTCTTTAATATGATGTACTAAACTATTTACATCTTCTCCATAAATTAAATGTTCATCATGTTCATCCTTAATTACATATCCTTCTTCTTCATGTTCTTCAGATACCACTTCAAATTCCATTTCTTTGATTAATTCCTCAATCTCTTTGTCAGTTTTTTCCATTATTTTTTTTCTATCTATCTTTTCGGTAATAGCTTTTTCTACTTTAACTTCATAATCAATTTCCAATTCTTCTAATAATACATTTCTTACAACTTCTTCTATATTATTCTTTTTCAATTTTTCATAAAAAATATCTTTAGGAATTTTTATTTTTAGTGTATTATCTAGACACATATATTCTACTTGTTTTTTCCATCCTTCGATAGCTGGGCAGATTTTTTTTAATATATACAAGATATTATGCCAATAAGCTTTTACTATATCTTTTTCTGATTTTCTACCAAAACCATTAAACTTAATTTTAAGTCTAATATTTTTAAAGTATTTCAATTTACCTAGTAATTCTTCTCTAAGTTCATCTAGAATCTCATGAGATATTATATCCTTTGATATTAAATACATATAAAAAATTCTGTCCTCTTTAAAATATACAACCTTAGATACTTCTACTTCTTTTAACTGCCTTTCTAATCTACTATTTTTAATTTCTAACTTTTCTAAATAGTCTTTAATACTATCCATGAGATTATCACTTCCTTTCCTAGATAAATTATTATATCACATCTAAAATAAATTTATTATTATGTTAAATAAAATAAAATTTATTCTTTGGGATTAGCTTCAAAATATCACTTAGTTAATATTATATAGTATGACCACAATTAAAAGTAAGGCGGTGTTAAATATGGCATGCGATAATATTTTTGACATAAATTATATGTCCACATATTATGATAATCTGGGAGGAAAAAAGTTATTTAAAAGCTGTATAAAAGAATTCAATTCAAAAATAGATAAAAAGGTACATCTTTATTATTCTAATAAAAAAGATACACCCATATGTGCGCTGCCAAAACTAAGATTGTTACTAGTAACTAAAATTGGCTTTCTATCATTTTGTTATAATTTCTATTTTTATGTAAATACCTTTGATTATTATAATATCCATATATCAGAAGAAAATTTAGGAATAATAGCTAAATGTGTCTGTTCTCATGAAGTTGGTCATATATTAGACGAAAGTATATCCAACAATAAATGGGAACATTCTCAAATTTTGACTGATATTATTGAAAAAATGATATATTATAATGTCGATATTTCTCAAGATGACTATTATAAGAATAACTTACCTAAAGATTTAGAAGAAAGTGTAGTAACTTTCAAGAAAAATTTAATAAAAAGAGAATCTATTGCCTGGGAAATCGCAAAAACTATTATGAATTTTAAAAATGAAAATGAAAAGTTTTTATTTTCCAAAATTAGAGAGTATGCTCTTGCAACATACAATTATGGTGATCTTAAAACTATTGTAAAAGAAAATAATTTAGAGGTTTTCTTTAAATATAAAAGATATTTTGTTTGATAATATAAAAAGCTTTCTTTAAAAACAAGAAAGCTTTTTAATATTGAACTTCTAACTTAATACACTAAAACAAAAGGGCTACCCACACAGTGGCTAAGACAAAGCAATTTTTTTCTTAAAACATATACATTTTGATATAACTTTGTTTGAAATAATTAAAATAATCACATTTTTTTGCATACTTGTACTTATTTTTGTGAATATTTGGTATTATAATATTATAAATATTATTTTAGGAGGTATCTATATATGGATGATAATATTAAAAGATTAAAAGAACTTATAGATAGTCATAATAATATTGTATTTTTTGGTGGGGCAGGTGTATCTACAGAATCTAACATTCCAGATTTTAGAAGTGCCTCTGGTTTATTCAATGAAAGATTGAACAGAAATTTTACTCCTGAACAATTAGTATCTCATACCTTTTTTATGCGATATCCTGAAGATTTTTTTAAATTTTATAAAGATAAATTAATCTATGAAGATGCTAAACCAAACAATGCTCATATAGCACTAGCCAAACTAGAATACATGGGTAAATTAAATGCTATAATTACTCAAAATATTGATGGTCTTCACCAAATGGCTGGAAGCAGAAATGTTTTAGAACTTCATGGATCTGTACATAGAAATTATTGCACTAAATGTGGAAAGTTTTATACCTTAGAAGAATTGTTAAACTTAGGTGGAAATGTACCTTACTGCGATGTTTGTGGTAGTATAGTTAAACCTAATGTGGTTTTGTATGAAGAACCATTAGATAACTCTGTTGTAAACGAAACTGTTAATGCTTTAAGCAATGCAGATTTATTAATTATTGGTGGAACCTCATTAGTGGTTTATCCTGCAGCTAGCTTTATTGACTACTTTAATGGTGATAGTATAGTACTTATCAATAAAAGTAGCACAGGTTATGATACAAAAGCCTCTGTAGTAATTAATGATTCCATAGGAAAAGTACTTTCACAAGTAATACTATAAATAAGTCAAAATATAAAAATTACATAATATATTAAAAATAAGGTAAGATTAGGTCTTACCTTATTCTTTTTCCTTTTCATATACATCTTTATATATTAAAACAGCTTCATAATATGCTTCTTCTTCGCTTATACCCTTTTCTTGTGCTATTTTCTCGGCTGAGTCTTTTATAATTGATGCAGCTTCAAGTATGTTCATAGAAACACCTTCCCATTTATTGTCCTACTTCTTCTTAATACATATTATTCCCAAAAAAATCTATAAAATTACCTTTATTTATTAAAATTTACATTTATTTATTAAAAAAATAAGTTCTTTGACATAAAACGGCAATAGAACTTATTCTTTTTAATTATTTTCTTTTATTTATTTCGACATTATTATCCATATCCTCTTGAAACTTAACATTGCTATCATGTTTTAAAATTCTTTGAACCTTATCTATTATTCTTGGAGTTACTGTTAATATATTATCTACTAGATTAACATTATCCTCTAAGGAAATTAAACGTGTTTCTCCATTTTCTACTACAACAAAAGCTACAGGGGATATTGTAATCGCTCCTCCACTTCCTCCCGCAAAATTTGCATCACAATTTGTATTAGTTTTACAACTTTTGTTATACTCCCCTCCTCCAATACCAAACCCTACAGTTACCTTTGATATGGGTACAATAACAGATGTTTCCGCTTTTATTGGGTTACCTACTATAGTATTAGAATCTATGGAATTTTTTATAGTCTCAAGAGTTGTCTCCATAATGCTTTGTATTGAATTTGTTGCTGTCATTTTTTGTCACCTTCCTTAGATTTAAATTTTAATTTTATTATTCTTATAAGTATTGGAATAGACTTAAACATGGTGTTTAGTCTAAATTTTATATGTACTTTTACACTTCCTTTAATATTATTTTCAGTAAACTTAGGCACTATGTTTAAATATATTTTTTCACATTCACATATATTTGTTATGGTTCCATAAATACCATTAATTAATGCATTAATATATATAGTTACATATGGATTGCTATTGCTAAAATATATATTTGAGTAAATTTCTATTATTTTTACTTTTTTTATCAAATTAATAATATTACTTAACTCTCCATCTAATTTTTTTAAATCCTTTAAACTTCCTCTTTTTTTCTTACGCTTAATTTTCTTTGAAGGATATAGTTGAATTTTTAGTCTTATTAATTTGAATAATAATTTAATTTTTAATTTTATAACAAAATTAATATTAAAAAAATACATAAACATATATATTTCAAATTAAAATATCTCATATTCTATATTGTTTGCAAAACTTATGGATATATACTAAATAAAAGAAGATAGGCCTTAGGGCAAAAAAATCATAGGCTATACGCCTATGATTTTTTATCTAGATTTTGATTTCTTTTTATTATTTTTGTTTGATACAGAATTTTTTGTAGAAGGTGCCATTCTTTGCTTTTGTCTTCTAATTGTTCCACTATTGTTGTAGATGCACATACCCCAACATGCAACTGCAACCATGAATAATACACCTCTTAAAGTATCACCCATTCTAAACATCATTACTCCAAAGAAAAAACTTACTATTGCAAATAATACATATACAATCATTGCAAGTTTACTTTTCATATTTATCCCCCTTAACTTTTTATCCTCTTATTGAAATACTATCACACCTTACAGCATATAATATTTTTTTATTGATTTTTGAGCAAGGTTATTACCTAAAATGATAGTAAGTAATTCGTCCACTTCCTATGTCAAGCAAAGCGAATTTTTTACTAAATTTCTTCTTCACCTTCAAAAGTATCTATTGGTGGTAAATCTTTTAGACTTTCTATTTGTAATAATTTTAAAAATTCCTGAGTTGTTTTGTATATGATAGGTTTCCCTATTTTGTTAAGTCGTCCGGCTTCTCTTATTAACTCATGTTCTAAAAGTGTTTGCAAAACTTTATCACATTTAACACCTCTAATACTTTCTATTTCCACTTTAGTAATAGGTTGTTTGTATGCAATAATAGTTAGAGTTTCTAGTGTAGCTTGACTTAAAGATTTTCTTTTCTTTGGCTCTAGTACCTTTTTTATATAGTCAGCATAATCTTTATTTGTACACATTTGGTATTTATTTTCTAGTTTTATAATTTGAATACCTCTATTATTTTCTCTATATTCATCAATTAAAGAATTTAACATAAATTCTATTTCTTTATGCGAAAGTTCTTCATTGATAACACTATTAAGTTCTTTTATACTTATAGGTTCTCCATAAGCAAACATAATTGATTCAATTATATATTTTATTTCTTCTCTATTCATTTTACACTCCACGCTTTATTATAAGAATATCATCAAAAAATTCATTTTGAACTACAACTATTAGCTTTTCTTTTATTAATTCAAGAATAGCTAAAAATGTGGCTATAGTTTCATCCTTATCATAAGGTCCGACTAGTTCAACAAAACTTACTTTATCTTCAGTTTTCATTAATTCTCTTAAGTCCGACATTTTTTCTTCTGAAGATACTACTCTTTTTTTCACTATCATATCTAATTCTTCTGTTTTATCAAAACCTTCTATAACTTTTGTTTTTAATATCATAGGAAGAATTGTCCTGATAGCTTCTATAGATATTTCATCTAAGTCTATTTTATTATCTACAATTACTTCTTCTTTAGCTCTAAAGAAAGTATCACAAGTATAGTGAACATTTTCTTTAAGGTTTAAAGAAGCTTCTTTAAATTTCTTATATTCTTCTAATTTTTCTACTAATTCTAATCTTGGATCTTCTTCATGTTCTTCATGATGTTGTTTATATAATAAATATTTTGATTTTATCTCAACTAATTTTGATGCCATTATTATAAATTCACTGGCAACCTCCAAGTCCATCTCATTCAACATATCTATATAAGCTAAATATTGACTTGTAATTTCTGAGATTGATATATCTTTTATATCTATTTTTTGTTTTGAAATCAAATCACAAAGTAAGTCTAAAGGTCCATCATAAACATTTAAATGTATATTGTACTTCATTAAATTACCTCTTACATAAATATACTTACTATATTATAAAATACCATCATTATTGGTGTTGTTACTATTGTATATGCTTTTGTAAATAGAGCAATTAGTAATACAACGTAACCTATATTTTCATATTTATAGATAAATTCATTATATTTATATGGAAGTAATGATGATATAACTCCCCATCCATCAAGTGGTGGTATAGGAAGTAAGTTAAATGCTCCAAAACCTATGTTAATCCACATAGCATTATCAAATATTACTTGAATAGCATACATATCCACATATTTAACTATTAAAGCACAAATAATCGCTCCTATTAAGTTTCCTAATGCTCCTGATAAAGAAACTATTATATTACCTATTTTATAGCTTTTAAAATTATTTGGATTAACTGGAACTGGCTTTGCCCATCCAAAATGGCATAATATTAACATTATTAACCCTAAAGGATCCACATGTTTGGCAGGGTTTAATGTCATTCTTCCATTATACTTAGCCGTATCATCACCAAGTAAATGTGCCGAATAAGCATGACCAAATTCATGAATAGATATGGCCATAGCGATTCCTACCAATGATGCTAATAAATTACTTAAGTTAAACATATTTATTCTCTCCTACTTTTTTTGTAATACTATTATTATATCATTTATAAAATTATAATCAAAAGATTTATATTTTTATTAATTATAAAAAGCTATGAAGTACATAAAAATATGCACTACATAGCTTTTTAGCATTATAATAAATTGTCTACTACTCTTCTTAACATTTGTAAATAAGATGCCTTATTTATATCTTCACTATTTATTATTTTAGTTTCTCCCACAAGTTCTTTTCCTCTATAAACTTTAACAACTCCTAATTCTGTATTTTTCTTTATTGGAAGTTTTAAATCCTGTTTTATTTCTACTTTCTTTTGGAACCCTTTTTTATCAATACACTTAAATTATCTTTGGCTACTAAATCAATATTTTCTTTTTCACCTTTTTCAAATTTAACTGTAGCAACCTTATCATTTGCGCCACAAATTTTAACACTTTCGTAGTTTGCAAATCCATAATTTAAAAGACTTGTTGCATCTTTAAATCTTATTGGAGAAGTTTCAGCACATAATGTAACGGCTATTAAGTGTGTATTATTTCTTATTGCTGATGCTGATAAACAATATTTAGCTTGCTGAGTAAAGCCAGTTTTCACTCCTGTAGCTCCTGCATAATGTTTAACTAACTTATTCGTATTTGCAATCCCTATTTTAGCTTGTTTTTTACCAACTACGACTTCGTCCATCCATGTAGTCAAATACTTAGAAATTTTCTTATGAGTAAGTAATTCCTTAGACATAAGTGCTATATCATAAGCTGAAGTATAGTGGTTATCTACAGGAAGTCCATTTGTATTAACAAAGTTTGTATCATTCATTCCCAGCTCTTTAGCTCTTTTATTCATAAGAACTACAAACTCTTCCACACTACCACCTATATATTCTGCCATAGCAACACAAGCATCATTGGCAGATGCAACTGCTATGGATTTTAATAATGTATCTACCTTTTGTATTTCTCCTGGTTCAAGAAATATCTGGCTACCTCCCATACTAGCTGCAACTTCACTTACTTGGACATCATCATCTTCTTTAATTTTTCCACCTTCTAAAGCTTCACAAATTAAAAGCATAGTCATTACCTTTGTTACACTGGCTGGTGGTAATTTATCGTGACTATTTTTTTCGTATAAAACTTTACCTGTTGAAGCATCCATTAATATAGCGGATTTAGATGCTATATCTAATTTAGCATCTTGGGTACTGGCAAAAATAACACTTCCTTGACTTATTGCAAAAACTAATACAAGTAGAAAGCTAATAAACTTTTTCATCACTTCACCTCTTAATTGTCTATAATTTTATTAACTTTTTTATTATTTCTCTTATATTATTTTTTACCAATATTTCTAATTTATAATTAGTATCTTTTACATGTTATATTTCTCAATAATTAATAATTTCACTTTCAATATCAATTATTTCTGCCTCACAGTTTTCTTCTATAAAATTTATAATTTTTTCTTTTGATTGATCGCTATCTTTATTATTTAAATCAAGCTTTACCATACCAATACTTATTCTTTGATGTAAATCTTGATTTTCAACTTCTCTTATACTAATATTAAATTTGTTTTGCAATTTACCTATTATACTCTTTACAATCATCCTCTTTTCTTTTAAAGAATGTGCATAAGGTGCTCTTAAATCAACTTTAATAACTAGTATTTTCATTTTAATTCCTCTTTTCTATTTATAGTCTTCTTTTATGGCTTGAGCTATTATTTTATTTATACTATCCATCATTATATTAAACTTTTCTTCAGCTAATAGATAATTATATATTTTTTCATTGTGTCTAATTTTATTCTGAATTTCTTCCATTTTTTTAATAGATTTTTTATCCATTTTTTTATTATTCATAGTGGC
The DNA here is from genome assembly GCF_000808015.1 of Terrisporobacter othiniensis. GTDB lineage: Bacteria > Bacillota > Clostridia > Peptostreptococcales > Peptostreptococcaceae > Terrisporobacter > Terrisporobacter muris. The sequence goes on along the minus strand of NZ_JWHR01000110.1, from coordinate 15,048 downwards.
ATATTGAAGATTGTATCCTGTCTTTTTGTACTCTCTTAATAGATATTCATTATTCTCATCACTTTTTATTTCTTTCATATTATTAACAAAATCTTTATATTCTTTGCTACTTCTTATTTCACTGGCCAACTTTGTGGCTGTATCATATACACTCATATTATCCTCCTAATCCCTGTTTAAATTTTAGTTGTTATAAGTATATATGCATTTTAAATATAGTTTTGTTTATACTTACAAAAAATACCTCAGTATTTTTAATTCAAATACTGAGGTATTTCTAATTATACTTCCATGATTATTGGTAATATCATTGGATTTCTCTTAGTTTTTATATATAAATATTCTTTTAAGTTTTCTTTAATATTATTTTTTAAATATGCCCACTCTTTTATATTCTTTTCTTCACATTCATGTAAAACATCTTTAATTACATTTTTTGCTCCATCCATTAAATCTTCTGATTCTCTAACATAAACAAATCCTCTAGATATAATATCAGGTCCTGCAAGTACTTTACCATCTTCTTTAGATATAGTTACAACTACTATCATAAGGCCATCTTCAGATAAATGTTTTCTATCTCTTAGAACTATATTTCCTACATCTCCTACTCCAAGTCCATCAACAAGTACATTTCCTGTTGGAACCGTATTAGTAATTTTTGCAGAATTTCTGTCTAATTCTAGTACTTGACCAGTTTGCATTACAAATACATTTTGTTCTGGCATACCAAGCTCACCAGCTAGTGCTGCATGACGCTTTAACATCCTAAACTCTCCATGAACTGGCATAAAGAATTTTGGTTTTACCATTCTATTTATAAGTTTTAAATCTTCTTGAGCCGCATGACCTGATACATGTATATCAGCTAAGTCGTTATAAACAACCCTTGCTCCTCTTTCAAATAAAAGATTTATTACTTTTGAGATTAGTTTTTCATTTCCTGGTATTGGATGAGCTGAAATTATTACTAAATCTCCCTTTTTAATTTCTACCTTTTTATGTTCGCTACTTGACATTCTTGCAAGTGCTGACATTGGTTCTCCCTGTGTTCCCGTAGTTATAATTACTAATTCATTGTCATCGTACTTAGATATATCATTTAAATCTATCAGTGTTTCATCTTCCATATCTAAATACCCAAGTTCTCTAGCAACACCTATTACATTAACCATTGATCTTCCTGAGATAGCCACTTTTCTATTAAACTTAACCGCCATATTGATAATTTGTTGTAATCTATGAACATTCGAAGCAAAAGTAGCAACTATAATTCTACTACCATTAGCTTTTCTAAATAAATCATCTAGACCTGCTCCCACTGTTCTTTCAGACATAGTAAACCCTGGTTTTTCCACATTCGTACTGTCTGCTAACATTAAAAGAACTCCCGAACTTCCAAGCTCACATATTCTGTGAATATCCATAACGTCTCCATCTATTGGTGTAAGATCAATCTTAAAGTCTCCTGTATGGAAAATAACCCCCTGTTCAGTATGTACAGCCAGCGAACAAGATCCTGGTATACTGTGGTTATTCTTTATAAATTCTACACTAATATTTTTAAGCTTAACTGTTTGTTTAGGAGTAACAACATTTAATTTTACATTATTAAGTTTATGTTCCTTTAATTTAGCTTCTATTAGTCCAATACTAAATCTAGTTCCGTACACAGGTACATCAATTTTTTTCAGTATATATGGAAGAGCTCCTATATGATCTTCATGTCCATGTGTTATAAATATTCCTTTTACCTTATCCTTATTTTTTAGTAAATAAGTTATATCAGGTATAACTATATCAACACCTAACATTTCATCTTCTGGAAAACTTAAACCCGCATCTATTACAACAATCTCATCCTTATACTCTATTACGGTCATGTTTTTGCCTATCTCGTTAAGACCACCTAAAGCCATTACCTTAACCTTGTTGGTGTTTTTCTTAAACAATTGCATCATCTCCTCTGTCTATTCAATTTTCATTTTAATCTTGCATATAAAAATAATATTAAATCACGCACTTTTTACCAACTAAGTTTATTGTATCATAAAATCCCTTATATTTTAAGTATATTTAAAATACTTTTATCCATAATCTAGTTAAAACATCTTTTTACTAGATAAAATCTTACAGCTTGTTAAACAAATTTTAATATTTTTTCCTTACAATTAAAAAGATATAAGTTCTACTTAGAACTTATATCTTTATTGCAGTCTTCACATAATCCATAAAATTTAACATCATGGTCTAATATTTTAAACTTATAAGCACTTTGTATTTCTTTTTCTACATTGTCCATTAAATCATCTTCTACTTCGATTATCTTCCCACATTTTTTACAAATTAAATGGTGATGATTATGACTTTCTGATTTATTTAAATTAATTTCATATCTAATACATCCATCATCTAAGTTTAATTTTGATATTACTCCAATTTCATCTAATAATTGCATTGTTCTATAGACTGTTGCAAGCCCTATCTCTGGACAGTTCTCCCTTACTAAATCATAAATTTCTTCACTACTTAAATGCCTATTTTCATTGTCAAGAAGTATATTTATTATAGCTCTTCTTTGAGGAGTAATTTTTAGTCCTGATTCTTTTAATTTAATTTTCAAATTTTCCATTGTATTACACATAATACCACCCGTTTTCAATTGATAATCTTTTGTAATTATTGTAAATGATAAATTCACTCATGTCAATGTTTAGAGAATTATTAATATATTTATTTTTTTATAACCATATTTATTATACTTAGTTATATATAAAATCATGTAACAATTTTAAATTTTCTTCTTTTCTCCATTTAATTACATATTGTGAATTACATTCTAATCTTCCATCTTCTCTATATTCATTGATAGGAAATTCTAATTGTTTTATTTTATAATTAGTTAAATCTCTTGATATTATAGCTAAGTCTAAGATTTTATCTGGAGAGATATTAACCCTTACATGCTTAAGTAGTATTTTTATCAATTCTGGATATTTAAAAACTGATACTTTTGATAATTTATATGCTAAACTCTCTAATACTTTTCGTTGTCTAGCATCTCTATAGAAACAGTTGTCTATTTTTCTAAGTCTACAGTAAGCTAAAGCTTGATATCCATTTAGTAAATGATTCCCACTACTAGTTATATATTCTATATTATTACCCTTATTTTCAATTTCTAATCCATAACATGCATTTATTACTTTATTTAATCCATCAATTTCTCTATCTTCAATATTTATATCTACGCCTCCTAGTACATTTATAACATCTACAAAACTTTTAAAATCTACTATAGCATAGTCTTTTATGTCAAGGTCAAAATTATCATTTATTGTTTTAAGTAATAATTCACAACCTCCATAATAAAAAGAATGGTTTATTTTATCATATCCTTTTCCAGGTATATATACTAATGTGTCTCTAGCTATAGATGTGAGTTTTAAACCCTTATGTTTATTGTCTACAGTTAAAATAATCATAGTATCTGCTCTAGAAGTTTTTTCTCCTATACCATCTTTTCCTATTAATAATATATTATAAATTTCTTTTTCAGTGTAAGAATTTATATCTTTAGCCAGAGCACTATTATTTAATATCATGGAAAAAATTATCATAAGTATTAATGTTATTAGAATCTTTTTTTTCATTCAGTCATCCCCTTTACTATTTTTCAATATTTTTCCCAAGTGATTTTAAAATTAAACTCTATAATTATGTATATTATTTTTAGTTTTAAACATAAAAAAACTACCTACTAAAAGGTAGTTTTTTTATTATTAGAATTCGTCGTCATTAAGTCCTTCTTCGTCCATTAATGTATTATAAACATCAACAACTATTTCATATTCCTTGTCATCTTCTAAAGGAACTAACATTTCTCCTTCTTCATCTTGGTCTATTCTAAATACTAAAGCCTCATCACTTTCTTCATCATCAACAGGCATTAATATAGCATATTCCTTATTATCAGCTTCTAAAGTTAGTATGACTTCAAATTCGCTTTCTACTCCATTTTCATCAACTAAACTTATTATATTATCTTGCATCTAAATCACCTCAAATTCTTTCTTCTTTTTTATATTATATATTATACTGAGATAATTTCAAATATATTATTAAAATATTATTAGAAATTTCTTTGTAAATCTAAATATCCTTGTAATATTATCACTGCTGCTAGCATATCTATTACTTTTTTTCTATTTTCTCTTCTAACATTACCTTCAATTAAAGATCTTTCTGCTGCTACTGTAGATAATCTTTCATCCCAAAATTCTATAGGTAAATTTGTTTCTTGTTTTAATAACTCACAGAATTTTTGGACTTTTTCTCCTTGTGTTCCTATAGTACCATTCATATTCTTAGGTAGACCTGATACTATTTTATTTACTTGTCTTTCTGAAATTATCTTTTTAATTTCTTCTATATCTTTTTTCTTACCAACTCTTTTTATAGTTGTTACACCTTGAGCAGTTAAACCCATTATATCACTTACAGCAACTCCTATGGTTTTATCTCCTATATCAAGACCCATTATTCTTCCATCAAGCATGTTTATTCTCCTTTATATAGCCATCATCATCCTTATTAATTTTTAAATTACTTTCACATAATTTTAATCAATAGGGACTTCTATTATTTTATCTTATTTTAATTTTCTCATACCTTATTTTATATTATATTTAAAATTCTCTCAATTCATATGGACAACTACATATCTTCCTTAATACTTCAAATCACTATGCGGTCGTCATACATTTTCAAACAAGTCCATTTCTCAAAAATTAGCCAGAATTAAATTCTGGCTAATTTTCATTACTATTCTCTTTTATCATTAAAAATTATCATATTAATACTAATAATTAATATTGGTATAAGAATATATATGGATGCTGTAGCTGCTGCTACTATTCCCGAGTCATTTACTAATAATGTTATTAGGCATCCTACCATAGATGCTATAAATCCTTTAAATATCATAGGATATTTATTAGATATATTTTTCATATGTTTTGAAGGTCTAAATATAAATATACCTATTACAGCAATTCCAACTAATAATATATTTACCCACACAGATGACTTAGCAAGTTTTAAGTTCATAGATATTTTTCTACCAAACGTATTAAATATAGCTTGTGGTCCTTCTTGTATTATTTGTTGTGTAAATACGCCTAAGTGAGACTCCATTCCTAAAACTAAGTCTAAACCTGCAAATACTAAAACTAAAACAACTGCTGCTAAACCTAATATCATAATTTTCTTTAAGTCTAATTTAACGTCAAATATTAACATAATAAATAACAAGTACGCTACACATTCAGATATTGCTCCTCCTACATTTGCACCCATTGAAGGAAATGCACTTGTGATAAGAATTATAACTGATAAAACAATTGTTAGCCATTTTGGCATTTTCTTATAGTTAAGAAGTACAGATAAAGCAAATACAGCACTTGCTATTGTTACCCCCTCATATTCATTACCTATACCATAATATCTAGCTCCCACTATGGCATCATAACTCATTATACAGTTTTTCATAAAGTACGTTCCTATAACTGAGTCAATAACAATTAATAATATGGTAAGGAGTGCATAATATCCCATCTGTTTAATATCGTTATTTTTAAACAATATTCTTCCTGATAAATAAAGTATTATGGTCATTATTACAACACCACTTACTAATCCTAATTGACTTTTAAAATTAAATATTGGTGATAGTAATAAAGTTAGAGGCATTATTAATCCCAATTTAATTAGTTCTTTTAATACTATAAATACTTTTTCTTTGTTAGGTAGCTTATCCTTGAATAATAAGGCTAGCATAGCTATAACCCACGATGTAGATACAATTCCAACAAAAGTATTTACTACTGTAGATCTTATATTATTTATTGAAACTATTTTTTTATATTCTCCAGATAAGAAGTCTATATTGTCATCTTTTTCAATACTACTTAACGCTCTTCCTATCATAGCTTCATTTTTTAGTCCAAATTCATTTAAAATGTCTACACCTAAATCTAAGTTGGCTATTATTCCACCTCTCCTTGTTGTTGCACTTTCTAATAATCCTTTTTTATTATCAGAAAATTTAATAACAGGAGCTAAACGTCTTTTGTTATTATAGTCTAGAGTACTTGGGAATTCACTAACAATATATATAACATCATTTTCATTTACCATATTGAATACTTCTTTTAAGTAAGTATTTATATGAGAGTATATCTGTTTTTTTGTCTTGTTATATGTGTTTTCATTTAAGTTAGATTTGTACTCATCTAATCTATATGTGTCTCCAAGCTCTATAAATAAGGCATCATTACTTTCATAATATGTTTTTGTATCAGTAATTAATTTATTGTAGTCTGTTCTCAATCCATAAGGCATACTTAAATCTTTTACAGAAATATTGTCCACATTACCAGATTCTACACGACCTAAAGTATCCATGGCTATTAATCCTGTATTTCTTATTTTTATCAATTGATTATTTTCTACAATATCACTATTACCTAATAATGCTACTTTTTTGTTATTATCAGATAATGTTTGACCAAGTAGCCCTAATGTAGATCCATAACTTCCTTTTTCTGCATTATTATTAATAGATTTATTGATAGATATATTATTTATACCTTTTGGTTCTTCTCCTGTTGCTGTTTTGTATAATTTTCCATTCTCATCAGTTAAATTTTCAAAAGATATGACCTCATTATTAACTACATTGGCCCTAGTCCCTGCTCCTATAGTAGCATATGACCTTGCATCGTCATTTCCTTGATCTCCTCTTGTATTCATTAACCCAATATATCCACTGTTTTTTAACTTTTCTTGCAAAACAGGAATCTTTTGTAAATCATTTATATTTGTTCTATTCATGCTAATATAAATAACTTTACCTTCTTCTGCTGCGAAAGAATAATTAGGAATAAATCCAACACATATCATGATTAACAATAATAATGATATTATTTTTTTCCTCATTAAGTTGACCTACTTTCTATTTTGATAAATAATACTTAAGAATTTCTTCTAGCAATTCATCTCTTTCATATTTTCTTATTACTGTTCTAGCATCTTTATAACTTGTTATATAACTAGAGTCACCAGATAGGATATATCCTATCATTTGATTGATAGGATCATATCCTTTTTCTTGTAAAGCATGATAAACATGGTTTATTGTCTCGCCTACACTCATACTTTTATTTTCTGTAACTCCTTCAAATTTTACTGTATAATCGAAATTATTATCCAAAATAATTCCCCCCTTTAGTTATTTAACTTGGCTTTTTATAACCTCACTTGCATAACTTAAAGCTTCGTCTACCTTTGATACATCAGTTGCTCCAGCTTGTGCCATGTTTGGTCTTCCGCCACCTTTACCGTTAGCTATTTTTGCAACTTCTCTTACAATATTTCCTGAGTGTATTCCTTTTGATATTACATCATTTGTTGCTGTAACAACAAAGTTTACTTTATTATCTACTACATTTGAAAGAACTACTACACCACTTCCAACTTTATCTCTTAAAGAATCTGCTGTTTCTTTTAAAGAGTTCATATCTATCCCTTCAAATTTAGCACACAATAAGTTTACTCCACATACATCCACTTTTGAATCTAATAAAGAATCCACTGATTGTAAGTTTAATTTAGTTTTTGCATCTTGTAATTCTTTAGCTAGAGACTTATTCTCTTCTACTAAAGTATGAGCTCTTTGAACTAAATTATCTTCTTTTGTTTTTAAAGCTGCACATATATCATTTATTACTACCTCTTTATTTGTTAAATAGTCGTAAACAGCTTTACCTGTTATAGCTTCTATTCTTCTAACACCAGCTGCTACTCCACCTTCAGATAATATTTTAAATAATCCAACTTGAGAAGTATTATTAAGGTGAGTTCCTCCACAAAGTTCTACTGAGTAGTCTCCCATGGATACAACCCTTACCTCATTACCATACTTTTCGCCAAAGAGTGCCATAGCTCCTTTTTCTTTTGCATCTTTTATGTTCATTATTTCGCAATTTATGTCTAATGCATCTAAAATAGCTGTATTTACTTTTTCTTCAACTATTTTTAATTCTTCTTTTGATATTGGTTCAAAGTGCGTTACATCAAATCTCAATCTTTCTGGAGTTACTAGTGATCCTGCTTGATTAACATGATCACCTAAAACTTCTTTTAATGCTTCATGTAATAAGTGAGTTGCAGTATGGTTTCTTGCAGAAGCCATTCTTATTTCTTTATTAACTTTTGATTCTAATTTATCATTTACACTTATTTTACCTTTTTTTACAAATCCCACATGTTTTATAGTATTATTTGCACCTTTTCTAGTATCTACAACTTCAAATATAGTATCTTCATTTTCTAAAGTTCCCATATCTCCAACTTGCCCACCACCTTCTGCATAGAAAGCAGTTTCATTTAATACTACTACAGCTTTTTCACCTTCACATATAGTATCTACAACTTCATCACCCTTTACTAATGCAGTAACATTACCACATACATTTAAGTTAACATATCCGTCAAATGTAGAAGCTATATTTGCATCAAGTCTTGATAATGGATCTTCTTTCCAACTTTCATCTTCCATAGCTCCTCTATCAGCTCTAGCCCTTTGTCTTTGCGCTTCCATTTCTGAATGGAATCCTTCTTCATCTATTTCATAACCTTGTTCTTCAAGAATTTCCTGAGTTAAGTCCATAGGGAATCCGTAAGTATCATATAGTTTAAATGCTTTTTCTCCACTTAAAACTTTTTCATTATTTGCTTTTAATTCTGCTATATATGAATTTAATATCTCTACACCTTGATCTAGTGTTTCGTTGAACTTTTCTTCTTCTATTTTTATTACCTTTTTAACGTAGTTTTCTTTTTCTACTAATTCTGGATAAGCATCTCCACTTACTTCTTTAACTCTGTCAAATAGTCTATATAAGAAATCTTCTTTTATTCCAAGTAATTTACCATGACGGGCTGCTCTCCTAAGTAATCTTCTAAGAACATATCCTCTACCTTCGTTTGATGGTAATACTCCATCTGCTATTAAGAAACTCATAGCTCTCATATGGTCAGTAATTATTCTTACTGATACATCTTTTTTAGCATCTTCACCATATTTTATATTAGCTAACTCTTCTATTCCTTCAATAATATATTTTATAGTATCTATTTCAAATATATTATCTACGTCTTGCATTATACATGCCATTCTTTCTAGACCCATACCTGTATCTATATTTTTGTTATCAAGTTCTGGATAGCTTCCATCTTCTTGTCTATCAAATTGAGTGAAAACTAAGTTCCAAAACTCTAAGTATCTATCACAGTCACATCCTGGCTTGCAATCTGGATTATCACAACCAAATTTTTCTCCTCTATCAAAGTAAATTTCTGAACATGGTCCACATGGTCCAAGGCCTATTTCCCAAAAGTTATCATCTTTTCCAAGTCTAACTATTCTATCAGCTGGTACTCCTATTTCCTTTTCCCAAAATTCATGAGCTTCATCATCATTTAAATAAACAGTTACCCATAATTTATCTACTGGTATATGTAAATGTTCTGTTATAAACTCCCAAGCCCATGTAATAGCTTCTGGTTTGAAATAATCTCCAAATGAGAAGTTACCCATCATTTCAAAGAAAGTACCGTGTCTAGCAGTTTTCCCTACGTTTTCTATATCACCTGTTCTTATACATTTTTGGCAAGTCGACATTTTCTTGCTTGGTGGTACTTCCACACCTGAAAAGTAATTTTTAAGTGGTGCCATACCTGAGTTTATAAGTAATAAACTTTTATCATTATTTGGTATTAAAGATGCACTTTTCCCTACATAGTGTCCTTTTGATTCAAAGAACTCTAAAAATCTCTTTCTAATTTCATTAGTTCCTAATTTTTGCATTAGTTTTTCCTCCTATAAATTTATATCTTTATTTTCTTTACAAATAAAATTTTCTACTTTTTAACTAATTAAAATATATATTTAACCAGTTTTAGTAAATATATTAAAAATTCACTCTGCTCAAGTCACAAAGTTGGAAATTATATATTATCTACAGAATAAATAATATATAACTTCTCTACAATTAAAAAACCTCGCACCTATATAAAACTATATAGGGGCGAGGTATATTCGCGGTACCACCCTAATTATCATATTGAGTATGATATCTTCGGAAAACCTTAGCTATAACGTAACTACCGTCAATCTATACTTAATTTCCAGACTGATACTCCAAGACTGCTTCAAATATTCTATTCTAGGAGCTCTCACCATTTCTCCTTCTCTGTGAAGACTTCAAATATCTTACTACTTCTTTTCACTGTATTTAAATTATTTGTAAAATTATATTTTCTTATAGTAATTCTACTAAATTTTTAATTTATAATCAAGTATAATTATAAACTTTTGTCTATAATTCCTCCACCAACTACTTTATCTCCTTGATACATTACAACTGATTGCCCTTTAGTAATAGCTCTTTGTGGTTCATCAAACACTATTCTTACAGAGTCTTTTCCATTGTTATATACTGTGGCTGGTGATGGTTTTGCAGAATATCTTATTTTCGCTTCTACCCTAATAGGTTCTGTAATCTCGTCTACTGTAATTAAATTCACATCTGTTGCTATTAATTCATTACTGAATAAATCGTCATTTGAACCTAATATAACAGTATTAGTTTCTGGATTTATATCAAGAACAAACATAGGTTTACCAAAAGCAATACCTAGTCCTTTTCTTTGTCCTATTGTGTAATATATTATCCCTTTATGCTTTCCTAAAACATTACCTTTAGTATCTACAAAGTTTCCTTCTTTAATACGTTTATTTGAATGTCTTTTTACATAGTTTGCATAATCATTATCTTTAACAAAACATATTTCTTGGCTATCTGGTTTATTATGAACATCCATACCCATTTCTTTGGCTATTTCTCTTACTCTATCTTTCTCATAGTCTCCAATCGGAAGTAAAGTATGTTCTAATTGTTCCTGTGTAAGATTATATAGTGCATAAGTTTGATCTTTTTTATCAGTTACTGATTTAACTAGTAAATGTCTACCAGTTTCTTCATCTTTTTCAATCTTAGCATAATGTCCTGTTGCCACATAGTCACATCCTAGAGCCATAGCTCTTCTATATAAGTCATCGAATTTTATATGTTTATTACATGCTATACAAGGATTTGGAGTTCTTCCTTGTAAATATTCATCAATAAAATAATCTATAACTTTTTCTTTAAATACATCTTTAAAGTTTAATACATAAAATGGTATACCTATTTTGTCTGCAACTGCTCTTGCATCTTCTACTGCTTCAAGAGAACAACATCCACCATCATTTTCTATTAAATCATATTCTTCATCGTCTTGCCATAATTTCATGGTAACACCGATTACTTCGTATCCTTGCTTTTTAAGTAAGTATGCAGCTACTGAACTATCTACTCCACCACTCATACCTATCATTACTCTTTTGCTCATTTTATAAATCACCTCATTCTCTATATTATATATATTTTCAATAATTTTTAAAAGTATATTTTTCATTTCATGTAATTTATTTATATATAATAAACGACCTTGTTTACCTTAGTCTTTGACAAAAAAAATCTTTGAGATACATTACCCCAAAGATTTTATTTATTATATATTAGTCTTCTTCTATATCATGGTGATGATCATGATCATCATCTATAACTACACCATCTAATTCTGGTATGTGTATATTATTTTTTTCTGCATAATCTATTAATGCTGCTTTTATAGCTTGTTCTGCTAAAACTGAACAGTGCATTTTAACTGGTGGTAAACCATCTAGTGCTTCTGCAACTGCTTTATTAGTTACAGATAGAGCTTCATGTATAGTTTTTCCTTTTACCATTTCAGTAGCCATTGATGAAGAAGCTATTGCAGATCCACATCCAAATGTTTGGAATTTAACATCTTTTATTATTTCATCTTCTATATCAAGGAATATTTTCATTATATCCCCACATTTAGCATTTCCAACTTCACCTACACCACTTGCATCTTCTATTTGTCCTACATTTCTTGGATTTAAGAAATGATCCATTACTTTATCACTATATTGCATAATTTTTTCCTCCTAACATTATTCACTCTGTCTATTTATTTTTATTAATTTATTTTCTATTTACTTTGCTCTTTTAAATAAGTTTGATATAAAGGTGATAATCCTCTAAGTCTTTCTATTACTTTTGGAAGATGTTCTAATATATAGTCTATATCATCATCAGTTGTGAAATCTCCAACAGTAAGTCTTAAAGAACCATGTGCCCATTCATGAGTTAATCCTATTGCCATTAATACATGAGATGGATCTAGAGAACCTGATGTGCAAGCAGAACCACTTGAACCAGCTATTCCTACTTGATCTAATAATAGTAGTATTCCTTCTCCTTCTATAAATTCAAATGAGAAGTTTGAATTACCTGGTAATCTATCATCTCTATGTCCGTTTAATCTTGTATGAGGTATTCTTTCTAGTACACCCTCTATTAACTTTTCTCTAAGTCTTGTTAATTCAGCTATATGATGTTCCATATTTTCTTTAGCAATTTCTGCTGCTTTTCCATATCCTACTATTGAAGGTATATTTTCTGTACCAGCTCTTTTTCTTTTTTCTTGAGCTCCACCATGTATAAGATTGTGTATTCTTACACCTTTTTTGATGTATAAAGAACCTATACCTTTTGGTCCGTATATTTTATGAGAAGACATACTCATTAAATCTACATCTATATCTTTAACATCTACCGGTATATTACCAGCTGCTTGAACTGCATCTGTATGCATTAAAGCACCATGCTCGTGGGCTATTTTAGCTATTTCTTTTATAGGTTGTATAGTTCCTATTTCATTATTAGCATACATTATACTTACAAGTATAGTAGTATCTTTTATTTCTCTTTTTAATTGTTCTAAGTCTACTTTTCCATCTGCATCAACATCTAAGTAAGTTACTTCAAATCCATGTACTTTTTGTAAGTATTCACAAGTATGAAGTATCGCATGATGTTCTATTTTACTTGTTATAATGTGATTTCCTTTATCTCTTCTTGCAAAAGCCGTTCCTTCTAAGGCCCAGTTATCACTTTCACTTCCACCGTTTGTAAAGTATATTTCACTTGGATCCGCGTTAACAAGCGATGCTACTTGTTTTCTAGATTTATCTAAAGCTGTTTTTGCTTCCCTCCCAAATAAGTGGAAACTTGAAGCATTTCCAAAATAATCAGTTAAATATGGCATCATTTCATCTAATACTTCTTTTTTTACTGGAGTAGTAGCTGAATAATCCATGTACAATCTTCTTTTTTCCATCGTAAATTCATCTCCTATTTTTTATTATTCATTAACTCTGTTATATCAAATTCTTTTATGTGATTCTTCTTATTGTAGTCATCAATCATATCTTGAAGTGTAATGGAATTTAGTACGTCTTCTATCCCTTTTTTCAACTTCTCCCATACTAGTTTAGTGGAACAATCATTTGAATTTTCACAGGATCCTTCATCTATAATACATTGAGAAAGTGCTACTGGCCCTTCAAGTATAGTAAGTACGTCCCCAACAGTAACATCATTAGGATCTTTATTAAGAAAATATCCTCCTTGTGCTCCTCTTACACTAGTTATTAATTGTGATTTCTTCAATGTAGAAAATATTTGTTCTAAATATTGCTCTGGTATTTTTTGTTTACTAGCAATCATGTTCAAAGGCATAGGGCCTTCATTAACATGTAAAGATAATTCAAATATTGCTTTTAGGCCATATTTACCTTTAGTTGATAATTTCATTTTTTATCACCCTCTGTGTCCAATACAATTCATAGTAAACTTGTATGAATTACTTTGATATCATTGTATTATTTCCTACTATTTTTGTCAAGATTATTTCTGACTATTTTTATCAGAATTAATTCTTAAACTTAGTGATAATTATTTTATACCCACAAATAAAAAAAGATAACTTGAAAATTCAAATTATCTTTTTACAATTTTTTCTATCTTCTGTATATACTCCAGTATCCAATTTTTTCAAATCCTAACATTTTATAAATAATACTGGCTGCTTCATTATCACAAAATAAGCAAGGAATCTTATTTTCTTCTATCAATTCATTGCAAATTTTTATTAAACACTTAGTAGCATAGTTTCGATTTCTGTATTTTGGATGAGTCCCTACTCCTATAATCATAGCATTATTTTTGTTTTCAGAAGTGGTTTTAGCCATAGAGACTACTTTTCCTTCTCTTTCTACACAATATCCCCTTCCAGTTTTTAAACTTGATTTAATATTATCTACCGTTGTATTTTCAAATTCATCTATTTCTTCATACAACTTCACTATTTTATTTAAATTACCAAATCTAATTTTTCTAAGTTTAACATTATCTTCTGTATATGGAGGTAGTAGATTTTTATTAGTTAGTTTAAAAATATTGACCTTTCTATATCTTTGCAAATTAATTTTCGTCTCTAATTTTTCTAATACTTGTGATTTTCCACAAACCTCTTCACAATTACTATCATTGATAAACTTTGCAAAACTATCCACATCAAATTTATCATAAGCATAAAATATAATAAATTCAAAACATTTTAACAAAATCCCTTCAATTTCTCCATCTTCATTTATTCCACCATAAATACTAAAAAAATAACTATCATATCCATACCTTTCAATATCACTTAGTAAGAATATATTTACTTCTTTTTCTTTGTGTAGATATTCAACAACCTTTTTATGATGAGTATTATTAAGTCTTTGAATCATTAACATTCCCCCTGATATGTATCTATCATTTATTAAAATTACTAAAAACTCTTCAATATTAATCATAAGTTTATTTAATCCTACTTGCAATTAAAAATTCTACTTACTAATATATATAGTTAAATAATAATTTGATTATGATTTTTACTGGTAATCTTTTATAAGAATTTTAATTTTTTTAAGACAAATAATAATCTTATAAATATATAAAAGGA
>NZ_JWHR01000109.1 GCF_000808015.1 Terrisporobacter othiniensis | reverse complement strand
ATATAAATATTAATTTGTAAAATATTACTTATAATAATATACTATTTATTGATAAAGTCATTTATACATGCCCAATTTAGTTTTTTTCTTATTTTCTGAGTAAAAAACATAAATAACTAAAATAATAATCTTAATCATATTTTTAGTTTTATTCCGAATCAGATTGGGTATATATAATTTGTGCTATGATTTTTTATATTTAGGAGGTTTGCAATGAGCAGTGTTTTTGAAATTAAACCAGATATATTCTATACTGGTGTAGTAGATAAGGATTTAAAAATATTTGACATTATAATGGAAACAGAATTTGGTACAACATACAATTCTTATCTAATAAAAGATGAAAAAGTTGTGTTATTTGATACTGTTAAAGATTGTTTTAAGGATGAATTTTTAAGTAATTTACAAGAATTAGTTGATATTAAGGATATTGATTACGTAGTTATTCATCACACAGAGCCAGATCATGCTGGTTGTTTAAAATATATATTAGATATAAATCCAGATGTACATGTTATATGTACAAATGCTGCAAAGTTATACTTAGGTGACCAAGTTAACAGAGAGTTCAAATGTACTACTGTTAAAACTGGTGATAAATTAAACATAGGTAAGAGAAATCTTGAGTTTATTCAAGCTCCTTTCTTACACTGGGCAGATACAATGTTTACTTATGTTCCAGAAGACAAAGTTTTGTTAACTTGTGATGCTTTTGGATGTCATTATTCAAAATATGATTGTAAAGCAATAAATGATGAAGGATACTTAGATTCAGCAAAATTATACTATGATTGCATAGTTAAACCTTATGCAAAATATGTTTTAGATGCTGTAAATAAAGTTGTTGAATTAGGATTAGACTTTGATACTATATTAACTTCTCACGGTCCAATTTTATCTGAAAGACCAATGGAGCAAGTTACTAGATATGTAGAGTGGTCAAAAGCTGCTTTAGAAGAAACTAATCAAGGCGAAATGGCTATATTCTACTTATCAGCATATACTAATACTTTTGATATGGCTAAGAAGATACAACAAGGTGCATTGTCTCAAGATGTTAAAGTTAAGTTATATGATTTAGAAAAATTATCTTTCGAAGAAATGCACAGAGCTGTATTAAATGCAAAAGTAGTTTTAGTTGGTTCTCCTACAATCAACAGAACTATGGTTAAGCCTATGTGGGATTTATTCTCATCAATAGATCCAATGGCTAACAAAGGAACTATTGCAGGGGTATTTGGTTCTTATGGATGGAGTGGTGAAGGTATCTCTATGGCAGAAAACTTATTTAAAGCTATGGCATTTAAAGTACCTCAACCAGCACTTAAAAAGAAATTCTTCCCAAGCGACGATACATTCAAAGAATGTTTCGATTACGGTGTAGAATTTGCTAGTTATCTTAAATAAAGTTTTATGGCGCCATAAAATTTTATAAAAACAAAAAGGTTAATGTGTTGAAAATTAATTCTTCACATTAACCTTTTTTATTTATACTCTTTGGCTTGTAGTTTTTCTTACTTCTCTGAAAGAGAACTCTCCCCTATCTAATGCCTTAATAAAAATTTCTGCACTAGCTAAGTTTGTTGCCACTGGCACGTGGTAAACGTCACAAAGCCTAATTAAAGCTTGTATATCCGGTTCATGAGCTTGAGAAGTTAGTGGATCTCTTAAAAAGATTACTAAATCTATTTCTTGATTAACTATAAGCGAACCAATTTGTTGGTCACCACCAAGTGGCCCCGATGCTAATCTATTTATTTTTAGACTAGTTTCGTCCATTATTCTCTTTCCAGTAGTTCCTGTTGCATATATCCCATACTTTTCTAAAATATGTTCATAACCAATACAAAATCCTACCATAGTGTTTTTCATTTCATCATGTGCTACTAATGCTATATTCATCATAATAAATATACTCCTATATCCCTTTTAATTTATTTTGCTATATATTCTAAAAATTTATTTTTTTTCTTCTCATACAAACATTCAAAACTAATCCTAAACTTGCCATAGATGTTAACACAGAACTTCCACCATAACTTAAGAATGGAAGTGTAACTCCTGTTACAGGTATTAATGATACCGTCATACCAATATTTTGAATAATTTGATATGCAAACATGGATGTTACCCCAATTACTACCAAGGCTCCGTATTCATCTTTGGACTCCGAAGAAATTTGTAACATTCTATATAAGAAGTATGCATATAAACTGATTAATGCTACCATTCCAATTACGCCTAGTTCTTCTCCTACAACTGCAAATATAAAATCACTATCTTGAATAGGTAGGAAATCTTCTTGATTTTGTGTTCCTTTAAAAAGTCCCTTACCAGTAAATCCACCTGATCCTATAGCTATATTAGACTGCATAACCTGATAGTTACCTTGAATACTTGTATCTTCCGGGTGTAAGAAACCTAAAATACGGTTTTGTTGATATTCATCTATACTTAAGTATACAAGAGGTAGTATTATAACGCATGCTATAATTACTTTTCTCAATATTTTGTAATCAATTCCAGCTGTGAATATTATACCTGCAATTATACAACAAAATACTATTGCTGTCCCTAAGTCTGGTTGGGCAATTAATAACCCAATTATAGGTGCTGCATACATTAATAATTTTACAATATCTTTTATATTATCCATTCTTCCTTTTTTGAGCTCTACAATTTTTGCGTAACTTAATATGAATGTAAATTTAACTACTTCTGCCGTTTGTAGATCTAGAGGTCCTAGGTCTAAAGTTGATTTCGCCCCACCTCTAACCGCTCCTAATGGCGTTAAAACTATAGCTAATAATACAACACTTGCAACATACATTTCTTTATAATATTGTCCTAAAAAGTTATAATCAAAAAGAAGTATGAATATAATTACTCCAATTCCTAAAACAAAGGCTATACTTTGTTTTATTAATCTTGAATAATCTCCCGTTTGATTTACATGAGTAGCACTACTTAATATAACAATACCAAAAGTAAAAATTACTATAAGTGTTGCTATTAACTTCCAATCTAATTGTTTTAATAATTTTAAACTATTTTTATATTTAACCAATTTGTCACCGTCTTTCTAGTATAGAAATAAACATTAAGCTCTCACGAATTAAATAGGGAATATACCTTAAGTATATCCCCCTTTATTAAGACCAATTTATATCTTTCTGTCTTTTAAATTCTTAAGTGGTATATTTGCAACTAAGGCAGATACTGGTCTGTCTCCGTTCTCACTTCTTGTTTTAGACATTTTTATCTCTAAACCATCTTCTTCTATATCAGCATAGTTAGAAATCACTTTTAATATATCATCTTTAATCATATTTAAAAGTTGTGGAGAGCAGTCTACTCTGTCATGTACAAGAACTAATTTTAACCTTTCTTTTGCTACGTTCTTACTAGTCTTATTTTCACTTGAAAAAGCTTTAAAAAGATCAAACATGAATATCCCCCTATTCTATTTAGCTACGCCAAACATTTTTTTGATTCTTCCAAAGAAGTTAGTTTCTTGCTCAATTTCCATTATTGGGATATTATTACCTAATATTCTTTGAGCAATATTTTTATAGGCTTTACCTGCATTTGACTTTGTATCAAGTATAGCTGGCTCACCTTTATTTGTTGATATGATTATACTTTCGTCGTCTGGAACTATACCTATTAAGTCTATAGCTAATATTTCCACTATGTCTTGCTTGTCCATCATATCTCCGCGTTTAACCATATCTTGTCTTATTCTATTAATTATTAATCTAATGTCACTAATTTCATTAGCTTCTAATAAGCCAATTATTCTATCTGCATCTCTAACAGCAGATACTTCAGGATTTGTAACAACAATAGCTCTATTTGCTCCAGCTATTGCATTTTTAAATCCTTGCTCAATTCCTGCAGGACAATCTATTATTACATAATCAAAACTTTCTTTTAATTTTTCACAAAGCTGTGACATTTGCTCTATAGTTACAGCATTTTTATCTCTTGTTTGTGCAGCGGGTAATAAGTATAAATTTTCAAACCTTTTATCTTTTATCAATGCTTGTTTTAACTTGCATGTTCCCTCTACTACATCCACCATATCATAAACTATTCTGTTTTCTAGACCCATAACCACATCTAAGTTTCTAAGTCCGATATCTGCATCTACCACAACTGTTCTTTTGTTTTCTAAACTAAGTGCTGTACCTAGGTTAGCTACAGTTGTTGTTTTGCCAACTCCACCTTTGCCTGAAGTTATAACTATGACCTCGCTCATTATACTACCCCCTATATATTTCCTTGTTTTTTAAAGTTTTAGGTAAAAAGCTTTCAATAACAATCCTGTCTTTACTCACAAAGGCTATTTCAGGAATGATTTTTTTATCATCCTTAGATTCTTCATAATCATCCTCTGGCGCCTCTGCAATATTATCTGCGATTTGCAGTATCTTAGGACATAAACTATTTGCTATAACATAAGCCGAATTATTTCCTTTGGCTCCTGCATGAACAAAACCTCGCACTTCACCCATTACTACAATATTCCCATTAGCAACTACTTTAGCTCCAGAATTCATATTTCCCATAATAACAACATTTCTAGTGGAACTAACTTGTGAACCAGGGTTCATATCACTCATTACTACAACATCTCCATCAAAGACTATATTTTCCCCAGATCTCATACTATCCACATACTTTGTTTCATAAGTATTAATGTAAGTTTCTTTATTTTCGTCTTCAACAAATTCTATATCAAATCTTGATGTAATAGATTCTTTAATCATCATCATATGAATATCATTTAGATAATCAGAATTAATTTGATATATTTTTGCACCATTAAAAAAACCAACATTTTCTTCTAATCTATCTACTATACTTTGTTTAACTTGTTCAAAGGGTGCTACTTTTTTAATATTAATAATAAGCCCTTTTTTATTTCCTTTAAACTCTATAAGCTCTTCTGTGGAATATTTCCTTAAAGACATAACAACCTCCAGAGTGATATTAATTTATTTATTATATTCTTCATAAATATCTTAATCACCTTTTATTTTTTCAATTGTGTCGAAAAATTTATGCTATCTTCTTCTGAATTATTGTCATCTTCTTTATCTGCATTGCCTGTTGTATCATTCTTTGTATCATTAGAAGATTTACCACTCAGTCCCATATATTGTCCTATGATGTCTTTCATTGGTAAAAGAGCATAAGTACTTGAATTACCTTGTGGTATCATAACACATATTGCTATTTCTGGATCATCTGCTGGTGCGAAAGAAACTGCCCATGCAAAATCTCCATATGTTTCTTTAAATGCATCTATATCTTCATCCGTTATTTTGTGATTAAGCTCTTTTATTGCTCTTCTTAAGTAAGCTGCATTTATTCTATCATCATTATCAGGTAATTTCTCAGAAACACCATCCTTTAACTCTTGTTCTAGCTCTGCCTTAGTTTCATCATCAATATCTTTGCTTGCTAATTGTTCTTTAATTTCAGCAATTCTAGCTTTAGTTAATTCTTCTTCTCTTTCTGCTCTTAATTTATGATATACATTTAATACCTCATTTTTATCTACATTGTATGACGATAAATGACTCATTAAATATTCGTATTCATTTTTTGTTGGTATTTTTGTACTCTTTTGTGCCGTACCAGTCTTAGCTGCCACAGGTACACTTAAGTCTCCTAACACTTTTTTACCTGTACCTTCGGTAACAACTCTTTTCATACCTATAATTATATCTTTTAAATTATCATCATCTTTAAAGTCTATTTTTTCGGATTCAGTTTCTTTTACATCTACTTTACTATAGTCAGATGATATGGATTTTTGAACAACATAAAGTTGATTTAAAATCCCTCCATTTGCTATTGCTGAAGTATACCTAACTATTTGCGCTGGAGTATAAGCATTTTCTCCTTGTCCAATAGCTAAGTTAAATGCATCTGATACTGTCCATTTAGAAAAGTTTAAGTAAGTATATACTATTTGATCAGCCAAAGTTTCTAAATCGTCTTCTTTTACTTTTAGCTTTTCTAGTCGCTTCAACACTTCAGCTTTACCTGGCGTAGTTTCTTCTTCACACCAGTTTGCAATCTGCTGAATTCTAGCCGAAAATTCTTCAGGATTTTTATCCTTAGTTATATCAGTAAAACTATTTTTCATAACTTTATTTAAATATGTTTTTAACATTGATTTTGTAGATTCAATTTTAGCTTCTTCACTAGGTACCTTACCTTTGCTTTCACTACCTAAATCTTCAATTAATCCAGTATAGTCACCTAACCCAAATAACTCAGCATATTCCATTACTTCGTCAGGCCCTATTTTAGCATTAGGATCCGCTCCACCTACTCTATTTTCGCCTGTACCTATAGTGTAGAAGTAAATATTACAAGATTCTTGCAATGCTTTATAAAGGTTTGTAATTCCATGGTTAGATCTACTTTTATTCCATACGGCATCACCATAAGATTTCTTCGATGAACCAGAACCCATCCAAATTACACCTGGGTCATTTATACTATATTCTGGGTTTAAACCATGTTCTAACGCCGCCATACCTGTAATCATTTTAAATGTTGAACCAGGTTGGAACACACCTTGTGTAACTAAGTTTAACAGTGGTGATGGTGCAAGTAAGTCATTTGTATTTTCAGGTTGTAAATTACTATAATCCTTTGATGATATGCCTGATACAAATAAGTTTGGATCATAAGAAGGATAAGATGCTGAAGCCAAAACTTCACCACTATTTACATCTACCACTATGGCCGCCCCAGATTTTGCATTCGCTGATCCACCTGATACAGCTACATTACCATAATTACTTTCATAAACTCCACCTTCACGAGCAGCCTTTATAGCTCTCTCCAGTGCACTTTCTGTCACTTCTTGCAGGTCTTTATCTAATGTAAGATATACTGTATCTCCTGAAATAGGCTCAGTTACCTCTAAATTTTCTGTTATATTACCTACGGCATCAACTTTAACTTTTTTATATCCATCCGTTCCATGTAATTTACTTTCTTGAGTTTTTTCAACTCCATAAAGTCCTACTATATCATCTTTAGAATATTTTTCTTCTGTGTTCTCTAGGTATTGTTTTTCTTGAGTCGAAGGTATTTTACCTAAATATCCAAGAATATGAGATGCTAGTTTTCCGTTAGGATATGTTCTAACTGGTTCATTAGATACAGATATTCCCGGAAGTTCAAGTGCCATCTCCTTTATAGTTGCTATTGTAGTTTCACTTATATCTTTTGCTATTGTTACTGGTTTATATTTTGTATAACCTTGAGACTTGATAAGATCTCTCACTATAAGTATTTTTCTAGCCTCTTCATCACTTAAACTTGAATCTATCAAGTAATAGTCTCTTATTGCTTTAAAAGCTAACTGGGCATCAGCTTTATTAGATTTTATTTTATTTTCTTTCATCCATTTATCTACTTTATATCCTTCAAGCCAGTCATTTTTTTCCCTATCTTCTGTAAATGTCCATTTTGATACAAGTATTGGTGGATAGTATCCAGCTTCATTAACCTTTTTTTGTAACTCAGCCGGTTTTAAGTTTCTATCATCTTCTGATAATTTTCCTTCTGATATTAATTTATCTACTAAATAATAAAATGATTCTTTAGCATTTAAATCTTGTGGAATGTTATTGTCAGTTTTATATTTTTTTATATTTTCATCATAGGTATAATAATATTTTCCATTTTCTATTACTATTGGGAACTCATCTATATACTTTTCTTTATTTTTTTCTAGTAAATTAATCAGCTTTAGTGAAATATTATTTCCTTGTGACTTATCTTCTTTTGTATCATTTTTTGTTAATTCATTTATTGATACTTGAACAGTAAACTGATTTTCATTTCCAGCCAGTAATCTTCCATATCTATCTCTAATTTCCCCCCTAGCCGCTTTTATAGTAACTTCTTTATATGTTTTATTATCGGCTAAACTTGTATAATAATCATATTTTATTATATTCATATATAAAATTTTAATTATTATAGCTAAAAAGGCAAAAAGAAATACATTTTTTATTATCCTACATCTATCATTAATTTTCTTTTCATCCATTAAATCACCAACTAATCTTCTTTAAGTTTTAATATTGATTTATCAAAAGCCTTATATAAGATTAAGGCCATTATACTATTTAAAATTGGTAATATTACTATACCTCTTATCATCAATCTTACAGCAGTAAAACTACTATAAACAACAATAGATGCTAATATATTTAACACAGAACTAAATATAGTTGTTGCTAAAATTAATGTAAATATAGTAACCTTACTTTCTTTGTATATTTTTTTTCTTGAATAACTAATTATATAGCATATCAAAAAGTAAATTAGAGCATTTACTCCAAATATTCCACCTACGCTTATATCTTTTAATAATCCTAATACTGCCCCTATAATACTACTTTCTAGGTCATCTAGGTACAAAGATATAATCGTTAAAAATATCAAAAGAAAATCTATTGTTACTCCAAATATAGTTATATAATTAGTTATACTATTTTCTAATATCAGTATAGCTATTCCCAAAAGACAAAGGTAAACTTTTTTCATTGTTGATATCCCCTTTAGTTTATATTTCTTGGTTCAACGATTACAACATCGTCTATATTTTTGAAATCAACATTTGGTTTTACTATTACATATTTTAATGAGTTATTTTTGTCCTCTATTACTTTTCCTACTTTTCCTATAACAATTCCCTCTGGGAATAGTCCAAGGCCTGATGTTGTAACCACATCACCTGGTAATACATCATAGTTAGAGTCAAACATGTATCCTTGTAATAACCCACTATCTCTATAGTCTGCTTTTTCGTCTATATTTTCACCATACGTAATAATACCCTTAAATTCAGAATTCTTTGCTAACTTAAAACTTACTGATGATTTTGTGTCTAATAAGGAAATAACTTTGCAATAGTTTTCAGACACTTCATATACTATACCTACTAGTCCATTACCATTCATGACTAAACTGTCCTTTTTCACACCATCTTTACTTCCAGCAGACACAACAAAGCTTGAATACCAATTCCCGTCATTTTTACTAACTACTTTTGCTGATAAAGTTTTAGCAACATATTTTTCATCAACAAAGTTTAATGCTGCTTTTAAGCTTTGCAGTGATTGAACGTCATCCAATTTATTTTGTAGATCAATTACTTCCTGTTGTAATCTGCTATTTTCTTTTTCTAAACTCTCGGCTTTTTTAGCATTTTTTTGGAAATTTATCACATTTTCAAATCCACTTTTTATAAAGGTAAATCCACTGTTAATACTACTTCCTATGGTAGATATTGCAGTCATTCCTACATTGGCTCCTAGAGGGTTGCTTCCTCCACTTCTTCCAATAGACATGCCTACAATTCCAATTAAAGTGATAGCAACTACACCTGTTGCTATCACTTTAAAATTAACCTTTTTCTTGTTTTTATTATTATTTTCAAACTTCAAGGTCAGCACCTACTTCATTACTTTTTATTATTCATCATTAATACTTTTTCAAATATTTCTACATCTTCAACTGACTTACCTGTACCTATAGCAACACAATCTAATGGATTTTCTGCTATTTTAACTGGCATTCCAGTTTCTTCTTTAACTAATTTGTCAAGTCCTTTAAGTAGAGCTCCTCCTCCAGTTAACATTATTCCGTTTTCCATAATGTCTGAAGCTAACTCTGGTGGAGTCTTTTCTAATGTTGATTTGATTCCATCTACTATAGAATTAACTGGTTCTCTTAAAGCGTCTCTTACTTCTGATGAAGATATTTGCATAGTTTTTGGAAGTCCTGATATTAAATCTCTACCTCTTATTTCCATTTCAACTTCTTCGCCTTCTTTGTACGCAGAACCTATTCTAATTTTTACATCCTCGGCAGTTCTCTCACCTATCATTAAGCTATATTCTTTTTTAACGTAGCTAACTATAGCTTCATCTAATTCGTCTCCACCAAGTCTTATTGATTTAGCAGTAACTATACCTCCAAGTGATATTATAGCAATTTCTGAAGTCCCACCACCGATATCTACTACCATATTTCCTTCTGGTTCTTCTATTCTAAGTCCAGCTCCGATTGCAGCTGCCATTGGTTCTTCTATTAAGAATGCATCTTTTGCTCCAGCTTGTCTTGCAGCTTCTTCTATTGCTCTTTTTTCAACTTCCGTTACACCAAAAGGTACACATATAGCTATTCTTGGAGATACTACACCTTTTTTAGCTGCAGCTTTTTGTATAAAGTAGCTTAACATTGATTGAGTAACATCAAAATCAGCTATAACTCCATCTTTCATCGGTCTTATAGCTACTATATTTCCTGGTGTTCTACCTATCATTCTTTTTGCTTCTTCACCAACTGCTAAAACTGCCTTACTGTCATCTCTTATAGCAACAACAGATGGTTCTCTTACTACTATTCCTTGTCCTTTTATATAAACTAATGTATTTGCAGTACCTAAATCGATACCCATATCTTTAGTCATTTTTCCAAATCCAAATAAAGATTTAAAACCTTTTTTTTCCTTTTTTTCTTTAGTCATTTTCATACACCTTCCTTACTTTATTCTTATTAAATTAACATATTCTCTTTAAAACTAAAATAAACTCCGTCCCCTATTATAATATGGTCTATAACTTCTATACCCACAAGCTCACCACAATCTTTCAACCTATTCGTTATATTTTTGTCCTCTTTTGAAGGTTCTGCATTTCCAGAGGGATGGTTATGTAGCAAAATAATTTTATTACTACTTCTTCTTATAGCCTCCCTAAAAACTTCTCTAGGATGAACGAGGGATGAATTTAATGTTCCTATAGAAATGTCCACATCAGTTATTACTTCATTTTTTGTATTTAAAAGAACTACCTTAAAAATTTCTTTATATTGATATCTTAAACTCTCCATATAGTATTTATATATATCCCAAGGATTTTTGATTTTGTATTTTAATGGCTTATAAGATGCTATCCTATTGGATAATTCTAAAGCTGCCTTGATTTGAAGTGCTTTAGTTTGACCTATACCATTAATACTTTTTAATTCTTCAAAAGTTAAGTCTTGTAAATATCTAATATTATCAGCTTTATCTATTATAGCTTGACCTAGTTGAACTGCATTTAATTCTTTGGTCCCAGTTCTTATAAGTATCGCTAACAATTCTGCATCAGATAAACAACCTACTCCATTTAGAATCATTTTCTCTCTTGGTCTTTCTTCTAATGTCATATCTCTAATTGTCATTAATGAATTAGAAGACTTTTTCAGATAAATCACCCTCCGTAAAAAGATTTATTTTAAAGTGGTCCTTTAAGCAGTCACTTATTTTTGATATTGGAAGTCCTACTATATTAAAATAATCACCTTGAATATTTTTAACTAATAATCCTCCATACCCTTGTATTCCATAAGCTCCAGCTTTATCTAAAGACTCTTTTGTATTTATATAATCTTTTATACATTCTTCGGATAATTCTTTAAAAGTTACTTGACTAACCTCACAATCAATAACTTTCTTGTTTAAACTTAAATTTATCAAAGCGAAACCAGTAATTACATAATGAGTTTTTCCCGACAATAATTTAATCATATTATATGCCTCTTCTTCATTTTTAGGTTTTCCTAAAATTTGTTCATTTATGACAACAATTGTATCTGCACCAATTACTAGTGAGTCCTTATTACTATTTGCTACCTCTAATGCTTTTTCGTATGCGAGCCTCATTACTGTTTCTTTTGGTGATTCATTTACTTTGATTATTTCATCAATTTGACTTTCTTTTACGGAAAATCTCACCTTAGTATTTTCTAAGATTTCTCTTCTTCTAGGTGATTTCGATGCTAATATTATATCCATTATCTCACCTCACCTCGTACTTTATTTTTGTACTAATTAAGTTTATCATTATATTGTAAAAATTTCAATGTTAATGTCGAGTCTTTTAATTACATAATTGTTATATTTAGAATTTTTCTTTTAAATAATTCTAAAGCTTTTATGGTTTGATTTTGAATAAAAATAAAGGTATGGATTATTTCCATACCTTTATTCTAACCATATTTAGATTATTTTAATATCTATTTTATATTGCATGTTTAACTAGTTTGTTGCTTTAACTTCTTCATCAACTAAACTCATTGCACCTTTTTTACATTTCGGTAAACATAAGTGACAGCCCTTACATTTATCTTGATCAATTTTATGTGGTTGTTTCTTTTCACCTTCTATTGCACCGAACTTACATTGTCTTGCACAAGCAGTACATCCTATACACTTTTCTTCATCTATAGTAACTTTTCTTCTGTCGCTAACATCACCTGATATAACCTTTGTTGGACATTTTTCCACACAAACTTTACACCCTATACACTTTTCTTGATTTACTACTGCAAGCTTGTTATCTAAAGTTATAGCATCAACTGGACAAACTTTTGCACAAGCGCCACATCCGATACAACCTGCCGAACAGTTTATTTTTACTGCTTTACCAAAGTCATGGCTATTACATTTTACAAATACTTCTTTACTAGCTGGTTTTTCTACTATTAAAGCTTTTGGACATACTTCTTTACATTTCCCACAATTTACACATTTTTCTTCATCTACTACTGCTACACCATTTTCTATTTTAATAGCATCAAATTTACATACAGATACGCATGTTCCAAATCCTAAACATCCTGCACTACAAGCTTTTGATCCGCCAATTAAAGCTGCTGCCGCTCTACAATCTTTTAAACCTTGATGTTCATATTTATCTTTTGCTTTGTCACATGTACCACTACATTTTACTGCTGCTACCATTCTTTCTCCACTATCTGCCGCTACACCCATTATTTCTCCAACTTTGGCAGCTACATCTGCTCCACCAACTGGACATCCATTAACTGGCGCATCTCCTTTTGCTATTGCAGCTGCTAATCCTCCACATCCTGGGAATCCACAACCACCGCAGTTTGCTCCAGGAAGTACTGCAAGTATTTTTTCTTCTTTTTCATCTACTTCAACGGCGAATTTTTTAGATGCATAGGCTAGTATTGCTCCGAATATTAATCCTAATCCACCTAAAAGTAAAATTGCTTTTATTATACTCACAAAATCACCCCCCTATTTTATAATTGTATTAATCCTGTGAATCCTAAGAAAGCTATTGACATTAAAGCTGCTGCTATTAATGTTATTGGGTACCCTTGGAAACTTTCTGGTATATCAGCTAATTCTAGTCTTTCCCTTATTCCTGCGAACAATACTATAGCTAGCGTAAAACCAACACCTGCACCTGTACCATTAATCAATGTAGCTACTAAATTATAATTATTTTGTACATTGACTAATGCAATACCAAGTACAGCACAGTTAGTTGTTATAAGTGGTAGATATACACCAAGTGCTTGATATAATGCCGGACTCATCTTTTTTATAACCATTTCAACAAACTGAACTATGGAAGCAATTACTAAAATAAAAGCAATCGTTTGTAAATATCCAGTTGATGTTATATTAAGTATTTTTTGTATAAAATACGTGATTACAGATGCTAATGCTAAAACAAAGGTAACTGCAACCCCCATACCTACTGCCGTATCTATTTTCTTAGAAACACCTAAGAAAGGACATATACCTAAGAATTGTGATGTTATAACGTTATTAACAAGTACAATACTTAGAAATAATAATATATAATTCATATGACTTCCCCCTTAATTACGCTTTTTTCTTTACTACTTTATTAAATAGTGCCATTAAGAAACCTAAAGTTAAGAATGCACCTGGAGGTAGTATAAATAATAAAGCTGGTTGATAAGAAGCACCAAATATACTTAAACCAAATATTGATCCTGCCCCTAATAATTCTCTAACTGCCCCTAATATTGTAAGGCCTAAAGTAAATCCAAGTCCCATTCCTATACCATCAACTGCAGATTCCATTGGTCCATTTTTAGATGCGAAACTTTCTGCACGAGCTAATATTATACAGTTAACAACTATTAACGGAATATATAATCCAAGAGCTTGATCTAGTGCTGGCACAAAAGCTTTTAAGACCATTTGAACTATTGTAACAAAAGTTGCTATTACAACTATAAATGCTGGTATTCTTATTTTATCTGGTATTACTTTTCTAAGTAATGATATAGCTATATTTGAACATGCTAAAACTATTGCTGTTGAAAGACCCATACCTATACCATTTATTGCAGAACTTGTTACAGCTAGAGTCGGACACATACCTATAACTTGAACAAAGGTTGGGTTTTCGTCTATAATACCATTTTTAAATATCTTTCCTAGACTCATAATATTTTCCCCCTATCCTATTTACTGATGCTATCATATACTTCTACTGCTGCATTAACTCCAGTTGTTACAGCCTTAGATGTAATAGTAGCTCCTGATATTGCTTGTATTTCTGTTTCTCCTGCAGCCCCACTTTTTATAACACTAAGCTCTGTAGCTGGTTTTCCTGCATATTGACCATAAAAAGCCTCTTCTTGAGCTTTAGCACCAAGGCCTGGAGTCTCAGTCATGTTTCCTATATTAACTCCTGATATACTTCCATCTGCTTTTATACCTACCATAAGTTCAATTTCTCCACCATATCCTTTTGGAAGAACTTTGATAGTGTATCCTGATACATCAGAACCATTTAATCCTTCATAAACTTCTACTACCTCTACATCAGAAACACTTTTATATTTACTATTATCTAAAAGTTTAAATTCACTAGCATCTGAAAGTACAGTTTTTCTTGCTTCATTATTAGCTTGTTCATTTCTTTGTTCTATCAAAGGAGCTGTAATTTGGTTTGTTCCAGCTAAAAGACCTGCTGCAACTGCACAAATAACAAATAAGTTTAATCCTAATTTTAATATGCTATTCACTCTTAGCCACCTCCCCAAATACTCTGTTATTTACAAATTTATCTATTAATGGAGTAACAACGTTAGCTAATAATATTGAATATGAACATCCTTCTGGATATCCACCATATAATCTGATTACTGTTGCAATTACACCTGCTAAAACAGCATATATAATTTGTCCTTTTTTCGTCATTGGTGATGTAGTATAGTCAGTTAACATGAAGAATGCACCTAACATAACACCACCAGCTAAAATTTGGAACATTGCGAACTCAAGATTGAATCCACCTAATAAGAAACTTAATATAAATATTGTACCTAAATAACATACTGGCATGATATATGAAATTATTCCTTTATAAATTAGATAAACCCCACCTAGAAGTATTAAAATCGCACATGTTTCACCTATACAGCCACCTATATTACCTAGTGCCATGTCTACTAACGACACTCCACTTTCTTTTAATGGTTCAAGCCCAGCTGCTCCTGCTTTTAAAAAGCTAAGTGGTGTTGCAGTTGATACCGCATCTAAACTTCCACTACTCACCCAGTTTACTCCTGTTTTTGTCCAAGCTGTCATAGCTACTGGGAATGATGCAAGTAAGAAAGCTCTACCTGCAAGGGCTGGGTTAACAAAGTTATTCCCAATTCCTCCAAATACCATTTTTACAACTATTATTGCAAATGCCCCACCTAATATACACATCCACCATGGAAGTGCTGCTGGAACGTTAAATGCAAGTAATAATCCTGTTACTACTGCAGAAAAATCTCCTACAGTACTTTTTTGTTTAGTTATTTTTTGCCATAAAAATTCTGACCCAACTGTACCCAGTATACAAAAGAACATTACAAATAATGCATTAATTCTAAAAAAATACACTGCAGCAAGCGCTGCTGGTACAAGGGCAAGTACTACTTGTTTCATTATATAAGACGTATCTTCATTGCTTCTAATATGAGGTGATGATGATACAATAAATTTGTTTTCCATATTATTTCCCCCTAACTATTATTTGTTAGCCGCTTGTTGTTTTCTTCTCATAGCTTGAATTTGTCTTTTAGCATTTCTTATAGATTCTACTAACGGTCTTCTTGCTGGACATATAAATGAGCAAGATCCACATTCTATACAATCAAGGGCTCTGTGTTCAGCCGCTCTTTCAAAGTCACCTTTTAAAGAATTAGCACTTATATATAACGGTTGTAAAAATGCTGGACATACATCTGTGCATCTACCACATCTTAAACAGTTACTTGGCTCATCTATTTTGGCTTCTTCTTCCGATATACATAGTATCCCTGAAGAACCTTTGTTAGTAACTATATTTGTTGTATATTGAGTCATACCCATCATAGGTCCACCCATTATAAATTTACCTACTTTTACATCTTCTTTAAATCCGCCACATTGATCAATTATTTCAGAAACTACTGTACCTATTTTTGTTATTAAGTTTGCAGGTTCTTTTATACAACTTCCTGTTACTGTTGTAATTCTTTCTATTAACGGTAGTCCTGTCTTAATAGTTTTTGCTATTTGAGCTGCTGTTCCAACGTTATCAACCACTGCCCCTGCAGCTGATGGTAAAGCCCCCGATGGAACTTCTCTTCCCGTACAAGCATATATTAATTGTTTTTCTGCCCCTTGAGGGTATTTTATTTCAAGTCCTACAACTTCTACTTCAGGAAATTCCTTAGCAGCTGATGTTACAGCTTCTATAGCATCTGGTTTATTGACTTCTATACCAATATAACCTTTTTTGACATTTAACGCTTTCATTATTACTCTAATGCCAAGAACAACGTCTTCTGGATTTTCTACCATAAGTCTATGGTCAGCTGTAAGGTATGGTTCGCATTCCGCACCATTTAAAATAACAACATCAATCTTTGTATCTGGTGGTGGTGATAATTTAACATGAGTTGGGAATGTTGCTCCACCCATTCCAACAATTCCTGCTTCTTGGATATATTTTATAATATCCTTTGAGTCTAATGTTTCTAAATTCCCTTTTGGTGATATACTTTCATCTAATTCTTCTTTAAAGTCATTTTCTATTACAACACAAAGTCCTTTTCCTCCTGGAATTTCATGTTGTTCTATACCAGTAACTTTTCCTGAAACAGATGAATGTATATAAGTTGATACAAACCCTTGAGGTTCACCAATTTTTTGTCCTTTTTTTACCTCATCTCCTACTTCAACTATAGGCTTTGCTGGCGCTCCTATGTGTTGTTGTAGAGGTATATAGACTACTTTCGGAGCCTCTGCTTTTCTTAAAGCTATTTGATTTGTATACTCTTTATTATATGGAGGATGTATTCCTCCTTTAAATGTTAAGAGCTTCATTTTACTACCTCCCCAAACTGTTTTTAACTTTTCTGCTATTAACTATAGTATACTATAAATTTTTTAAAAGTTAATAATTGTTAAAAAAATATCCTAATTTTAGTAATTATAACACTCATTTTAAACTGTTATTAATATATCAATTTAAAAAATTAAGTATTTATAAAATACTTAGTTTAGACATCATTTATTTTTATAATATAAAAAAAGGTTGATACAACAACCTTTTAATAATTACTATTTCATTGATTGTACAAATATGTAATACTGCTGAATTGAAGATAATAACAAACCTTGACTTACATAACCTTTATTTTCATTTGCATTTTTAGAAGAAGTTAAAATGTTGTTTTGTGACTCATCAATATATGAAATTAAATTATTTTTAAATTTATCCATTTTCGAATAGTCAATTTTTTGTGTATTTTTTTCTAAATTTTCTAATATAGACTTGCGATTTGTTAAAATTTCATTATAAGCTTCTAAATCATTTTTTTTATTATCCCAATATTCTCCTTCTTTTTGATAATTTTCAATCAAGTCATTTAACCCTTTTGCTATATCTTTCATATAAGAATATCTATCTGTATATTCTAAGGACAACATCGGTACATCTATTTTTGTTAAGAAGGCATCTGAAAAATAAGTTCTTGTGTTTTCTAAGCTATTTCTTACCTTACTTTCATCAAAAGATGAGTATACTTGGATTTTTTCTGAATTATCTATAGTCATACTTGATGATGGAATTTTATATTCATTCATAACGTCTTCTATTTTTTTAAGATCATTTTTGTCTTCTATAGATGCTACTTGTATTGTATAAACTACCATCTCATTTACAGTGGCCACTTGCGAATTTTCTTCTTTTTTATGTCCATCATTTTTTTCTATTTCCTCCAACTGAGATTCAATTGTTGATGAGGTAATAACATTACTTTTATCAAATAAGTTTTTAAACCTATCCCATATTGATGCATTTTTTATTGAACTTACAACATTGACCTTCCCTAACTTGTCCATAAAATCCTTGTCCTTTAAGTTTATGTATGCATATGACCCCACAATACATAAACATAAGGTAACGGTTACTATCCTAGTTCCATTAAATCTTTTTCTCTTATTGAAATTTTTGTATAATTTTCTTTTGCTCATAAGTTGTCCCCTCCTAAATAGTTTTTACTAATATATATTGGAAAGATCTCTAATTTATGAATTAATTTATTAATAAATATAAAATACTTACAATAAAAAAAGCTATGAATTTAGATAACTTCTAATTTCATAGCTTTTTATTTATTAATATGATTAAAATCTTCTTGCACCTAGTAATACTCTTCCATAGTATCCAGATAAAGAATCTATCTTTACCTTATCTGGTCTTGTTTGAGATCCACTAGCATGGATAAATTGATTATTGCCGATATATATACCTACATGCGTAGTTCTTCCTGGTGTAACTGTAGCAAAGTGTAATAAATCTCCCTTTTTTAAGTTACTTGTTCCCACAGCAGTTCCTGCTTTTGCTTGTTCATAAGAAACCCTAGGTAAAGATACTCCTATAGCATTCAGATACACATATCTTGTAAATCCTGAACAATCAAATGAATTAGGTCCATTTCCACCCCATACATAAGGCTTACCTAGCTGAGCCCTAGCAAGATTTACCACAGCTTCATTTTTAGATTCACTTGGTGAATTATCATTATTTGTGTTATCACTAGGTAGTTCTGTTGTAATATTTATATACTTAGAACTTACCCACCCTGTAATATTAAAGTTTGTTTTTATTTGGTACCAAGAGTTAGAACTTTTAGTTATAGTTACTATTTCTCCATTTTTCAATGCTGTTTTAATAGAGTAGTTTGTCCCTGGTCCACTTCTTACATTAAGACTAGCTGTAGACTTTCCATAAGTATCTGTTTTTTCAACATAAGACGATGAAGCCCATCCTGTCGTTCCATTGGATAATTTTACTTTGTACCATCCATTAGATTGACTTAGTAAAACTACTACTTGACCTGGACTTAGAGAAGTTTTTACAGAATAATTTATTCCTGGTCCACTTCTTACATTCAGTCTTACACTGCTAGTTACTTTACCATTTAAATTCACTTCTGTTTCTATAATATCCTCAGGTTTGCTTGTATTGTTATCAGAAGAAGAGTCATCAGATATATCCTCTATTGTTTCTTCAACATAATAACCATATACCCAACCACTAGTTCCATTAGATAATTGTATTTTATACCAATACTTTGATTTATCAATTATTTTATGTATAGTTCCTTTTTTGACAGTAGTTTTAATTGAATAATTTGTTCCTGGTCCACTTCTTACATTTAAGTTGGCTTTACATTTAATTTTTGTATTTACGCTAGTAATTCCT
Organism: Terrisporobacter othiniensis; assembly: GCF_000808015.1. GTDB lineage: Bacteria > Bacillota > Clostridia > Peptostreptococcales > Peptostreptococcaceae > Terrisporobacter > Terrisporobacter muris. The sequence continues at coordinate 136,944 of NZ_JWHR01000109.1, read as the reverse complement.
ATTTTAATATATTTATCACTGACCCATCCTGTAGTTTTATTAGATAACTGAACTTTTAACCATCCATTGACTTTTTCTAATACTGCTACAGTATCACCTTTGTATAAGCAACCTTTTATACTAGTATTTGTTCCTGGTCCACTCCTTACATTTAGTGCACTAGCTGTAACTGTCCCTTTTTCTTGTGCACCAACACTAGACTGCCCTAAAGATAACGCTAATGTGCCAACTCCAATAGCTGTAATTATTTTGGTCTTCACAGTTATATCCCCCAAATTTTATCATTCTATTTTTTCTTTGGTAATATCTCTACCCAGTAATTATCTGGATCTGCTATAAAGTAAATTCCCATAGCTTTATTTTCAAAACATATACATCCCATTTCTTTATGTAACTCGTAAGCTTTATCGAAATCTTCTACTTCTAATGCTAAGTGGAACTCGTTGTCACCTAAATTATAAGGTCTATCCCAATCTCTTAACCAAGTTAATTCTAGCTGATGAGATGTTACTCCATCACCTAAATACACTAATGTAAAACTCCCATCTTCTGCATTTTTACGTCTAACTTCCTTTAATCCTAATGCTTTTTCATAAAATTCTAAGCTTTTTTCTAAATTTAATACATTAAAGTTATTATGACAAAATGTAAATTTCATATCTTTTCTCTCCTTCTGTGTTACAATATAATACTTTCATATAGCAAATTTTATTATTTTGTATAATTAAATATTATTACATTTTTTTGTACATTACTACAACATTTTTTTATTATATCCTTAATTTTGCAATAATTGGATAATGATCTGATAATTTTTTAATAATTACCCTATAATTTATAGGAACAATATCCTGTGATACAAAAATATAATCTATTCTTTCTATACCTAAGGAAAATGTCAAAGTATTTGATTTATCCAATTTTTTAGCTACATCTATACAATTACTATCAAGATTTATATCTGCCGCATTAAAATCTCCTGCAATAATATATGGCTCATCGCCAAGTTTATCTACAAATTCTTGTACTTCCCTCAATTGTCCTACTTGCTCATCTTTATCTGTTCCTAAGTGAACGTTAATTATATTTACAGGTTTTCCTCTAACATCAATAACTGTATGTAACATACCTCTTTGTTCTTTTGAACTACTTAAATACACATGATTTTGTCTAATTATTCTATATTTCGAATAAGTCACTAGCCCATAGTTTGAATTTAAATTTACTACGTTGGCACCAAAATGTGCATTCATTCCTAGCTCTTCCTTTAAACTACTTACCTGAAATCCCACTTTTGCAGATTCATTCACCTCTTGCAAACAAATAATATCTGCATCACAGTTTTTTAAGAAGTCTATAATATCAAAAAGCGTTGGAAACATATCCTTATCTACCCCACTATGTATATTGTAACTTACAATTTTAATATCTGTATTTAAACTACCTTCATTTGCATTAATATTACATATTACTAAACTAGAAATTATAATTAATACTGATAAAAAAAGTTTTTTTAATTTAATATTTCATCAACTCCTTTTACACACATTATTATATATTATTGTCCAAAAATTAAAGACGCTAATAGCGCCTTTAATTTTAATGATTTTTCTTTACGACCTTCTCTTTAATTATATAATTAATGACTTTTTTTCTTATATCTTCTGCAGAATCTTCTTCAATTATTTTTATATCTAAAAGTTTTGCTATTGATTTCATATCTTCTCTAGTTTTAGACTTATAGCTTTCAATTAAATCTTTTTTAATTTTTTCAGGCTCTAGCACATATTCTTGACTATTTCTTTTATAAAAAACATATTTTTTAGAGTATGAACCTCTATTGGTATAAATATGCTTTGAAACTTTCTTTAATATTTGACTATAAGAGTTTTTTTTATTCACTTTCACACCCAAATAATTGGCAAATTTTATTAACTCTCCTTTTGACTTAAACAGTTCTTGACTTCTAAGAATTTTAGCTACTGAAACCATATTTTCTTGATATGCACCTTTTTTTAATACTTTTAAATAAGTTTTATTAACATTAGAGTCTTTACTTATTTTTTTTATATAATCATTTATGACTTTATCTATATTTCCCTCAAAGTATTTTTGTGCGCCTTTTTGAGATACATAATTTTCAAGTTCTTTGTGGGCCATATCAAGTATCATATCTTTCAAATCATCTTTATAATATCTAGATTCCATGATACCTCCCCCTTATTATTAGCAATTTTATCCTTACTTATTATATTCATATAATTTTAAATTGGTGAATTTGATAAATATTTTCTTCTTTATGGTTTAATTAATTATATGATTTTGAATTTAATGTATAAAGTAAGTTGTTGTGGAAAAACTAGTACTATAAAATCAAACATACTCAATCTCCCCCATTTAGGCTTCTATTTTCCCCCATAAATAGAAGCCTTTTTTTATATAAAAATAAAGAAGGACTATTTATAATAGCCCTTCTTTATAGTATCATTGTCGAATATTAACTTATAAAATATTTTTACCTTCACATGTAAGTATTTCAAATCCCATAATTTTTGCTAATGTTGGTGCAATATCAACTAATCTTAATTCTTCTATATCTCTATTTTTTTCTATATTTATTCCTTCAATGTAGAATGATGCTCTCATATCTTTTAAGTTTTCACAATATCCATGTTGAGCCTTTTGAGCTGTATTACTATCTAAATATTCACCTAAAGTATCTTCCCTTACTTCATATCCTGGTTTAGATATTATAACGTAATCAGCATCAGGGAATCCTCTTCTAATTTCTTTAGCTTCTTCACCTGTTATTACTTCACTAATACCACTATTTTCATCTTCTAGAAGTTCCTTTAGCACTGCTTCTACTTTAGATTTTATTTCTTGATTTTCTTTATCTCTTAATCTTATTTGTCCTGTTCCTCCAGAACGTTGACACCATACATCCCAATTAATTAATTTGCCATTTGTATCAATTTCTATTAAATTATTCTTAACAAATATTATATTAGGTTTTATATCGTATTTGTTATCTATAGTTCCGTGATCTGAAACTACACATACTACCACATTATTATTAGTCATTTCATGTGCTTTTTCTATTAATTCTCCAACTAATGCATCTATTTTTTCAAGATCCTCTATAGCTTCTCTACTATATACTCCATTTATATGAGCTGTCTCATCATAAGCTGCATAATAGCATGACATAAAGAATGGTTTTTCTTCTAAGTGTTTTTTTATTTTGTTATCTAATATCCATAAAGCAGCTTTTTGTCTTATAGTATCACCCTCAATAGTTAAATCTGTTCCACCTGCAAATCTTCCTATTTCTTTTTCCATTTCTCTAACCATACCTTGTGGTCTACTTACGGCATCTATTAGTTTGCTATCAAGATGACTTCCATCTCTCCAAATTTCTGGTATATGGTAGTCTGATTTTGCTCCAACAGATACTGGAAATCCTACACTAGAAGATATATATCCATTTTCCTTTGCACATTCCCATAAATTTTTAGCATCCTCACTTACATACCAGTTCCATGCATCCATATGTTTTCCTGTTGGATCAAACACCTTGTTAGTATGAACTCCATGTGTTACAGGATAAGTTCCTGTAATTATAGAGTGATGACATGTATAAGTAAAAGTAGGAAATACACTTTTAACACCCTTTGATGCATAAGTTCCATTTTCTACAAAATATTTTTTTATATTAGGAAGATTAACTCCTATTTTTTCTGATTCAAATACAAACTCTGGTTTTAGAGCATCTATTGATATTAATAAAACGCTTGGTTTATTATTCATTTTCATTCTCCTTAACTTACTTTTTTATCTTCATTTAATTTATTAGTTACAGTTATTTCTCTTAACTTCTTATTAATTATAAGACCTATTATTCCAAATACTATTAATATAAGAAACAATATTCTATACCCTAATAGTCCATTAAATTTATCTAAGATGTTTCCATATAAAGAATAGCAAAATATCAATGGCGAGTATCCAATAAAACTAGACAATGATATGGCTGCACCTGATAATTCTTCAGATATTCCAGCTTCTTGCATCGGTGCAAATAATAACGCTTTCATAGAATTGACCAAAATAGAAAATACTATGACAAAAACAAAGCCTACTATGATACTAATTTTTGATTTTGCTAATAAAATCATAATTATATTTGCAATTATTATTAATTTAAAACAAAAACAAAAATATCTAGATGTTGATTTAAACTTCTTATCCGCTAAGTATCCTCCTAAAGGACCTGCCATCATCTTAATTCCATATTGATTTACCGTCCCATAAATACCTATCACTACTACACCTATTCCGAATGTATTTTGTAAAAAAGGCATCATATAGGTTAATCCGCAATAAATAGCATATGCACAGAATATGTTTCCTGAAATTAACCATACTTCTTTTACTTTAATAACTTCTATTGGAAAGCTCATCTTTTTTTTATTCTCTTTTGCATTAACTTTTTCATCTTTATCTAATAAGATGAAAGCTAGAACTCCCATTAATATACAAGTAATTGAATAAAATAAAATTACATATTTAATTGAGCCATATATAGAAAATATAGATAGAGCTATAAATACTATTAATGTATCAAATAAACCTCTTCCAGCTTCAAAAAATCCAAATATACGCCCTTGTTCATCATCATTTCCAAGTTCGTTTACGCTTTTTACCAATACTGCCCAATAAACCATATCACTAAATAAAGCAAATAAAACCCATATAAACATAAGTCCATAATAACTTGGTAAAGTATATAAATATATACCCGTAAATCCAACACCTATAAGCGCGCAAGGTATTAATATCCTTTTAGATATTCTATCTATAAAATATATTGATAAAAGAAATCCAAATGTGCTAAATAAACCCGCCATAGACAATATATTGCCTAATTGAGTATGGCTTAAATTCAAGCTTTCTTGTATAGAAACATAAAATACATCTTGTATATAAGGTAGTTTATATACTACTCCTGTAGCCATTGTTAAAATTAAAAATATAATTTTTTTCTTAATTTTTCTTTTAGACTTCATAAATCATTTTCCTCTTCATTCTTAAAATAAAATATCTAAAATATTATAGTATAGATTATTAACATTATACAGTTAAATATTTAATATACATCACTTGTTATTTGGCAAGTTTTACAAGACTATTATTAGTGTATATTTTATTAAAAATAGCTTCGGTTAAATAAACCAAAGCTATTTTTTATATTTTAAGCAACTTTTTCTTCTAGTTTATTATTTTTCTTTATTGCATTTATTAATAATGTACTTACAACAACTCCTAATAGGGCAAATCCTATCATCATCATAAATACCATTCTATATCCTGCAAGTCCTGGATTATTATCTAATACACTTCCATATAATGAGTAAGCAAACATACCTGGTGCATATCCTATGAAACTTCCTATAGACATTGCTGCCCCTGTTATATCATCTGATATATTTATTTCACCCATTGGTGCAAAATATGTAGCTTTCATTGAGAATACTATTGCTCCAAAAGTCAATGTCATAGCCATTCCTAAGTAAACATTTAATGAACTATGTGGTGCTATAACCATTATTATTAAAACAACTATACATGCTATAAATGCTGCTCTTAAGTATTTTGCTGGTGAATGGAACTTCTTATCTGCTAAGTATCCACCTATTGGACCACCAACCATTTTTAAACCATACTGATTTATAACTCCATATGCTCCAACTAAAGCAACTGGTAAAGCATATATATTTTCTAAGAAAGGTATGAAATAAGTTATTCCACAGAATACTGCATAAACAAAGAATGTAGTAAATGCTGCTAACCATATTTCTTTTGTTTTTAATGCAACTATAGGAGAAACTTTAACTTTTTTAGTTTCTTTTCCATCAACTGACTCTGTTTTTTTATCATCTTCAATGAAGAAGAATGCTAATACACCTACAACTATAACTGTTATAGAGTAGAATAATATAGAATTTACAAATCCTAATTTACCTGAACCAAAATAAGCAAATATTCCTAAAGCTGAAAAAGCCACTATTGTATCTACAAGACCTCTACTTGCTTCAAAGTATCCAAACATTCTACCTTGTTCTTCTTTACTTCCTAGCGATTTAACACATTTAAGTAAAACTGGCCAGAATACCATATCATTTGTTAATGCAAATAATGCCCAAATTATTAATACTTCATTGTAACCTGGTAAAGTAGCTAACCATAAACCTAAAAGACCACATCCTATAAGACCTGCTGGTAATAAAATTCTTTTAGATACTCTATCTGACAACCATACGGCTAGTATGAATCCTACAGTAGTTACAGCACCACTTATAGACATTGCATTGCCTAATTGTGTATGTGTAAGACCTAAATATTCTTGCATTGGACCATAAAATGCATCTTTTAAGAAACATAACTTATATATTGTTCCCGCGCCTAGTGTTAAGATTATAAATGTAATCCATTTTTTAATATTTTCTTTTTTACTGTTCAATGTTCTAACTCCTTCATAATTTTATTAATGATTATTTTCCTGCAACTATTATTTATTTAAGATATCTTTATAGTTAGTTTTTTAAGAAATCATTTTCTTTTTTTATTATATAAAGTGTTTTGTGCGATTTCAAGTATTTTTTTGTATTTATGTGTATTTTTATGTGTTATTTCCATAAAACATGCACAAAAAAACAACTCACCAATGATTTGAGTTGCTTTTCTGTGCATGTTTTTATTATTTACAAATTATCTCTATACCATTTTTTAAATATTTATCTAAAATATTTTGATTTATATTGCTGTCAGTTATTATTAAATTAACATCATCAATATGTCCTACCTTTGTCAAAGAAACATTTTCTATTTTACTACTATCTGCTAAAATAATTACTTCTTTTGATGTTTTCATCATAATTTTTTGTATTTGTGCCGTATCAAAATCATAATCGCTAATACCTCTATTTAAAGATACTCCCCCTACACCTATAAATGATCTATCCACTACAAAGTTTTCTAATATATTTTGAGCTAATTGACCATAAAAAGCATATTCTTTATTATCTAAAATCCCACCAGCTAATATAACTTTAATACCTTTATTATTTGCTAATTCCGTTGCAATAACTAACGAATTAGTTACTACTGTTAAATTAGTAAATTTATTTCTAATATTTTTTGCAATTTCTACATTTGTTGTACTATCATTTAGTGCTATAGATTGCCCTTCACTTATATACCTTGTTGCAATATTGGCTATTTCTATTTTTTCTTTTCTAAACTCTTCTTCTCTTTTATCAAAGCTAAGTTTATCAACTGAAACCTTTTTGAGAATGGCTCCCCCATAAACTCGTTGCAATACTCCTTCTTTTTCTAAATGTTCCAAGTCTCTTCTAATTGTTTCTATTGATACATTTAGTTCTTTAATTAATTTGGATACTTTAACTGCACAATCTCTATTTAGAGTTTCTATTATGTATTCATATCTTTCTTGAGCTAACATTTAAATCTCCTATTTTATTAAATTTACTTTTTAATAATTTCACTTTAGCAATATATTAATTTTTTATTAAAAAGATGGTGGTGTAACTGCAAATATTACCTGACACTCTTCATTACTTCTATTTTCCCACTTATGTTGTGACAATGTTGGAATCTTAACACTATCTCCACAGTTTAATTCTATAACTGTGTTCATCATATGAAGGTCCACTTTCCCTTTCATTACATATGCAACCTCTTCTCCTTTATGACTAAATTGCTCACTTGATGAAGATTCATTAGCTGGTATTGTCATAAGAACAAATTCTATATCACCTTGTAGATTAGGTGTTAGTAACTCATATGCAAAATTATCATCTTCACTAAATACCATTTTCTTTCTTTTATCTTTTCTTACAACTAAATTTTCTGTATAGCTATCATCAATAAAAAAATTAAACAAAGGAATCTCTAATGCATTTGAAATTTGCTTAATAGTATTTATTGATGGATTTGCAGTTCCTTTTTCTATTTGACTAAGTAAAGAAGATGTTACACCTGTAAGCTGTGCAAGCTCCTTTATAGTTAATCCTTTTCTTTTTCTATATTCACAAATATTTTTTGAAATTTGTACATCATTCATTAATTTTACCTCATTTTATTATAAAAATTCACTTCTTCTTAGCAATGCTAGACGAAATACTTTATATTTCCTGTAAGATATCATTACTATTGCTTTTGGTAGCTCCATTGTTGAGAATACTATTAATTGTTAAAACTTAATAGATTCACAAGTAATTATATCAATTATAAATATATTATGCAATTAAGTTAAATTTTATTAAATTTTATTCATATTAATTAAATATAATTGACATTTTATTTTCCTCATAGTATATTCTTAAATATAATTAAATATTTTAACTTTAAATTAAATTTTATTAAATAGAGAGGTTAATTAAATATGATAAATTCAAGTACATGGGCAGAAATAAACTTACAAAATATCAAATACAATGTAAATAGTGTAAAAAAAGCATTAAACAAAGGTACAAACCTTTGCTGCGTAGTAAAGGCAAACGCTTATGGTCATGGTGCTGTAGAAGTTTCTAAATTCTTAGAAAAAGAAAATGTAGATTTCTTTTCTGTAGCTAGATTAGAAGAGGCTTTAGAACTTGTTAAAAATAATATAAAAACACCTATTTTATGTATGGGTTATATTGATAACTGTAAAATTCACTATGCCATAGATAACAATATAAGAATTACAGTATATTCACTAGAAATGGTACAAAATATTAATGATTTAGCTAAAAAAATAAATAAAAAAGCTTATATTCATATTAAATTGGATACAGGTATGAGCAGAATTGGCTTCTTAGTAAATGATTATTCTATCAAAGATATAAAAAATATATTCTCTCTTGAAAATATAATAGTAGAAGGTATTTATACCCATTTTGCAAAAGCAGATGAGGATAACAAAGAGGCTACTTTTAAACAAATATCAAAATATCAAAAAGTTATTAAAGCATTAGAATCTGCAAATTTAAATATTCCTATAAAGCACGTTTCTAATAGTGCTGCAATACTAGATCTAAGAGATTGTGACTTTAATATGGTCAGATTAGGAGTTTCTTTATATGGTTGTTATCCTTCAGATGATGTTAGTAGAAAAATAGATTTAAAAACTTGTCTTGAATTAAAAAGTAAGATAAGTAATATTAAAACTATAGAAAAAGGAACTAGCGTTAGTTATGCTGGTACTTACACAGTTGATAAAGATACTAAAATAGCTACTATACCTGTTGGTTATGCTGATGGTTTCCCTAGAACTCAAAAAAATCCAAAAGCTTTTGTGAATGGTCGATTAGTTAATATAGTAGGCAGAATATGTATGGACCAAACAATGTTAGAGATACCAAATGATCTTACTGTAAATATGGAAGATGAAGTTATCCTAATTGGAGATATTGATGGTATAAAAATAGGCAATATTTCTGGAAATGTTGATACTATAGATCATGAAGTTTTATGTAATATAAATAGAAGAGTAAATAGAGTTTATTTAACTAATGAAGATAAATATACAGTTAATTATGTTCTAGATTAAATAGCAATTTAAAATTTTCATTACAAAGGCAAAGCCCAATAATTAGAGTTACATATCCTAATTATTGGGCGTCATTTTATATTTATACAAATCTAAGGTCATTCTCAATATTATAGAAATTAGTTATATTTATTTAATATAAAATCCTGTAAGTTTCATATCTTTATTGTAGCTTATAGTAAATTTAACATTCCCATTTTCAAATTTAGCTATAATTACAACTGTTGCTTGGTCACCATTTCCCACTACTGCCTCTTTATCATAAGAATCAAATTTCCCTAAATCTTTAGCCATAGGTTCCCATACTTCTTTTATTTTGTCTGCAACCCCTGCATCTATAAATTCCTGACTTGACATTTCTTTTATTTTGTCATATTCTTCATTACACAACATTTGAATAACACTTTCTGTAGTAGTTTTTAATTCTTCTTCATTGAAATCTTCACTTAATTTTTTTGAAGAACATCCCACTAACATTGCACAACCTAGTGCCACCATTAAAAATAATTTTATTTTTTTCATTTCTATTCCTCCATCATAGTTTTATTTTCTAATTTATTAAATTTCATTTTGAATTTATATATTAAGTATAAGAATCCTAAACTCCAAATAAGTACATATATTTCCATACTTATTGCTCCCATATTAAACAACTGTGGTAAAATGCCTACTCCTGCATCTAATATGCCATGAAGTATAATAGCCACAAATAAATATGAAATCTTATTTAATCTTATTCCATATAACACAATCATTGAAAAACCTACATGTACACTTAGTACAAATAGTCTCTCTAGTCCCATTAAAAAAGCATTTATTGTGCTTATATTTGAGAGTTCTATTAAATTAGGACTAAATAAAAGTACTACTGCATTAATTCCTACTATTATAAATGCTTCTACACCCCAGTGTCCAAAACCAAAGCTTAGTCCATCGTTGTATTTTTTATTATTTTTCAAGAAATACTTAAATCCTATATACCTTCCAACTTCTTCAAAAATTCCTGCTGTCAACCCTAAAAAAATACTATATAAATAAGGATTTAAACTTAACCTCATGTACCAATTTTGATTTGCTAAAACATATGTTAATAAAGGTAGCCTTAATAATATTTGAGATATAAAGAATACTGAAACACCCACTATAAAAGGTTTTAACATTTCTTTTTTGTTAAATATATAGTAAAAAAGCATTAATAACGGAATTACAAAGGCTATAACAGCACTTAATATTAACCCTATCTTTATCCCTATTTCAATCATTTTCCCACTTCCCAATTTTTAATTTGGAATTACAATATTAACTTTAAATTCATAATCATCAAAATCAATACCTAAACTTCCTTCATATTTTTCTAAAGTTTTTCTTATATTTTCAATCCCCAACCCTTCATGATTAACCTTAGTACTTTTAATTTTTTTATTTTTCATAATTGGTTTATCTTTCATGGAGTTTATTATATTTATGACTATAAAATCATTAAATTTATTAAGATGAAACTTTATATATCGGTTGTCTTCTACTTTCTTCGCAGCTTCAATAGAATTGTCTAAAAGATTTGCAAATATTGTAGTTATGTCTATTTCTCTCATAAAATCAAGATTTATGTCCCCTATTTTACAATCAAAACTTATATTAGTGCTTTTTATGATTTGATATTTATCATTTAATATAATATTTAATATCCTATTACTTGTATAATATTTTTGATTTAATTCATTAAGCATTAAATGAACATCTGTTGTATACTTTTTAGCCAAATCTTGTTCTTTATTTTCATATAACCTTTCTATGGATTGTAAGTGATTTCTTATATCGTGAATTAGCTTCCTAGATTCTTTGTACTTACTTTCCAAATTATCATAATACTTGTGCTGCAATTCACTTTGCTGATGGTACAGTTTAACTTCATTTTTCAAAGTATTATTCTTTGATATAGCATCAAAAATATGAGTAACATATATATTTAAAATCAATACCAAAATCACGTTTACAAGCAATAAAATACTTTCTTCAAAACCTGCATATAACTGTAATAAATAAACTAAGGTAAGTATATAAATTACACTAAATAAAGGGATAACTAAAAATGTGAAACTTTGAAGTTTATTTATAACTTTTGCCTCACATCTATTTATAAAATTTGTAAAAAGCTTTATGTAAACATATTCTATAATCCTAAGTAAAAATATAACTGTTATTTGTAAATAAGCTAAACTTGCAAAATAAATTTTTCCATAAGTTATTGCAAAGGATATAAAATAACTAACTAGAAAATCTACAAAAAGAAAACAAAGTGCAAATATACAGTAATATAATAAATAGAGCTTTGAATTATTATAAAGAAAATAACCTATTAACAATATTCCACTCAGAAAAGTAATCGTATTGATTATAAAACTCCCTGACATGGAAGCCAATACTAATACAATGTTAAACAATAGAAATGATGATATATAAATTATATTTTTTCTGTATATATTCCTATCTACTTTTTTCATAAAATCAAAGCAAGCATAAACAATAAACATATTTCCTATAATCGGTAATATTAAGTATGCAACTATATCAATATAATTATTAATCTCAATTACCCCCTTATCTGTTTCTCAATATGATTACCAAGATAAACATTGAGAGCACTTCTAAATTCACTTGATTTCTTCTGGGATAAAGGCACTATACTTTCATCCATCATATATACATCATAACCTTTGACAGATTTTACATTATACAAATTCACCACAAAGCTTTTATGTGGCATTTCAAAACCAAATTCTTTCATTTTGTCATTTATAACCGAAATTTTTTCTCTTATTATATAAGTTTTTTCGCTTGTTTTCATAGATATCTTTCTAGCTACATATTCAAAGTAATATATTTTCTTTATGTCTATTCTTACTACCCCCTCTTCAGTAATGAACTCTACAACGCATTCCTCATCTTCTTTCATATATAATAAAGCTTCATCGAGTTGATCATGAAGATCTGATTCTTTAATTGGTTTTACCAAATATCCAAAAGCGTGAACACTAAATGCAGAAGATGTATAATCTGTATAGTTTGTAACATAAATTATTTTTACTTTCTTATCATATACTCTAATTCTTTTAGCTGCTTCTATACCATTAATTCCATCCATATCTATATCTAAAAATATAATGTCAAACTTATCTTCACTATTTAATAGTCCTTCTCCACTTTTATATGAGTATACTTGCAAATCTTTTTTTTTGTAATTTTCTATTATTTCTTTTGTATGATTAAGAGTGATTAAATCATCATCACAAATAGCTATTTTAATCATCTATAATTTTCTCTCCCCTTACTTATTTTCATTATATATTCTTAAAGAATATAATATCAATAACTCTGCCTAAGGTATAGTTTTTTATACATAAGTTACAAGTAAATCATTAAATAATTTCTAACCTACTATTTTGTACAAAAAAATACCTAGAGAAATTCTCTAGGTATCTTAAATTATTTTCTATTCACTAACTTTAGCTGTTGTATCTGCTATTACTCTTATCCAACCTTCTGGAGCTTCTATTTTACCCATTTGTATTCCCGTTAATGTGTCATATAATTTTTTACAAATTGGCCCCATTTCAGTTGTACCATTCGCAAAACATATTACTTCATCTTTGTTAGTGACTTTTCCAACTGGCGATAAAACAGCTGCAGTTCCACATAATGCGCATTCTACAAAATCTTTTAATTCTTCAACATGTACTTCTCTCTCTTCTACTTCTAGTCCAAGATATTCTTTAGCAACATACATTAAAGAACGACGAGTTATTGATGGAAGTATAGTATCAGATTTCGGTGTAACTATTTTATTATCTTTTGTTACAAATATAAAGTTTGCTCCACCTGTTTCTTCTACCTTTGTTCTTGTTGCTGCGTCTAAATACATATTTTCATCAAATCCATTTTCATGAGCAACCTGAAGAGCATGTAAACTCATTGCATAGTTAAGTCCAGCTTTAACGTGACCTGTACCATGCGGTGCTGCTCTATCAAAATCACTTACACATATACTAAGTGGCTTAACCCCACCTTTGAAGTATGGTCCAACAGGTGTTGTAAATACTCTAAACTGGAATTTAGTATCTGGTTTTACACCTATTACTGCACCACTTCCAAATATATATGGTCTTATGTATAATGTTCCTCCACTACCATATGGCGGAACAAAATCAATATTTGCTAAAACAGTTTTCTCTACTGCATCTAAGAATTTCTCTTCTGAAACTACCGGCATATATAATCTTGTTGCTGAATCTGCTAAACGCTCAGCATTAAGATCTGGTCTAAATATAACTACTTTACCATCTTCTGTTCTATAAGCTTTTAATCCTTCAAAACAAGTTTGTGCATATTGTAAAACCCCTGCACATTCATTAATTACCACATTAGAATCCTCTGTTAAAACACCTTCATCCCAAGTACCATGCTCATAATTAGATACATATCTTTTAGCGGTTTGTCTATAATCAAACCCTAAGTTTTCCCAATCTAGATTTGTATTTCCCATATTACCACTCCTAAATCTATTTTTAAATTTATATCTATTATAAATTACTTATCTTTCAAATACAATTTTATAGATTTTTAAAAATAGAAAAAAGGAATATTATAAAAATATTCCTTTTTTTACTTTAATTAAATATAAGTTGATTTATACTAATTAATTTAGATTATTTAGTTTGAATTTTATTCTACACCTATTAAGTTAAAACCTAGATCTTCTATTAATGCTTTAACTTTATCAATATCTACACTATCATCCATATCAACGATAGCATATTTTCCATCTAGATTAACTTCTAAAACTTCTACACCTTCAATATCCTCTGTTAGAACATCTGTTAAGTTGCCAACACAATGGCTGCATTTCATCCCTTCAATAGATAACTTTCTTTTCATGTAGTTATTCCTCCTATTAGTAAATTCGCTTATTTACTCATTTGTAAATTTGAAATTCCTTTATAAATATCAAAATCATTTGGATAAATTTTTCCTTCAAGTCTTTTATTAGATACTATAAAATTATCTAATATCCCTAAAGATATAAATAATCCTTTTTCAACCACATATTTTTGAATTTGATCATATACTTTTTTAGTTTCATCCTCTGATTTAGAATTTCCTAAAGATTTAATATAAGTTAAAAATTGTTTATCCTTTATATTACATGATTCTAATATTCCTCTAGCATCAGGAATGCTTGATAATGAATATCCAACCACTGCTAAATCATATTCTTTAGAATTAAGCGCTTTAGCTAAATCTTTCTCATTTAGTTCTTTTACAACACTTTTAATTCCTATTGATGATAAGTTTTGTTTTATAGTATTAGCTACTTTTATTCTCTCACCATTTTCAGCTGAAACTACTATATTTAACTCTATTTGCTTTAGCATTTCTTTCATGTCTTTTCTTGAAAGTTCTGAATTAGAAGAAATACCAGTAGAATTATCCTCTATTACTCCTTGTAAATCTTGTGAACTCTGTTTACTAGCATCAGTTTGTTTTTGTGATTCTAAAGACTCATTTACTGATTTTAGTGCCTCTGTTAAATACTTTATTGCATTTTCTTTATTATAATCTAAATCTTTAATATCTTTATTATAGTATTTACTTGTTGTATTAAGAGGAAAATGTGATAAAGTTGCGTTATCTACATAAGCTTCTTTTAAAAGTTGTTTTCTATCTATTGCTGATATTATAGCCTTTCTAAAATTAACATCATTCAAAAACTCATTATCATAATTGAATATAACCATCTCATAATTTCTACCTTCATAATTAGTTATATTAAACTCTTTTTTCTTCTCAAACTTACTTAATTCTGATAAAGTTACACTAGCAATATCACTATCTAATGAAAGTACCATCTCCGTTTGTGATTCCTTATCAGGTACCATTTTCACAAAAATTTCTTTTCTATTCTCTGGTAAATCTCCAAAGTACTTTTCATTTCTTTCAAGTATCATGTATTGTCTATCTACATACTCTTTTATTTTATAAGGTCCATTACCTAAAAGATTATTCTTATACTTATTTACTTCATCAGTTTTTAAGCTACTTAATTTATCCTTTGAAACAATTGGAAATGTCAACTTTTCTATTATAAAAGGATCATTCTCATTCAAATTAATGGTAAAATTCTTACTATCATTTATTTGTATAGATTTAATATTTCCAACTAAGTCTGAATAAGGATTATCTTTAATTTTTTTAATTAAGTCTACAGTAAAATTAACATCACTAGATGTTAGTTCTTTATTATTATGCCAAGTGGCATCTGACTTTAATTTAATATTTATACTTTTACCATCTGAAGACTTTGTATACGTTTCAACTAGTCTTGGTTCAACGTTATAGTTTTCATCAATTTCGAATAAACCATCATAAATTAAATTCATTATATAACCCACTGATTTATCTCTGTTTAATATAGGATTTATAGTCTTTGGAAATAACATTGTTAAGTGAATATAATTTGACTCTTGAATATTATACTCGTTTATTTCTTCATTACTATCTTCATTTTTATTTTCTTTGGCACATCCTACAGTTCCCAGAACTATGGTTAAAACTATTGCTAGAAGTTTTATTAATTTTTTCTTCATTAGTTCCTTCCTTCCTCGCTGTATAACATATTATATTGTTCATAATATTTCTTTACTTTTGTTATATATCTATCTGTTTCTAAAAAAGGTATTGTATGTAAGTTTTCTCCATCATTACTATATTCTTCATCACCCAACCATTTTTTCACATTTCCAGAACCACCATTATATGCTGCAATAACTAACTCTGTTTTTCCGAACTCTTTATATAAAGTGTTCAGATACCAACAACCTACTCTTATGTTAGTTTCCGGATCATATATATCTATATCATCATTTAGCTCTAATTCTTCTATTGCCCAATCTCTTGTAATATCCGCAATTTGCATCAAACCTTTTGCACCTCTGCGTGATAATGCTTTTTCATTAAATTTACTTTCTGCTTTTATAATACTATAAACTAAATTTTCATCTAGATTATATTCCTCTGCATATTTTTCTACATATGCAGAGTACTTTTTAGGGTAGAGTAAAGTTTTTATTCTACCACCTTCTAAATAAATTGTTCCGCCTAAGATTATAATAACAGATAAGATTAAAATACTTTTCTTATACACTCCACTTCTCCTTTATATAATTCAAAAATATAAAAGCCTTGTTTTTTAACTCGTCAATTGTACCCGAATTATCTATTACATAATCTGCATATTTTACTTTATTTTCTTGACTCATTTGAGATTTTATTCTACTAAGTGCTTCCTCAGTAGAACAATTATCTCTTTTTTTTATTCTTTCAATTTGTATGTCTTCATTACAAGTAACTACTAGTAATTTATCAATAAAATTTAAATAATCTGATTCAATAAGTAATGCGGCATCTAATACTACTATTTCTTTATTTTGCTTTTTATACTCATCAATCTGATCACTTACATTTTGCCTTATGATCGGATGAGTTAGCTTATTAAGCTGAATTAGTTTTTCATCATCATTGAAAACTATTCTTCCTAAAGCTTTTCTATTCAAAGAACCATCTTCATTTTTTATATCAGTTCCAAAAGTATAATATACTTTTTGGAGTAATTTTTCATCATCATAAATTTGTCGCGCAATAATATCTGCATCGACTATATCTATATTTTCTTCACTAAATATTGTTGATAAACTACTTTTTCCACAACCAATATTTCCAGTCAATCCCAAAATAAGCATAATTTCACCTACTTAGTTTCATACCATGAATCTCCAACATTTAAATCTACATCCAAGTGTACTTGTAAATTAACTGCTGATTCCATTTCTTCTTTTACTATTTTACATACATCTTCTATCTCTTCATCTACAGCTTCAACAATAAGCTCATCGTGTACTTGTAATATTAGTTTTGATTTAAGTTGCTCATCTTTTAATCTATTATAGACATTTACCATAGCTATTTTTATAATATCAGCTGCACTTCCTTGGATAGGAGCATTCATAGCGAATCTCTTTCCTTGATTTCTAACCATAAAATTACTTGAATTTATTTCTGGTATATATCTTCTTCTATTGAAAATAGTTAAAGCATATCCATTGTCTGTTGCATTTTTTATTGCATCATCCATAAATACTTTAATTTTGTCATAATTTGCAAAATAACTTTCTATATAAGCTTTAGCCTGTGGCACTGGTATATTTAAATCTTGAGATAAACCAAAATCAGTTTTTCCATATACTATACCAAAGTTTATAGCTTTAGCTTCACTTCTTTGCTTTGAGTTAACTTCATTTACATCCACGTCAAATATTTGAGATGCTGTCTTTGAGTGAATATCTATATCATTTTGGAAAGCTTCTATCATATGCTCATCTCCACTCATATGAGCTAATACTCTAAGCTCTACTTGAGAGTAATCTGCATCTACTAATTTACAGTGATTATCTGCAATAAATACTTTTCTTATTTCTCTACCCATTTCAGTTTTAACAGGTATGTTTTGTAAATTTGGTTCAGTAGAAGATATTCTTCCTGTAGTAGTTATTGTTTGATTAAATGAAGAATGAATTCTACCACTTATAGGGTTGATTATGTTACTTAATCCTTCCACATATGTTGAGTTTAACTTAACTATTTGTCTATATTCAGTAATCTTGTCTATTATCTCATGTTTATCTCTAAGTTTTTCTAATACATCCGCATTAGTTGAGTATCCAGTTTTAGTTTTCTTAACTACTGGAAGTTCAAGTTTTTCAAATAATATAACTCCCAATTGTTTTGGAGAATTTATATTAAACTTTTCCCCTGCCATTGAGAAAATTTCTTCTTCTAAGTTTGCAATTATACTTTTGAACTTATCTCCCAGTTCATTAAGTTGATTCTTGTCCACTGCCATACCACAGTATTCCATAGATCCTAATACTTCTACTAACGGCATTTCCACATCATAGAATAAGTATTCCATATCCATATCTTTAAAGGCTTTTTCCATAATTGGGTATACATTATAAACTATATTTATTATTTCTCCGAAATATGTGCTCAACTCTTCTATATCTAAGTCTTGGAATTTCTTAGCTTTAGCACCTTTACCTAGTATCTCTTCTTCTGATTTAATCTTTTTAGTTAAATATTTCATTGCTATATCACTACATTCATAAGAAGTTGATGATTTTGAATCTATTAAATACTCACCTATAGCTATATCGAAGAATATATTGTTCATATTTATATTGTATGATTTTAATGATAAGTAATCATCTTTTAAATTGTAGCCGATTTTCTTGATTTCTTCATTTATAAGAAGATCTTTTATTAATTCCAATTTTTCATCACTTAAATAGTAAATATCTTCTCCATTTGTACTTATAAATACATATAAAATATTTTTATCTAATATGTTTCCTACTTTTTTTACAGTTTTTATAAATAATTTATTAGTTTTTTCTACTTCTCTTTTTAACTCTTCTACATTTTCTAAAGGAACAATGTTTAATTCTATCTTTTCTTCCACTGAACACTCTTCACTACCTGAATCCATAGATAGAACTTGCTTTATTAATGTGTTAAATCCAAACTTTTTGAATTCCTCTATTACTGCATTTTTATCATAATCTCCGTAAGCTAATTCCTCTAAACTTATTTCAATAGGTACATCTCTCATAATTGTAGCTAGTTTTTTACTAAATATAGCTTGCTCTTTATTTTCTTCTATCTTTTTCTTAACGCTTCCCTTTAGTTGTTCAGTGTTTTCTATTAAGTTTTCTACTGAAGAAAATTCCTTTATAAGTTTTATCCCTGTTTTTTCTCCTATTCCAGGAACTCCTGGTATATTATCTGATTTATCTCCCATTAGTCCTTTTAGGTCTATAAATTGTGTTGGAGTCATTTCATATCTTTCTATAACTGAATCATAGTTATATTCTTCCACTTCCCCTACACCTTTTTTAGTTATCAGAGTAGTAATTTTGTCTGATGCTAATTGTATAGCATCCTTATCTCCTGTAACTATATAAACTTTAAAGCCGTTGTCTTCTCCCATTTTTGAAACTGTACCAATTAAATCGTCAGCCTCATATCCTGCCATTTCCATTCTATGTATGTCAAACTTATCTAATAATTCTTTTAAAGGTTGTAATTGTTGACCAAGTTCACCTGGCATTTTCTTTCTTCCTGCTTTGTACTCGGCAAATTCTTTATGCCTAAATGTTGGTGCTTTCATATCGAAAGCTACACTTATGTGAGTTGGCTTATAGTCATCTATTATTTTAAATAACATTCTAGTAAAACCATATATGGCATTAGTATGTAATCCTTCACTATTTGTCATATCTGGCAATGCATAAAATGCTCTATTTATTATCGAGTTTCCATCTATAATTATTAATCTTTTGTCCAAGTTTATCACTCCTATATTTTTCAATATTATATATTTATATATCTTATTATATACCCATATATTATTATTTAATAATACCACAATAATCAAATTATATTAAGGTGTAAAAAAGAAAATTACAATAGCTTAATGTCACTAATCATATATGTTTACTGTGTTTTTTCATATATACCTTACACTTTTTCAATACCATAAAAATATTTTTATTATAATTAAATATTTCTTTATACTTGATTTTAATTTAAGCCTTTGTTATAATTTAGTGTAAATAAATATGCCGGATTGGTGGAATGGCAGACGCGACGGACTCAAAATCCGTTGGTAGCAATACCGTGTGGGTTCGAGTCCCACATCCGGCACCAATTCAAAAAGTAGTTACTAAGAATTTTTCTTCAAGTAACTACTTTTTTATTAAAAAAATGTTATTTGATTATCAATATAGCTCTCTTGTAGAGCGTCCTTAATAATATCACCTTCCATGAAATTTCCAATCAAAAAAGGTGAGTTTTTATCATGCTTCTTAAAATTATCTCTAACAATATCTCTACTATAATTAGCATAGCAATACAAACATCCATGATAACAAGTATTATACATACCAATATCATTACCTAACAAGCAATCACAACTTTCTCTACTGCCCTTTTTCTTAGGAACTTTTAAATTACTATGGATCGCTCTTTCAAGTACTGCTTGTGTCATACATCCACTACAATCTATACCAAACTTAGATAATTCATACCCTTCTGCACAAGTTTTTATATTTATATTATATTTAGTTCCAATACATACAAACTCTTTTGCTATAATTTCACGTTCTTCTTTTGATACTTCTCTCACACCTGGAAAATTTCGTTTTGTTTTTTCATATAAATCTACAAAACTAATGATACATTCTTCAGTATATCCAGAAAGATTTGATGCCATTTTTTCAAAGTTTTCTAAATGGATCTTCAAACTATATTTCTCCGAAATAAAAATAGGATCATATCTCCATATAACTTTCTCTGGACCTATTACGGATGATAATTTTTTTAAACTTTCCATTACTTTTTCTTTATTTGGAACATTTGGTTCTATATCTTTATCATAAGGTGTAATTGTAACAAACCAGAACTGACCAAATCCTTTTAATTCATCTAACCTTTCAATCATAGGTTCAGGATTTTTTGTACAAAAACAAAGACAATCTACTACATCGGGGGTTAATTTGTATTTTGTCACTTGACTTGGATAATATGGATTTCTAGCATAAACGTATCCTTCTTTTATTCTATTGTAAAACCAGTCACTAAAGTAGGCTGGTATATCCGTTCTATTTCCTGTGTTAATTATCATAAATTATTTATTTCCTCCATAATCTCCATATCAAAACAATCTTATTTGTAGTTTACCCCTACTTATACTTGATAATCTATTTATTTTGAATTAAATTTACAAAAGTTTGATGAACACCTGTACTTGCTAGCCCTGAAAATAAACCACCTAAAATAACATCAGCAGTTATACTTTTATTTATCCATATGTTTATAAGACAACCTGTTATTCCCATTATTAATGGTATGTATTTATTTGGTATAAAATCTAGGCTATTTTTTATTATATATCCTAAACACATGCATATACCTACTATTACTAAAACTAAGTAATTATTCAAAAATCCTAAGTTCATAGTATCCCTCCTTAAATTTTTATTCATCATATCTTACGACTTAAAATAGAAAAAAAGACTAAAAGAATTAATCCCTTTAGTCTTTTAAGCCTTATTTATGTAAAATTTAATTGAATAATTTATGTACTAATTTATCTCATCTTTAATTTCAGATTAAACATCTGCAATTATTTCTTTTTTTATTCTTTTAAAAATCATAAATAATGATAAAATAATTAATCCAAGATAAATTATTTGTAAGCTATATTTTTGATAAAAAGTAGTAGTTAAGTACTTCATTCCTCTATCATTTAACCATATTCCAAAAGTAAATAATATAGGTATCTGAATTCCTATGGCACTTATATAAGTACTTGCTTTTGATGATACATATACACTTATCATACATGTAATAAAGGCTATGATGTAATTCAAAACAACTGATAGTATTATGTACTGTCCAAAAGTTATATCATACCAAGATGACATATCACTTATGGCTGAGTTTATGATACAATCCCAAAACATATAAGTATTGTTTTGTTTATATACTACAAACAATATTATTAATTGTATAGTAGCGATTATAAATGATGCTATAACACTTGCTGTTATCTCTTCATGTCTTAGATTTTGTGCTAGACTTTCTGGCAATCCACCAAGACCAATCCAAAAGTCTTTATCTTCATATCTATAAATTACATAATCTAAATTTTCTAATTCCCAAAATAAGTAATTCTTTTCCTCAAACATTATTTTGTTGTGTAAGTCATTAAGTTCTTTTTTGCCTACTTCTCCTCCATAATAGTGATCTATATCTTTAACTAAGTCATCGTAATTAGTACAGCTTGATTTTGCAAATAAATCTTTAGTTAATATATATTGTGTAGCTTCTTCAGCTCTTTTTTCTCTATAACTTTTCAAATCTTTAAATTCTTCTTCGTCCATTTACATGCCATATTTATTAAATATATTTACACTAACGTCACAGATATGTCTATCTGAACTATTTGGAAAATACTCTATATTAAAACTCATAAATAAAGACCATATAATAACTGTAATCAAAGTTTATAAAATAAACAAGTAATGTAACGCCTAAAATAATGTAACTTACAACTACCTATTATAATACACATACTACAAACTTATCTTTTATTAAATCAATACTTAAGTTTGAATAAGCATATAATAAGTTAACTTCATTGAAAAATTCCAACTCTTTCTGAGTAAAAACACCGCCCTCATAATTATTTGATTAGTATTCATTGCTCTTTGCAAATTCTTCTATACTAGAATAAGTTTTATTAACTTTTTTCTTTGTTATTTTATTTAACTCTTTTAAACTATTTTTATTTTTATATCCATAAACTATACTCCTACTACTTCATCTTCTTATCTGCAACCTCTTCAAGAGCTACTAGCTTCAATAATTCTTTTATTTTTTCATTGGCAACTAATTTTTCTATTCCCTTTAATGCCGCTAAATACATTAAAAATTTATTTGGTGCAAGAAGTACATATACCCTATTTTCAAATTCCATATTTATAATTATTTTCATACAAAAGAGCTATTACACAACTTAATTATAATTAGTTGTGTAATAGCTCTTTTATTTTATATTATTTTTCACCAGATTTACAAAATATTTATGTACTCTATTATCTTCAGTTAACTCTGGATGAAAAGATGTTACAAGCATATTATTTTCTTTTGCTGCAACAATATTTCCATCTATAACGGATAGTACTTCTACCTTTTTTCCCACAGATTCTATATATGGAGCTCTAATAAATATCATTTCTACATCTTCTCCAATCCCCTTAACAAAAGACTTTGTACCAAAACTCCCAAGCTGTCTTCCATATGCATTTCTTCTCACTTCAATATCCATAGTTGCTAGATGTTTTGTATCATCTTCATAAATACTTTTTGCAAGTAAAATCATTCCTGCACATGTTCCCCATACAGGTAGCCCACTTTCTATTTTTTCTTTTAAATCCTCATATATATCTAAAGCTCTAATTAATTTTCCCATAGTCGTACTTTCACCACCAGGAATTATTAAACCATCTATTTCTTTTAAATCTTCTTTATTTCTTATTTCCACAGTATAAACTTCTAAACTTTTTAGTATGCTTATATGTTCAGCATAAGCACCTTGCATTGCTAATACACCTATTTTCATATTACCAACCTCTAGTAGCTAATAATTCTTTGTCTTCCAAAGAATTAACCGCCACACCACTCATAGCTCCACCTAAGTCTTCTGATATCTCTGCTAATACTTTTGGGTTATTGTAATTTGTAACAGCCTTTACTATAGCTTCTGCTCTTTTTGCTGGATTGTCTGATTTGAATATTCCAGAACCTACAAATACACCATCACATCCTAATTGCATCATTAGTGCTGCATCTGCTGGAGTTGCTATTCCTCCTGCTGCAAAATTTACTACTGGAAGTTTTCCATTTTCGTGTACATATTTTACTAAATCATATGGTGCTCCCATTTCTTTAGCAGCATTCATTAACTCTTCTGTACTCATTGATTGTATAGTTCTCATCCCTGAAGTAACTGTTCTCATATGTTTAACTGCTTCTACTACATCTCCAGTTCCTGCTTCACCTTTTGTTCTTATCATAGCTGCACCTTCACCTATTCTTCTTAGTGCTTCACCTAAATTTCTTGCTCCACAAACAAAAGGAACTTCAAATTTACTTTTTTCTATATGATAAACATTATCTGCTGGTGTTAAAACTTCACTTTCATCTATAAAGTCTATTTCTAAAGCTTCAAGTATTTGAGCTTCCACAAAATGACCTATTCTTACCTTTGCCATTACAGGTATGCTTACAGCTTCTTGTATTTCTTTTATCATTTTTGGGTCTGACATTCTCGCCACTCCACCTTCTTTTCTTATATCTGATGGAACTCTTTCAAGTGCCATTACTGCACAAGCCCCTGCATTTTGTGCTATTATTGCCTCTGCTGGATTAGTTACATCCATTATTACTCCACCCTTTAACATCTGTGCTAAGTTTTTATTTAATACTTCTCTGCTCATTAATTGTACCTCCTAATTGTTTTATTTTATAAGTAAATAGTAGTACAATTTTAATTGTATCACAATAAAACTTTAATTTTTTCTATATTTACACAAATTGTATTGATACACTTTTGATTTATTTCCTATATATTAAAAAAACTAGAAAATATGTTAATTTAAACATACTTTCTAGCTATGATTTATATATTATAAAACTTATATTCTATCTTCCAACCAAAAATGTATATCATCCAATACCTTATCTTTGGCAAATTCATTCATGATTTCATGGTAAAGGCCTGGATATAACTTCAAGCTTTTATCTAGGGAAGATATATGTTCGTAAAGAATTTTTGAATCTTCTGGTGAAACTATCTTGTCCTCTTCTCCATGTAATATATATACTGGATATTCAAATTTATTCATATTATCATATATGTACTTAACTGCTTTATAGCACTCTTTATATATTTTACCTGCTGTTACATGGCAAACCAAAGGATCATTTTCATAGTCCTCCACAACACTTTTATCAGTACAAATTAAATCACCTAAAGCATTTTGTATTTCAGCATCATCATCTACATCTTTATTACTTTCCAATAATTTAGCCTCATCAATAGTAAGTCCTGCTGATAAAATTATTCCATCTACTGTATTTTTATAGTCTATGCCATATACTGTACTTATCATTCCCCCCATACTATGACCTAGTACAAAAACTTTTTCATTATTATTTTCTGTTTTAGCCATGGATACAATTTCATTAACATCTTGTGAGAAATTTTTATAGTTATCTATATAAGTTCTCTTTCCTTCAGATTTTCCATGACCTTGATTGTCAAATCTATAAACACTATATCCCCAATCATTAAGTTTAGATACCACATAATCATATCTGCCTAGATGTTCTGCTAATCCATGTACTATTACTATAATAGCTTTTGGATCTTCAACTAAATCTTTTTGAACAAAAAGCTCTATATTGTCCTTATTTCTAAACATCATGTTTTTACTTAAAACTTTAGCTTCTCCCATGTTTTTACCCCCATTTTTGATAAATTGAGAATAAGTTTTTGTACACTCCATGATGATATATCCTCAAGTTCAGTATATCAAACCTCATTTTTTATAACTACAATTCAATATCAAGTTTTATAAGTATACAATATTCATCTAATGATTATCTTACTTATTACAAGTAAATATATTTTATGACGGTATAATAAAACAATTTTCTCAAAAGTTTAAATAGTAAAATCTTACTTTAATCACTTAAAACTTTTAAGCATATTAAATAATGTAGAGAATAATTTTGCTTCACTTATAAAACCTGATGCTGTATATACTAAAAAGATTATTAATATAAACAATGCACTGACTAGCCTTATAATTTTGATCCTAATAATGTTTAGATTTTAATGTTATCTTAACCACTTCTGGCTTACAGTTAATTCTAACAAGTACCTTAGATCCTCCTAAACCTTTGGTAACTATCATAGTAGAATCCTTTTTATCATATTTCCCTAAATCATATTCAGGGAAAAAATGCCTATTTGGTGATAATAAACCTCCTAAAAAAGGAAGCCTAATTATTCCTCCATGTACATGTCCAGTTAATATTAGGTCTGCACCCCATTTTTCATACTCATCAAAATAAAAAGGCGTATGAGCTAATAAAATATTATACTCATTCCTATTTATCAACGGTAAGCTTTCTTGCAAAAAATTTTCATATAATTTTGTATTTTTGTTCTTATCAAATAAGTATTTATAACATTCAAAGGGTATTGTTAATCCATAAAGATTTATATGACTATTTCCTTTTTTTATTTGAATTTGATCATTATCTAAGTGGATGGCTGATAAGTCATGTAATTTTTTAAAATATTGTTTATATAACTCTTTATATCTTTTTACTAAAGCTTTTTGCTCATGATTACCAGTAATATAATATACCTTATATTTCTGTGTTAGATTTCCTAACAAATCTAGCGCCACTTGAAAGTTTTTATTTTCTCCATCTATTAGGTCTCCTGTAATAAATACTACTTGAGGATTTATTTTTTCAATCTCGTTAATTAAATAAATATTATTTTTACCAAAGGATTTATTATGTAAATCACTAATTTGAACAATAACATAATCATTAAATTCCTGCGGTATTTTTTTATTTTCTATAATATAATTAGCTATTTCTAATTTGCTCATTTATAATCATGCTCACCTACAATTTTTTATTATTACAAAAAAGTTATAGATTTTATTAGAATCTATAACTTTATGTGTTATTAATTATCTAGCATTATATTTTTTATTTCATTTATTACTTCTTTTTTATTATCAAGAATTTTAATTTCTGATATTTTATTATCTTTAGTAATTATTGATAGTAGTTTATCCTCATCGTCTAAATAATATACATTTATAGATTTTTCTGCTTTGTCATATAAATATGCATCATAAGATGGTTGCTTCTTACCTACTATTTTTTCCATTTCACTAGAATCAATACCAGTAAAATCATCTAGTTTTTTCATGTCTAAATCTGCTGTTTTAACTATATCTCCATCATTATAACAATCTATAAGTATTTTTGATTTATCCAAAGTTTTAATTCTATTTCCTCGAGAATAATCCACTATTTGTGCTTTTTTTACTACCTTATCTTTTAATTTCAAATATAGTGCACTACTATTTACGCCTTCATTTAATACGTTCTTTAAATAAATCAAATTTATATCTGTTATGTCTTCTATATCATCTAAATTTTCTAAATTATCTATATTATCTATATTACTTTTATCTATCCAATATGCAGTAGAATTAGGCTCTCCTAAGTTACTTAAGACATAATCATAATCTTTTCCTATTATTTCATTTACATCATTTTGAACTTTAGTCATAGTTTTCTGTTTAGTTGCTTCATCTGGTAATGATATGCTCTTATTTTGAACTTGATAATTGGAGCATCCCGTAAATAGCATAGCCAAAATAATCAATCTAGATAATGATTTTTTTAGGTTCATAAATTAGTCCTCCTTATATCAAGTATAAATAAGTTTATTTTTTGTCTTATATACATGATTTTTATCTCTTTTTCTCATTTTTAAATTATAACCTATAATACTCGTGAATTGATATTAAATATCATTTTGTAATTTTTTTGTAATACAAGTTAAATTTCTATAATTTTTCTTATTATTAATATAGCAAAAACTTCCACAACAATCAACAACTTATATTTTTATCATAAGTTTTATCTATTATTATATAATCATTGCTTTATCCTTTTTAGATATAATAAAAGCATAAAAAAATTTAAATTTTACACGTAAAAAGTCCTTCTACCTTTTGTATAAAAATAGAAGGACTTCAGTTTTATAGATTTATATTTAAGAAAGCCTTGTAACCTCTGTACATTTCAAAAATATCTGCTTTTGAGGCAACTTCATAAGGTGCATGCATACTAAGTAATCCCACACCACAGTCTAAAACTTCAGCCCCATAGTTAGCTAATATATATGCTACGGTACCTCCGCCTCCTTGGTCAACTTTTCCAAGCTCACCTGTTTGCCATACTACATTTTCTTGATTAAATATTCTTCTCACTTCACAAACAAATTCTGCATTAGCATCACTTGTTCCACTTTTTCCTCTTGAGCCTGAATATTTCATTATAGCAACACCGCCACCCATATGAGCCGAGTTTGCTTTTTCATATACTGAAGAGAAATTTGGATCATAAGCTGCATTAACATCTCCAGATAATATTCTTGATCTAGACATGGCTCTTTTTATTTTTAGATCAGAGTAATTGTCTTGTAAGTTTATTAATTCTGCCACAGTGTTTTCAAAGAATTTTGAGTGCATACCTGTATTACCATAAGAACCAGTTTCTTCCTTATCTACACATAATGTAACTGCTGTATATTCTGGTTTTTCAACTTCAAATATGGCTTTCACACCTGCAAATGCACATACTCTGTCATCTTGACCATAAGAAATAACCATTGATTTATCTATTCCTAAATCCTTAGCTTTTCCTGCTGGAACTACTTCTATTTCAGCACTTAAAAAATCTTCTTCAGTAATTTTATATTTTTCGTTTAATAACTTTAACATATTATATTTTACAGTAGCATTTTCTTCCTCATCAAAAGGAATACTTCCTATCAGTACATTTAAATCTTCTCCACCAATAGCTTCATGTAATTTCTTTTGATTTTGATCTGATGATAAATGAGGTAATAAATCAGTTATACAAAATACTGGATCTTCATCATCATCTCCTATGGCTATATCAATTTTAGTACCATCTTGTAAAAATGCTACGCCATATAATGCAAGTGGCATAGAAACCCATTGATATTTTTTAATTCCACCATAGTAATGAGTTTTAAAATATGCCATATTATCATCTTCATATAATGGATTTTGTTTTAAGTCTAATCTTGGTGAATCTATATGAGAAGCAATTATCTTCATACCTTCTTCTATATCCTTTTCACCAATTACAAATAAAGCCACACCCTTGTCTTTATTTTCTGCAAATATTTTGTCTCCAGATTCTATTTTGCCTTTTTTTATAACTTCTTCAATAGATATAAAGCCTTGTAATCTTGCTAGTCTAATTATTTCTCTAGCACATAATCTTTCTGTTTTACTTTTGTTTAAGAAATCAATATATTCTTTTGAATATGACATAGCATTTTCCATATTATTCATTTCTTTTATAACTTTCCAACCATTTTCAAATTCATATTTTAAATTCATATTTGGCCCCCTATTTATGGATTTTATATAAGCTAATTATTATTCTTCTTCATTAGTTCATCATACTCCTCTTGAGTATGTACAACTTTTACATTTTCAAGTCTAGATTTAAAATGAGCTCTGAAGTTTTCTAAGTATTCTTTTCTTAATACTTCTCTTTCTGCTAATTCTTCCTTTGTTAATCCTTCTTCTTTATTTTTTTTTGCTAAAAAATTTATTCTGTCTAGTTTTTTTTGATCAAACATTTTTTCCTCCTAGTGTTTTCATTTATTAATAAAATATTTTATTACTTCTTATAGCTTCTCCATTTTTATAAGATGTAATAAACTCTTCTAAATTATTTTCTATTATAGTTATTCCTTTTTCTATATCCTCAATTGTTTCATTTGCTATGTTAATCCTAAAAAATCTATCATCCATTATATTATCAAAAAAATAAGTTCCTGGTGTAATACAAACTCCTTTTTCTAACATGAAGTTGTAGAAAGCTTGGGATGAATATCCTCTTGGTAATTCAATAAAGAAATTTAGTCCCCCTTGAGATTTATATATTTTTAGTTTATCTCCTAATTTTTCTTCTAATAAAACTTTTGTTTTTCTATATTTTTTAGTATAAACTTTATCTATGCTTTTTAAATATTCTTCCCAATTGAAATACTTCATATAATAGTACATAGATTTTTGTATAAGTCCTGGTGTAGATATATCTGATGAGTATTTTGCCCAAAGAATTTTCTTTTGCAGCTCCCTTGGTATATCAACTATACCAATTCTAAGTCCTGGCATAAGTATTTTTGAAAATGATTTAATATAAATAACTCTATTTTTCATATCATAACTTTTTAGTGGCCTGCTATCCTTGCTGTCAAAATCAAAATCACTTATAAAGTCATCTTCTAAAATGTAAAAATCATATTCTTCACTTAATTCTATCAGCTTCTTTTTCTTATACTCACTGTAAGATATTCCACTTGGATTTTGAAAATTAGGCATGACATATATTAATTTAGGTTTTATTTTTTCTAATTTGAGTTTTAATATACCTATATCTATACCATCATCTAACATAGGAATAGTAATTATTTTTGCACCCCTACTTTTGAACACTTCTAAAGCACCATTATAAGTAGGTTCTTCCACAAATACCACATCTGAATAATTTATAAGTCCTTTACAAACTATGTCTATACCTTGTTGAGCACCAGATATTATCTGTATATTATTTTTATTAGTATTTATCTTCTTCTTTCTTAAATATGTACATAATTCTTCTCTTAATTCTTCTGAACCTTTTCCTTCATCATATTCAAATATAGATGCTCCATCTTTTTCTAATGCCATATTTATTGCTGCTTTAAAATTATCTAAAGGAAACATATCCTTTGATGGATTACCACTATCAAAATGTATCATATCTTTATAGTTTTCCAAATTTACTTCTTCCTTGATATTCATGGAAGAAACAAAAGTTCCACTGCCAATTATCTTATATACATAACCTTCTTTTTCCAACAACTCATATACCTTAACAATAGTAGCATTATTTACATTTATAAAGTTGGCTAGCTTCCTTATTGGCGGAAGTTTTTCATGTTCTTTTATTTTTCCTCCAACAATCATCTTTTTTATATGATTATAAATTTGAATGTATTTACTATTATTATCATCTAATTCTAATTTATATTTCTTCATTTAATCACCACTTACTTATTTTTAGATTTATTGATGTTTAAATATGTATTTGTTATCATTAATATATATAATACCAAATTTTTTATGAAAGGGGAAATAATAATGTTCTACGACTATCACATGCATTGTAACTTCTCTCCGGATAGTAAAACTCCAATAGAAAAGATGATTGAAACTTCTATTAATTTAGGATTACAGGAAATATGCTTTACAGATCATATGGACTATGATGTTAACCAAACAGATAAGTTTGTTGTGGATTACAAAAAATATTTACATAAACTAGAGTTAATGCAAAAAAAATATGAAGATAAAATTATAATAAAAAAAGGTATCGAGCTAGGATTACAACCTCATCTTATAGAAAAATACAATGATGACATGAAAAATCATAACTTTGATTTCATTTTATGCTCTCAACATGCCATAGATAAAAATGATTTATACTACGACGAATATTTTAAAAATAAAAATCAACATGAGGCCTATGAAATTTATTACAAAACTTTATATGATATAGTTAAAAACTTTAATAGCTACAGTGTTTTAGGCCATATAGACTTAGTAAAAAGATACGGAAATTATGATAATATTCTTAGGGATAGCTTATTTACGGATATTATAGAAGCTATACTAAAAGAGGCTATTCATAAGGGTAAAGGAATCGAGGTAAATACTTCTTGTTTTAGATATAACCTACCTGACTTAACACCTTCAAGAAATATAATATCTCTTTACAAGGATTTAGGTGGTGAAATTATTACTACAGGTTCTGATGCTCACTCTCCAGCTTTTATTTCTTGTAAATTTGATTATATTTACTCTTATTTAAAAGATTTAGGATTTAAATACATTTCTACTTTTGATAATCAAAAACCAAATTTTATAAAATTGTAATTATTTTTTCACCTTCACAGGAATACATTTTTAGTATGTGGAGGTGATTTTTTGAGAATTCCTAATTTAGTTTTATCAACAATAATATTGTTCATATCGAACCTAATAGTAAGAATATTAGGTTTTCTATATAAAATATTTCTGTCACGGGTCATGGGCGATATAGGGCTTGGTATATATCATATGGTTTTTAACTTTTTAATGATTTGTATTGCTCTCACCACAACAGGAATCCCAACTGCCCTTTCTTGCTTAGTTGCAAAGGAAAGCGCCTTGAAAGATAAAAAGGATGCAAATATATTTTTCATATCTACTTTATATATATCATTTTTTATATCACTACTTATTTCATTATTTGTATCTTTTAATAGTACATATTTATCCTTTAAACTTTTACATGATAAATATTTAAATTTATTTATTCTATCCATATGTCCAGCCATAGTCATAATTACTATTTCAAATGTGCTAAGAGGATATTTCTATGGAATAAAAAAAGTTATGGTTCCTGCTGTAGGTCAAGTTATTGAACAAATAACAAGAATTTTATTTGTATTCTTATTAACCATGTACATAAGTGATAAGGCAATGATTTGTTATGTAACTCTTCTTGGTATATCCATTGGTGAGGCTACTAATGTGATTTATATGAGTATTTGTTTATATAAAGAATCATCCTTGTACAATAATTTTACTATTAGACTGAAAGATTTTTATTATTCTTCCATGGAGACTTTAAAAATGGCTCTACCTATTACATGTAATAGAATGTCTTCTGTTGTTTTGCAGTCTGTAAGTTCTATGATAGTACCTTCTAGACTGGTTTTGTCTGGGATATCTTATACCCAGTCCATAGGACTTTATGGTGTTATTTGTGGTATGGTAATGCCTTTTATTTATCTTCCTTTTACCATAGGATCTGCTCTAGTAGTAAATTTAATCCCAAGCATCTCTCAAGAGGTTGCTTTAAATAAAATTAAAAATGTAAAAATAAAAATATACTATGCTGTTATTTTAACTGTAGGTGTAGGTATTATATCTTCTTTATTTTTTTATTTTTTCGGAGAAGAATTATGTTTAATAGTCTTTAACAATAAAACTGCTGGTATTTATCTAAAGACCATGTTTTTAGCTCCTCTTTTTCTTAGCCTAAATCAAACTTTGTCAGGAATACTTCACTCCATAAGAAAAGAGGTTATATCTAGTATAAATACTATTGTTGGTATGATTATTCAAGTTATTGCTATTTATTTTTTGTTACCTATACCAAGTTTAAATATGTATGCCTATATTTATGCTATAACTGCCACAGCTATCTTTACAACCATTCTTCACAGTATAGTTTTAATAAAGGCATTGAAAAAAATGTAAAGAAAGTAGGTGAGATTTTGATTAATAATATAAAACCGTTTTATGTTTATGAAGAAAATAATTGTTTATTTATAAAAAATATTAATGAAAAAATAGATAAAATTGCAAATAACATTATTTCTTATTGTGCAAACTTCGATGATAATAACTTTATTCATATTTGCTCTATTGATACAAAAGGTAAGCTAATTCACTATATGTACAAAGATGGTAAAGTCAGACGGAGACCTCTTTGCAAGGCATCTAACAATATAAATAACATAAAAAATATGAGACTTTTCATTATTCAAAATTATTTAAATGTCTTTTTAGTAGAAGAATCTTCTATTAAAGATAGTTGCTATAGAGTTTCTCATTATAATTTTAGCCCTAGCAATTATCATATCAATAAATACCATATTAATAATATCAAAAAAAATAATGAATGTATTTATAGATTAAACATTGATAATATGAGTAATATGATTTTTACTTATGATGCTGTTGAAAATAATAATAGGTCTGTCGTTAATACTAATACTTTAGTTTTTAATCATAGTAATAAAAAATGGATGCCAACTAATAGTTTACTTAGAAACTCCACATCCTTTTCTGACTTTAGGTCTACTTCAACTATTAAAGATGATATTTTTGAATATTGTTATAGTATCATTTATAAAAGTTAATATATTAAGAATTATATTTTTTATTTAAAAATCAAACGAACTATAATTTACTTACAATTAAAAGAGGACTATCATTATGTGATAGTCCTCTTTGTTAGTAGAATAAAGATATTTGGTTAATCCTCTATCTAATCATTTGTTATATATTTTAATTCTCTAAATTATTCACCACAACCTGGAAATTTACAAACATTTGCAAAAGTATCTACTACTCTTGGGCTAAAGCTTGTTTCAGCTAAAACTACTAGTTGATCTCCTAGTAAAGCACTAACTGTTTCTTCAACACATAGTATTAAGTCTATTCCACTTGGTATTGTAAACTCGAAACAATCGAAGTCAAAATCACAATCATTTCTACAATCACAGTCACAATCACAGTCATGATTTCTATCACAGTCAAAGCAATCTTCTGCAGAAATAAATGCATTAGATATACAGTCAACTGTTAACTTAGTTAAATAATCTTGTCTTAATGTTATTGATCTACCACTAGATGGAACACATATATTAGAAGCTAGTGTGTTAAAATTAAATTCAACAGAATCTACTCTACATAATTGTCCATTACCTCTTTTTACTGCTGGGAATGCAAGAGCAACTATTTTAGTACATCCACAATGTCCTCTTATTTCTAGAACTAAATCCTCTACTCTTACAGTTAATCCTCTTTCTCTAAATAATACATTTTGTCCTCTATTTTGTGCACAACAAGTAGCGTTTCTTCTTGGGCATACTATAGATTCAAATACTGTATCACAAGGTGAATTATTTTCAACTGGAGTTACTATAAAGTCATCTACAGTTATATCTCCAGGAATTATCTCAAGCTCTTCAAAATTCATACAAACTTCGTCAACTACAACTTTTGCTGATCCTCTAGATGGTACATTACCTCTTACATCTATAACTTCAAATTCAAAGAATAAAGTTTGTCCATTAGGTCCCTTAGCATCTGTAAATGCTCTAAATTGTATTGAGTCAAATATTCTATTTGTTTCTATAGCTACTGGAGACGCGTTTCTTGTTGAAAAAGTTGGTCTTATTCCATTACAGCATTCTTCTCTACATGGATTTACTGAACATTCTTCAGATACAGCTTCACATTCTTTACATTCTTCATGTTTTTTACATTCACAATGACATTCACACTCACACTCATGCTTTTCATGCTTTTCATTGCATTTATTTTTGTGTGATTCCATATCATTGTTGCACTTACATCCTCTGTCAAGTTCATCTACTTCTACTGCTACTACTGATTCTACTTCTTCCCTTTCAGGACAATTGCTCATTGTAGACATTTGTTTATTATTCATTCTTCTTTTATTCTTTTTTAAATCTTGCATTTTTTATTATCCTCCCTTATTGATATTGATAAAAATGTCCTGGCTTTGTAAGCCTAATAAATAATATGCGTTTGGATGAATAAGTGTTACATAACTACACATATACATAAAAAAATAGAATATAAGTTTTTTTTGTAAATATATTATAATATGGATATTTTTAGGAGGTTAAAAATGAGCTTTATAAATGAATGCTATGCTATAATTAGAAGAAGCACTAAGGATATGTTTTATATATCCCTTAATAATGACGGACTTTATTACAACTATTATGATACAAACAACAATTTGGTTCATAGAAATAAATTAATAAGTGATGTTGATATAAATTTTACCAAATATTCCTTTTCCATTGATAAAGATGATAATGTTTACTGTATTTACTGCGATAAATCTCTACAAATATTAGAATGTAAAAATAACTCTAAAATCTTTACCCAAAAAGAATCTATAACTTATAATTTCAAAAAATTTGGATTAGCCTTCCCTTATGTAAAATATATACATAATAACGCTCATATTTTTTATTATGTATTTAATAATAGCTCTACTAATACGTGTGCTCTTTTCCATCACTATAAAAACAATGATTATTGGATAGAAAATAAGATTGACTTTATTAACCATTTAGTATTAGATAGTTTTACTGTTCTATGGAATGAATCCGTACCAACTATATTTTATTTCAAATTAGTAAATGGTTGTGAAGAAATCTTTGCATCAAGATTTAACTCAGGTACTTTTTGTTGGAGTGACCCTATACAAATTACAAGCTCTGGTAAAAATAAAATCTATTTAGACATTATTAGAGACAGTATGAATTTTTATCATTTATGTTTTTGTGAATATATAAAAAATGGATATGTTGTAAGACACATAAGTGGATACCTTAATGAAAATAAGTTTAATATTGATACCTCTTCATATTTAAGCGAGCCTTCCACTTGTATGTATCCTTCCTTAGTTAAAACAGATAGCATTATTTCTGTATCTTGGGTAAACTTTAACAAGTTATTTACTTCTAGTTCCGATAACTTAGGTAAAACCTGGTCTCAATCTACTATAGATGAATCTTCTACAGAAGATGATTTTATTAGATCTGCATTTTATTCTAATTATGAAAAAGATTCGAAATATAATGTGAGTCATGTTTTTTCAACTCTCAATGATGTGGGTATTTTGGGAATTTAGCATCTAAAATTAAAAATTTGCAAAATAAAAATGTTGCTAAAAATAGCAACATTTTTTTATTCCCAAGGCACCGTTGGCCCCATAAATTCAGACCCGAGAATCTCCCAGGTGGGTGACCTGCTCGCAAATTTAAATTCCTTTATATAAATATAATGGCATCTTACTATTGCAAGACCCGATCTCCCGTATAGTGCATGTCGGTTGAATTTAAAGGATACCTGTCGCATGTCTCAGGAGTTTTTTCTTAATTTATATTTATTATAATACAAAAGTTAAAATAATTAAAGTAGTTTATTCTGTAAAAATTTTTAAATTTAAGATATTTTTACAATATTTTGTAATTCAACTTATGTAAGTAATCAAATCTTCTTCTACAATCCTGTATTTCATCAAATTTCTTTTTTTCTTTTGTTTTTATTTCTTCTTGATTTACTTTTACTATATTTTTTATTATTTGTCATTGCTTTGTTTACTTCCAAATATTCATCATAATCATCCACTGTATTTTCTTCTTCTATATCCTCTTCATCTACTTCAACACATTCATACTCTTTATCTTCACTTTCGTCTTCATCATCACCATCTAGACTTCTTAGCAAACTTCCTAATAATTTCAAGTTATTGATACTACCTAAGTTATTAATATCAGCAAGAGAACTTAAACTAAATCCTCCACCTTCTTCTCCATCTGGTAAAAATAATTCAGCAAATAAATCTATCATTTTTTTCATTTCAAGAGCCTTTTCCACAGACTGCTTTTTCTTTTCTGGAAAAACTTCTATTATTTCTTTTATCATCATATTTTTTTTATCTTCTTCATCCATACTTCTAAAAAATTCACTTTCATCTTCTTCGCTCAATATATTAATGTCATTTAATTTTTTTATTCCTTTTACTAAATCGAGAACACTCTCTAACTTTATAAGTATACTTCTTTCCTCTTTATTCATATACTTCTTCGTTTTTGTTATTATTTCCATTCCTCTATCTAAGTCTTCCTCGCTTAAATCCATTAAGTTGATACCTTTATTAACATCCGTCATATCAAACTTCAAAATATTTTTGATAGGATCATTCTTTTTCTCTCTAGTAGTATCTTTGCTTCGAGTCTTCTTTTTTATCTTTTTAATTTTTCTTACTTTTGGACCACTTCTCTGATTCTGACTACTTTTAGGACTTGGTTCAATAACTTCCATCTTTGTTGACTCCTCTGCAGACTTATTTGATTTATTTTTATTATCAAATAATGATACATTACCATTACTCAATACCATCATTGCAAGTATTAACAGTAAATTGTTCACACAAGTCACCCCTTAATATTACTACTCCTTCTTAATA
This sequence comes from Terrisporobacter othiniensis, assembly GCF_000808015.1. Lineage (GTDB taxonomy): Bacteria > Bacillota > Clostridia > Peptostreptococcales > Peptostreptococcaceae > Terrisporobacter > Terrisporobacter muris. The sequence continues at coordinate 98,894 of NZ_JWHR01000109.1, read as the reverse complement.
AAATATGAATCCTAAACTATATGTGTTACATTTTAATCTACTAGTGAATATATATTTTTTATAAGGATTTATTTATCTTAACTAATTGAATTACCTTATTTACAAATTACTTCTATATATTAATACTATGAGAAAAATTCCATAGATATTATAGAAACTAATTTTTTTCTTTGAAAGTTGATATACTAAATCTTATATATAATATTTTATTATGGAGGTAGTATCTATGCCTGGTACTTATGCACATTATGCTTTTGGAAAAAAAGTTTTAGAGCAAGTTGATGATGAGGTTTCTAAAATTATTTCAAAAAATATTGATTTATTTTTCATAGGCCTCCATGGACCAGATATTTTCTTTTATTACAAACCAATACTATATCATAATCCAACAAATAAATTAGGACATAGTATTCACTATGAAAAAGCAAATATATTTTTTGAAAAATCGATAAATATAATAAAAAAATCAAATGATAAAGAAAAATCATTAGCTTATGCATTTGGTTTTTTATGTCATTTTATGCTAGACAGTGAATGTCATCCTTATATCAATAAAACAACTAAATATGAGAATTTATCTCATACTGAAATTGAATCTGAGTTTGATAAGTTATTAATAAACAAAGAAGGAAAAAATCCTTTTTCTGTAGATTTAACCACTCATATTAATGCAGATAGTACTTTAGCTGAAGTTATATCACCATTTTTTGATACAGATACCTCAAAAATTACTAGAGCTCTTAAATCTATGAAATTTTACAACTCTATTTTCAATACCCCAAATAAAATAAGTAGGTTTATTATTTTTTCTGGGCTTAAAATTTCAGCTCTTTATAATAAATTACACGGAATATTTTTTAATTTAGATGAGAATCCAAGATGCAAAAACATATGCTTAAATATTGAAAATTTATATGATTGTTCTATTAATAAAGCAGCTAATATACTTGAAGATTTTTATACTTCTATCAAAAATAACTCTCCTTTACCACAAAGACTAAATAGAAATTTTGAGTAAATATGAAAATTTACACCTTCCTCTACATGATATTATTTCTATTGTATATCATAGATAATCTGACATAAAGAAGGTGTTTTTTATTACTATAGAACAAGTTAAGTATTTTTTATCACTAAATAAATATAAAAGTTTTTCTTTAGCATAATAAGAATTATGTATATCTCAATCTTCTTTATCTAAGCAAATAAAAGCATGGGAAAACGAATTAAATATTTTACTATTTAATAGAACTACTCGTAGCATTAGCTTAGTACTTTTTATTTATAAAAATTTTCATACTCATATACTATATTTTGATGGCTTCATTTTCAATTCAAAGAAATAAATCATTTATTCCCTCAGAGAATAAATAGTTTATATTCATTTTTATATTTTACAATTATTTCTTGATTTTTTTATTTTTTCATATATAATTAAGTTAACTTAATCGCTCTTACGAGTTAACCTAATTATATATTATTAAGGAGGATTATTATGAAACTTTCAACTAAAGAACTTATATTATGTTCTATTTTTGCTGCTATAGTTGCAATTTTGTCGCAAATTTCAATACCATTACCATTTACAACCGTTCCACTTACTATGCAAATTTTAGCTGTAGCTGTAACAGGATTAATACTTGGTTCTAAATTAAGTACTATTTCTGTTTTAATTTATTTATTATTAGGATGCATTGGTATTCCTGTATTTGCTCAATTTTCAGGAGGAGTTGGTATTTTGTTCGGTCCAACGGGAGGATATTTACTAGGACTTCCTTTAATGGTTTATATAATAGGTCTTGCTAAAGATAAATCTTCATCTACTATAATAATTTTCTTATCACTAATAGCAGGATTAATTATCGTATACATAACAGGAACATTAATGTTTGCATTAATAACAGGAAATACAATTCATCAAAGTATTTTATATTGTGTCGCTCCTTTTGTATTGGTAGATTTTATAAAATTAATACTAGCTTACATAGTGGGCTCAACTGTTTCAAAAAGAGTGTCGTCTACTCTTATTTATAATGAAAACTAATTAATTATTTCACCGACATATTACTTATTCAAATAGAATTTTTTTATTACTTATTAATATATTTATATTAAGGATTTATTTTAGAAAGATTTTAGAAGTTTAACACTATTAAAATTCTTATGCATATATTAAATAATAGATTAATCAATATTTAGTTAAATATGAACTATTTAAACATATAAATTACAAATTCTATAATGTAAAAATAGTAATATGAAAGGAGTTTGCTATGAAAAAAGTAGATCCAAAAACCCTTGAAAAGTTTGCAAAAGAAAAAAATATTGATAAAAACAAAGTTGAAAAAATAGCAGATGGTTATAAAGGAAAATCAGAAGATGAACTTATCGATGAACTTGTTAAAATCGGTAAAAATTTAAAAGGAAAAGATGAAGTAGTATCTAAATTCAAAACCTTCTTAGATCCAGCACAACAACAAAAACTTGATAGTATAATGAATAAAATAACTGATGCAGAGGTACAAGAAAAGGTTAAGAAAAATGCTAAAAAAACTAAGTCTATAAATAAAAATAATAAGACTCAAATTGAAGAAAGCACACCTACTACTAAGAAAAAAGTTAAAAAAGTTAAGAAGGTCAAAAAAACACCGAAAAATCAATAGTAATTCAAATAAAATAGGCTTATATCAATTATATTTTAATTGATATAAGTCTATTTTTATCATACATTATTCAGCTTGTTTATTAGTCACATCTTCAATATTAACTATCCCGCTTTCATAAGTTACTTTTATTTTTATAGAATTTACCTTATCATTATAAGCTTCTTTTGGTATATTAGCTTCATAATATTTACTTTCATCCATAACCTCATCATTTTCATCATACATAGATTCTTCTTTATATTCACATTTATAAGTTTTCTCTTTATTATTATTAACTATTATTTCAATAGTTTTTATTTTATTTTCATCAGATGTTTGCTCTAGCTCATCTTCCACATAAGGATAAGCATTAAGATATATCCCATCATCATTATAACTCCAGCTAACATCAGGTGATGCTGGCATAAACATATATTTTGCCAACTCTTCTACATCACTACTTTCCGTTTTATCACCTTTGATTACAATTTTATATTCATAGTCATTGTCATATAATAAAGTGAACTCTCCCGCATAAGATAACTCTTTATCCTTTTTCAACTCTAACTCTTTCCATTCATTAGAGTTTACAGCTTTATACATAAATAGAACATTTGAATTTCCTTTTAGTTCACTGAGCTCTACTCTAGCTGTTAAATCATATCCCTTATCAGTATTCTTATTCAGTTTAAAACTTATATCCTTAGTCAAATAAGATTTTCCCAATTCTTCATGTATTATGGATTGAATTTGACTGCTTAGCTCATCACTTAAAGAACCTATATCCCCTTGTAAAGATGCATTCGTATTTTTTATATTTTCTAATTCTTCTTTTATAGTATTTAAACTATATGTTTGATAAATAAGCATTCCAGAAAGTATTATTAAAACCCCAGGTATTATATATTTTTTCATTCAATTCTCCCAATCTACTTAAAGTTAATTTTAATATAATTATATACATAACATTAAAATTATACCAAGTTACATAGTTGTAACTATAATCTCTTAATACGAAAGAAGATACTATGAATTATCATAGTATCTTAAAGAATTAATTATTTATCTCTTATAATTTTCCTACTAAGTCTAAGCTTGGTACTAAAGTTTCAGCTCCTGGAGTCCATTTAGCTGGACAAACTTGATCTCCATGTTCTGCTACGAATTGTGCAGCTTGAACTTTTCTTAATAATTCTTCTGCATTTCTTCCTATCCCTAAATCATGTACTTCGTAAGCTTTGATTTCACCTTCTGGATTTATTATGAATGTTCCTCTTAAAGCCATTCCATCTTCTTCTATCATAACATCGAAATCTCTAGTTAATTTTCCAGTTGGATCTGCTAACATTGGGTATTGTATTTTTCCTATAGTTTCTGATGCATCTGCCCAAGCTTTGTGAACAAAGTGGCTATCTGTTGATACTGAGTAAACTTCGCATCCTATTTCTTGGAATTTAGCATAGTTATCAGCTAAATCCCCTAATTCAGTTGGGCAAACAAATGTAAAGTCTGCTGGGTAAAATACGAACACTGACCAATGACCTTTTACATCTTCAAGTGTTACTTCTTTGAAATCTCCGTTTTGATATGCTTGAACTTTAAATTCTGATACCTTTTTATTTATTAATGACATAATTTTTTCTCCTTTATTTAACCTTATTTTATTTTTTTAAATTTAGTAATGATTACTATTTTCATCATCTTGATATTATATATTCCCAGTAAAATTCACTTTAAACATATTTTTTAATTTTTTTATAGTTTTTAGATTAAACTTATTTGCTTATTAAATCTAATATTTCATTTATTTTTTTAGCTCCAAAATGAATCTTATCATCATTAACAATTATGGCTGGGACACTCATTATTCTGTACTTACGCTTTATATCTTCGAATAATGATAACTCTACCATCTCTGCCTCTATGTTTTCATTTTCCATTGCAAGTCTTTGTGATGCTACAACCACATCTGGGCATAAAGTACAAGATAAAGATACAACTACTTTTATATTAGTTTTTTTATCAAATGCTTTTATTTCCTTTAGTAAAGATTGATCAATCGCTTGACCTGGACCTGCTAAGTTATATATTGCTAGTATAAATGAATTTAGCTCGTGACCACCTGGTACCCCATGGAATTTTACTCCACTGTAATTTTTGTTTTCATCTAATAAAGCAACTACTGGTAACTTATCTGCATTTATTTTTGCTTCCATTTCTGGATTTTCTGATTTTTTATAGATTTCTACTTTTAATTTTTCACCTAAAGAAGCCATATCTAATATTAAATCCATAAATTCTATAGATTTTTCCATAGTTTCATCCACAATAGATACTAAAGTAACTTCTTTTTCCATCATTGCTAAAATAGATTTTATTTGATTTCTTAAAACATCATTTAAAAGTTTACTTTTTCTATTTTTATCATTTATATTTAATAATTCTACTGGTTTTTCTTCTATTACTTTTTCTTCTATTACTTTTTCTTCAACTTTATTTTCTACTACTATTTCTTCTTCATCTTCTATACCAAGTCTGTGTTTTTGTTCTTCCACATATTTTTCTGCAACAGTAGCTGCTATAGCTCCATCAGCCACAGCTGTAACTACTTGTCTTAATAGTTTTGGGCGTAAATCTCCTGCTGCATATACTCCTGGCAAATTAGTTTCCATTACTTCATTCGTTACTATATATCCTTGTTCGTCTAGTTGAACTTTTCCTTTTAACAATTCTGTTTGAGGTTTATAACCTATAAATACAAATAATCCGAAAGTTCCATCTTCTTTACTTGCTTTGTACTCAAAAATTTCTCCAGTTTTATTATTTTTAAATTTAGCAAACTGTAGAACACCTTCTCCTCCTACTTCTTCAAGTTCTGTATTAAATAATACTTCTATTTTGGCATGAGCCTTAACCTTATCTGCTATAGTTTTTGCACAACCAAATTCACTTTTTCTTACGACAACCCTTACTTTTTTAGCAAATTTAGTTAAAAATAAAGCTTCTTCCGCTGCTGCATATCCGCCTCCAATAACAAATACATCCAATCCCTGGAAGAACTCTCCATCACAAGTTGCACAATAAGCAACTCCTCTTCCAGTAAATTCTTCTTCACCTTTAAATCCTAATTTTCTTGGTGATGCTCCTGTTGCAAATATTATTGCTCTACCTTGTATTTCTTCTTTTTTAGTTTTGATCACTTTTATATCTGATTCTAAATTTAAATCTAAAACTTCATCTTCTTTAAAATTAACATTAAAAGATAAAGCTTGTTGCCTTAATGTATCCATATAATCAATTCCAGTAGTTTGTAAGATACCAGGATAATTAACCATTTCATGAGTAGTTTTTATTTGCCCACCCATATTTTCTTTTTCTATAACTAAAGTCTTAAGTTTAGCTCTTCCTGCGTAAATTCCAGCAGATATACCAGCTGGACCGCCTCCAATTATTATTAAATCATATATCATAAATTTTCATTTCCTCCTATAAGAATTAATTTCTATTTTTATAACAATTTTAGTAATGATTACTATTTTCAATCATATTACATATATTCCCCTATATTGTTAATTTAAACATCTTTTTAAATTCTCTTTATTTTAATGATAAATGGGTATTGTTAATATATAAGATAATAGATTTGTTTTATTTACTTTATATAAATAAAAACATTTGACAAATTTAAACAAAAAATATAAAGTGTTGATAATAGTAATTAGTACTATTCATTTCGACAACAGGAGGATTTGTATGAAGAACTTAAATGAAAAAATTGCTTTAGTAACTTCAGCTACTAGAGGAATCGGATTAGCAACAGCTGTAAAACTAGCAAAAGAAGGTGCTACTGTTTATATGGGTGTTAGAAGATTAGAAGCAACTCAAGAAATTTGTGATAAATATGCTGAAGAAGGTTTAGTTATGAAACCAGTATTCTTCGATGCATACAAAATAGATAGTTATAAAACTATGGTGGAAGAAGTAATAGATAAAGAAGGTAAATTAGATATATTAGTTAATAACTTTGGTACAGGAAGGCCTGACAAAGATCTTGATTTAATCAATAGTGATGAAAACACTTTCTTTGAACTTTTAGAAAGTAATATAGGAAGTGTTTATCGTATATCTAAACTTGTAATTCCTCACATGATAAAAAATGGAGGTGGAAGTATAATCAATATATCTTCTATTGGAGGAACTGTTCCAGATATATCAAGAATTGGGTATGGTGTGTCTAAATCCGGAGTTAATAATATAACTCAGCAAATCGCTATGCAGTATGCAAAAAATAATATAAGATGTAATGCTGTATTACCAGGTATGACTGCAACAGAAGCGGTTTCTAAAAATATGCCTGAAGAATTCCAAAAATCATTTTTATCTCACATACCATTAAATAGAATGGGTACACCAGAAGATATAGCAAATGCAGTATCATTCTTTGCTAGTGAAGAATCATCTTATATTACAGGTTGCATAATGGAAGTATCTGGCGGATATCATTTAGGTACTCCTCAATACGCTGATTTTGTTGGACGTAAAGCTGTAGAAGACAAATAGAATATTTTAATATATAATAAGTTTTTTTTAAACTAGTTTTGGGTAATAATAATTATTATTATATAAAGCGGGAGGTGTAAAATGAAATTTTCTAAACAAAGAGAAATTATACTTAACGAAGTCATGAATAGTCATCTTCATCCTACTGCTGATAGCATTTATACTAGTCTAAAAAAAGATAACCCTGGATTAAGTTTGGGTACTGTATATAGAAACTTATCTCAGTTAACAGAAAATGGATATATTTCTAAGTTAAGTATTCCTAACCAATCAGATAGATATGATAAAAACATAAAACCTCATGCTCATTTAATTTGTGAAAGATGCAATAATATTTACGATATAGAGTCAGAAACTATAAGTAAGTTTATTAATGATTTATCTAATGAGCAAAACTTATCTATTTTAAATTATGATATAGTTTTACAAGGTATTTGCAAAAATTGTAAAGAAGATTAACCTAAAAACCCATCCTTAAATAAGGATGGGTTTTCTGTATTATTCTATTGAACTGTGTATTTTATTTAATATTTTATCTCTTATTTTTTTGCCTTCTTCTAACATTTCTGAGCAGCTATCAGCATATTTTTTAGCAAGTTCTTTATTTTCTAAGCTCATAAGATTAACCTTTACGTTTAATATAGCTCCTTCTAGTCCTGTACAAAGCATTAATGTTCCAACACCTATATCTGTAATTGCATTTTGGTTACCATTGTCTACTAAAAATTCTAGCTCTTTCATTGCTTCTAGTGACAATGCAGCCGTTTTATATGGAACTTTTATAGAATACAATGTTGCATCAGCCATAGCTTGTTGTCTTTCTGTTATTTGTTTAAAAGTATCTTTTGGCATTTTTAAAGCTTTCATAAATTCATTGAAAGATTTTGTATCTTCATCAACAAGTTTACTTAACTCTTCTCTTATTTGACCAAGTTTATCAAACTTAACTTCAAATTCTTCTTTAATTTTCTCATCTAAGGCTTCATACTTCTTTTTCCCAAAGCTTAAATGAGCCATCATTCTAGATAGTCCTACACCTATATCAGAAGCAAGGGCTGCTACTGAGCCACCCCCAGGTGCTGGCGAATTAGAATCTACCTCTTTTGCAAAGTCAGTTACTGTCATATTAATTAATTTCATATATATCCCCCTGCATACATATTTTTAATAAATTACATGCTTGTTTTTAACCACAAGTCTCCCTTCTTTATAAACCCTGTCAATATGATTTATTCCAAAGTGATACATTAAATATTCCACATTTGGTGCATCAAAAATAGCAATATCAGCCTTTTTGCCAACCTCAATAGAACCTATTTCTGTAGATCTATCTACACAATGAGCTGCATTTATTGTTACTGCTGTTAGTACCTCATTTGGAGTCATTTTTAAGTTTAAACACCCAAGCTGCATTACAAATTGCAAGTTTTCACTTGGACAACTTCCTGGATTGTAATCACTAGATAAACTTATTGGAACATTTAAATCTATCATTTTTCTACCATTGGCAGAAGGTTTATTCAGGTTAAATGATGTTCCTGGAAGAATATTTGCTATTACACCCTTCTCTGCCATATCTCTCAGACCTTCGTCACTGGCAGCCATTAGGTGGTCAGCTGAAATACAACCAAGTTTTGCAGCAAGTTCTGCTCCACCTATAGGTACTATTTCATCAGCATGAATCTTTAATTTGTAACCCATTTCTTTTGCTTTGCTAAGTATGTAGTCACTTTCTTCCACTGAAAATACTCCTTCTTCACAAAATACATCACAAAATTCAGCTAGGTCCAATTCTTTCACCTTAGGCATAATTTCTTCCACTAATAGTTTAATATATGCTTCATTGTTTGACTTATATTCCACTGGTACAGCATGTGCTCCCAAAAATGTATGTACTAAATCAACTGGATGATCTTTATCCAATTTATGAGCTACTTCCAGTTGTTTAACTTCTATTTCCAATTCCAAGCCATATCCACTTTTTTCTTCCACAGTAGTTACACCAAACTCTAGCATTCTATCTAGACTCTTCTTAGCTTTATTATATAATTCATCAAAGGTAGAATTCTTTGTAGCATTTACTGTACTTAAAATACCTCCACCTTCTTGTAATATTTGAATATAAGGTACTCCATTTAATTTTTTTGAAAATTCATTTTCTCTAGAACCTCCATGAACTAAATGAGTGTGAGAATCAACAAGTCCTGGAGTTACAAGCATTCCACTTGCATCATCTATTATAGTATTTTCTCCAACTAATTCCTTATAATCTTCACCAGTACCCACTTGAAAAATCTTACCTTCTACAACTGCAATATAAGCATTTTCCAAAATAGTTAACTCATTCATTTGCTTACCTATCCTAGGTAGAAATGAACCTTCCATGGTAACTAATTTGCCTATGTTTTTTATAATTAAATCCATTTTCATTTTATTCTACTCCATTAAACTAGATTCTAGTACTTTATCTAAAGAGAAATTTTCCAAACCTAAATAATAAGCTGCTGTATCTACTAAAGCCTCCATTGGGCAAAGTCCTACTACTTCACTTCCTGTTACATTAACTCCATATCTTCTTGCTTCCATTTTTACTGCTTCAAAAGCTCTATACATAGCAGTTTTGCTATAATCAGTTAAGTTCATAGTAACTTGTGTTATATTTCTTTCTGGTACTTCCACCGGTCCTGCTTTTATATATCTGTATCCACCACTAGAATGTCTTATAGTTTTTGCAATCTTACTAGCTATTTCTATATTTGGTGTATCTAAATTTATGTTGTAAGCTATAAGAGGTTTTCTCGCTCCTATTGCTATAGCACCAGCTGTTGGATGTTTTTTAGCTTTTCCAAAATCAGGTGCCCAGTTTTCATCTTCAAACTTATTATCTAAACCTTCATATTCACCTTTTCTAACAGTAGCAAGATTTTCTCTCTCTGGTTTGCTGGCAGCTGCTTCATATAAAAATACTGGTATTTCATACTTATCTGCTACCATTTCCCCAAGTTCTTTGGCTATCTTAACTGAGTCTTCCATAGTCATATCTTTTATTGGTATAAATGGACAAACATCACAAGCTCCAAATCTAGAATGTTGACCTTTGTGAACATTCATATCTATTACTTCTTTTGCTACACCTATTGCTTCAAAAACTGCATTTTTAACTGCCTCAGGTTCTCCAATTACAGTAACAACAACTCTGTTGTAATCTTTATCAGCTTCATAATTAAGTAATTTTACTCCTTCTTTTCCTCTTAAAGGACTAACTATCTTTTCTATTTTTTCTAAGTCCTTACCTTCACTAAAATTTGGTACGCATTGTACTATTGCCATGTTTTATCCCCCTTAATTTATGTTAATTAATTTTGTTAATAAACTATTCAAATATCTTATCTCCAACTAAATCATCTATCATTTCATCATCTGCTATAAATGGAAGTGTTAAATGATCTTTTCCTTCACACATTTTGTTGTATTCCATAACTGTAGTTATAGAGTTTTCATTTCTAGCCCAAGCACGTCTAGCAACACCACTCATAACATCCCAAGGCATAGAAGTTCTTAGTATATCATCAACTCTCTGAGATCCATCAAGAACCATACCAAATCCACCATTTATAGATTTACCGATACCTACTCCCCCACCATTGTGAAGAGCAACTAAACTCATTCCTCTTGCACAGTTTCCTGCAAAGCAATGAGTAGCCATATCAGCCATTATATTACTTCCATCTTTTATATTAGAAGTTTCTCTAAATGGAGAGTCTGTTCCTGATACGTCATGATGATCTCTACCCATCATAACTGGTCCTATTTCTCCACGTCTTACCATATCATTAAATTTAAGAGCTATATTAGTTCTTCCCATAGCATCTTGATATAATATTCTTGCTTGAGTTCCTACAACTAAATTATTTTTAACTGCATCTCTTATCCATATCCAGTTATCTCTATCTTGATATCTTCTTTCTGGATCTATACAACTCATAGCAGCTTCATCAGTTTTCACTAAATCTTCATGCTTACCACTTAAGCAAACCCATCTAAATGGACCATATCCATAGTCAAATAACTGAGGACCTAATATATCTTCAACATAAGATGGGAATATAAATCCATCTTTTTCATCTACACCATTTTTAGAAATTTCTTTGCATCCAGCATCATAAACTGCCTTCATAAAACTGTTACCATAATCAAAGAAGTAAACTCCTCTATCATGTAAAGTCTTAATTAGTTCAAAGTGTTTTCTTAAAGTTTTGTCTACTAAATGAGCAAACTTTTCTGGATCATGAGCTAATAATTCTGTTCTTTCTTCAAAAGTAATTCCAACTGGACAGTACCCTCCATCATAAACTGCATGACAAGAAGTTTGATCTGATAATAAATCTATATGAATATTTTCATCTACTGCATATTCAAGTAAATCAACTATATTACCATGGAAAGCTATAGCACAAGGTTCTTTTGCATCCATTTTTTCCTTAGCAAGTTTGAATGCATCTTCTGGAGAATTACTTACTTCACTTACCCATCCTTGATCAAATCTAGTTTTTATTCTAGAAATATCAACTTCTGCAACTATTCCTACACCTCCTGCTATTTCAACAGCCTTACCTTGAGCACCACTCATTCCTCCAAGTCCCGAAGTAACAAATAGCCTTCCAGCTAAGTCTTCGTCTTGAGGTATTCCAAGTTTTAATCTTCCTGCATTTAATATAGTTGAATATGTACCATGGACTATGCCTTGTGGTCCTATATACATCCATCCTCCAGCAGTCATTTGACCATAGTTTGCAACACCTATTGCACTTGCTCTTTTCCAGTCATCTAAATTATCAAACATACCTATCATAAGTGAATTTGTAAGTATAACCCTAGGTGCATCTGGTTTAGATTTAAAAAGTCCTACAGGATGACCTGATTGTATTACTAAAGTCTGGTCTTCAGTTAAAGCTTCCAAGTATTTCTTTACAAGTTGATATTGCATCCAGTTTTGGAACACTTGACCTGTTTCACCATAAGTAACAAGTTCATAAGGATAAAGCGCTACATCAAAATCTAAGTTATTATCTATCATAACCTGAAATGCTTTTCCTTCTGTACATTTACCTACATACTCATCTATAGGCTTTCCGTAAAGCTTCCCTTCTGGTCTAAATCTATAACCATAAATTCTTCCATAAGTCATTAATTCTTCTAAAAACTCTGGTGCTAACTCTTCATGATATTCTTCTGGTATATATCTTAAAGCATTTTTTAATGCTAATTTTACATCTGCATTACTTAATTTTGAATCTCTTCTTGGAGCCCTTCTTATTCCCTTTTCAAATTTAGGTATTTCACTTGGAATGTCAGTTAATTTAATAGTCATAGCATTTTTAATATCTTCATTATTAAAATTTAAAACTTTTTCCATTTTGATTTCTCCTTTAAAAGTTTATTTTTATTCAGAATAAATTTATAAATCTAATATCGATTATAAATTTTCTGATAGCTGTCTTTTTGCTTCTATATCTTCAAATAATAATATTTCTTCTTCTAATGCATCCTCAACAGCTTCTACTAATAAGTTATCTTTTATTATATCTTCACAAATGTTTATATCTTTGTACATTATTCTATCTTTATCTATAAATGGAGTATGATCTCTAACTATGTTATAAGCAGCTTCTGTACCTACTCCTAACTTTTTCTTTCCTCTTAAATCTATTGCTTGGACACTAGTTAATATCTCCATAGCAATAACTTTTCTCACATTATCCATAATATCTCTAGCTTTTCTAGCTGCAATTGTTCCCATAGAAACATGATCTTCTTGGTTTGCAGAAGAAGGAATAGAGTCTACGCTTGCTGGATGAGCAAGTACTTTATTTTCTGAAACAAGTGATGCAGCAGAATATTGAACTATCATAAATCCAGAATTTAAACCACCATGATTAACTAAAAATGCAGGTAGTCCATGACTTAAAGCTGGATTTACCATCTTTTCTAGTCTTCTTTCAGCTATATTTGCCATTTCTGCTAAAGCAATTCCAAGGAAATCAAAACTTAATGCCATTGGTTGTCCATGGAAGTTACCACCTGAAATTATCTTTTGGTCTTCTCCTGGGAATATTATAGGGTTATCTGTAACTGAGTTCATTTCTATTTCTAATTTATTTTTTACATATTCTAAAGCATCTTTGCTAGCTCCATGAATTTGTGGTGAACATCTTAGAGAATATGCGTCTTGAGTTCTAAGTTCACCTTGTTTAGTAACCATTTCACTACCTTCAACCATTGTTAACACATTTTTTGCAGTATTAAATTGTCCTTTGTGAGGTCTTACTAAATTTACTCTCTCATCCATAGCGCAAGTTATACCATTTAATGCTTCCATTGTTAAGCATAGAGAGATGTCAGCTGTTTTCATTAAATTCATGGCATCATAAACAGTTATTGCACCAACTGCAGTCATACATTGAGTACCATTTATTAGTGCTAAACCTTCTTTCGCACCTAAATATTCAAGAGGTTTAATACCTGCTTCTTCCATAGCATCTTTAGATTCCATTCTTTTTCCTTTATAAGTTGCTTCTCCAAGACCTAACATAGTAAGTACCATATGAGATAATGGTGCCAAATCTCCTGATGAACCAAGGGACCCTTTTTCTGGAACTATAGGGTGAACACCTTTATTTAGCATTTCAGTTAATACTTCTAAAGTTTCACATCTTGCTCCTGAATACCCTTTAGATAACGCATTTGATCTAAGTAGCATCATAGCTCTTACAATTTCTTCACTTAGAGGATTACCAACACCACATGAATGAGACATAATTAAATTTTTTTGTAATTGTCTACACTCATCTTTTGATATTGCCACATCTGAAAATTTTCCAAATCCAGTAGTTATACCATAAGATATTTGACCAGCTTCAACTATGTCGTCAACTATTCCTCTAGAAATTTTTACTTTTTCTAGAGCATCTTTGCTTATTTCTACAGGAAAATTATGTCTAGCAACATTCACTAAATCATCTAACGTAAGGCTATTTCCATCAATTATTATTTTTTTCATATAAACCTCCCCAAAACTAATTTTTATTGTTTATACTACATATCAAAAATTGTTAAAAATTGTTAAAAATTACTCATTCATAAATATTCTACATATTCTGAGGATTACCCTTCCATATATTACCATAATATTTTTATTTAAAATATAAATTAAAATATATACAAAAAAGACATATCCATAAGGATATGCCCATAATATTTGTCTATTATTTTTTAATTGTAACAGATTCTCTTTCCATAATTTGATATGGAAGTTCTATTTTCTTTTCTTCAACAGGTTCACCGTTTATAAGTTTGATTAAAGCTCTTACTGAAACTGCACCCATATCGAATAATGGTTGATAAACTGTTGTTAATTTTGGTCTATATATTTTTGCAAGTTTCGTATCATTGAATCCTGCTACAGAAATATCTTGTGGAACACTGTATCCTGAATCAAAGATTGCATTTATTGCTCCAACAGCTGCTTCATCACCTGTAACAAATACTGCTGATGGTATTATTTTTTCATCTATAAGCTCTTTCATAGAGTTATATCCGCCTTCATAATCAGTGTTTCCATATTTAATTAATTCATTTCTTACTGATATGTTGTTATCTCTTAAAGCTGATTCATAGCCTCTTCTTCTTTCCATTTCTAGTATTGTATCTTCTTTACTAGTCATGATTAACGCTATATCTTTATGGTTACTTTCTATTAAGTACTTTGTCATGTCATAAGTAGCATTTTCGTTACTTGTACTTACACAGTATACATCATACTCTCTTGCTGTTTTACTTATATATACTGCTGGAATACGACTTTCTTTCATAAAGTTTACATGTTCTTCATCTAATATCCAAGATAACATTACTATACCTTCAACTTGTTTAGTTTTAAGTAGTCTTATACTGTCTAATTCTTGTTCTTTATCTGAATAAGTATTTACTAGAAGTATATCGTAATCATACATCTTAGCAACTGCTTCTATTCCGTTCAATATTTCGTTAACAAAAGAATCTGATACTTCTGGAACTATAACTCCTATTAATTTACTCTTTTTAGTAACTAAACTTCTAGCAAGAGGGTTTGGTACATAACCTGTTTCTTTGATTACATCCAAAACTCTTTGTTTAACTTCGTCCGTTACTGGTTTTGAATCATTTATAACTCTTGAAACTGTTGATATAGAAACACCAGCCAGTTTTGCAACATCTTTTATAGTTACGTTGTTTTTCATTTCGTGCCTCCTATTATTACTCTCAGTACGATTTATGCATCTAATCTCTACATTTTATCATAACTTACACCTTTTATAAATACATATTGTAATTTATTTGTATCTAAAAACAATAAAAAGCTTTTTATGTTATAATTCCCAACTTATACTTATTATTTACTTTATATTTATTAATATTATAAATATGAGCAATTAAAAGTATAATTAGACAAAAAATATGAAAAATACTATTAGGAGGAGAAAAATAATGGACAAAAAACTAATAGTATCAAAAACAGTTACCTTCATTGCAATAATTGCATTTATAGTTGTATTTAAATTAATGTTTGGTGAAAAAAATACTTTAATCGGTGTTACTACTGTAACAGCTACACTAATGTTTTTAGAAAGAGATTTAAGTCTGTCTCCTGTTAGAAATACAATCAAACTTATACTTATAAATTTGTTAATTGGTATTAGCTCTTATTTAGTAATTTCAAATATGTACTTAGGAATTATAGTTAATTTTTTCACCTTATTCTTAATTAGCTACAATTTTTGTTACAATTTAAGAAACCCACTATATCTGCCATTTACATTACAGTATTTATTCTTATTAGCAAATCCTGTAGACAATCAGGAATTACTTCTTAGAATTTTTTCATTAGTTTTTGGAGCTATAGTAATTATGCTGGCTCAAATTTTAGTTAATAAAAATAGGCTAGCTAAATCAGGAAATAAACTACTCGAAAATGTATGTGATTCTATAGTAAATAAAATTGAATATAAAGAACAATATGATTTAGTTGATGATGGTGTAGAAAAAGTTAATCAATCCATAGATGCTTTTAGAACTATGGTTTATGACAAAAGAGAATATAATTATTATTTAACAGAAGAAGGCCGACTAAAATTAAATTTGTCAGTAGCATTGGAGAATATACACTCTATGATTCATGATACTAATCTAGGCTCCATTGATAATGACATACTAAAAACTCTAGAACTTTTAATAAAAGAAGTCAAACTACTTCTTAATAATTCTAAAGATAATATTGGTGGGCATGATGTAACCCTTTATATGCAAAAACTATTTAAAATCTGTGAAGAAAAAGATATTGATGATTTATTAAATCTTCAATTACTAGATAGTATGCTTTTGTTATCTGATACTATAAAATCTTTAAGAGCACTAGATGAGAAACAATACAATATTGTAGATAGATCTCACGAAATATCTGAACTTTTCTCAGATAGTGGAATTAAATCCTTTTTTATGGATAAGAAATCCATAAGGTTTTGTTATGCTATGAGAGTTGCCATATCTATAACTATTGCTACCTTTATTATGCAATATTTTAATTTATCAGAAGGTAGATGGATTTTATTTACCCTGCTTTCTTTAATAACACCTTTATATGAAGCATCAAAATCTAAAACTAAGGATAGAGTATTTGCTACCATAATTGGTTCTATTATTATATTTATACTATTTAGTATTTTTAAAGATCCAACATTAAGAATGCTAATAATACTTGCTACGGGATATCTAAATGGATATGCTAATCAATACAGATACTCTACCATATTTGTTACAGTCTCTGCCATAGGTTCAGCTGCTTTACTTGGAGATGTAGGAATACTTACAATAAATAGGATTTTCTTTGTCTTTGTTGGTATAGTGATGGCCATATTAGCTAACAAATACATTTTTCCTTACAAAGTAAAGGATTCTATGATACAGCTTAAAAATATGTATCATGAAACTATTATAAATATGCTTAAAGAAGTAAAAAATTTAGTAGAGGGAAATAAGCAACCAACTACTATGAAAAATTTAATTGTTTTAACTTCTTTGATAGATGCCAAAGCAAGAGGCGATGAAAAAATAGCAAATTCACCTTCTTATAGCAAAATAATTAGTGAAAGAAGATCCTTAGTTGCAAATATTTATGAGCTTTATATTTGGATATTACGAGGAGAAATAAAATCCCAAAGTCAAAAAGAAATTCTAAATGATTTGAAGGATTTAATTAATTACTCCAACGAGGATATTAGTTCAAAAGTTGCTAAAATTGAGTACGGTATAACTGTAGCAAAAGATATTAACACAAAAATAATATTAAGTAGCATTATAGTTATACTAAAAGAATTATGTCATTTAGGTGAATTAAATAAATCAATATAAATAAAAAATCTTAAGCTAAAAATGGCTTAAGATTTTTTATTTATTAATCATTTGATTTAATCATTCTTTTAGATTCAATTATACCTAAAATTACACATAATATTAGAGGTATAATTTTAACTAAAACATTTTCTCCAAAATTAATATTTGTAAAACTCTCTATTATGACAGGAATATAGAATATAAAAGGTAACATTAGAAACCATGTATCTATTTTTTTCGATGCTATTAAAGATAATAAAAAAAGTGCTCCAATAATTATACTTACTAATAGTTTATTAATAACTATTGATTGGTCCATATTTCTTCCTATTAATCCTATAATAACTAAAGCACAGATATTTACACAAAATAATACAAATATTCCTACTGAAAACTTTTTATCTTTAAATGCAAATTTTCTAGCCAAAATAACTAATATAATTATAGTAAGCAAATAAACTAATGGTACTGATATGACTTCCATAACAGACATAGTAACTATTCCATTCTTTATTCCACTTAAAAATATCCATGTTCCAAAACCTATAATAAACATTAAAACTGTTTCGATTAAATCCTTTTTGCTAAATGATAATTCATCTGCCACAGATTTTGCATATTCTTCAGGAGAATTTCCAAAAATATCTTTCACACTCTTTCCTTCTTGCTCACCTAGAATTAAATGTTGCTCAGCTTCTTCTATAAATTCTTTTATTTCAACTTCACTTTTTCCTGTACTTACTAAATACATATTCAAGCTTAAAATAAATTCTTCACCTTCTTTAGATATTTTATTATTATAACATTCACTCATAGTCTACTCCTCCTTACTTCCCTTCCAATAATTTATTTACACTCATAGATATGTTTTTCCATATTTTCATAAATTCAGCTAGCTGCTCTTGTCCTTTATCTGTTAAAGAATAATATTTCCTCTTTGGTCCACTTTCTGATGCTTTTGTTGTTGTGGTAACTAATCCTTCTTTTTTCATTCTTATCAATAAAGGATATATACTTCCTTCACTGACCATATTAAATCCATATAACTCTAATTTCTTAGTCATTTCATATCCATACACCTCTTCTTCTGATATAACCACCAACAAGCACCCTTCTAAAATGCCCTTTAACATTTGTGTTGAATTCATTTTGTACCTCCTATATTGCAATACAAGATAGAAATGTAACTTGTATTACAACCTACTATACTTATAATATACTCCAACCTATCTTGTTTTGCAACATAGTAATTAATATTTATTTGATTTTTCCATAGATTTGAGAGAAATATAATTTTCCTCATATATAAAAAAGCAGAAGATTATAACTTTAATCTTCTGCTTTATATTTATCTAATTTAATACTGTTTTATTATATTCCATTAAATAACTTTCCATTAAATCTTCTAGGGCTTCTTTTGTAAAAACCTTTTCTAAATTGACACAATCTTTATCGATTACTAATTTAATGTATGATGAGCATAATTCTGAAATGGCATATCCTAATGCTTGAGTAAGCCTTCTTGCAAGCGAATCGTTTATACCTATGGATATAATAGTAACACCTCCAGGTATTAACCTTAATATTTTACCAAGTAATATTTTATAAATAAACTTTTCTCTATCCACAAATATATTTTCATTTAATATTTGCTTACCATCTAAGTTGTATTTATAAACTTCCCAAATATTTAATATTTTTAAACACATTTCCATTTCCAAATCCATAAGTATTGAAGAATCAGATATAGATATGGGAGTAGATGCCTTTTGGGCTGCTAGTTGCCCATATTGTGTCAATATATTTTCATTTATATATTCTTTTTTTGAAGTAAAATCTAACTCTTCATTTGTATACTTTGCTTTAATATCCACTATTATTTTTCCTCCATCTACAGAATAAGTTCTTTAGACATATTATTCTATAGATGTTTATAAATCCCTTTATTTATATAAAGTATTTTATGCAACTTCTATTCGTCCTCTAAAATCTCTTCTTCAGTTAAAATTTTTTTCCTAGACACAACCATATTGCACTCCTGGCAATAATAACTAATACTGCCTCATCCATCTAAAACTTCTAGTTTACTTTTACAGTACGGACAGTAATATTCTTTTAACATAAATTTACCCCTTCACCACATTCTTTTATTATAATTTGATATACATCTTGATATGATTTATCATGTTTTTTACATATTTCTATAACACTATCATATTCAGGATAAACTCTCTTTCCACTGTTCAAGTAACATTCTTTTATTACTACTTCTCCCAATGAAGTTTTCACTTTTTTAATTTCTCTTTTTAAAATACTTCTCTCCATTTTTTGTTTTCTAATTCCAATAGTTGTAGTTTCTTCGAATATAATATTTTCTAATTTTGTTACATCTTCTTCATTACAAATAACATTTAGTTGATAAGCTGGACGGTTCTTCTTCATAAATACTGGCATGTAGTGAACATCCCTAGCCCCTGCTTGTAGTAAACGATCCATAACATATCCTAAAGCTTCTCCAGAACAATCATCTACATTACTTTCCAACTTAACTACAAAGTCTTTATTTTCATCTTTACTTTCTATAAGCATTGCTCTTAATATACTTGGATTTTCATATGTTCTTTTACCTGCTCCTAATCCTATCTTTTTAATAGAAAACTCTCCAGGAAGCTTATCATTAGTTTTTATAGCAGCCACAATAGCCGCACCAGTAGGAGTTACTAATTCTCCTTGTGTATTTGTAAGATGAAGTTTTAAATTATTATTTGCCACAATATGTGAAACTGCTGGCACTGGTACTGGTATTAATCCATGTTGACAACGAATAAATCCACTACCTTCATATAATACTGGTACTATTACCTCTTCTATTTGTAAATTATCTAAACAAACTGCCACAGCAATAATATCTACTATAGAATCTACTGCTCCAACTTCATGGAAATGCACTTCATCTATACTGACTCCATGGGCTTTGGCTTCTGCTTTTCCTAATATATTAAAGATATTTATTGCTATTTTCTTTGCATTGTTTGTAATATTAGCCTTCTCAATAATTGAAATTATATCTGATAATCCACGATGTTCATGGTGGTGATTATGGTCATGGTCATGTTTATTTTCATGATCGTGATTATGGTGATGATCCTCATGATCGTGATTATGGTCATGGTCATGGTGGTGTTGATCATGCACTTCATGATTGTGGTTATGTTCCTCTTCTCCATAAAGGTAATTCATATCATGATCGTGATTTTCATGTTTCTCATCTAAAATCACGTTAAAATCACAAGCATCTAATCCATTTTTTGATACTCTACTTATTGCTATTTTAAAACCATCAACTTGTAAACTGCTCAAAGCTTTATTTAAAACTTCTTCACTAGCCCCCAAATCTAATAATGATGCTACCATCATATCTCCACTAATTCCACTGTAACATTCTAAATATAAATTATTACTCATTCTCTTCCCCCTGGTATTGTTAGTCTCTATTGTCATTTTATAATTTTTCTAAAGTTTTTTCCACCTCTTTTATTCCTTAACCTCTAATACTTTTGCAACTTCCTTTAAATAATTTGTGATTGTAAGGTGTTGTGGGCAATGTACCTCACATTGTTTACATTCTATACAATCAGATGCCTTTCCAAATTTATCATTTAAATTTTCATAATTATATACACCCATTTTATACTGAGACTCTCCAAATCTTTTATAATTATTATAAATCGAGAAATATTCTGGTATGGCAATTTGTTTAGGACAATTTTCAGTGCAATAATGACATGAAGTGCAAGGAATTGCTATATTAGATTTTATTATTTCCTTAGCCTTTTCAATCACTTCATATTCTTTTTCATTTAGAGGTTGAAAATCTTTCATATAACTCATATTGTCCATAAGCTGCTCTTCATTACTCATTCCACTTAGAACCACCATTACATTATCAAGAGATGCTGCATATTTTATTGCCCATGATGCTATTGAATACTGTTCATTCTCCTTTTTAAATAGCATTTCTGCATCTTTTGAAATATTGACTAATGAGCCACCTTTAACTGGTTCCATCACAATTACAGGTTTATTATGTTTTTTTGCCACCTCATAACATCTCTTTGATTGAACCACATCATCTTCCCAATCTATATAATTAATTTGTAGTTGAACATATTCCATTTCAGGGTGTTGTGTAAGAATTTTATCAAGCACGTCAGCGCTATCATGGAAAGACAGTCCAATATGTTTTATTTTACCTTCTGATTTTTTCTTCAAAACAAATTGAAATGCTTTCATTTTTTCTGATTGAAAATAAGTCTTTTCATCAAGACCATGAAGTAAATAATAGTCAAAATAATCTACTCCACATTTCTCCAACTGATTATCAAATATTTCTGGAATTTGAGATGCATCATTAATATTAAACATTGGTAATTTGTTTGTAATTGTATAAGCTTGTCTAGGATATCTTTTTACTACTACTTCTCTAAATGCTGTTTCACTATTTCCATTATGATAAGGATATGCTGTGTCAAAGTAAGTAAATCCATTTTTTAAATATTCATCTACCATATACGTAAATCTACTTATATCTATACTCCCTTGGTCATTTTCATCTATAAGTGGTAATCTCATAAGACCAAATCCTAATTTTTTCATTCTTTTTTCCCCCTAATTATTTATTTTCACATAATAGATACTATTCTTTTAAGTAAATATGAATTCAAAATATATTGTAAATAAGCATGAATAAAGTGTCTAATTACTTAATAACTAGACACTTTAAAACCTGATTACTTATTTATGTTTTTCTCTTAAATCTTTTTCACTCATCATCAAGCCTTTTTCATATAAATCAATTTTATAATCTAAACGTGCTAAAGTCTTATTCATATCTTCAATCTTTTTCGCTAAAACTTTTCGTTGATCTACTAGCAATTCTTTTCTAGCATCAATAGTAGAGTCTCCTTGTTGGAACATCGAAACATAATCTATTAAAACTTCTATAGGAAGCCCTGCACCCCTCATACACTTTATAAACTCTACCCAGTTACAATCCTCCTGAGTATAATCTCTTACACCACTTTTATTACGATTCACCTTGGGAATCAAACCTACTCTTTCATAATATCTCAATGTATCTGCAGATAAACCATATTTTTTGCTTACTTCAGTAATTGTCATAAATATCTTCCTTCCATTTCATTAAACCGTTTTTCCCATTTCGTAAGCTTCTTTCATTGCTTTAGTTACTTTTATTTCTCCCACTTCCCAAGCACCTTTTCCATAAATAACTCCTTTTTCTTTCGCTCCATCTAAACAATCAGTAAATCCTCTAAATCCATCAATTGTTCTCTCCATTAATTTTTCATTATTTACAGCTGCAGTAGCTATAAAATAAAATTCTTTGTTAGCTATTTCAGTATATCTAGCAACAGTTCTATCAATTAAAGTTTTCATCTGCCCATCCATTGTATAAAAATATACAGGTGTTGACATAACTATTACATCTGCATCAATCATTTTTTGTAGAACCTCTGCCATGTCATCTTTTTGAACACATTTTCCACCTTTACTACAAGCATAACACCCTGTACAATGATTTATATTCTTATCTCTTATGAAAATTTTTTCTACTTCATTTCCACTTGCTTCAGCACCCTTTTTAAATTCATCACATAGTATATCTGAATTTCCATTCCTTCTAGGACTTCCTGACAAAATCAAAACTTTTTTACTCATAATTATTTTTCCCCCTAAAATTTGTCTCTATTTAATTTAAATTATTATTCTTTTCAAGTTATATAAATTATGCATAACTTACTTTCAATTTAATAATAGTACTTGGAGTTAACTCTAGGTCAAGAAATTTTTTATATTATTACATATAGAAAGATAGAAAAATTTAAAACCCACCTAAGTAAACTATATATTGTCTACTTGGGCGGGTTTATTAAAAATCTATTATAATATACATTTGTTTTTTCTTAGACATAATATATCACATTATATATTTAGTAGTACAATTATATATCTTACCAATTAACACATAATGTGAATAAGTTTTACAATATATTTTTACTTATAGTAACTTATTGTATAAGTTTTTAACCGTTGGATATATTTGTTTAAACTTGTTATATCTTTCCTCATATTTTTCAACTAACTCTGCATCTGGTTCTATCGTTTCTGTAACCTTTACTAATTTGTTAACTGCATCTTCTATACTTTTAAATTCCTTACAAGCAACAGCTGCAAGTATTGCCCCTCCTAGTGCTGGCCCTTCTTCACTTTCTATCATATCTACTTTTAAATTAAGTACATTTGCTATAATCTTTTTCCAAAGAGGACTTTTTGCACCTCCACCACAAATCTTAGTTCTTTGAATATTTATGCCAAGTGATTTTGCAACTTCTAGAGAATCTCTAAGAGCAAACGCAACACCTTCAAGTACTGCTTGAGTCATATCGCTCCTAGAAGTGTCCATGCTCATTCCAATAAAAGTTCCTCTAGCATTTGGATTGTTGTGAGGTGATCTTTCTCCCATTAAATATGGTAAGAAATAAACATTATTTTCTCCTAGATTATTTATATTTTCTTGTTCTTTTGCATAGTCTTTTGTATTTAAAATTTCTTCACTCCACCATTTATTGCAAGATGCTGCACTTAGCATACATCCCATTAAATGATAGTTTCCATCAGCATGATCAAATGAATGAAGAGCATTATTTGAATCAACACCAAATTTCTTAGAAGATATGAAAATTGTTCCCGAAGTCCCAAGAGATATGTTACACATTCCATCTCCTACAGTACCTGTACCTATGGCTGCTGCTGCATTGTCTCCAGCTCCTGCCACAACTTTTACTGTATTAGGTATTTCTAATTCTTTTGCTATCTCATCAGTTATATTTCCAACAATTTCATAACTTTCAAACACTTTTGCTAGTTGTTCTTCTTTTATTCCACAAATATCTATCATTTCTTTTGACCAGCATCTATTTTCCACGTCAAAAATTAACATTCCTGAAGCATCCGATACATCTGTGCAATGAACACCGCTTAATTTGTAAGCAATATAATCCTTAGGTAACATTATCTTATTAATTTTTGCAAAGTTTTCTGGCTCTTTATTTTTTATCCATAAAATTTTAGGTGCTGTAAATCCTGTGAAAGATATATTGGCTGTATATTTTGATAAGGTTTCTTTACCTATTACTTCATTTAAATAATCACATTCTTCTTTTGTTCTTCCATCATTCCAAAGAAGTGCAGGTCTTATTACTTCATCATTCTCATCTAATATAACAAGTCCGTGCATTTGACCACCAAAGCTTATTCCAGCTACTTGGCTTTTATCTACATCTTTTATTAATTCTTTTAAACCTGTCATAGTTTGTGCATACCAGTCTTCTGGTTTTTGTTCTGACCATCCTGGTTGTGGAAAGTATAGTGGGTATTCTTTTGATACTATGTTACACACTTTTCCACTACCATCCATTAATAATAATTTTACTGCTGAAGTCCCTAAATCTATACCTATGTAATACATATTTCTCCCCCTGTGCGTTGATTTTATCTAACTTACACTTTATCTATTATTGTAATAAAAAGGATGTAGTAAAGAAAGCGTAAGCAATATTTATTACATACTAAAAAAACTTTATTATTTAGTTTCCATTATGTATTGATTTAAGATACTGCATAAAAAATTCGCTTCGCCTGAGCGACGTGTCGGCGAAACACTTCATATCGCCAACGGCTTCGCCCGTTGCTTAAATAACAAAGTTAGAAATTATACGTTATCCACAGAACAGATAACATATAATTTCCTTACAATTAAAAAAATGCTATTGCATTGCAAGAAGTTCCATCGCTAAGAACAAACTAGTTTTTTATTTACTTTTTCTCTGCACTTTTTATAGCACTGAAAATATTATTATAAAATTGGATTCCTTTAGAGTTATCTATATGTAATCCATCAGTAGTGCTAGTAAGGTATCCTTTACTATCAATAAAACCTTTCGTAGCATCTATGATTTTTACATTCGACTTTGTTGAACAAAACTCTTTTAGTTGTTTATTGTACTCATTAATAGCTTTGTTGTATGTTGTACTATTCCCACCTGTAAAGTTTTTTCCCACAGGGAATACTCTTTGAACATAAATGGTTTTGTCTGGATATTTTACTATTAATTGATTTATAAGCGCCTTTGTATCCCTTATGTTTGTGGGTACAGTTATCCCATTTACTCCAATTAACAGAGATACACTATCTATATTATTTTTATCAGGCATTTCATCTACTTTGTCTAGCCAATAAGATGGTCTACTCCCCCCTTGGGCATGAACATAAACTATTTCATTTTTACTCTTTATTGTATTTTCCATTCTTGCAGTGAAGGAATCTCCTACAAATAAGAAGTCATTTAAATTTTTTCTATCATTTGTGTTTGAATTGCTTAACTTCACATATTTACTACTGATATATCCATATGAATCTTTGTATTTTATTTTATACCATCCATTTGACTGTTTTTGTACTATTTGAACTCTAGCACCCTTACTTAAGGTTCCCAATTTAGTTGATGAAGTTAATGCACTTTTTCTCACACTTAAAGTAGTAGAACTAACAGTTCCTCTATTAGTTACTTTGGAGCTTGAAGTAAGTTTTATATAATTGCCTTTTACATAAGCATAAGAGTTTTTATATTTTATTTTGTGCCAGTTTGTTGAAGTGGATCTTACAATCTCCACTTTTGTCCCTTTTGGTAAATATCCTAAAAACTTTGAATTGGTTGAGCAACTTTCTCTTACTGTTAATTTTGTTGCATTATAAACTGTTCCTGTATTTAAAACATTGTCTATAGCTTTTGTCCCATTAAGTTTTATAAAATCATCACCTACATAGGCATAAGAATTTTTGTACTTGATTTTGTACCAACCATTACTTGTTTTTTGTAATATTTCCACCTTGTCACCAGTGTAAAGGCTGCCTAAGTATTTTCCACTGGCAGAGTTGATACTTCTTACACTAACACCATCTATAGTGGCTCTTCCTCTTGAAATTACTTTTTCATATGATGCTTTTGTATTGATTATTTCCTTAGCATTAGTTGTTGATGATATTGCAAAGAAGCTACTTATCATAACTCCTGCTAAAAAAGAAATTGAATATTTTTTAAATTTTTTCTTTATCATTTTTACCCCCGTATTATTCCTATATAGGTATATTATATATATACCTTATATAAATATATATGTTTTAAGTAAGATTTTAAAAATTAACTTTATAAAACATATAAAAACCTTCATTGAATTAACTTCAACGAAGGTTTTCTTATCTATTTTATTTTAGCTATATTTTCTTTTACTACTCTGCAAGAATGTTTAAATTCTTTCAATTCTTCTTCAGTTAAATTAAGCTCATATTTATCTTCTATACCATTTTTACCTATGACTACTGGAATACTTATATAGAATCCTTCTTCTCCATACTGACCTTCTAATAAAGTTGATGCAGTTGTTACGAATTTTTCATCATGATAAATTCCTTTTATAAGTCTAGCTGCTGTGGATGCTATACCAAACTCTGTGCATTTTTTACCTTCGTAAGTAAACCATCCGCCTTTTATAGTTCTATATGTTATATCTTTTTTATCTAAACTTCCAAAAGTTTCTGGTCTTTCTTTTTCAAGTTCACTTAGAGGTTTTCCTCCCAAATTTACAGCTGACCAAGGAATCATTTGAGAATCACCATGCTCTCCTAAAGAATATCCTATTATTGACTTATGATCTATTCCTGTGCACTCAGCCATCACATTTCTAAATCTAGAGCTATCAAGACCTGTTCCTGTTCCAAAAACTTGATTCTGTGGAAGTCCTGTAACTTTTTGAATATGATTAGCTATTATGTCGCAAGGATTTGTGATATTTATTATTATTCCATTGAAACCAGCATCCATAACTCTTTCTATGTATGAATTAACTGCATCAACACTTTCTTGAAGTTCTGCTAATCTATCCCTAGACTCATTAATTTTTCCCACACTGTTTACTATTATGTCGCAGTCTGCCAAGTCTTCGTATTCTCCTGCAGTTACATTTATTCTATGTGGTAAGTATGTAGCTGCATCTAGTAAATCTTGTCTTTCACTAATAGCCTTTTGCTTGTTTATATCAACTAAAATTAGTTCATCTACTATCCCCTGTGTTACTAGTGAAAATGCTACGTGAGCCCCAACATGGCCAACGCCTATTATCCCAACTTTTCTTAATCTTATTTCCATTTATATTGTCCCCCTTTATAGAATGTAAATTTTTACAATATAAAAAATATTTAAGTTAATGATAGCACAATTGTATACAGTATGGTTTTTGTTTTTTGATTTTTAACTATCAATTATATGGACATGGAATAATCCTCCTTCAGCAGTTTCTGAATTATCATTGAAATTCTCAAGTAATTCTGGTTCATCTAGATTTTTTGGGGCTGTCTTTGGACTTATTGCTTAGTATGCAAAAAAAACCTATAAATAGATTTATATAAATCTATTTATAGGTTTTTTTTATATTTATGAAAGAGTTCTAAACTCATATCCGTTATCCTTAAAATATTTTATTATGCTTGGTAAAGCTTTAACTGTTTCTTCTTTTCCATAAGTATCATGCATTAATAGAACTACCATTTCTTTTCCTTCAGAAGTTTTAATTGCATAATCAGTTAATTCTTTAGCATTTTTTCTTTTTCCCTCAGCATCTGCATTTAAAGATGTCCAATCAATTGAAACCAGTTTATTCTTTTCTAAATGCTTATCTAAAGGCTCCATACCTTTCCAAGACATATATCCACCTGGACATCTTATTACTCTAGTTGAGAAGTATTTACCTAAAATATCTTTTAGTAATTTATCATTTTTTTCAAAATCAGCTTTAAATGCTTCTATGTCTAAAACCCTTCCTGGGTATAATTTTCTAACATCATGGCTGTATGAATGATTTGCTATAGCATGCCCCTCATTAAACTCTCGTTTTACAAGCTCTTTTGCTTCATTCCCACCATTTTCTATATTTTGTCCAGTTAAGAAAAATGTAGCTTTTACATCTTCTTTCTTTAAAATATCTAACACATTTGGTGTATTAGTTTTTGATGTTCCGTCGTCAAAAGTTAAAAATACTATCTTTTTACCATCATTAGTGTAATCATATTTACTAAGTTTCTCTGCAACTTTGCTTGCATCATAAGAATATTTTTTCCCCTCGTGGCTAACACCAACTACATATTTTTTCTTTTCTTCTTCTGCTTTTCTTTTTTCTTCTTCAATTCTTTGTTGTTCCGCTTTAATTTGTCTTTGATTATCCACATAAGCCAATGTCCTATTTAATACTCCAAATATAGTCATACCTAAAACTAAAACTAATGCTGCCCTTTTTTTATTTATTCTTTTCCTACTCATATCTCTCAACTCCTACCTCAATAAATTTTTATCACTTTTAGTACCTTTTCGTATAAATTTGTCGACTCATTAAGTATAAACCAGTAAGGCCCTACCATTCAATAGATTTTTTATTACAAATCTGAAATAAAAAACTTTAATTTTTTTAAAACTTTTTAAAATCTGAGTAATATGAGTTATCCACAATCTTTAATTTTTATTTAAATAAATTCACATCAAAAAAAGGGCAATTATGCCCTTTTCTATTTATAAAAAACTATTAAGTTAATATATTTATATTACTTCATAAGCTGTTTAGTAACATTATTAGGTATTACAAATTCCACTAATCCAGATGAACCTGGTGCAACCTCATATTTATCAAAACATATAACTAGTTCACCCTTATCATTTATATAAAAACCTTGATCTTTCTTTATCTTTTTAAAATTATCCATTTCACCATCAATCCAGTACGTATCCTCTTGATTCTTTTTTGTTCTTTCTTTCATTTGACTTATAATATTTTTGCTTATAACATCCACATAGTCACTGCCTTTAAACATTCCTTCCAATGTTAAAACTGTTTGATTTTTCTTGTCTATGTTATAAAACTTTCTAGTTGTGTTAGATGAACCTTGAGCATAATAATTATAAATTACCAGTGATAAAACATCATCATTTTCATTTAATACTTCATACCAAGACTTGCCATACTTTCTACCTTCTTCACCTAGCTCTTTTAAGTCTTTTATTTCATTTAAATATTCATCATATAACTTTTCGCCTTCTGCTTCAAACTCTTTGTTTAGCTTATATTCTAAGTCTTTATCTTTTAAGCCTTCCACCTTTGGTACTTCAATAGAAACATCATATCCGTTTTCATTTACACTATAATTTTTAAAGTTTATAATTTTTATCATATTGCCTATTACTGGTATATCTTCAAGAGTACTTGCAAAGGCTGGGCTCAAGTTAACAGCACCAATTACTACACATATGGATGCGGCTACAGAAGACCACCTAGCTATTCTACTTCTTTTATATTTCTTTTGATTGCCGTTTAAAGCATCATTTACCACATCATTCAATCTATCTGGTATTTCTATATTATTGTAATTTTTTTTCAAATTTTCCAACTTATTATTTTTTTTCAAAATATTCACTCCTCTTCTTCAATAAGTTCTATTTTTAACTTTGATAATCCATTATACAACCTGGTTTTTATGGTATTTTCATTTTCATTTAGTACCTGGGCTATATCTCCTATTTTCATATCTTCAAAATATCTTAGTATGACTACAATTCTATACTTTTCAGGTAATCTCTCCAAAGCTTCTTGCAAGTCTATATCTTCATATGTATCATACCTCATTGTATTTTCTTCTTGTAAGTCATCAGTTATTGCTACGTATTTTTTATTTTTTCTAATATAATCAATTGCGCAATTTGATACTATTTGATAAATCCAAGATTTAATGCTATCTATATTTTTGAGAGTGTTTACATTGTCTAGTGATTTGCAGATAGCATCATGCACTATATCTAGCGCATCATCTTCATTTTTTACATAGCTGTAGGCAAACCTATATAAGGCTTCTTTATTTTCAACTATATATTTTTTTATTTGTTTTTCTTTTTTTCTTTCTACTAAGCTTAGTAATTTCATTTCTTTTTTTCACCTCTCATATATAGGACGTTTTATATAGTTTAAAAAGTTTTATATTTATATAATTTTTTTAAATTTTTTCATTATTATCTTTATTCCCAATTAAAACTAGAATATTAAAATTTATCAAGTATATATTCAAATTATAAAAGACCATACTTGAATATGGTCTTTTCATTTATTATTTGCTATATTTCATATATTTTGGGATAGCTCCTCTTACTCCTCCTGTTGGATCAACAACATCTCCTTCAAATCTCGGCATTAAATGCACATGAACATGAAAAACAGTTTGTCCTCCAGCTTGGTTTACATTCACTCCCACGTTATATCCATCTGGATTGTATTTTTCATCTAGTAATTCTTTTCCTTTGTCTACTAAATCAAAAATTGCTTCTCTTTCTTCTTTTGTTATATCAAAAAAGTTTGCAACATGGCGCTTTGGTATTACTAACATATGACCTTTTGTTGCTGGAAATTTATCAAAAATAGCATATGCAAGGTCATTTTCAAGTATGTAATCCTTTATTTCACAAAATATACAGCTCATTTTACTGCCTCCTTAATTATTTATTATAAACCTAATTTATTTCCTAAATTATAATAAAAATCAGTAATCTCTTTTAAAGATTTTACCATAGTATTATAATATCTCTCTTGTGGAAAAATATAAATAGAAACTCTTATTTATTAGAAGCATATATCTTTGAAAAGTCAATTTATTTTCTAATAAACATTAGGATTTCAACCTAAGTAAAGGAGGTATCATTTTTGATACCTCCTTTTGACATTAAATTATAATTAATTCTTGCTTTCTATTAAGCTTTTCATTGTACTTTTATTCATGGCACCTGGTATATATTTTGTTATATATCCATCTTCGTCAATTATAAGCGTTGATGGTAGAGAGCTAAATCCATATTGATAACTAAGCATTCCTCCATCATCAAATACCACAGGGAAAGTATAATTATTTTCTTTTAGGAAATCTTCTATGTATTGTTGATCTCCTTCTTTTCCCACATTTGGAGATGCCACACCTAATATGATTACATCCTTACTATTCTTTTCATATTCCTTATATAAATCTTCTATATGAGGCATTTCTGCTCTACATGGCGGGCACCAAGTTGCCCAGAAGTTTAAGAATACTTTCTTACCTCTATAATCACTTAATTTATGTTCTTTTCCGTATTGGTCATATAAAGTAAAATCTAGGGCTTCGATTTTTTTGTCTTCCTCAGAATTAGTATCAGTATTTTGACTACTTTCAACTTTATTTTGATTTTCCACCCACTCTGCTTCTCTTTTACTTTTAATTCCATTTGATAGCATTATCATCCCAGATATTACAATAATAATTCCACCAATTTTCTTTATTTTATCCATATGCTTTTTAATCTTATCTATGCTTTTTACTAATTTATTGTAGAATAATGAAACCAGTAAAAATGGTACAATAAATCCTATGGTATACACTGCTATTAATAAATAAGACACTACTGTACTATTTGCATTAGACGACATTATAAGTACGGATGCAAGGATTGGTCCTATACATGGAGTCCACCCAAAACTAAATGTAAAACCTAGTAAGAATGATGTCCATATATTCATTTCCTTAGATTTCATCTCAAATCTTTTTTCTCTATTTAAAAAATTAGATTTTATGCTATCCATGTAGAATAGTCCCATGATTATTGTAATAATTCCACCTATTATCATGACCATATATTTATAGTCATTGAAAAATGAGCTTAGAGCATTTACTGAAGTCCCTAGAATAAAGAAAGTAGTTGAAATACCCAGTGTAAAGAATAAAGTATTTCTAAATAATGAACTTTTTGTAAATCTTCCTTGGTTTAAGTTTTCTATGCTACTATTAGATAGCATACTTAAATAAATGGGTAGTATTGGCAGTACACAAGGTGATAAAAATGATACTAGACCTTCTATAAATACTACAATAAAGTTTATTTTTTCCATCAGATTCTCCCTTATTGTTAAATTTATTCAACTTTTAGTTATTCTTTAATTTATACCCATTTTTCTATATATTAACAATCTTCCTTTTTATAGTCAGTATATATTATTTTTATTTAAATTTAATTCTTTCAAATTTTATGGTATCACCATCGTTTATTACTTGGTCATTTACACCAACTTGAGCATCTTCTCCATTCACAGACACATGCCAGTATTCATTAGTACTTTTACTTAAGTCTATATTTTCTACCTTCACTAACATTCCATCACTTTTTATTTCATATCCTTCTTTATTTGATATGACTGCTCCTAGTTTTTCTTCAGATGTTTTTATTTCTTCTTTTTTATTTATATTGTCTGCCTCTGATAAAACTTCTATAGTTATTGTTTTTTCTCCATCTTGTACATTTTTATTATTTATAGATTTTATTCCAAACGCTCCTAATAAAAGTACAAGTACTGCAACTAAAGTTACTGTTATTTTCTTATTCATAAATATCTCCTCCTAAAACTATTGTGTTGAATATGATTTTTTATAAACTGTTTTCATAGCTCTATCAAATCCATTTAATACAGGAGTAAATGCCCAAAGACCTACTATAAAGTTTGACACTCCATGTACCAAATCAAATATAAATCCATTTATCCAGTAAGAAAGTGCATAGGAATATCCCATTGGTAAGTATATTAATGCAAATAAACCTCCAAACACAAGTCCATATACTCCTAGAAAAATGGCTACATTTATGTCCTTTTTAAGTAAATTTTTTAAAAATCCACAAACAACTGCATATCCACTCCATACAAAAAAGTAACCTATGGTAGCCAGATTAAAGCCCCAAATCATTATATTTAATGTTGAGAATAGTACTGTTATATATATGGTTCTTTTGGTGCCTAATCTTATAGCAAATATAAGTATTAGTAAACTTACTATTTCTATGTTTGGTAAAAAACTTAATATAGCTTGTACTGATTTTAAAAGTGCAGCTAGTAAACCTATAAGTACTATATCTTTTGTATTCATACATCTCTCCTATTCTTGTCATACTCTAATATAATTTTATTAGTCAAGTATTGTCGTGTCAAATAAAAGAGCTTAGGTTTATTATTATAGGTACTAAAAATAAAAACATTAACTACTTGACAATGTCAATTATACAGGTATATAATTGACAATATCAACTATTTAAGGAGTGATTTTTATGAACAAATTAGAAATATTTATAAATGACTTATGTGGAGTATTTGACAACGAAAACCAAATAAATCAAGAGTTAGAATCAGGAAAACAGATACATCCTAAAGCAAAACATATAAATGGTATTTGTAATAATAAAATAAATAACTTACCAGATGATTTTGATGGATATTTTGTTATTGAGGAAAGTTATTATGAACAAGGAAAGTTTAAAAACGTTCTTCCTCATTTATTCTTATTTACATTAAACGAAGATAATGATGTGGTATTAACATCTTATGATATTCCAGAAAATATCTCAAAAGCAGATTTTAGAAATGATAATGAAGATTTAGTTATGGACTATAAAGAACTTAAGGTTTCTTCTAAATTTACACCTATGATATACAAGTATAAAGATGGAGTTTATGAGGGTAGCAGCGTAAGTAACTTCTCTGCTGAAACAGAATTTACGTTAAATGAACGAATTGAAAATGGTAAAATGTATGTAAGTGAAGTGTTTAGAAAAAATGGTAAAATAACTTTTGGTTTCGTTGATCCTATAATCTATGAAAAAAAGAGTATTTAGAAAAGAGGAATATAATTGTCATATAGAATATTAGGTAAATATTTATCAGATTTAAATAGAGATTTTATTAAACACTCCGAAACAAAACTATTGGAATACGGCATAACCCTTAACATGTGGCGATGTATGATGTTAATAGATAACAATAAAAACTGCAATCTAAAAGATATCGCCAGATTATTAAATGTGGATGGAGCCATAGTTACTAGAAATATAAAAAAGCTGGAAGTGCTTAATTATGTTACAAAAATAAAAAGAAATGATGATAATAGATTTTTCAGTCTATGTCTTACAGAGGAAGGCTTGTCCATTCTTAGGTCCATCAATAAATATCAGGATAATTGGTATGATAAGGTAATGAATGGTTTTAAGGAAGAAGAATGTGAAGAGCTGATTGGCCTTCTTAAAAAGCTTTGTGATAATATATAGATTTAACAAAAGTAAGCTAATTACTATTATATATAGAAATTAGCTTATTTTTTAGCATTTTTAAGATATATCACGTCTTTTCATATAAACAAGCAAACAAGAAAACACGTTTTTCCTATGCGCGCGTGCATATAGGCGCATGGGCTTATCTATTACCTATTTTTTCATGCTCTATAGGTAATTTCTTGTTTTCTTGTTTAATATAGCCTTGTATACTAGCTATATACTTACTTTTTTGAATAAACAGGTTTATAAACAAGAATTTTCTTGTTTATAAATTTTATCTTCAAATAAAAATTTCGTTGTTGTTTGGGCTAACTTTCCTATTTTTAGCTCCTTCAATGTTTCATCTGATAAGTTTTAGTCAACTATATTATTTGAAGAGTTTCCTGTTGTTGTTCTTTTTTGTCTTCCAGTTTTTCAAATCCCATTTAGGTGATACTTTTCAGTTTGTCTACACTATTTGACACTCTTTCACGTGGCGTAACCAGGAGTGTAATAGTCACTCTCCCATTTTACTCTATTGATTTTTCATATAAAAAATTTAGTTCATTTATAGATTGTGCTATTTCTAGTTCAAAATTATTAGAGCTTAATATATAATCTTTATCAAATTCTTTTTGTATAACAATTTTAATGTTTTCATTATTTTTGATTTTTTCTTCTAAAGATGTTCTTAATTCATTATATTCCATGAAGTTATTTAAACTTATTCTTTGGTCTCCAGATTCATCTTCATAGTTTATGTAGTATTTATCTAACTTTACATTATAAATTTCTTTCCATTTATCTAAACTCAAAATATATTTGTTATGATTAGACACTGGATTTACAGTATTTTTACTTGTGTATTCATATTCAATCTTTACGTATATGCCTTCTTTACCTGCCACGATGGATATACTTGAGGCATAATTTAACTTCTCTGCATCCTTTATTTGTATGGTGAAATAATTGCATATCTTGTTTCTATTTTTCCAATTTTGGATCTTATATAGTTGTTTTTTATCTCTATCTTTTAGATATGGTGATATCTGTGAAAATAGGCTTTTCCAGAATTCATCATATGCTATTGCTTTTAAATTAGTTATGTTATTGTATCTTTCTTCATCGTAATTATTCTTGTTTTCATCTGCTATAAAGCTAGTTCCCCCATATTGATCTAAAAACTGAAATACTTCTTTGAATTTGTTCAATTTGAATCTCCTTTTAATAATGACTTTTTATAAGTTTCTGTTCCGATTTCTCATTGGAACAAGATTGGAATAGAATTAATAGAAATCAGATACCTTTTATAATTATATATTTATTTTTTAATTTCCATAGTATCTTCCCATACTATTATTTGTTATCAAATCTGTTCTTGTAATACTCTTTAGTTCTAAAATCTATAGCATCCTTAAAATGTTTTATAAATAAGTCATTTAAATAATACTTTTCTAAATCTTTACTTAAAAAAACAAAATCAGGATCTTTAGTGAA
This sequence comes from Terrisporobacter othiniensis, assembly GCF_000808015.1. GTDB lineage: Bacteria > Bacillota > Clostridia > Peptostreptococcales > Peptostreptococcaceae > Terrisporobacter > Terrisporobacter muris. The sequence goes on along the minus strand of NZ_JWHR01000109.1, from coordinate 62,494 downwards.
AAACTCACTATGAGTTTTCGATAGTGCATTAATTGGTTGCTTTGATCTAGCTATATAATCCTTCTTGCCCCAGCTACCAAAGTTAGGATATTCTTTTAGTACATCCACTTTATTAGATCCTTTATTGAAAAATGCTTCAAATGATTCATATATATCATCATTATCTATTACTGATTTTATATGACCATTATTATAAAATGCTAATAGTAATGGCATTTTATATGACTTTTCCATGCGAGTATTTTCAATACATTTAATAAATTCATGAGCTAAAGAATCTATTATAACCTCATTCTCATCAATTTCTTTTTGTTCTTTTAAAAATTTCAGATAATCTTTAAATATATTCAACTTAGGTTTCTTTTTCATATTTTCGTACAAATCATCATCCATATAAGTAAACATCTCCACTCTAGATGGGGTATGACCTAAGTCTTCTTTAATCTTAAAATATTCATCTGCTATAAGCTCTTCCAATTTTTTATTAGCCTTTTCCATTCTCTCAAATATATCAACTAACCTAAAATCAAAATCTATAAAACAATCTTCTGGATAATCTTCTTCACTTGGTATAACTCCAGTAACCCTTTCTCTTTTCTTACTTTCCCCAGTAAGCAAATATGGCACTAAATTAGCTTTTTTATAATTCCCTATAAAGTCTAAAACGTTTAGATATTTTTTATTTTTATCTTTTCTAAGTCCTCTTCCTAACTGCTGCAAGAACACTGTTGGCGACTCTGTTGGTCTTAAAAACATAACCATGTCGATACTTTTCACATCTAAGCCTTCATTAAACATGTCTACTGAGAAGATAACTTTTATCTCTTCTTTTCTTAGTTTGCTAAGGGCTATGCTTCTCTCCTCATTGTATTCACCTTCACTACCACTATAAACAGCACATGCAACTACGCCTTGTTCATTGAAGTATTTTGCCATAAACTCAGCATGATTCTTACTTGTACAAAATCCTAGAGCACTTGATGACTTGTATTTTTTATAATGATTAAAAATAAGTTCTGCCCTTTTATTTATACTTAAAGCTTCTTCCAGTTGCTTTTCGTTATATCTTCCATTTTTATACTCAACGTCTTCTTCATAATTTACACTTTCATCATAAATACCATAATATCTAAAAGGTACTAACCAACCTTTATCTATAGCTGTTTTCAAAGTAGCCTCATAAACAGTGTTGTAGTCACATACACTGAACACATCTTTGTTATCTAGTCTATCTGGTGTGGCTGTTAATCCCAGCATAAATTTAGGTGTAAAGTAATTTATTATATTCTGATAGTTCTTAGACACGGCATGATGGAACTCGTCCACTACTATATAATCAAAGTAATTTCTAGTAAAATATTGCTCATTAAGATAGTTTTCTTTTCCTAAACTTTGAACTGATGCAAACACTATGTCTTTGTCAGTGTCTTTGGTTGAGTTCATAAAGAATCCCATGTTATATCCGTCTTCGTTATAATTATTTTTAGTTGTAGTTACTGACTCCGCAACTTTAGTAACTACATCATTCTGGTTGTTAAACTTATCTACTCTAACATTTTTAAAACTTTCATAAGCTTGTTTTAAAATTTCTTCCCTATGAGCTATAAATAAAACTCTGCTAAATTCTCTACTGTCAAAAGCTGCTAGATAAGTCTTTCCTATGCCTGTAGCAGCTACCACTAGTGCCTTGTCATTTCCCTCTTCTCTAGTCTTTTTAAGCTCGTACAGTGCCTCTATCTGTGCTCCTCTAGGTTCAAACAAGCTAGTAATATTATTGTCTTCATCATAAGAGTAATTTATCTTCTCTTTCTTTTCTTCTATTTGTGCAAATACCTTTGGTCTTTTCCAATTCTTTGAGTATTTTTCCAGTTCTTCATCATTTACTATGATTGATTCATTTAAAAATAACTCTTCAAACATTGCTTTAAAATAGTTGTAATCATCTTCACTTGTTTTCTTATCTATTCTATAATTCCACTCAATTCCACTTGTTAAAGCTGATCTGGAAAGGTTAGATGATCCAATGAAAATCTCACCTTCTTCATTATTTTCAAATATGTATGCCTTGGCATGGAAACTTCTCTTAGTGTCATTATAAAATCTTAAATCAACCTTATCCCCTAAAATATCTTTTAGTAAGTATAGTGCTGATGGCTGAGTTATATTTAAATAATTTCCTGTCAAAATTCTGATAGGAATATTTTTATCCTTAATAGCTTCTAAGTCTTTTTGTAAAAGTTTCACACCTGATTCCATCAAGAAGGATACTATTATATCTATTGAAGTGGCTGTATGAATGCTTTGCTGTATTCTTTTATATAAATGGTCGTTGTGACCTGTTATACAGTTTAAATTTAACCTCATGCCCTGTCCCCTTTATCTTTTGTTATATGATATAGTTTATCATATTTTGACATTCTCTCTAGGTGGTTTTATAATTTTATTTATGATTATATTTGGAGGTTAAATATGAAAATTTTTGATAAATTAGTTAGAGATAGAATTCCTGAGATTATTGAAAATAGTGGTAATCACTGTGAGGTTGAAGTTGTGAGCGATGAAGTGGCTTTGGAGTATTTGTATAAGAAACTTCAAGAGGAAGTTGATGAACTTGTAGAGGATAAGAGTCTTGAAGAGATTGCTGATGTTGTTGAGGTTCTTTTTGCTATTGGTGGTAAGTATGGGTATTCTGAAGAGGATATTTTGAATAGGAGAGCTGAGAAGAAGGCTAAGTCTGGTGGGTTTGAGGATAATATTGTGTTGAAGAAAACTTGGTAAAATCTGTTCCTATCTATCATAGGCACGGAGATAGGCACGGTATAGGCACAGCTGGTAACCCAGTTAAATACTAGGTTACATCCCACCCTGTGCCTATGTGCCTATAAATATACTATATAGTAACTTTATTTTATAATATAGTATATACGCATATGCACATATATGCGCGCGTATAGGGTTTTGAGGTATAGGCACACTTCTTTTCAGGCACAAAAGGCCTTGAAATCTAGTATTTGCCTTACTTTAGGAGTGTTCTTATCTTTGCTCCGATCTGTGTTGGGCACAGTTTATTAACAATTAACAACTTTTTCTTACGGGGGTGCACGCATATGCATGTCGCCCAAGAAGGAATTTCATATTAGTAAGTAAATTTAGTTTTTTAAAAGTCTCTTCTGTCCTTTTATCTGTCTATTTTTTAATTACTCTGCATAAAAAATAAAAGTAATATAAATTAAACTAATTCCTGTTTTATGTATTTTTCATTACTTTATATACATCATTTGTCCTAAAAAATCTTCCACCCTAACGCCCAATCTCTCTGCCCTTATCTTATAATATGTATAATGCTTATAGGATAGCTCACATATATTGTGAATCTCTTTCCAGTAATAAATATCTATTATATAATCCTTTCTAAGTATTTCTATCTTCTCTCTTTGATTAGAACTATCCTTAACATCATAGGGCATACCTTTTAACTCAACATATCTATCTTCATCTTTCAAATAAAAATCTGGTGTATACCTTCTCTTATTATCAATCTTAAAAGTAATTGGCTCATACTCAAATTTAATATTATTACAAATCAAATAATTAGCATAAATAACCTCATATCCAGACCTACAATACACCTTTTCATTGTCCTTTATAAAGTACCATTCCTTTTTATTTTTTCTACTCTTTAAAAGAACTGTAGTTGCCTTAATACTTGCTATCTCCTTTGCATAACAACCGCAAGATACTATCTCACCCTTTAAAATTTGAGAATATTTCTTCCTACAAATAGTTCCGCACTCACATCTACAAACCATATCATAAGCTTTTTTATTATTTCTCATAGCTACATCTATAATAGTTAATCTTCCATGCCTTTCTCCTACTCTTTCCAAAGCATTTTTATAGTTTTTCACTTTATAAGCATCAAAGTTCTTCTTATAACATCCACAACTTCTAGTATCACCATTATTTAAATACTTAGCTTTTACTTCTGTTATATTTCCACATTCACAACTACATCTGTATAGCCTTCTCCTATCTTTAGTGTTTTCTAATCTTTCTATTATAGTCAGCTTTCCAAATACCTTACCTATTAGTTCATCTGGCTTTCCTTTTATTTTTAAATCATTTTCTTTAAGCAATTTAACTAATGTTCCTTTAGCTATATTCAATTCTTTCATCATCTCTTTTTGGTTATAGCCTTTGTTTATTAGATCTTCTAGTATTTCTTTTTTAATTATTAATCGTGGTGCTGGCATCATTCTACCTCCATGTAACAGTGATGCATATGTAATACTACTATTATATTTAGTTATATTTGAGTAGTTATTCACGGAAATATTTTGGTTATAATACAAAATGAGGTGATTTTATGATTAATAAAGATGTAAATATTAGAACTTCTCTTACATTACCTAAGGATCTTAAGTCTAAGTTAGAAGTTTTAGCTGAGAAGGAACGTAGAAGTGTTAATAATCTTATTGTTAATGCTTTGTATTCATATGTGGATGATAACTTGGATTTTGAACATGAGAAAAAGGAGTAACATTTTAAATTATGTTCTCCTTTTTATTAATATTATTTACTATTTTATCCTGTCTATTTTTCAAAATATTTACTGTACAAACATCATTTTGCTCAATAAATATTTTATTTGCTTTAAATGCATCTATTCTTGATTGTAAATATTCTTCCTTTTTTCTTTAAAATCTGAGTTAGCAAAATATGACACTTAGTGTCATATTTCGTACACCAGGGCACAGTTATCCAATGTATTTCTATGTATTGGATTTGCTACTTTTAGGTTATTTATATTTTTATATCTTTCTTCATTATAATTTTCTTTATTTTTATCTGCTATAAAGCTAGTTCCCCCATATTGTTCTAAAAACTGAAATACTTCTTTGAATTTATTCAATTTTAATCTCCTTTTTCAGTGATTATTTATAAAGTAAAAAGTAGCGCATTTTGATAATGCACTACTTTTATTATAGTAATTTATTGATAATGCACTACTTTTATTATAGTAATTTATTTATATAAATTAAAGTTACTTTTATTTAGCATATGTTGTATAATCTATTTTATAGATATTTATACTTTAATCTATATTTTAAAGTTATTTATTTAATAAATATTTGTCTTAAGTGCTTTAGCATAATATATAAATCTAGATACTTAAAATTTTATACTTGCAAAATAAGTTGTTCTTCTATATTTAAAATTTTATTTACATGTTCTTTAAATCCTTTTTGTACTAATTTTCTAGCATCACTAGCTTTTGCATTATAACTCTCAATCAGTTCTTCTAGTTTTTTAATAGCGTCTTCTAAAGATAATTCTGTATTTTTCAATATATAAATTATATAAAATGCTTTTTGTTCATAATACTTAAATTTACTAAATTCTTTCTTATATCTTTTTTCAATTTCTATGAAGCTATTACTATATTTCAATGCATCTTCCAATGTAAACTCATTACACTCAAATATTTCCTCATAATATTCTTGAAATAATCTTTTTTTCTGATTAGTCGCTCTATCAGGATATCCTTTGACAGAGTATAGTATTTGTGCTAGTCTTTCCATAGATATTCTATAATCATAACTTACATCTATATCTCCTAAATCACCAGCTTTTCTTGCATAAAGAACCCTAGCTTCTTTAAAATATCGTTCTATCTGTATCTGTATTTTATCTACAGATTTTAAATCAACTGGAGAGATTGAATTTTGACTATTTGTATACTCTGCAATAGAATTTTTTAAAGTATCATCCTCATTAATATTAAACATTCTCACTAATACAAATGCTTCTCTTAATTTAGTAAACTTATCTGAATCATTATTATCTTGCAAAAACTTATAAATAGATCTTAGAGTTTGACCACCATTTACTATTTGAAATCCATTTATGGTAAATAAATATTTTTTTCCACTATTTTTTTCTGCACAATTTATTCCTTTTGCAGTTAAGGTTATTCCATTATTAAACATAAAAAAATCTTTATGTTTATCTTTTAAAGTAGCTTTTATACTTTTATTATATTTAGTTTCTCCTAAATATCCTCTTACATTATCATACAATAAAGAAAAATCTAATAAACAATTATCGACTAAATTGTCATCTTCCATAGCATAGTTATTAGCCAATTCCTCACTGCTACATGTTATTCTTATTAAATCAATTAGTGACATTTTAATAATATATGATTTCTTAGTTGATTTTTCGTCATTTTCAAAAGATAAAAAATCATTAGGAGAAATCATAAATTTACTTTGTTGATCATCTTTTAATACATTAAAAAAACCAATAATATCATCTAGTGATATATTAATTATTTTCATCCCATAACTTTTTTCTAGTAATTCAATATATTCATCAGAATTTCTTGCATATCCATTTGCTTCATTAGAAACCATATATAATGTTATATTACAAACCATATTACTATCTAGCAATTCTCTTATTTGTACTATTTTTTCTTTAACAATATAATCTATATCTAAATCATCTAAATTTTTATCAGTAGTTAAATATTGTAGAAATTTTGTACTTGTAGAAAGGTCATTTTCACTTTTTGTCTTTTCTACTTTAAAATTTTCCCTAAATTTAAAATTAAAAAGTTGTATCTCCTTATCTTTGCCTGAATCATCATTTATATAAACTGCATCTATACCTAAATCATTTATATTAATATTGTTTACAATTTTATTATAATCGGTATCTATTATTAATGACTTTATTTCTTCAACCTCTTTTAATCCTGTTATATTTTCTAAAATTAAATGATAGAATCCCAGTCTCATTTTTTGAATATCTTTATTTGTATCAATACCAAGATAGTCAAACATTCTCAAACTTTTCATATTAACAATCTTAAAATCATTTATATTAGCCATTACCTTCCCCCTTTAATCTACATATTATTATAATTATATCATATTATATTATTAATAAATATTAGATTTTAACTGTGATTTAGATTTAATAACAATATCCAACAACTTTAAGTATATTTTAACTTAATATAATATCCTTCTATCTTTTTTATTAGAGCTCATAATATAAATACTCCTTTATTCTTTATTTTCCTATACCCTTAATTTAGTATAAAAATATTCATACTAATAATTAGTCACTAATATTTCCTTGACTTTTCCTCTTCCCGTACCTTTAGAGTTTATCATCCTACTAACGCTAACCCTCTTAACTTTAAACTTTCCATATAACTCATCAAAGAACTCATCATCATCTATATAATTTTTAGGATCAGAATTACTAAGCATAACCTTAGCACCTTTATCACTTAATTCCTCATAAAATTTAGCCAGTTCAATCTGTGCATCATCATTAAATCCACTTTTATTATAAGAAGTAAAGCCACTTTTAGTTATAGGTCTATAAGGAGGATCCATATAAATTAATGTATTTTCATCCACATACTTTTCTAACTCTTTATATTCTCCACAACATATAATTACTTTATCATTACCTTCTTCATCTTTAGAATTTAAAATTTTTGACATATTAGTAATTTGTTCTTCATCATATATAGACGGATTTTTATGTTGCCCCCAAGGAACATTATATCCTCCACTTTTATTTTCTCTGTATAATCCGTTAAAACATGTTTTATTAATAAATATAAAATTAGCAGCTTGTTTAATTTTATTTACGCTCTTCCAATCATTAAATTCATCCCTAATTCTTAGGTACATTTCTTTTTTATCTTCATCTTCTTCATATTCTAAATATTCTCGTCTTAGTTCTTCTAAGTCCACTATAAGTTCTTCACAATTATTTTTTATTGATTCATAAACATTTATTAACTTATAGTTAATATCATTAATTATTATTTTTTTAAATTTATAATTTGATGATAAATATATAAATACTGCACCTGCTCCTACAAATGGCTCTATATATGTATCAATTTCTTTTTTCTCTCTAATTTCTTTTGGTAGTTCTTCTTCTAAAACTGGTAAAAGTTCAGTTTTTCCACCTGCCCATTTTATGAATGGTTTCATTTTCCCGACTTCTGGCATATATGTTTCTTCATCCTTTCCATTCGTTGTCTCATTACTTTGTTCGTCAATTAAATCTAGTAAGTTATTTTCAAATGACATTTGCATTATATCTAATTCTCTCAAACGTGATTTTGTTATTTGTAAATAATCTTCTTCTATTTCTATTCCTATATAATTTCTTCCTAATTTTTTACTTATAGTTCCTGTAGTGCCACTACCATTGAATGGATCTAATATCATACTATTTTGCTCTGTGCTAGCAAGTATTATTCTTTCTAGAAGCCATTCCGGCTTTTGCGTTGGATGATTACCGTATATCTTTTCTTTTCTTGATATAGCTGGTGATGTCCACACATCCTTCATTTGTTTGTTATCATTTAATTCTTTCATTAATTTATAATTGTAGAAATGCGAATTATTTTTACATTCTTTTCTTACCCATAGTATTGTTTCTGTTGAATGTGTAAAATATCTACAACACATATTTGGTGGCGGATTAGTTTTCTGCCAAGTAATATTATTTAATATTTTAAATCCTAGTTCCTCTAATACAAATCCAACTACATAGATATTATGTATTGTTCCTGATATCCACATAGTTCCATTGTCTTTTAGAACTCTTTTACATTTACTAATCCATTCCTGATTAAACTTATATTTTTCTTCAAATGTATTTACTTTGTCCCATTGTCCTTTATCTACCTTTTCCATCTTACCTGATTTACAAGTTATTCCTCCATTAGATAAAAAATATGGAGGATCGGCAAATATCATATCTATAGATTTTTCTTCAATTTCATCTAGTATATTTATACAATCGCCCTTATAAAGTTTTACTGTATCCTCTTCATAATATATGCTCATGATATTTACCTCCTTTTTAAATATTTTTTGTATTATAATAATTTTTAGTCATAAAACGTCTATTTATTAGTCTATTCTACAATAAAAAAGATTGACTATAATGTCAATCTTTTATCTACTATTTAACTATTTCTTCTAAAACTCCGTCTTTTATCATACTTAGATTTAATATATAATCGTCGTGTTCAAATGTTTCCTTTAATGGTGATTTAGCTGTATTCCATCCTTTACCATCTGTAAGCCATATAAATTCATATCCTTGTCCTTTTAACAAATCACTAAGATCTTTATATTCTCCTGCTGTAGCTTTTAGTTTTGAACCTCCACCACTATAGTAATTTACTTCTATTAGATATAAATTTTGATTAGTCTTTATAGCAAAATCAATTCTTCTATCTATTTTATCCATTTTTAAGTCTACACCAAATATATCTTTTATTTTTTTACTTGTTGCTTGATCTATATATTCAAATCCATTTTGCTCACAATATTCTTTTACAAATCTTTCACATATTGATTCCATAGTTTGCCCGCTTCTATTTTTTCTAGCATTACTATCTAGGCCGACTTCTACACCTTTACAATAATCTAATAATGATGAAACTTCTTTATTTATAAAGAATTCTTCTAATCCTGTTTGTTCAAAGAATAATATTATTTGTTCTTCATCTTCTTTTGTTAAAGAGCCCCTTTTAGTAAATAATTCATGTTTATAAGTGCTTTCTAACGTTTCAAAGTTATCGATAACTGCTACTTCTTTTAATTTTACGGGTCTTAATGCTACTAGTAATAATAAAGCTTTTTTTACTTTTACATTTTCATTTATAATTTTTATTAATTCTTGCCTTAGCTCTTTTTTATTTAACCCTAATAATGTATCTAGTGCTCTTAATTCTTTATCAAATGAATTTGCATTTTCCATGGATTTTTTAAAATCAGTAAAGTAATCCCATGTGTAGATACTGTCAATTAGTGTTTCTATTAGGTAATTAAATACTTGTTCCTCAGTTTTTAGGTTTTTGTCATTATAATAATTTAGTTTTTTCATTTTTCCCCCAATATTCTACATAAAGTATGTTATAAAGATATTGTACCAAAAAAGGATTAAACATCCTAATGTTATTTATTAGAACATTAAGATGTTTAATCCTTTTTAAATATGAATAGATATTCATGTGCTATTAATAAGAAGTTTCTTTGTTTGCTTAGTTCTTTCCATTTATCTGTACATTTGCAATTATGTTGTTCTTTAATTATTATTTCTTTTAGTTTAAAGCCTTCTTTTAAAAATATGTTCATTACATTAAATCCTAGTGGTTCTATTAGTCCATTTTTTCTAGTATCTCCTATTAATATTGCACAATGTTTTTGTGGTTTTAGTACTCTGTAACAACTTTGGGCTACAAATTTCATTGATTCGTAATATGATTCAAAATCTAGTAGTGATATGTCTTCTTTTATTGAATCGCTATATTTTACTATGTTTGCATAAGGTGGATGTGTACATATTAGGTCTATAGTGTTATCCTTTATTAGTTTTAGATATCTTGCATCTTGTTTTCGTATGTATGTTTTGTTGTTTTGAGGTACTCTTATTTGGCATAATTTTAGTGCTTCTATGTTTATATCGCTGCCTATTCCTATGCGATTTAGTCTGTTTGTTTCTATTAATGTAGTTCCACTTCCTATAAATTGGTCTAGTACTTTGTCTTTTTCTTTTGAATATCTTAGGATTATGTTTTTTGGTATATGTGGACTCCAGTTTCCTGGATAGTCTCCTTTATGCGTTAGCCAGTTACCTCTGTCTGGGAAACTCCATATTGTCGTGGTTTCGATATTGTTGTTGATGGTATCTACCTCCTTTTATATGGAGTTTTGACAATTTTTTTGTATTTGATAATTATTATTTTATTTTTATTTTAGATTCCTAATAATGACAATGGTATTTCATTAAAATAGTAATGGCAACCTGAATCTTTTATATAATCAAACACATCTCTATATTTAGCTTGAGCAAACCAATCACATAAAACATATATATATTCTACTTTTAGATTTAAACTTAATACTAATTTTTTATACTGTTTCTTTTTAAAATCACACGTTTGAAGCTTTTCATCTACAGAACCATTTCCTTGTTGAAATTTCTTTTCTATTATATAAAGTGTCTTATTGCTATCGTTGTATAATGCCTCATCTGGTAATAATTTTCTTGATATTATTTTTGTGTAATCGACTCCCCTTGGATTTAAAAATTCACTATATAATTTGTGTTTATCCATAGACATGCCTATATATTGACCATCTTTTGTTATCTTGTAATTACTGATTTTGTATCCTTGGTTTATTAATGCATCATTTAGTGATGTTGTTCGTTCAAAATGAAGCCCATTTTTATTTGTTTGCGCTCCTCCTCCAACAGTGTTTGGTTTTCTACTCATATTATTTTTCCCCCCTATTACTTTTCTTTCTATTCTTAATTATATCTATACTATTTTATTTTTCAATATAGCTTCATTGAATTTATTTTCAAATGGTAAAAATTTCGTTTTATTGTCCCCAATTTTTTTAACATCAGTAAAGTATCCTGTTGATCTGTAGTGGTGATTTTTATACTTATGTTCTATTAGCTGAACTGTTCCTCCCAAATGCTTGTTGCCATCAGCATCACAGTTAGCAAAATACATCATATTATAAGTCAGATGCCGCATTTGAAGCAATCTTTCCTATACCATGAGATCCACCTCTGGACTTTTCTACACTTTCGTCCTCTTCTTCTGTATGTACACCTTTGTTATATGCATATATGCTCCAAGTATCTTTTTGATTATTACTTTATCCTCTGTTTGCACCTGTAAGGCCTTTTGTATTGAAATCTTCAAAATATATATAGTTAACGATTTCATCATCCATTTTATTTTTCATGTGTTCTATAGTTTCTTTTGTATAACTATTTTGACCTTTTAAAGATTTTATTCTTTCTTTTATCTCATCCAATCCTGGTATATCGTTTTTGCTTACACTTCCTGTTTTTATAGTAACTATAACAGGTTCATCAGATCCTTTTAATTTTCCATCCAATGAGTTTTGTATATTTTCTCTTACTAATCCAGATATTCCAAAGTTGTAGAATCTTTCTAAAATTTTATTAAATGTAGATTCCTCTATACATGGAATAGCTGAAAACTGCCATGTTTGCCTCATAAACTCTCTCCCCCTAAGCTATCTTTCTCTTTTCTCTTTCCACTTCTTATACTCTTCCTTCATGCATACTCCACAAGGTCTATACCCTGCAGCAATAGCTGTATCCTCATCTTTAAAGAACACTCTATACTGAACATATTGCCCTTTAGCTATATATCTTTGCGCTGAAGAACAATCCAGCTTTCCATAAATCTTCAACTTTCTATGTCCACCAATAGTACCTGGTTCTTCTGATAAATACTCTTTCCCATTTTTATCTAATAATTTATACATTTAAATAAAGCACCTCATTAAAAACGTTATTAATTCCAACAGTTACATTCATACTTTTTATAATACTATCCTATGCTCATTTCTCAAAAAATTAAGAGATAGACACAGAATGCACAAAAATAACGCTAAAATCTTACTAAATCATATATGTAATAAGTATAAACAATAAAAATTCTGTGCCTATATACATAAGCACAGAAATAAAATTAATGAAAGTAAAGAAATTGATTATTTTACCTTCCTTCTCTAATACTTCACGCAATTACAAGCATGCTTACCACCAACATTATTAATGCCAACAGCCTTCACACTTGCCCCTCTCAAAAACTTACAACTAGAACTCTTATGATAATAACTATTACCACTAGCTATGTATACCGTTCTACCACCTGAGTTAGAACTTCCACCAGAAGAACTACTCGAAGACGGCTTTTTATAAACAACTGGATTTGTCCAGCAGTTACATTCATACTTTCTCATACTTGATGTCAACGTAACAACATAAGTTCTCGCACCTTCCAAGTACTTGCAGTTTGATATGGCATGATAATAGCTATTTCCATTGGAAACATAAACACTTTTTCCTATATGTTTATTGGAACTACTATCGTTGTGACCTTGTCCATGACTAGAGCTACTTTGACTACTGCTTCCCCCATTTGAATATGATCCAGTAGAAGAGTTAGAACTTGCTATTTGACTCTCTTGTTTTTTAGCCTTAGCTTCTTTAAGTTCATGTTCCAGTTTTATTGCCTTTGCATAATACTCGTTAACTTCCTCTTTTGCTTTCTCTATATCATCTGCCAGGTCATCTGGATATTTTTCTTTATATTCATAAAAAGACTGTTCCAAATCTTCATATTTCACTCTTAAATCCAAATATTTAGATATTTCATCCTTATTATCACTATAGTATTTTGAACTTTCTTCATCTAATTCTTGGATTTTTTTATCTAAACCTTCATACTCTTTTAGCTTTTTTCTTGTAATAATAGAATTATTTGGGCTTAGTATAAAAAGTCCAATTACTACAACTGCTATACCAGCTAAAATTGTTTTATTATTAATTTTTTCTGAAATTCTCAACTTTCTTCCCCCTATAAATTATCTAGCTGAGATGAATATTCTTCTATAAGATTTAAATAGTTATCTCTTTTACTTAAAAGCTTATTCAGTTCCTTATTTAAATCTGCATTACTGTTATATTTTTCCTTATATAATTTATACTCATTTTGAGTTTGCTCATATCTCATAGCTAAATCGCTATAATCCTCTTTATACTCTTCACTCATTTGAACAAAGTCTTCGTGATTTCTTTTCTTTTCATTATATTCAATTTGCTTCTTCTTATAATCATCTAAATCAGATGTTGAAACTGGTGTAAATATTATTCCTGCTATCCCAACTATTAAGACTGGGATTAATCTTAAATATTTTTTTATCATAATTCCTCCTAAGATTATAATTTATCGCTATACAAAATATATCATAAAAAAATAATTTTATATGTCGATTCATGTCGATGTGAGATTGGAAATTTCCCCCTAAAAAGTGCATAACAAAAATGTTACTCACTGCCCTATAAAAATCCCCATAAAAAACTGTAGTCCTAAGTTAAATTACTTAGACTACAGCCTTCTCATCATATATTAACATATTTATGATTTATACATATTAATCAGCAAACACAGTATTCTCCGTCTTCCACTGTAACATTTTTATATAAAGCCAAAATCCATATATGCCCAACGTAATAAAAGTCAGTATTAACCATTTAATATAGTGTAAAAATAAACTTCCTCCACTACCTATAAATTTAAGTCTTCTTCCTTCAATTACTGTGTGTTTAGCTTCCCATCTGTATTTTATACACATAGCCCAAGGTGTAGCTATTCCAAATGTAAAGAATGTTACCGCCCATGCTAATATATTGACTCCTATAAGTCCTAGAAGCCCTCCTTCAAATCTTGATTTCATGTTGTCTCTCCTATCATTCATATTCTAATTATGATAATTTATTTTATCATAGAAAAACAATTAACAAAGTGTTATTTTTTAACATTAAAAAAGAGAATCTAAAGATTCTCTTTCCCACATAGTTACATTTGCTCATAAGAGCCGTAAACTAATATTTCCTTATTCTCAATCATAACCTTCCCATTAGCAATAACAGTGTCTATATCCAAATTCTCATCTAACAATAATAAGTCTGCATCAGAACCTTCTGCCACGCATCCTTTTCTAGGGTAAACTTCTAACCCTTTTGCCACGTTAGAAGTTAAATAAACAAGAGCGTCTTCCACAGTAAAATCTAACTCATTTACCATTTGTTTAAACTCATTATGTAAGCTAGACACACTAGAAACACCCATCTTCACAAGATTTCCTGCTTCATCATATTTTGACCAGCTGCCATATCCATCAGAACTTATTGTTATATTTTCACTAGGTACATTTTCTTCTAAAGCTCTTTTTATACATCTTCCTGGTGTGAACTGCTCCTTTATACCACAAGTTAAATCAATCTTTCCTCCTGATTTTGCATAATCAAAAGCTTCTTTTAACAACTCTTCTCTCCTATTAACATGAGTAGGTCTTATTGACTTCATTGGTATTTCTGTTTCTTCTAAAATTTCTCTAACTGGTTGAAGGCCTTTTTTCCCATCTCCCATATGAAGTACTACTATACCTGGTTTTCCACTTAACATCCCTGCAACTCTAGCATCAGAAGCCACTCTTTGTAATTCTAAATTACTTACATTTGGTGCTCTATGGTCTGAAAGTGCCAATTTTACACCTATTATTTCATCTATAAAACATATATCTTTTTTTATAGAACCTGTAACTGTTACAGAAGGATACTCATAAGAACCTGTGTGAGCAAAAACTGTTATTCCTTCTTCCTTCAAAGCTTTTGCTTTTGATACTAAGTTTTCCACACTTCTAGTAGTTCCATCTGTCCCCAAAAGTCCAACAACAGTTGTTATTCCAGCAGTAGTTAATTTGCTTAAAGTTATTTCTGGTGCTCTAGTTTTAAAACTTCCTTCACCACCTCCACCAGTTATATGAACATGTTGATCTATAAAACCTGGTGTAAGTTTTTTACCACTACCATCTATTATCTTTATTTTTTCATTTTCAAAATTTATATTATCTTCTATTAAAGAGATTTTTCCACCACTTACAAAAACGTCTTTTTTTCCCTTATACTCTGGTGAATATACTTCCACATTTTTTATTAATATCATAAATCTTATACTCCTTATTTAAACAACATTCTTATCGTCTTTAGTTTCATTTTTATCTAATTTAGCTATACCAAATCCTGTAATAGCAAATATAACTGCAAATACTATTCCTGAATAGTTAAGTATTGCCCATGGTAAATATTGTAGTGTATCTACTCCCAGCGTTGCTGTCATATATGCCCCTGCTGCTGACCATGGTATTAATGGAACTAAAACTGTTCCTGAATCTTCTAGAGTTCTAGATAAGTTTTTAGGATGTAAGTTTTTCTTAGGGTAAACATCTTTAAATAACTCCCCTGGTACAAGTATTGATAAATATGAACTTCCTGTTACGAATGCAACTGTGAAACATGATACGATTGTAGATATTATTATTCCTGCAGTTGATTTTACTTTTGACATTAATAAATCTAAAACCACATCTAACATACCTGAAACACTTACTATACCTGCAAATCCCATAGCACAGAATATAAGAACTGTAGTACTTGTTACTGATGCAACTCCACCTCTGTTTATAAGTTTAATTACTTCTTCTGTAGGAGTTCCTGTAAATCCAGTCATTGTTATATCAAAGCCTGATATTAAAGATGTAAATCCATCTACTATATTAAATCCTTGAACTGCAGCTCCTAAAACTACAGTTAATAAACTTGTTCCTAGCATTGTAGGTATTGTAGGCCATTTTTTTACTGAGCCTAAAATTACTAATACAAATGGTAAAAGTAATACTATATTAAAGTTAAACATTGTGTCTAACTGGTCCATCATTAATTGAACTGATTCTGGTCTTACTAAATCACCTGACGCACTAAATCCGACAAATAAATATACAACCATTGCTAATAATGATGCTGGTACAGTTGTATAAAGCATGTGTTTTATATGTTCGTATAACTCACTGCCTGCTGCCATTGGTGCTAAGTTAGTTGTATCTGAAAGTGGTGACAATTTATCTCCAAAGAATGCCCCAGAAACTACAGCACCTGCTGTTGCTGGTAATGATATTCCTAATCCTCCTGCAATTCCCATCATTGCCACACCTATAGTACCTGCTGCACCCCACGATGTCCCTGTAACTATTGCAAGTATTGCTGATGATAAAAACGCTGTAACTAATATAAACTTAGGATTTATCATTTGAACACCATAGTATATAATCATTGGAACTGCTCCTGAGAACATTAATGCTCCTATTAATAATCCAACACTCCATAAAATTAATGTAGCTGGAAGTGCACTAGCTATTTTTTCTACTATAGCATTTTGCATATCATCCCATTTATATCCCAATTTAAGAGCAATTATTCCTGCTATAAATGCTGAACATATTATTATAGGCTCTGCTTTTATACCTAAAACTCCATAACCTAAAGCTAGAGCAACAACCATAAAAACTATTGGTGTTAATGATTGTGCCAAAGTAGGCTTTTTTCTTTGTACTTCTTTCATAATTAACTTCACCATCCCCATAAATATTTAAAATTTAGTTAAATTTCCTCATATAATGACTTATAAATCTTATTTAAAACAATAGTACACGGAAACTTAAATTTGTTATTTTAAATATTAAGCAATTACCATGCCAAAACTTAATTTTCCCACAAAAATATTTTTATACTTTAAAACATAAGGCATATAGAATTTTCTGAATTTTTATTTAAGGATAAACTCATTTTATTGCTTTAATATTAAACAAGCTTAATTTTTATCAAAAAAAGAAAAAGGGATAAATAAATAAATTTTCATCCCTTTTCAACCCCATTTATAGCCATTTTTCATCCCTTTTATATGATTTCTAGCCCCTTTTCCAATATTTTCGTTCCTTTTAATCCCTTATGAATTTCTATATATCCTTCTTTTTTTAATTTGGCCATTATTGTTCTTATTTTTCCTTCTGTCAAATGAACATCTTCTTCTTTTGCCAACAGTGATAATGTTCTCCTACCAATCCCTTCGTATTTATAAATCTTCTTTAATACCCAAATTTCTGATTCATTTAGTGATTTATGATGTTCTTTTTCAATCAATAAATTAGATGATTTACAATTTTCAATTATATATTTAGGTAAATATGTAATATCTATTTTTATTCCACTTTCTTTTATAGTTGATACATACTCTACAACATTGACAAGTTCTCTTATATTTCCCGGCCAATTATAGCTAATCAACATTTCAATAGCTTCTTTCGTAAAAAATTCTTCTATATTTTCAACTTTTGTAATTTTAAATAAATAGTATTGTAGTAATAGCTTAATATCTGTCTTTCTTTCTCTCAGTGGAATAGAATACATTGGCATAACATTTAATCTATAATATAAATCTTCTCTAAAATTCTTAAGCTTTACTTCTTGTAGCAGCTCTTTGTTTGTAGCTGCAATTACTCTAATATCAATAGGAATATTTTCTGTACTACCGACAGGTGTAATTTCCCTTTCTTGAAGTACTCTAAGTAATCTAGATTGTAAGTATAAAGATGCATCACCTATTTCATCTAAAAATATAGTACCTTTATGAGCTTTTTTAAATAACCCTTCTTTTCCACCTTTTCTCGCTCCTGTAAAAGCTCCATCTTCATACCCAAAAAGTTCACTTTCTATTAGGTTTTCTGGTATTGCAGCAAAATTTATGGCTACAAAAGGATAATCTTTTCTTTCAGACTCATTGTGTATAGCTTGAGCTAATACCTCTTTCCCTGTACCTGTTTCTCCTTGGATCAGTACAGTTGAGTTTGTTTTTGCTACTTTTTTAGCCAATTTAACATTTTTCACTATAGAACTGCAATTTCCTACCATGTCATCAAAAGTATACTTGGCTTGATTTTCTTTTATTTTTTCTCTTCTTCTTACTTCCTCATCAATTTTATGAATATGTTTCACTTCATTTAAAATAATCATATTACCTGTATAAATATTATTATCTTGTATCTTTTCTTTTGAAACTAAAATTTTCTTGTTATTTATATTGATAATATCATCCTTTAAATCAGGAAAAATTTCATAAATATCTTTTGATAATATGTTCTCTTTGTTTACGCATAGCAATCTTAACGATTCTTCATTTAGAACAATAACCTTGTTATTTATATTTGTATAAATAATTCCGTTCTTTTGATTATCTAACAAATTAGTAAGTAAGTCTTTTAATCTAGTTGATTCTTGAGACTTTTTGATATATTTTATAGATACATTTATCATATCTCTATAAAAATAAGAAGATACTATGCTTCCGTATTTATCCATACAATTTAATTTGATTAAGATCTCTATTAAAGTAGATACGTCTAAATGTCTTGATTTTATATCTATCACACTTGAGATTTCTTTTGGCACTAAGTGAGCTTCTCCAGGTGTTATTGCAATATCCGCTGTTTTATAAGACTCAATTCCTGGGTAATATTGATTGTATTTTATATGATTAAGCCCCTGGCTCCTTAACTGTGTAACTACTTCTTCACAAGAACTTCTTGCATCATTTACTAAAAGTACTTCTGTACCTCTAGGGATATTTAGTATCTCATCAATATATTCGTGTTTTATTACTCTTTTTGATACTATGTAGTTTATATTTTCGTCAATAATACAATTACAAATATCCTTAACTTCCTCGCTAGAGAAAATTAATAAATCACATTCCAAGTATTTTTCTTTATAATTAATCAAATTTAAGCACTCTATATAAAACTCTTTTGCAAATATTGTTTCTAATTGTTGTTTTATGCTTTGTCCAGTATCTTCACTCATTGATATTATGGAAATTTTTTTCATAATGTCCCCCAAATTTTGTTGTAAGTTATTATTTATCTAAGTATATCATTTTTAACTTTTATGACAAATATGAAATTTTAAATAAAAAAAAATCTCTCTAAAAGCATTGTTTAATTAAAAATTTTTACATTAATAACTGTATATCTATTTACTTTTTACTCAATCATAACTCATATATAATTTAAGTATCAAAAGGCTTCACATAACATTTCCTCTTAAATGTTATGTGAAGCCTTTTTTAACAATCTTATAAAGCTAATTCTTTTTCTACTTTAAATAATGAAGCTTTATCTATAATTATATCTTTAATTCTATCATTTGCTGGACCTAATAATCCTCTTAAAGATGTTAAAGGTGTTGCATCTGGGAATGTTTTGTTTACTTCTTCTATATAAGACTTGTTTAGCTCAGTTCCTACATTTATTTTTTTCATTCCATCTGATGCACAACGCTTCATATCTTCATCAGATACTCCTGTTCCACCATGTAGTACTAATCCAACTCCTTTTAGATTATCTCTTAATTCATGCATTAATTCAAAGTTTATTTTTGCTTTTGACTTATATTGTCCATGAGTAGTCCCTATTGCTACTGCTAAAGCATCTACTCCTGTACTTTCTACAAATTTACAAGCATCTTCTAGCTTTGTATAAGCTGCATCACTTTGTGCTACCACTACACCTTCTTCTGCTCCACCAATAGACCCTACTTCACCTTCTACTGATACATTTCTTGCATGAGCATATTCAACAACTTCTTTAGTATTTTTTATATTTTCATCAATTGGAAGTGATGATCCATCATACATTACTGATGTATATCCACAATCAATCGCTCTTTTTATAGCATCTATATCTTTACAGTGATCCATATGTAAGCACACATCTATGCTAGATCTTTCTGCTAAAGATTTAACTGCTGCTATTAAAGTTTCAAATCCTATATACTCAGCTGTACCTAGTGATGTTTGTATTATTATAGGAACATTTATTTCTTCAGCTGCTTTTACCATTGATGGAAGCATTTCAAAACAATGTAAGTTAAATGCTCCTATTGCTCCTTTACCTTCATTTTGTTTAAATAAATCTGTTAAATTTTTATACATAATTCTATCCCCCTTATACATTACCTCTGACAACATCTTTCGAGATTTTCATCATTTCATCTATTTTTACTAAATAATATTGTATTTGATCATCATCCTTGTTTACTGCCGCTTCTTTTCTTTTTGCATTATAAATGTTAAGAAGATTTGTATATGCCTTACCTATAGCTTTATGTAAACTTAAACTTTCTTCATAATATTTGGCAGCTTCATCATAGTCAGAAATTTTATAATAAATATCACCTATTTCATTAAGAATATTTACTCTTTCATTTCCTTCACTATTTTGTAATCCTACTTTTAATTTTTCTGCATTTTCTCTTAATTCATCTATATTTAATGCCTCTGCTTTAACATTCACCTCAGAAGCCTTTTTCTCTTTTTTTCTACTAAACCAACCCATTCATATCACCTACATAAATATTGAAAATAATGGTTTTAATAACCAACCATAGAATAATCCTGCTGCTATTGTATCAACATCTGTACACGTAGTATTTATAAACCCTATATCACCTAACATCGGTGCAAGTATTGCTGGTAATAGTGTTATAAATAAACCATGTGCTATACCTGATATAATACAACCTCTTCTACCACCTGCTGCATTACCAAATATACCTGCACAACCTCCTGCAAAGAAGTTAGTTAACATACCCGGTAATATCATTGGTAACCCAAACATTGGGAATAGGAACATACCTAATATAGAACCTATAGTAGTACTTATAAATCCTAATATAACTGCATTTGGAGCATATGGGAATAATACTGGACAGTCTAGAGCTGGTATTGCATCTGGAACTAACTTCATTGCTATACCTCTAAATGCTGGAACTATCTCAGCAAGTAATAAACGAACCCCTGACATTAATACATATATACCAACTACAAATTGCATTGCTTGTAAAAATGCATGTACTACATAGTTAGTTGATCCACTGAATTTCCCACAAAATTCTGGCCCTGCAAATAAAGCTGTTACTACATATAATGGAACCATTACTACCATTACAGAAAGGTAAGTATCCTGTAAAAATTCAAATGCTTTTGGTAATTTCATATCTTCTGTTGATTTTGAAGAATCACCAACTAATTTAGATACCCATGCTGTAAATACATAACCTATAGTACAGAAGTGGCCTAATGCTATATTATCATTTTCATCACCAGTTATTTTTCTAATCCAAGGTTGTGCTATTGCTGGCATCGCTACTGCAAATATACCCCCAACCAAACCACCTACTAATACTAAAGCTGGTCCTCTAAGTCCTACATAATAACCAAACACACCACATATAGTTGCCATCCATAATAAAGCTTGACCTGTTAAGAATATATATTTCCACTTAGTAAATCTAGCTATAAGTATATTGAATATAAATATTGCAGCTAATGTTAATGCTATCTCACTACCTAATCCTAAGTCACTCATTGCTTGACCATTGATTGCTTCTATGGAAGGTACTAGACCTTTCATTCCAAATCCTGCTGTGAATATTTCCCCAAAGTAAGTTAACGACTCAACGATTATTCCTGAACCTGCACTTAAGACCATGAATCCTAACATAGTCTTCATTGTTCCTGAAACAACTTGTCCAAAAGGTTTCTTTTGTAAAAGCAATCCTAACATTGCTATTAATCCAATTGTTACGGCTGCTTGCGTTAATATATTATTTATAATAAAATTTAGTGCTTGCATATCATTTTCCCCCTATGCTGTAATTTATACTTCCACATTAAATTTTCTTAAAACTGGTACTAACTTTTCTTTTATTTCTGTTTTATCTATTAATTTATTTAAAAATATTTTTTCTGCATCTATACTATATTGCTTGAATTGTGATTCAAAATTTTTACCAGATATTATAATATCCGCTCTCATCCCAGCTGCACTTGATATATCACAGTGATCTAATTTAGCTTCTACACCTAAATCTTGTAATACAGTTTCCACACTCATTTGACACGCAAAACTACTTCCTAAACCTGCTCCACAAACCATTAAAATATTTAACATATTAAAACTCCTCCTATTAATTAAAGTATTATATCTATGAAAAACTAGTTAATTATTTTGTTAATTCTAGTAATTCGCTTATATTTTGTAACTTTGCAATTTTTTCTATTTTTCCTTCTTCAACAAAGTTAACAATCATTCTTAATATTTCTAAGTGGCTATTTCCGTTTACTGCAGAAAAGCAAATCATAACATTTACTGGGCTTGTTTCTTCATCAAACTTTACTGGCTCTTCTAATGTTATTAATGAAAAACCGATATCGATTGCCCCATTTTCTGGTCTCGTATGAGGTATAGCTAATCCATCTGAAATTACAATATATGGTCCAAATTTTTTTATAGCTTTTATAATTTCATCCACATATCGTGGCTCTACTTGTCCATTGTCAACAAGTATTTGAGCTCCTTGCCTTACTGCATCTTCCCATCCATCTGCTTTAATATTTAACTTTACATTTTTTTCATTAAATTCTATTTGAAACATCTAAATTTCCCCTCTTATCATGAAATTCAAACAGTGTTTATTATTAAATTGCACTGTTAACAGCATTATTTTCTATCAAATCATTAATAAACTCACTGTAACTTATTCCTTTTATAAGCTTGTTAACTCCTGATTTTACAATAAGATAATTGTATAAATTCTTAAATATTTGTTCCCACTCATTAATAAATTCTTTTGAAATGTTGAGAAGTAAAACTATTTGAACTTTCTCTTTATCCCAAATTACAGGCTTATCCAATACTGCTACACTAACCGAAGCATTATTTCCATTTAATTCTAAAATATGGGGTAAAGCAACTAAATTTCCCAATTCTGTTGTAGACATTCTTTCCCTAGAATACACAGATTCTTTTGCATTCTCATCCATATACCCTAGATCTATCATCCTATTAGTTAAAATTTCTAATACTTCATCTTTACTACTAGCTTTTAACTTTCTAAAAAATAAATCTTCTTTTAAAATTTCCTTATAATCCATTGCTATTTTTTCTTCCCCTAGCATAATATCTTCTATCCTTTGTAAGTGTTTAAACCCAAGGTTTAAAGGTACCTCTATAATTTTACTAGATTGGAATTTCGTAATTGGTACTGTTGTTATTACCACATCAGAATTATCAAGCATTGTTTTATCAAAATCATGTAACGAACTTATATTTAAGATATTAACTCTATTATCAAAGAATCTTAGTATTTTCTCTTTTATTAACATTGCTGTTGCTATACCAAACCCACAAACAATGGTAACATTTTTAACAGATTTTTTACTATTAATGCCTATCCTTTCAAGCGCAGCCCCGAAGTGTATTGCTAAAAGACCAATTTCATTTTCATTAACTGAAACATTATACTCTTTTCTTATAACATTCGACGCTATTATTCCTAACTCAAAAGCAAATGGATATGAATTTTTTATAGAATCTAAGAAATCATTTCTAATATTCATATTAAACTTCATTCTATTAAGCGCTACATTTAAATGAACTGCCAGTCCATTAACTAATTGTAGATCTTCTAATAAATTTACTCCTATCTGAGATTTTATAGCTTCAAGTATTTTATCTATTACACCCTTATATTCAAAATAAATACTATCATCTTGATTTGAGAATTTTTTACTCGATACTAAGTGTTGAGTTAAGTAATATATCTCATCACTAAAATCTACCTTTACTGCTTCTCCAATTTTTTCAACTATATCTTTTGCAATCAAGTAGTCCTTTGTGTTCTTTAAAAACTCTATACTAGTACTATCAAATAACACTGCTTGATTATACTTATATCTTTTAATCATAATCAACACATGAACTAACAGGTTTTTAAATGAAATATCAGTAAGATGTACATTGTATTCAGATAAAACATTTAAAAGTACATTTTCTGTAGTTTCTAATAGCGTTCTCGAAAATATTTCATTGTAAAATTCAATATTTTCAAGGTTAACGATTTCCCTTTTATTGAAAATATAGTCTGCTATACAATATCTGATATTTGACTCTTTTCCCTTTATAAATATTCCCTTACTCTGATTTATAACTACTTTTAAGTCAAATCTGGCTAGATGTGTATTTATACTCGCCACATCCTTTTTTAATGTAGAAGAACTTATAAATAGTTCGTCACATAGATTATATGGATTAATCGATTTATTTTTATCTTTTAAACTATTCATTAGCAACTTAGAAATAATATAATTAATTCTATCTTCTGAATAAGTTGGTATTATATTAAGTTGTTCACTACTTCCTTGTTTAACCAGTTTTACATCTTTTAGAAAATAATTGAATTTATTCTCATCTTCAACTTCCAAACTATATCCCACTCCCGTGACAGATATAATATTTGCTCCATTGTCATTTAAGTATTTGTTCAATTCTTTAATATCAGATCTTACTGTTCTTGATGTCACACCAAGTTCTATAGAGATTCTCTCTCCACTTATATGCTTTTGACTATCCATCAAAATTTCTAGTATTTTAACAACTCTTTTATTACTAAATAATGTCAATTTCTTTCCCCCTAATCTTATTGTATTATTTCTATATGTTTATTAGGGCTATACATTTTCCTCAACTGTACGGAAATTTCCGCATCACCTATGACTTTTTTATTCTTTCTATTACTTTTTCAAGCGAAGGTATAGATACCTGACCTCCCATTGTCTCTACTGATATTGCCGATGCCATAGAACTTATTTTCAAACTTTCTTCTAATGTATAATCCTTTGCTAAGCAGTAAGCAAATGCACCATGGAAGATATCACCAGCTCCTGTTGTGTCAAGAGGTTTACACTCAAAAGCTTTCATATGATTTATTACTCCATCTTTTTCATATAATAAGCCTCTTTCACCCATTGTTACTACAATCTGCTTATCATTCAATTTTTTTAATTTTTTAAAAATTGTAGTTATAGAATCATTATCATCAAGGTCAATTTCCAAGTTAGTATATTGCTTTGCAAAATCTTCAGAGCAAATTAAATAATCAACTTTACTTATTAATTCTTTTAGTTCTGGTTTATATGTACCTGCATCAATTAAGCTTTTTGCTTTAGGGAATAAATTCAATATCTCTAAAGATGCCTTAAGTTCATGACCATCTACTAAAATAACATCTATATCTTTTGGATATTCAAAATTTATTTCTTCCTTATTTGCAGGACAGTTAAATATTGTTCTTTTTCCATTACTTAAATTTGAGATTACTGCACTTACAGAAGTATCTTGACCACAAATTTTTACAAATTCAGTATTTACACCTATATCTTTTAACCCAGACAGTATTTTTTTTCCATATAAATCATTACCTACCCTAGAAATAAGACACGTTTCATTTCCCCACTTTGCATTAAGATATGCAGCATTTGTTGCTGGACCTCCCATACATTCAAATTTTTCAGTGACTCTATATTTTCTATTTTCACTAACATCTTCATGAATTGGGTACGTCATATCATACACACTTTGCCCTATACAGCATACTTTTTTCATATAGCTTCCACCTTTCCTATGAGTTTACCAATCTGTTCATTAATATTATCATAATCAATCTTAGAATAATCAGTTACGTCTACTTCAATTAAATCTCCCAATTGAAACTCACCATATCCTCTAGTTTTACATCTATTAATAAACTCATCATGGGAAACTAGTAAATCTGCTTTCCTTCTATCTTTTAAAATTTGTCCCTTATGATAAGAACTCATTATATGAGATAAATGACGACTTTCATCTAAATCTCTATCTAATTGCCTTTTATATAAAACTTCTAAATCAGCTATGAGCCTTATAGTTATTACTTTATATTTATATTTGATTGATAAATCTTCTATTATACTCTTTTGCTTTTCACTAAATGGATAATCCGAAATAATATTATTTTGTTTATCCATATTTTCTTCCATTATTCTATAAAACTCATCCCTACATTTTTCTATAATTTTATTTCTTTCTTCTAAATTCTTGTAACCATACTTATCAAAATTTTCTTCTTTTATTTTGTCTTGTGACACAATGTAGAAATAAGGAAATTTTGATAATATTTTATTACACATATAAGTTTTGCCTGTCCCTGGATAACCAGCTAATAAAATAATTGTTTTCATCTGTTTCCACCTCTCATAATGTATATTTAAATGGTAACACCAATTTCCTTATTATCTAGACATACTTTTTCCGCATTTATCATTTTTCATTTCCGTAATTAATTATAATGTAAAATAATTTTTATATAATTATTATAATTATAATCATTATAATCACCAATTTTTCACATAATTAATTTTGAATACCCATTTATTTTTCCAAATAAAAAAGGGTTACCCATACTCCAGGTAACTCCTCCATAAACTATACTCTAACTATATAATTTTCTTTCCTTTCCTTAGCTTCAGGATACTCACAATCTCTATATCCCAAGATACAATGACCTATTCCCACATAGTCACCTTCAACTCCCCACTTCTTAAGCAATTCCTGACCTCTTTCACTTGCAAATACTTCCTTTGCTCTATGAACCCAACACGAATCAACTCCTACTGAATGAGCTGCATTCATAAGATTCCCCATAACAAGAGATCCATCTTCCACATATGTAGGTCTGCATCCTCTATCAGCAAGTACAACTACAACAGTTGGCGCTCCATAGAAAGGGTCTGAATCTGTTCCCATAACATCAGCATTCATCTTAGATAATTCTTTTATTGTTTCTTCATCTTGCACAACTACCATAATCGGAGATTGCATTCCCATTCCTGTTGGTGCATAAGATCCAGCTTCTAATATTAGGTTCAGCTGCTCATCACTTATTTGTTCTTTTTTATACTTTCTTATACTTCTTCTTTCTTTTAATGTTTTCAATGTTTCATTCATAATTTTTTCCCCTTTCATAATAAACTTCATTTTATAAATAATATTAGCTCATTAAATATATTTTTTCATCAAAACTTTACCAAGCGGCCACATAACCATCACATCTTTTTTCTGTAGCGCAAACATAGGATCCAGATTCGGCATTTTTTAATATAATTTGACCTTTACCCATATTTGTAAAATCATCCATAACTGTAATCTCGTGACCCTTTTCTCTAAGGCCTTCTACAATTTCTTCATTTATATCACTTTCTACTTGAATTTCCTTACCTTTAATCCACTGCCAACGAGGTGCATCCAAAGCTTCTTGAGGATTCATATTAAAATCAATCAAGTTAGTAAGTACTTGTAGTTGACCCTGTGGTTGCATAAAAGCTCCCATAACTCCAAAAGCTCCCACTGCTTCATTATTTTTACACAAAAATCCTGGAATAATGGTATGATACGGCTTCTTAAAAGGCTTCACTACATTTACATGATTTTTATCTAAGCTAAAGTTATTTCCCCTATTATGAAGAGCTATACCTGTACCTGGAACCACTAGCCCTGAACCAAATTCCGTATAATTACTTTGTATGTATGAAACCATATTTCCTTCTTTGTCACCACTACATAAATACACTGTTCCCGGTGAATATGGATCTCCACAAACAGGTTCAATTGCTTTTGAACTTATCAGTTTTCTTCTTTCCTTTGCATATTCTTCATTTAATAATGCTTCTACCTTAACTTTCATTTCCTTTATATCTGTTACATAGGACTTACTGTCAGCAAAGGCAAGTTTTAAACTTTCTATGATTTTGTGATAATTGTCCAAGTTTTCTCTGTTATTATCCAAGTCAAAACCTTTTAATATATTAAGAGTCATAAGCACTGTTATTCCATGACCATTTGGTGGTATTTCAAAAACATTATATCCTTTATATTCTGTACTAATTGGTTCCACCCACTGAGGATAAAACTTCTCTAAATCGCTTTTTCTAATAAAACCATTATATTTTCTAGAGAACTCATCTATTTTGTCAGCCAAGCTTCCTCTATAGAAACTTTCACTATTGGTTCTTCCTATTTCTTCAAGAGTTGCTGCCATTTCTTCACACTTAAAAATCTCTCCAGCCCTTGGCGCTCTTCCTTTTTTTCCAAAGGTGTCAAACCAGTACTTATACTCTTCTCCCACTAAGTTCTCTTCGTACTCATCATAAGCTGTCTGCCATAATTTAGATACGGTTTTTCCCACAGCATATCCATCTCTTGCATAATTTATGGCAGGTTTTAAACATTCCAGCAAGCTTAACTTGCCATATTTTCTATTAAGCTCTGCCCATGCAGCAGGTATTCCTGGAACTGTTACAGCTCCAAATCCATACTTAGGCATGGCAGTCATCCCTTCATATTCTTTCAGTTTCATTCTCTGTGGCGCAAATCCACTGGAGTTTAACCCATAAAGCTTCTTCTCCTTCTCAATCCACACCAATGCATAAGCATCTCCACCTATTCCACATCCTGTTGGCTCAACTACTGTAAGGCAAGCTGCTGTTGCTATGGCTGCATCTACTGAATTTCCACCTTTTTTCAAAATATCTAAACCTGCCCCAGCTGCAATTGGTGTTGATGTTGCCACTGCTCCATTTTTTCCATAAACAACATTTCTTATGGAATTGTATTTATTCTTACTTGAAGTAAAGTTCATATCCTTCCTCCCCCAGATATAATATTTTCACTTTAACTATAAAATCTCTATTATTAACTAAAAAATCTTTCTTATCTTAATTCCATTAACTGAAGTATTTATTCTCCTAATTACATATATAGTATATTTTATATCATCTGACAATCAAACTATCCGAATCTATACTTAAATTCATAGTTGACAATCTTTTGTAATCAACTATAATGAAGTTGAAAGTAAATAATTGCTAGGGGTGCCTTAATTGGCTGAGAGGTTTTACCGACCCTTGTACCTGATCTGGATAATACCAGCGTAGGAAAGCTTCATCCACTTTATTTCCCATAAAAATTCTAGGGTTTTAAATTCGATTATGCATGCTATACCTACGGGTATAGCATTTTTTATTTACATTTATAAAATAAAAAATATCAATGAGTATATAATACGTAAAAAGTATATTTTGAGCAAGGTCGTTGCCTGAAATTTCATAGCGCCCACACAGTGGCTTAAAGTGGTAACGAAGGCATCTCGTTTGAGTAACGGATTTATCCGAAGTGGTAACGATGATATATCGTTGACGATATGCTTCTCAATTTTGGCGATATGAAGTGTTTCGCCGACACGTCGCTCAGGCGAAGCGAATTTTATATTTAGGGTATTTAAATAAAAAGGAGAGATAATAATGGTTATAGCAGACGTGGCAGTAATGCCTCTTAGACCTTATACAGGTGAAGATGAAATGTACAAAGTAGTAGATGCTTGCATCGAAAAAGTAAAAGAAAGTGGACTTAAGTACGAAATTGGTGCTATGAGTACTACATTTGAAGGGGAATTTGAAGAAGTATTTGATTTAATAAAAGTAATGCACAAAATACCTTTTCAACTAGGATGTGAAAGAGTAATAACAGTTGCTAGGGTTGACGAAAAAGCTGGAGGCTTAACAATTGAAGACAAACTTAGAAATCACAGATAAAATTAAAAATTATATTTATCCACTTGTAACATTTATAAGTATTATTTTAATATGGCAGTTTATTGTTGTAAGCAACCATATCCCCAAATATATAATGCCTGCACCAAGTGAGATAATAAAGGTTTTTAGCTCAGACTTTGCCAATTTACAAATGCACTCTTTAATCACTTTAAAAGAGTCTGTTTTAGGATTTGTATTTTCCATATTGTTAGCATTATTAATAGGAACTATTATGGACTTTGTTCCATTTATAAAAAAATGTTTCTATCCCATAATGTTAGTATCTCAAATGATACCAACAATAACCATAGCTCCACTACTTATAATATGGTTTGGATTTGATTCACTACCAAAAATAATCATGGTAATGACTACTTGTTTCTTCCCCATATTAATAAATTTTGTGGATGGCATGGAAAACATAGATAAAGACTATATAAATTTATTCAAAACTATGGAGTCTAGTAAATTAAGCACTTTTATCCATCTAAAACTTCCCATGTCTTTGGAAAGTTTATTTACAGGATTAAAAATTTCTGCCACTTACGCATTTGTTGCAGCAACTGTTGCTGAATGGTTAGGTGGAAGCGTTGGACTTGGTGTTTATATGGTAAGAGCGAAAAGTTCTTATGCCCTAGATAAGGTATTTGCATCAACAATATTAGTAATAATATTTAGTTTAATATTTGTAATGATTATAAATATTTTAAAGAAAATAATATTAAAACATAAGTACAAAGGAGAGTAAGATGAAATTAAAAAAAAGCATATCATTAATGACATCAGCACTACTTACTATAGGTTTAGTGACTGGTTGCTCAAACAAAGGTACTGAAAAACAAGAAGGAAGTTCAGATTTAGAAAAAGTTACTGTCGTTCTAGATTGGACTCCAAATACTAACCATACAGGATTATACGTTGCCCTTGATAAAGGATACTATAAAGAACAAGGTTTAGATGTTGAAATAATTCAACCAGCTGATGGTAGTGCTACTACTATAGTTGCTACTGGTAAGGCTGATTTCGGTGTAAGTTATCAAGAAGATGTTACTTACGCGAAAACTAGTGAAGATCCACTTCCAATAAAAGCTATAGCAACAATTATCCAACATAATACTTCTGGGTTTGCTTCTCCAGCAAGTAAAAATATAAAAACTGTAAAAGATTTTGAAAACAAAACTTATGGTGGATGGGGATCAGAGTCAGAAAAAGCCACTTTAAATGCAATTATGACTAACAACAATGCTGATTTTAGCAAAATTAAAATAGTAGATATAGGAGAAGATGACTTCTTCACAGCTACTAAAGGTGACATAGATATAGCCAATATTTTCGAAGGTTGGACAGGTGTGGAAGCAAAACTTCGTGGCGAAGATATTAACTTTATAGCTACTAAAGATTTAGACAAGAGATTAGACTACTACACTCCTCTTTTAGTAACTAACGATAAAATAATAAATGATAATCCAGAGCTTGCTAAAAAGTTTTTAGCTGCAACAAGCAAAGGATATGAAGATTGTGTTAAAAATCCTGAAGAAAGTGCAAAAATATTATTAAAGCACGCTCCTGAAATAAACGAAGACTTGGCTATTGAAAGTCAAAAATATTTAGCAAGCAAATATATAGATGATGCTTCTAAATGGGGCGAAATGAAGGATAGTGTTTGGGATAACTACACTGATTTCATGAAAGAATATAAATTAATAAACAAGGATATGAAAGCAAGTGATGCATATACAAATGAATTCTTACCAAACTAATAATAAGAAGATTGTTATTAGTAATTTATCAAAAAAATACAAAGACAAACTTATTTTAAAAGATATTGATTTGCATGTTTATGAGGATGAAATAGTTTCCATCATAGGTCCTAGTGGTTGTGGTAAAAGTACTATTTTCAACATACTTTCCAACTTAACTACATGTGACTCTGGTGAGGTAGATATTAACGGTCGTTTCAGTTATATGTACCAAAAAGACCTTCTTCTTCCTTACAAAAATATAATAGACAATGTTTCTTTACCTTTAGTTTTAAAAGGTGAAAAAAAGAAAAAAAGTCGCGAAATAGTTAAGCCTTACTTTTCTACTTTTGGTCTGGAAGGCTACGAAAATAAATATCCAAATGAGCTTTCTGGTGGTATGAGACAAAGAGTTAACTTTATGAGAACTTTTGTTAATTCCAGCGATATTATGCTCCTTGATGAACCTTTTGGCGCACTGGATTCTATCACGAGATCTTCCATGCAAAACTGGCTACTAGATATAAAAAAAGAAATTAAATCTACCATATTGCTTATTACTCATGATATTGATGAAGCAATACTTTTATCAGATAGAATTTATATTTTATCAAATAAACCTGCTGTAATTACTAAGGAAATATTTGTAGACAATAGAGTCTATAATAAAGATAACTTGGAAAATGTGGCAAAACTTAAGAAAGAAATCTTAGGTTATTTATAAATGTATATAGATTTTCACAGTCATATAGATTTCTACAAAGACCATGAATTACAAAAGGTTTATGATGATATAAATGAAAATAATATAAAAGTAATATCCTGTGCTATGGATGAAGAAAGTTATAAGAAGAATTTTGAGTTTTCCAAGTCATGTTCTAATATTATACCTACTTTTGGTATACATCCTTGGAAAATTACTGATAAAGTTCCCAACTTGGATATTTATGATGATTATATAAAAAGTAGCAAAATCATAGGCGAAGTTGGTCTAGATTTTCACTGGGTAGAAGATAAATCAACCTTTGAACCTCAGATTGAAGTTTTTAAACACTTTGTAAAAAAAGCTAAAACTTATGATAAATTTTTAAATATCCATACTAAAGGCGCAGAAAAATTAGTTTATGATATTTTAAATAAAGAAAATATGCTAGAAAAATCTATAATCCACTGGTATAGCGGTGATTTTCATACTTTAAATAAATTTATAGATAGTAATTCTTATTTTACTTTAAGTGTGGATATAAATACTTCACAAAAAAGCAAAGAAATTGCCAAACTAGTTCCTCTAGATCATATTCTAGCAGAAACAGACGGTCCTACTGCTTTAGAATGGGTTAACGGTGCTTATGGCATGCCTAGTGAGATTATTAATGTGTATAACAGCATGTGTAGTGCAAAAGATATTCAACTTGATGAATTAAAATATAATATAACTAAAACTTATAACAGTATACTCAGCAAATAATACGAATTAAAATAGCAACTATCTTAGATATTAAATATCTGAAATAGTTGCTATTTTTAACTTCTATTTTTCAAATTATTATACTAATATATAAAAAAGAGCAAGGAATTTACCTTACTCTTCATTTTCTATTTTAATATTTGTAATGTTATTGTTCTAACTCCCCAGTTTCTGCAAGCAGATTCTGAGTTCATATATATATCTACTTTATTTCCTTTTATTCCACCACCACAATCTTCTGCAGTGAAAACTTTATCTAATTCTTTTATATAAACTTTAGTTCCATAAGGAATTACCTTTGGATCTACTGCTAATGTTCCATATTTAGCTTTCGTTCCTGTTGCTGTGTATCCACCACCTGTGTATGCGTAAGCTTTAACAGTTAATTTTTTCTTTACGTTCATTGATGATCCTGATGAACTTGATGAACTTGTTTTCTTTATATAGTCTTCATGAGACCATCCAATTTCATCACCATCAAATTGTACTTTGCGCCAATCGCCTGAAGAAGATAATACTTTTACCTTTTCTCCCTTACTAAGTTTATCTATGACTTTGTATTTTTTTGATGCTCCTGTTCTAACGTTTACACTAGATTTTACCGTAGCATTTGTAGTTGTTAAATATTTTTTACTAGACCATCCAGTCTTACTACTAGATAATTGTACTTTGTACCATCCATTTCTTGAAGATAATACTTTTACTACTTTACCTTTTTTAAGTTTATCTATTGATTTATATTTAGTTGATGCTCCTGTTCTAACATTTACACTTCCTGTTGCCATTACATAAGTAGTTGCTGCATCCACATTTATAGGCTTAGCCATACCAAACATTATTGCTAATGATGATACAAATGCCGTCGCTTTTAAACTTTTTTTAAACATACATCTTCCCCCTATATTAATTTTTTAGGACTATATTTCAAATTAAAAATTCTTTTTGTCTTTGTTTTCATTTGTAACTTTATATATGTATTATATTACATTTTTGTAACTTTTTAAAGTGTTTTACAGTAAAAAAATTACAAATCAGTTACATTTTAAATATTTTTCACTTATTTACCATAATGTAATCCAAGCATTTCCAACACTTTCATTCTCTAATCAGTTTTTCTAAAAAAAATTAATTTTTAATTATTTTGTAACCTTTTCCTAATTGTAATTTTTGATTATCTTGCATTTTTCCACAAAAAAACTAGCCCCATAAGAGACCAGTTCTCATTCATTTTTATTATATATATTTAAAATTTATTTACCAATAGTTACTAATCAATCTTTCAAAATCTTCATATCTATTTTCATTGAGCAGTAAACTTGCTAAGTTGCCTCTAATATTAAGATTGTCAAAAGCATCCATATCTAAAATATCAAAATATTCTTTAACAGCTTCATCAATTAGTCTAAAGTAAACATACATCTCTGCCAGCTCTTTTCTCATCATTATATAGGGTCTGGCATTTTGACTTAGCCATGTCTCACCGTCCATTCCTTCCAGCGCATTTTTAGGAATCATCTTTTTTGCTTCTGAAACGGATTTGTGCATAAAGTTAAGAGCTTCGTCTTTATTTTGAGCAGATTTTGCTTTATCCCTATATATTTCATAGGAATCTTTTGGTGGAAATTCTTCAGCTAATCTCCCCCAAAATTGTGTAAAGTTTTCTAATATGTCATCTACATTTCTATCATCTGTCAAATTACTCACTCCTTTATCCATTATATTTTTATATATTGTTCATATTACAAATAATTTTACTTTAATGTAATTTTTATCTTTATTTTCTAATTTAATGCACAAAAACAAAATTTTCCCTTATATTAAGTTTCTACATTGGTAAATTACCTCATCACTGTCTACAAATCATATAAAATATAAATTTATTACAATTAAAAATAGCTAGAGTTAAAATATTTTATAATTTTCACTCTAGCCATATTATCTATTTATTTAATTATTTTTCCTTACAAATTCATCAATTGCATCAGCTACTTTTTTACCATGAGCTACTGCTTCTACAACAGTCCTTGCACCTGTAACTACGTCACCAGAAGCAAATACTCCTTCTTTAGTTGTGTGCCCAATATCATCTATTACAAGCAGTCCATGTCTGTTCGTTTCCAAATTTTCTGTATTTGATACAATATTATTTTTAGGACTTTGACTAACAGCTATTATCACAGAATCAGCTTCCATTAACTTTTCTGATCCTTCTACATTAATCATCTTCTCTTTTCCATCTTCCTCAATCATTTTTGTATCAATAAATACAACACCTTCATCCACTATTTCTACAGGAGACTTAAATAATTCAAACCTTACGCCTTCTTCTTTTGCATCTTCTATCTCTGCATTTGTAGCTGTCATATGTTCAAAATCTTTTCTATATACAACAGTTACTTCTTTTGCTCCATAATACTTTGCAGTTCTTGCTGCATCCATCGCCACATTTCCAGCTCCTATAATTACTACTTTTTCTCCCAATCTAAATGATTTAGGTGACTTTAAGTAATTTATGGCATAATTAACATGTCCTAAGCTTTCTCCCTTTATCCTAAGTGGTTTTGGATTCCACACTCCTGTTCCTATAAATATAGCCTTATATCCATCTTCCATCAATTTATCAAGTGTTAAAACTGGACCAACTAAAGCATTATATCTGATTTTTATATCTAAGTCTAAAAGCCTTTCTTCTATATTATCTAGAACTTCCCTTGATAATCTAAAATCAGGTATACCATATCTAAGTACCCCACCTATTTCTGAATTTTTCTCAAATATTGTGATTTTGTATCCTCTTTTGGCTAAAATAAATGCTAGTGTAATTCCTGCAGGTCCTGAACCAACTATCGCTATTCTATCTTCTAGTTTTTTCTCTTGTTTAAACTTTGCATTTTTTAAATATTCACTAGATATATGAGTTTCTAGTTCATGAAACTTTATCGGCTTATCTTTTATTCCTTTAATACAATGTCCTAAGCACTGATTTTCGTGAGGACATATTACTCCACATACTGCTGATAATGGATTATTATTAAATAAAATCTCTCCAGCTTCTTCTATCTTACCAGCCTTATAAAGTTCAATTATCTTTGGGATTGGTGTCTCTATTGGACAGTTTGCCTTACATCTTGGCTTTTTACAAAGAAGGCATCTGTTGACTTCCTCTTGTAGCTTATTTATGTCTATATTTCTCATAACTACCCTCCTGATGAATTTTAATATGTAAATTTCTACTTATTTTATTTTACTTATATTTTTTTTATTTTGCAAAAAAAAATAACTAATAAACATCTTCTTATCTGCATAAATATTAAAATACCCATAATATTTTACTAAAACACTCATGTACAATAAAAAGCTACTCAGAGAAAATCTCTGGGTAGCTTTTTTAATTACAAAACTTTAAATTTATAAACATATTTATTTTAATCAAATTAATTGTCTAGATCAAATTTTATAATAACTGATCTAGTCCTTGTTTTAAGTCTCCTATAATATCTTCCACATCTTCCAATCCAACAGAGATTCTAACTAGCCCATCACTTATTCCTGCTGCTTCTCTTTCTTCCTTAGAATATGGTGAGTGTGTCATGGAGGCTGCATGCTCTACTAGAGTTTCTGCATCTCCCAAACTTACTGCTAATATGCATAGATGAAGACTATTCA
This sequence comes from Terrisporobacter othiniensis, assembly GCF_000808015.1. Classification (GTDB taxonomy): domain Bacteria; phylum Bacillota; class Clostridia; order Peptostreptococcales; family Peptostreptococcaceae; genus Terrisporobacter; species Terrisporobacter muris. The sequence goes on along the minus strand of NZ_JWHR01000109.1, from coordinate 25,599 downwards.
TTAATTTCTTACCTGCTTCTACTCCACCTTTTACTTCAAATGCCATTATTCCACCGAACTGACTCATTTGTTTTGCTGCCAATTCATGTCCTTCAAAACTTTCCAATCCTGGATAATAAACTTTTTCTACTGCAGGGTGTGATTCTAAGAACTTTGCAACTGCCATAGCATTAGCACAGTGTTTATCCATTCTTATTTGAAGTGTTTTCATACCTCTTATCATTAAAAATGCATCATTAGGGCTTAATACACTTCCTGTCATATCTTTTATACCAAACATCTTAACTTGAGTAATATAATCTTCTCTTCCCACAACTATGCCTGCTATAACATCACCATGCCCATTTATATATTTTGTTGCAGAATGAACTACTATATCTGCTCCTAGTTCAAGTGGTCTTTGCAAATAAGGTGAACAGAAAGTGTTATCAACCATAACTTGACATCCTTCTACCTCATGAGCAATCTTACTTACTGCTTCTATATCTGTAATCAACATAGTTGGATTTGCTGGAGTTTCTAGATAAACTACTTTTGTATTTTCTCTCATTGCCTTTCTAACATTTTCTGGATCAGTAACGTCTACAAAATCAACTTCTACTCCATATCTTGTTAGTCCATGATTAAGTAATGCAAAAGTACATCCATATAAAGTTTTTGATGCTACAACATGATCTCCCGCCTTTAAAAGTGTCCAAAGAGCCGAAGATATAGCCCCCATACCTGAGGACATGGCTGCAGCTGCTTCCCCACCTTCTAGTATTGCAATTTTATCTTCTAATACTTTTGTTGTTGGGTTTCCTAGTCTCGAATAGATATACCCTCCTTCTTCTCCTGCAAATCTTCTTCCACCTTGTTCAGCTGAGTCAAAATAGAATGTTGATGTTTGATAGATTGGAGTTGCTAATGTTCCCGGTGTGTTTTCTGTAGTTCCTGCATGAATTGCCTTAGTTGCAAATCCCATTTTCTTTAACGAATCATTGTTCATAAACAAGTACCCCCTAATTTTTTAATAAAAATTTTATGTTAAAATTAATTATTATGTACTTACTTTAATTATATTTCTTTAAACATTTTCATACAACTGAATCTTAATAATTTTGCTATTTTATTAACATGTATTAATGCTTTTTTCATACAATCATAAAAAATTAGCGCTAGCTTATATAAATATAAGTTAACGCTAATCCTTACTTATTTATCTCTTAACTTTAATTGTGAATTGAATTAAATTAGCATTCATCACCAAGTAAGCCACCACAGCTAACTGTTATTAATAGTAATATTAAGAATGGTATCCAAGCACAGATATCTATGTCTACCCAACTTTCACCAAATGCTAAGAATAAGAAGAATAGTACTATTATCCACCATCCTCCAAACATTCCTTCATCACATCCACAGCCACCAAATAGTCTATCTAACATTATTTTGTCCCCCTACTTATTATGATTTATTACTTGATTAGTCTAGAAGCAGTCTCCACAGCTGCAAAGTATTAATAGTATAATTAAGAATGGTATCCAAGCCATTATGTCTATGTCTACCCAGCTTTCACCAAATGCTAAGAATAAGAAGAATAATACTATTATCCACCAAGCTCCTGCTCCAAAGAATCCTTCATCCCCAAATAATCTGTCTAACATTGTTGTATACCTCCTGTTGATATATATATTTTTTTAATTTTAATTTCTTGAGCTCTCGCTCTTAACATATAATATGCAAATCTTATTATTTGTGATAATAATTTTTGCGTTAGTATTAAATAAAAATTTTCATCATTTTGTTAACATTTTTAATTTATAGGTGAGCTACTGCCAAAGATCACATAATCTCCATGCAGTAGCCACCTTAAACCAGGTATTACTTTTGCTCCTTATTTAGCAATTATAATTGTAGTCCATATTATTTTCCATACAGTCACAATCATTATCAGAAGCACTACAAGAGCAAACAATTAGTAGTAAAATTAAGAAAGGAATCCAGTCTGTAATGCAAATATCAGCCCAGCATTCTTGAAAAGCTAAAAATAAAAAGAACAGGACTATTATCCACCAGCCTGTGCCTCCCAAACCATCAAATATTCTAGTCAAACTACTATTCATGTAATTACCTCCCTTTAGCATAAAAGAGATTACCTAGTTTATGTAAATACTGTCGATGATAACTGGCAAAACTCTTCTATTATATAATATGATTAAAAAATAAAAGTGTTCCCTATAATCTCAATAAAGTTAAAATTACCTTTAAATTTCCATATGAAATAGTTTATATATATGGTAAAATACTTAAAATATAATAATTAATGGAGGGATTAATATACTTACACTAGATAAATTTATGAGAATATTTTTCAAAAAATATTTAATTAAATATAATGATATTACAGATGAAGTTACAATTGATGCAAGGACCGAGGATCAATATAATTCTGATAAAATATTACAACACAATATACCTATTATTAATAAGGTTCAATATGATTTTCTCCATAAACATTTAATTATTGCAGAGCTAGTTATAATATATGGTTTGTTAAAAAATATAAAAAATATAAAATCAGATTTACTAAAAATCTCTAATAATAAAAAATTCAAAATTATCATTGCTTGTTCTAAAGGAAGACTTAGAAGCCCTACTTTATGGGCATACGCAAAGTTACTTGGTATAGATGCAAAAGTTCTAGATGGTGGAATTGTATCTATTAAATCAAATGAATTAAATGAAGTTTTATGTAAAAATTTAAAGCTATGAATTGGAAGTATAAATCTCCTTTTCATAGCTTTTTGTCTTATTTAATAATATTTTTGTTTTTCTTAGTATTAATTCATTGTCTAAAATTAGTGTTAGCAGCAGCAGTCATCTTCTTGCATGAAGAATAGTAACATAACGATTAATATTATCCATATTATTGCTGAATCTTCACAGAATAAAAATTCTAGTAAATCGTCTCCCACCATAAATATAAAGAATATAACTATTAATGGTAATAGCCATCCTCCAAAACACCCAAAATCAAAACCGCCAAATAATCTTGAAAGATTTGCATTTTCTGACATAATAACTTCTCCTTTTTTAATATTTAATAAGCTTCTTGCTTATTTACTATAAAATATGATTTTATTGGCTATTTTGTTACAATTTCTCCCTTAAATATTAACTTTTCAGAATTAATGTTTTTTATTTTTATAATACTGCTGAAATAAATAAAAGAATTGAACTAAATAGTTCGATTCTTTTATTTATTTACTTCCTAAAAGCTTATATACGAATCCAGGTTCTTTAACTTCTTCTTCATTTAAACAATTTCTAGTATCAAGTATTATATCTTCTTTCATTTCTTCCATCTTTGTAGTAATTAAACATAAATTCATCAGTTATAACAGCAATATTTTTTTATGTTTCTCATAATATCTACTACCATTACTTTCTGGTATATATTTACTTAATTCTAGCAAATCTTCTCTTATATCCTTATTGTAGTTATCATTTAAATATTTTATATATGATTCATCATTATTTCTCATAAAAACATCTCATTTCTACATATATACTATTCTTTATGTAGTAGTTGAGTTCTAAATTTATAAAAAAACAGCAGCCAGTCTTCATCTAATGGTGATTCCTGCGCTGCTGTTTTTATTTATTCATTATTTAATACTGGTGATAGTGACGTATCATTGAAGAAAGTATTAGCATTATATAAGTATAATACCTCATCAACACTTTCTTGTTCCATCAACTTATCTATATCTTCATAGTAGTATCTTGGATCAACCACTATTATATTACTAAAATCTTTTACTAAGAATGGTATAAAACTATTAGCATAAGAGTCTTTAAAAATTAATAGAGTCTTATCATTTCTAGCATCTGTTTTTATTTTTACTAAAGGATGGTTTCCTTTAAGGAAAACTTCGTAGTTATCCTTTTTTTCCAGTGCCTCACTATTATAAAGTGTAGCTGTTTTTTCTTGCTCTTCTACGTAGTTTACTACCACATGTTCTGAATCTTCTTTTTCAGGTAAATAAACATTTACTTTATCTCCTTCTTTCACATCATATCCACTTTTTGATGATAGCGCTCCAAAGAAGTCGTTTGAAACTAGCTGTTGCTTATAATAATTCTCTGGTGTTTCATCAAGTCCCATAGATTTAGCTAATTCTTTGTATGAATAGAAAGCTCCAAGTGACGTCCAGTGATGATCTGTCTTATAGTAAATATATTCATTTCTATGGTCATACATCGTTTTATAACTATCTACAAATGTTACACTAGATGGTAATTTATCTTTGTAAGATTGTAAATACGATTCTTGATCTATAACGGGTGCATCCATAGGTAATTTATCTTTCAATATACTTACTGCAGTTGGAGATATTAACATGTACTGTTTTACATCTTTATATCTAACAGAAAAATTATTTATAGCCTTCAAATTTTCATTTACAGCTTCCTCATTAGGCTTGCTAAAGTTTTCTATCAGATATCCATCTTCTCCTAGGAAAACTCCATTAGACTCTTTTTTACCTAATAGCCTGTCCACATTCATCTTTACATTTGTAAAGAAATCTCTTCCTATAAACTGATCAACCACATAGTCTTCAAACTTAGAAGTAAATCTTCCTTCTATTAATCTATCTACTGTAAATCTTGGCTTACCTGCCAACATTCTATTTTCACTTTCTGAAAAAGTCTTATCCTTTGTTATTATATTAGCTCCAACAACTAATACTAAAAAAAGTATAAATAATACTGCTGAAGTTTTATAATATTGTCTTTGTTTATTTATAATATTTTTTCTTTTCATATTTAATTACGTCCTTTCCTAGAATCTAAAATATAGGAACGGATTATAAGTTTCATTCACTAAATAAGCCGTAGCTAAAAATAGAATTAACATATACGCTATTAAAGACGCATTAACATATCTTGATTTTGATTTTACAACTATTTTGTCTAAAGCATTTTTCACAATAGGTGTTGAGCATATTGCTAAAATTACAAACATAATTGCATTTGTATATAGATAATAAATTCCTGCACTATCCATAATCACATTATGTCCAAATCCAAACATTATCTTTATATAATCCAATGCATAAGATAGTGTTGGACTAGCAAAGAATACCCATCCTATTATAACTAATAACATGGTATAAATATGTTTTATAAACCTTGGTGTTTTTTCTAAAATTCTAGCAAATACCATTTTTTCTAGTAAAAGAATTACACCATAATATAAACCCCATACTATAAAGTTCCAACTTGCTCCATGCCAAAGTCCTGTTAAAAACCATACGGCAAATATATTTCTTATTTGCTTTCCAAGACTAACTCTATTTCCTCCTAAAGGTATATAAATATAATCTCTAAACCAAGAGCCTAAAGATATATGCCATCTTCTCCAAAACTCTGTTACGCTTGTTGAAATATATGGGAAGTTGAAGTTTTCTATAAAGTCAAATCCAAACATCTTACCTAAACCTATTGCCATATCTGAATATCCACTAAAGTCAAAATATATTTGGAAAGTATAAGCTATTATTCCTATCCAAGCTGTTAATACAGACATACTTCCAAGGTCCGTAGCGCTTATTGTTGTCCATATTAGACCTATGTTGTTAGCTAACAATACTTTCTTTCCTAAACCTTGAATAAAACGCTCTACTCCTTGTCCAAACTTTTCAAGGGACTCTTCTCTATAATTTAATTGTTCTTCTATTGTTTCATACTGCACTATAGGCCCAGCAACTAACTGAGGGAACATTGTCACATAAGCTCCAAAAGAAACAAGGCTTCTTTGTACCTTAACCTTTCCTAGGTACACATCTACAATATAAGATAATACTTGGAATGTATAGAATGAGATCCCCACTGGCAAACTCAATTCATTAAAAGGAATATTAATTGAAAAAATACTATTAATATTACCTATGATAAATCCAACATATTTAAAGAATACTAAAATTCCCACATTAACTAAAAGAGTAAATATGAAAAATCTCTTTGATTTTTTCCTATCCCTTTTATATTTATCTATTTTCAACGCCATAATATAATCAAATATAATTGTTCCTATCATAAGGAAGATATATACAGGTTCTCCCCATGCATAAAATACTAAACTTGTTAGCAATAATATGGCATTTTTAAATTTCTTTGGTGAAATATAATAAATTAAAAGTGATATTGGTAGAAATGTAAATAAAAAAACTATACTACTGAATACCATTTAATCGCCTCCTCTGAAATGCTTACTGCTTAATACTATCTAAAAATGCTTCTTTAATTTGGTTTGCATTTTCAGAGACAGCAAAAAACACAAAGTCACCCTTAGTTTTTAACTCATAATCATTAACTAAAGCACACTGCTCTGGTCCATATCCTGAGAAACTTTGTAGCTGATAATTAATTCTAGAATCAATACTATCTTCTAAAGATTCAATTTGAGATTTATCTTTTACCTTAACTATTAATACTTCATTTACATCCATTGTTGACTGTGGTGTATATAAAATAAAACCATCATAGTCATTGGCATTTAATTTATAAAAACGTTTAAGAGATTTACTATCTCCTTTTTCCATTTTTTCAAACTTTACTTCTTTTTTCATACTATTTTCTATTTGATCCACACTTTTATCATTGTTAACTCCACAACCAGCTGTAATTAAAGTGGTTACTAGTAATGTGGCAACCAGTAACTTCTTTTTTAACTTAATATTCATCTATTTCTCCCTCCTTATAAATTCGCCTTTTGTATCAATAATTCAACCCATCTTTTATTAAAATTTGGTTTGAAATGTATTCCATCACTTTCATATGAACTATCATCTACTATTGATGAGGCATCTATATAAGTGACTCCTTGTTTATTACACATATCCATGATGGCTGCATTAAACTGTGGTACATTTTTTAAGGCTGGAGATTTACTTATTGCTTTACTATTTACTCTAAATATTGAGTTTACATAAATTTTTGTATTTGGTAATTTATTTTGGATATCTTTTATTATTTTTTCATATTCCTTTATAAAATCTAAAGGATTACCATATATTTGTATATCATTTAACCCATAAGTTAAGAAAATATTTTTCGGTGCCAAATTAATAGCTTTATTTATATCGCCTTCTTTTTGTGCACTCTTAAGATTTCTTCCTTTATAAGCAACCACTGATGAGTTATTTAAAATTTCATATGACACTATGGATTCAGCCCTTGAATCTCCTAGTATAACTGAATTTGAAAACTTATCTATAAGATCAACTTTTTCATTATTATTTTCTTTATTTATATTAATTCCTTGTAAACTCGACTGTACAAAGTCAATTTTTTCCTCTGATTCTAATACATCTTTATTTTCTAATCCCTTTATTATTTCAATTCCCTTGATAACTTGTGACTCTTCTCTTTTATCCGTATTATTAAGAGCATCAGTACTACCATTAAGTTTTATTACCCCTATAATAGTACCTATCGATATTATTGAAATAGCCCATGCTTTCTTTTTGATAATAATTCCTCCCTTGCTGTCAACTTACCTTTCTTATCACAAATAATATTATAACATTTTAATTATATATAAAAAACAATTAATGATATGTAAAATCTACAAATTAATACTTTTTCTGCAAAATGCAATTTTATCAACATATTCTCTTTTAATTTTTAAAGATTTAAAAAAATAACCCATTTTAAATACAAACTAAATTTGTACCTAAAATGGGTTATTAATTTGCTTTTCATTAGCAACAGCAGCCATCATCAAAGTTAAATAATAGTAATATAATCAAAATCACCCAAATCCATATGCTATCATCATCAAATATATCATCAAATATGTTTGTAGCCAAAAGTAAAAATACAATAGCTATTATTATTAATAATCCGCCATTAAATCCACAGTCATCCCCGCCAAAAAATCTTGATAAAGTTTCCTCTAACTTTGCCATGTCACTCCCCCCTTAAAGTCAAACGGTTATATTGCTATATACTAATATATGTTTTCAAGCATAAATAAGTTACTTCAATGAAATTTTTATTCATCAGTGTATCTAGCTCATTTTGGCTTTCATTATTTGCTTCAAATACTAATTTTAAATATTCATCTTTATCATCCTCATTATCTTCGTTTATGACATCTATTAATAATTCGATAGATGAAGTTTTTATTAATTTATATTTGTCAAACAAAAAAGATGTATGTGAATTTTCCATACCTTTTTTTATCTTCATTAATCTAGATATATACTCCCCTTTTTTTTCGTTAACCTTATCCTCATTTTCCATTACATCTTGCAAGATTACATTACTCTCAGCAACATAGTCTTTTATTCTATCCATATCTATAAGCAATGAGTTGTAAAAAAGACACCCAAGAATTATAAAAAAACCTGCAATTGACGATAATAATAATCCTATGTTTTTCATTATCCTTCCTCCTAAAGTTATTATCTATATTAAATTTATATTCATTTTTTAAAACTTTAGGACTTTTTTTGATTATATATTGAAAAATTGCCAATATTATATTAAACTACAATTAAATTTTAAATTAACATGGAGGTAACTAATGTTTGAAAAAATTAGAGATATTATAGTTGAACAATTAGGTTTAGATGATTCTGATTCTTTAGCTATGGAAACATCACTTAAAGAAGATCTAGATGCTGATTCTCTAGATGCTGTTGAAGTTATAATGGCTTTAGAGGAAGCGTTTGATATAGAAATACCAGACGAAGATGCTGAAAACTTCAAAACTATTGGTGATATAGTAGAATATATTGAAGGTCACTAATATATAAAAAGGGATGTTTCCATTAGGAACATCCCTTTTTCATATATTTAAGCCCATTTTTGTAAAATATTTTTCATAAAGTCTTTTATATCTATCCCATAAACTTCATTTAATGTATAACCATTAAATACATCCTCAGGTAATCCATAATCAACTTCTTTTCCATCTTTAAGTATAAGTACTCTATCTGCAAAATATTGAACTAAATTTAAGTCGTGTAATACACCAACCACTATTTTATTATTATTTTTAACCCAATCCTTTAGGTTTTCTAATAATTCTATCTGATGTTTAAAATCTAGATGATTGGTAGGTTCGTCTAATAAAATCACATCTGGATTTTGTGCAAAGACTCTTGCTAAAAATACTCTTTGAAGTTGACCACCTGATAATTCAGTAATCATCCTATCTTTTAATTCATATATGCCAACTTTTTTCATACTCTCAACTATTATTTCAACATCTTTAGGAGATAGCCTTGCAAAAGCCCCCTTTGAATAAGCATACCTTCCTAGAGATACGGTATCATAAACAGTATAAGGGAAATATAACTGAGTTATTTGGCTCATTAATCCTATTTTTTTTGCCAACTCCAGTCTGCTAAGTTCTCTTACTTCTTTTCCATCTACTTTTATATTACCTTTATATTCAATAATATTCGCAATAGATTTTAAAAGCGTACTCTTACCACATCCATTAGGTCCTACAATACAAAGATTTTCTCCTCTTTTTACATTAAGATTAATATTTTTAATTATTTCTTTTTTATCATATCCTGTATATAAATTTTTTATTTCTAACATTTAATATCACCTAGCTTTTTTGAAATATATATAGGCAAAGAATGGAGCTCCTATTAACGATGTTACAGCCCCCACAGGTAGTTCCATAGGTGAGAATGCAGTTCTTGCTATTAAGTCTGTAACAACCATTAGACATCCTCCAAATAAAAATGACATAGGTACCACATATTTATGATTAGAACCAAATATTTTCCTTACAATATGAGGAGCAATTAAGTCTACGAATCCTATGGTTCCACTTAATGCTACTGAACCTCCCGTCAAAATAGAACAATATATAAATAATTTGCTTTTCACCTTTTTTGTATCTACCCCTACTAAATTTGCTTGTTCTTCACCAAATGTAAGTATATCCATTTCTTTTGTAAATCTAAGGACCCCTAACATTCCTATAATAAAGAAAGGTATAATAAGTCCAACATATGACCAACCCTTCATTGCAAAGCTTCCCATCTTCCACAGTGTAATACTTTCTAGATCCTCAGTGAAAAATGCTGTTAATGTTGTTAATAAAGCATTTACAAACAAAGAAAATACCATTCCTGCTAAAATTATTGTATTATTTGACATAGTTTTATCTATTTTAGATGCAAAAGTTATAACCAGAAATACAGTAGCTAAACCAGAAATAAATCCTATTAATGGCAAGGTAAAGCCTTGTAGTAAAGGTATTGATATACCTGAAACAATTACCAACCCTGCGCCAAGAGATGCCCCTGAGGATACACCTAGTGTATATGGTGATGCCAATTCATTTTTTAATACAGATTGAATGACAGTGCCACTTACAGCAAGACATCCACCAACTATAAATGCTAATAACACTCTTGGTAATCTTATTTTCCAAATTATAGCTACTTGCGGAGATGCTATGTTTTCATTAAGTGGTAAATTTAAAATTTTATTTAGCATAACAGATATGGTATCTAAAATGCTAATATGGGAACTTCCATTGGAAGCTCCCATACTTATAATAAAAAATGTAATCAATACACTTAATAATATTTTCTTTTTATTTCTATTTTCCATAAACATCTGGATATATAGCTTTAGCCATTTGATCTAAAGCTTTCAGTATATTTTGATTTCCACGAGCAGCTGAATTTGCATCTATATAATAAACATCTCCATTTTTAACAGCTGTTATGTTATCCCATCCATCACGTGCTAATATTTCTGCTGCTGGATCTTCAACATAATCAACTTTTGTTAATATTACATCTGGATTAGCATCTAATATTGCCTCTTCTGTTGGTGCAAACCAGCTTTCTTCATCTTTAAACACATTTTCTGCTCCTATTACTTCAACCATTTCATTTAAGAATGTGCTGTGACCAAAACTAAATAAGTTTGGAGCTGGACCTATTTCAAAGTATACTTTCTTTTTATCTTTTATAGTTTTAGCTAACTCTTCGTATTTAGATATTTTTTCTTTCATATCAGTGATTATTTCTGCACCTTTTTTCTCTTCATTTACTAAAGAAGCTATAAACTCTATATCCTTGTATATACCTTCTATACTATCACTACTTGGTATGTAAACTACTGGTATACCTGCTTCAACTATTGCTTTGTATGGATCTTCTGCAGAGCCTATTTTATTGTGTCCTGATGCTATTATTATATCTGGCTCTAAAGCTATTATTGCTTCTGCATCTGGATTATTCATATCCATTTTGGGAAGTTCTTCATTCAATCCTTCTATTCCTTCAGAATATTTATCTACACCAACTAGTTTATCTCCTACACCAAGTTCTACTAAAACTTCAGTATTTGATGGCACTGCAGATATTATTCTTTCTAATTTTGTTGGTATTGTAACCTCATTTCCTTCCCTGTCAGTTACAGTTGTCTCTTTGCTATTACTGCATCCAACTGTAAACAGTAGTATAAAACTTGTTATAATTGCTAATATTCTTTTCTTCATGTCTTTTCCTCCTATAAATTGTCATAAAAATTCGCTTCGCTTCAGGCAACTCCGTTGCTCAAAAGTAACTTTTTTTACATTTCAATATTTGTTGATATTGCTTAATTCCACGAGTTTTCCACAGATTTGATAGCAATATAATATCCTTGTATGTAAAAAAAGCCTAACCGAAAGGTTAGGCAAATATATACATAGATTTTAAACATAAATGCTTTGTCATATTAAATCAAAAAAATACATATCTATTCTCTCAATATATTAAAATTTAAAACACAATGTTCCATAATGTAATATTTTCTTCACCCCGAAGAAACTACTTTATGATTTTAGGCAGGTCTCCTGACTTAGCTTCATCCTACTCCTCACCTTCCCATAAAAATTTGCTTCGCTTGAGCGACGTGTCGGCGAAATACTTCATGTCGCCAACGAGATGTCTTTGCTACCGCTTTAAGCGACTACGTCGGCACCATGCAATTTCAGACAACTCCGTTGCTCAAAATTCGCTTTTCTTTTATAAATTTTCACAGTGGTATTGTTGAGTTTCGTCCACATTACAGTAACGGGGGCTGTAGAGGAATCACACCTCTTTCCCTTTTAATCTATTGTAAATAGAACCTTAAAATCTAATGTATTCAATTTTTACTCAATTCATTATAACATATTTTGTAATTTATTCAATTTTTTTATTTTATATAATTTTATTTTGTCGTTTATCAAGCCCATTTTTGCAAAATATTTACCATGAAGTCCTTTATATCAATTCCATAGATATCATTTAGTAGTTTATCTTTTAAAACACTTTCCGGTGTTCCATAAGAAACTTCTTCTCCTTTTTTGATCATAAGTACTTTATCTGCAAAATACTGAACTAAATTTAAATCATGCAATACTCCTATTACAATCTTATTATTATCTTTTACCCATTCATTAAGATTATCCAAAAGATCTATTTGATTTTTAAAATCAAGATGATTTGTTGGTTCATCTAACAGAATTATATCTGGATCTTGAGCAAATACCCTAGCCAAAAATACTCTTTGTAATTGACCTCCTGATAATTCTGTAATTAACTTATCTTTAAGATCATACACACCTACTTTATTCATGCTATCTACTATTATTTTCCTATCTTCAAAAGAAAGTTTTGAGAAAGCACCCTTTGAATATGCATATCTTCCTAAGGATACAGTATCATAAACAGTATAAGGAAAATATAATTGAGATATTTGACTCATAAGTCCTACTTTTCTTGCCAATTCTACTCTACTAAGCATAGTTACTTCTTTATTATCTATTTTTATATTTCCCTTATAATCAATAATATTGGCTATAGATTTTAATAATGTACTCTTACCACATCCATTAGGTCCAACTATACATAGGTTTTCTCCATTTTTTACATTAAAACTGATATTCTTAATTATATCTTTATCATCATAACCACAATAAAGATTTTTAACATCTAACATTTAACATCAACTTCCTTTTTTAAAATATACATAGGCAAAAAACGGTGCACCTATTAAAGCTGTTACAGCTCCTACCGGTAATTCCATTGGTGCAAATATGGTTCTAGAAATCAAATCTGTTATTACCATTAGCCCTCCTCCAAATAAAAAAGACATGGGTACAACATATTTATGATTTGAACCAAAAGCCTTTCTTACTATATGAGGGGCTATTAAGTCCACAAACCCAATAGTTCCACTAAGTGCCACTGATCCACCTGTTAAAATAGCACAGTAAACAAATAATTTTCTTTTTACATTATAGGTATCTACACCTACAGCCTTAGCCTGTTCTTCTCCAAATGTAAGAATATCCATTTCTTTAGTATATTTAACTACTCCTAACATTCCAACTACAAAAAATGGCAATATCAATCCTACATAAGTCCATCCTCTCATGGCAAAGCTTCCCATTTGCCAAAGAGTTATACTCTTTAAATCATTACTAAAAAAGGCTGTTAAAGTAGTTAGTAGTGCATTTACAAATAGTGATAAAACCATACCTACAAGAACTACAGTATTATTTGACATGGTCTTATCAATTTTTGTTGAAAATGCAATTACAGAAAAAACAGTAACTAAGCCAAAAATAAATCCTATTAAAGGCAAAGTAAATCCACCTATTAATGGTAGTGATATTCCTGTTACTATTATAAACCCAGCTCCCAAAGAAGCACCTGAAGATACTCCTAAGGTATAGGGTGATGCCAATTCATTTTTAAGTATAGATTGAACTACAGATCCACTAGTTGCTAAACAACCTCCAGCTAAAAATGCTAATAATACCCTTGGCAACCTAAGCTTCCATATTATTGCAATATGTTTTGATGTAACATTTTCTGATAAAGGTAAATTTAAGGTTTTATTACCTATTATAGATAATGTATCAAATAAACCTATATCTGAACTTCCTATGGATGTTCCTAACAAAATAATTGTAAGTAATACAATTATGCTTAAAATTATTTTTTCCCTATTTCTCATACTCATCTGGATATGTAGCTTTAGCCATCTCCTTTAAAGCTTTTATTATATTTTGAGTTGGTCTAGATGATGAATCTGCATCTATATAATAAACTTCATTATTTTTCACTGCTTTAATGTTTTCCCAACCTTCACGAGATTTTATTTCTTTTACTGGATTTTCTACATAGTTAACTGTAGTTAATATTACATCTGGATTTGCATCTATTACAGATTCTTCAGTTGGTGATATCCATGATTTTTGATTCTTAAATATATTTTCTGCTCCTATGATTTCAACCATTTCATTTAAGAATGTAGAATTACCAATACTATATAAATTAGGTGCTGGCCCTATTTCTATATATACTTTCTTTTTATCTTTTATTGTTTCTCCAACTTTAGATATTTTTTCTATTTCACTTTTCATATTAGAAACTATTTCTTCGCCTTTTGAATCTTCCTTAACTATAGATGCTATAAATTCTATATCTTTGTATATTCCATCTATACTTTCACTGCTTGGTATGTAAACTACAGGTATCCCTGCATCGCTAATAGATTTAAATGGATCATCAGATGAACCTGATTTATTATAACCTGAAGCTATAACAATATCTGGCTCCAGCTCAATTATTGCCTCTGCATCTGGTGAAGTAAAATCCATTTTCTTTACATCTTTATTTACACCTTCAATCCCCTCTGAGTATGTATCCATGCATACGATTTTATCTCCCACACCTAAACCAGCTAATATTTCTGTATTAGAAGGTGCTGTAGATACTATTTTTTCAATATTAGATGGTATCTCAACTTTGTTACCTTCTCTATCTGTTACAGTTTGTTCTTTATTACTACTACATGCTACTGTAAAAAGCATAACCACACATAATAATAATGATAATAATTTTTTCTTCATAAGTCTTCCCCCTTGTTAAAATTGTAATAAAAAAAGCCTAGCACAAGGCTAGGCTCATATATCTATGTTTTGACATAATATGTCTTTTAATATATTTCCTTCACCCCGAAGAAATTTGCTTCATAATTCAGGCAGGTTTCCTGACTTAGTATCAACCTACTCCTCACCTTCCCATAAAATTCGCTTTGTTCATGTCGTTAACAAATTGTCTTCGCTATAGCTTTAGACAACTATATTGTTAAGAATTTACTCTGCTTATAATACAGTGGTATACTGAGTTTCGTCCACATTACAGTAACGGGGGCTGTAGAGGAATTACACCTCTTTCCCTATTAATCTTTAAGAACCTAAATTTATATTAAATTGTTTCTTAATATATTGTAGCATATTTAAACTTGTTTTTTATGATTTTAAAAATAAATCTTAATATTTCAATTATTTTTCTTCATAAAAGCTTACATTCTTTATTATTATATCAACAGTACCATCTTCATTTTGTCTGACACTATATTTCATAGGATCTTCAAAATCAACAAGATTTCCTTTTATATCAAATCCATTGTCTGTTTTTATACTTCTTCTTTTAAGCTTCTTTTCAACCCATTTTTTGTCTATATTGAAGCTAGTTTCAATTCCTCTATCAGTCATTAATTCTTTGAAACTTTCTTTTAAATGGTCATCATCTATTGATTTTTCCACAAATTCTTCTATATCAACTTCTTCTTTTTCTTTTAATGTGTAATTTAATAAACTTCTAACATCTTCTGCTTTTTTTATATTATTACCCATAGCATTTGTTATCCAATTATCTGCAGTAGTTTTGAAAGTTTTTGTATTAAACTTATCATCAGTAACTTTTTCAGCATGTAAGAATTCATTTATAAATCTTGATTTTTTCTCTGGATCTTCTTCTTTCTCTGAATCTTTGTCTAATAATCTTAAATGGAAGTCATCATTTATTCCACTAAGTCCAACTAATGCACATTGTTTTTGTCTTCCTGTGTCTGGTATTCCTATTTCGTTGCTTATTATTTGTATGTTGAATTTTTCATCTAATAATTCTATAGAATGAGTGTATAATTTCTTGTAGTCTAGTTTTACTATTCCTACATATTTTTCATCTTTTACACTATATAAACACATAGCTAAATCACATGAATCTATGTCTTCATATTTTTTCATTATATCAAATAAGAATGAAGCTATTTCTTTTGAGTTTTGAACAAAAGTATCAGCATCGTATATTATTTGTTCACAGCAATTTCTTATTATATTTTCATTATAGTCTTTAAATACAGCTTTTCTTAAATCATCATCCTTTGCTGCTCTGTTAATAATCTTTTGGAAAAACTTGTCTACCTCTGCATTATTTTTTCCTTCAAAATCATTTAATATTGGGCCTTCACTATTTCTATCAAGAACGTGAATAATATACTTATGTATAACCATATCTAACTACCTCCGTAATTTATTTTAACTTTTCTATTAATTCTTCCATATCTTTTGGAAGAGGGGCATTAAACTCTAAATCTTCCCTAGTTCTTGGTTGTTTAAACTTTAAACTATAAGCATGTAGAGCTTGTCTTTTAATTAAATTTTCATCCACATATCCATATAACTCATCTCCTATAATTCCATGACCTATATGATTTAAATGAACTCTTATTTGATGAGTTCTTCCTGTTTCCAGTTTTAATTTTAAAACTGTGGCATCTTTTAATCTTTCTACTACTTCAAAGTGTGTCACTGAAGGTTGTCCATCTTCATGAACTATCCTTTTTATACTATCATCAGTAGGTCTATAAATTGGCTCATTTATAGTCCCAAAATCTGATTCAACAATACCTTTTACTACAGCTATATACATTTTTTCCACTTTATCATCTTTCATATCTGATGATAAAACAAATTGAGCATAAGGATTTTTAGCCACAATAACTAAACCTGATGTATTCATATCAAGTCTATTTACAAACCTTACTTTTACCTTTTCATCCTTCTCCATAATATAGTGAGTAACACCATTGGCAATAGTATTCTCATAATGACTCTTTGTTGGATGAACTACCATAAACGCTGGCTTATTCACCATAATTATATCAAAGTCATCGTATAAAATAGATAGTTTTAAGTCTTGTGGCTTAAAATCAGCCATATCTTCTTCAATTCTTACCTCAATTAAGTCACCTTTATTTATTTTGTCAGCTGGTCTAATATATGTATTATTTACTTTTACAGCTTTATATCTTTTCATTTTTGATAAAGATCTTACTGAAAAGTTTAGTTTATCTAATAAAACTTCTTTCAAAGTTAAATTTTCTTCTTCATTTATATATGAAATAATATTATATTTCTGATCTTCTTTCTTAAACATATGCTCACCTACTTTTACTTAATATTATTTATATTACCATAAATTCATAGTTTTATATAAGTAAAAACAAAAAATTCCCTTTGCTCAAAAAATAAAATCACACTGTGAGTTGTGTGATTTTTATAATATCTAATAAAATTTATTTTACTTCTTCTGTTTCTTCATATCCTTTACAAACATCTACCCATTTGTCTGCATTAGAAAATTTTTCTAACTCATCGCAAGTTAACTCTATAGATGAGTTACTGCTTCCTGCTGCTGGGAAAATTGTGTCAAATCTCTTCATAGATACATCTAGATATACCTTTACCTGATCATTTTTAATAGCAAAAGGGCATACACCGCCTATGCCATGACCTATGTATTCTAATACTTCTTCTGGTGTTAACATCTTAGCCTTATGTCCAAACTCTGATTTAAATTTCTTATTGTCAATTTTAGCATCACCAGCTGTAACTATTAATATGGCGTTATCTCCTTCTTTATTTTTAAAAGAAAGAGTCTTAGCTATTCTAGCAGGAATAACACCCACTGCTTCTGCTGCCAATTCAACTGTTGCCGAAGATACCTCATGCTCCATAACATTATCTTCCTTGTTATACTGTTTGAAAAATTCTCTTACCTTTTCTATTGACATAATTATACACCTCCATTTACAACATTTCCCTATAATTATTCCCAAAATAAGTATATCATATAAAATTCCTTAGAGAATAAAATTAACATTTTTTAAATTATCAAAGTAAAATTTACTTTTCTCAAACCACCATGTGGACATTATTCTTCATATGGACAATGACTTTCCATTACTTGAGTAATATACGTTAAAAACATATTCACCAATTAGTTGTATTTTATATTTTATCTACACGAAAGATAAAATATAAAATCCTTACAATTAAATAGAGGTTTTCATACATTTTTGTATAAATATTAACATAATAATATGTTTTTTTGACAAAGGATATTTCCTAAATTTACATATATTTGATATAATACAACTTATAAACGAGGTGGAAAAATGGGGAGAATTGTAACAATAAACTCTAATAAAGTGCAAAGGTCTCTTGATACTAGAAAACTTTTGCATAAAAAATTAATTGAAGTTGGATTTGATGTTGACTATGAATATAATCCTGAAGCAGAATTAATAATATCTATAGGTGGAGACGGTTGTTTTTTACAAACTATTCGAGATTATAATCTCCCAAATGTACCCTTAGTAGGAATTAATACTGGTCATTTAGGTTTTTTTCCAGATATATCTCCAAAAGATATAGATATCTTCATTCAATCTTATTTGGAAGGAGATTATATAACTCAAGAACTACCTCTCCTTCAAGCTAAAGTTACAACTAGCGATGGATGTTGCAATATTTTTGGAATAAACGAGGCTGTGGTTAAAGGAGATAAATCTAGAACTATCCATCTAAAATTGGATATAAATAATAAACGTGTGCAAAACTTTAGTGGAGATGGCTTAATAATATCAACCTCTGCTGGTTCTACTGCTTATAATTACGCTGTAGGTGGTAGTATAGTTGACACAAGCTTAAATGTTATACAAGTTGCACCCATATCACCAATAAACACAAATGCTTATAGATGTTTCACGTCTAGCATTATATGTTCACATGATTCCATAGTTAATGTATCTCCGGAATGTGAATTTGAAAATTCCACCCTAGTAGTGGTAGATGGTTTGGAGTATAATTTTAAAGAAATAGATAATATAAGTCTTTCCATATCAGATAGAAAAATCAAACTCCTTAGGACATCAAATTATGAGTTTTGGAGTAGGGTGTGTGAGAAATTCTTATAAATTATAGGAGGAAAGAATATGAAAATTGGAGTACTTAGTGACACTCATGGAAGTTTACCTTACTTAGAAAAGGCACTGGACACATTATCAGACTGCGATGTATTGCTTCACCTTGGTGATGTATTATACCATGGACCTAGAAATGATCTTCCAGAAGGATACAATCCAAAAGCTGTAATAGAAATCATAAATAATTTAGATAATATTACAATAGCTAGAGGTAACTGTGATGCTGATGTAGATCAAATGGTTATAAAGCATCCAATTGAATCTCCTTTTGTACACAAAAAAATAGATAACATTAGTGTACTTATGGACCATGGATATAGGGAATCAAGAGAAGACATAATTAAAAAAGCTAGAGAACTGGGAGTAGATATACTTATACAAGGTCATACTCATGTAAAAGAGTTATCTGTAGATAGAGATATTATAATATTAAACCCAGGAAGTACTGCTATCCCAAAAGATGGTACTCATTCTGTAGCAACAATAGAAATATTAAATGATGATAATATGGAAGATGAATTTGAATTAGAAATCAACCTAATAGATATAAATACAAAAGAAATAATTGAAGTTGATAATTGTGATTGCGAAGACGGATGCGATTGCAAATAAAAAATTCGCTTCGCTTGAGCGACGTGTCGGCGAAACACTTTAAGCCACTGCGTGGGCGCTCTACTTCATATAGCCAACGGCTTCGCCCGTTGCTCAAATAGCAAAGTTGGAAATTATACGTTATCCACAGGACAGATAACATATAATTTCCTTACAATTAAAAACATACTTCTCCTGAAGTATGTTTTGGTAAATCATTTTGTTATCGATTCAGACAAGTATATTAATCAAAAAAACGGCTAACTTTACAGTTAGCCATTTTTATTATAATATATCTACTCTTTTTAATATGTCATGCATAACTAATAATCCTAAACAGAATATTATTCCTAATATTCCACCAACTTGTATGCCTATAAATATTGCAGCTATTGTAAGCAATGGGCTTATACCAACATTAGCTGATACTAACTTCGGTTCTAAGATTTGTCTAAGTATTGACAATCCTATAAATACTACTGCTATTCCTATGGCAACAAAATAGTTTTCTATAACAAAGTAATAAATTATAACTGGAACAAATATTACAATTATACCTAAGAAAGGTATTAGATCGAGTAATGCTCCAATTATACCTAAAGGTAATCCATAAGGAACCTTAAACACAGAAAAACTTATCCATATAACTAAAAATGTAATACTCATTAAAATTGTATATGCCTTTATGTACCCTTTTATGGAGTACATTATTTCACTCTTAACTCTACGTACTTTTATTTTTGTATCATCTGTAAAAATACTTAGAAATCCATTTTCTATTTTATCAAAATCCTTAGCTATAAAATATGTAGACATAAATAATGTTATTATGATAAGTACTACCGTTGGTAATGATGTTGCTAAATTTATTATTTTAGATAACATTGTCTTAGCTATATCTGCAAGACTCTTACCATAATTAGCTACTAATCCTTCAATATCTATACTATTATTAGCTATACCTTGAAAATAATTAACATATTTATCCAAATTATTGACCCAGTCATTTACCATAGTTCCAATGTATGAATAACTATTGCTATCTATGTTATTTAAAAATGAAACTAGCTGCTGGCTTCCTTTTACTAATAAGAATGATGCTAAAAATATAACTAATCCAACACCTAATAAACTTAGAAATAAAGTTGATATACCTTTATTTATTTTAAATCTTCTTTTTAGCTTCTCTGATATGGGATTTATGATAATTGCCAATAAACCTGCTATAAAAAATGGAGCTATATATCCAAAGGTCTTTACTATTA
The DNA here is from genome assembly GCF_000808015.1 of Terrisporobacter othiniensis. Classification (GTDB taxonomy): domain Bacteria; phylum Bacillota; class Clostridia; order Peptostreptococcales; family Peptostreptococcaceae; genus Terrisporobacter; species Terrisporobacter muris. Next base: position 4,615 of record NZ_JWHR01000109.1, on the reverse strand, counting down.
ATAAAAATAATACTGAATATATAACGAAAAATATTACATTGTTTTTTAACCTATGTAAAAAAGAGCTGTTCAATACAGACATACACATCATTCCTCTCTCTATTTTTGATTATATGCTTAATACGATTTTAATATACAAAACTAACTTTATTTATATAACCAATAATATATCTTTATTTATCTATTGCTAAAAGTGTAAATAAAAACACTGTTTAAAAACAGTGCTTTATTTGTTATAACATTATTCTGATTTTCTTTATTCTGTTTTTATCTACTGATTCTATATTAAATTTAACTCCATCTACTTCTATAAGTTCATTCTCTTCTGGTATGTGTTTGATATATCCTATGATATATCCACCTATGGAGTCAAATTCTTCTGATTCTAAGTTAATATTTAAGACTTCATTTACATCGCTGATTTTAGTACTTCCTTCAACAAGGAATTCATTAGAGCTTATTACTTCGATTTCATCTTCCTCTTCGTCATATTCATCTTCTATATCTCCAACTATAACTTCTACTAAATCTTCTATGGTAATTAAACCTGCTGTACCACCATATTCATCTACTACAATGGCCATTTGGCTTTTGTCTTTTTTCATTTCCTCTAGAAGTTGAGTAATTTTCTTAAATTCATAAGTGAAGAAAGGAGCTCTCATATATTCTTTTACATCAAAGTTAGCTATTTCTTCATCATTCAAGAATATTACATCTTTTATATTTAATATACCTATAATATCATCTATTGTTTCTTCATATACAGGCATCCTACTTAATTTTTCTGTTTTAAATAATTCTATTATTTCGTCATAACTATCTTCTAAATCAATTGCTACAATATCTAATCTTTGAACCATAGCCTCTTTTGCTTGCATATCTCCAAATTCGAAGACATTGTTAATTATTTCTCTTTCTTCTATTTCCAATAAGCCTTCTTCATGACTTACATTTACCATAGTTTTTAATTCTTCTTCTGTAATGAATGGTCTTACACCATTATCAGGTACCCCAAGAAGTTTAAATATTATTTTTGTAATAACATTAAATATTCCAACTACTGGCTTTAATATTACCATAAAAAATTTAATTGGTTTAGCAACCATTAAAGATACTTTTTCTGGAGTATTTGCTGATATTGTTTTTGGTGTTATTTCACCAAAGATTAAAACCAATACAGTCATTAAAGCTGTAGCCATCGCCACACCTTGAGCTCCTAATCCTAATGTGGTAGTAAATAATGAAGTTGTTATAGAAGTTGCTGCTATATTCACAATATTATTACCTATTAATATTGATGTTAACAATCTATTTGAATCTTCTAATAAAGAACCCACAAACTTTGCTCCTCTAACTCCATCTTCCTCCATATGTCTTATTTTTATTCTGCTAAGTGACATTAATGCTGTCTCAGATGCAGAGAAAAATCCTGACCCTATTAATAAAATTACTAATAAAATTATCTGAATCAAACTACTGGTCGAACTATCCAACCCTTACCACTCTCCTATATGTATATTTTTATATTATTAAGTATTATAGCATAATTTTATATTATTTTGAATTAATTAATTTTATTATAGTGCCATAATAAATATTATATCCATTTTGTCCCTTATTAATTTAAACTTACAATAAATATCTTCTTTATTATGAAAATATAGCCTTAATAAAATTGCACCAAATAAAATATAACGAAAAAAAGTTTTTTTTATCATTTTGTGTCATTTTATGAGTTTTCACATATATTATAATTAAGAAAGGCTAAGAGAGAGTCTTTCTTATAACAATAATATTTTGTTGTTACTCCTTTGTTGATATTTATTTCTGAGCTTCGAAAAAAAATGTATAAAATTCTAAAATACGGAAAGAATTATATATGAGAGCGGAAATTATATATCTCTCCCCCTAATAAGTATATATTTTTTAAGGCATCTACTATTCCCCCAGTAGGTGCCTCTTTTTCTTTACTCACAAAGAACCAACCCCTCAGGGCCGGTTCTTTTATCAAATTTATTTTAGCTATATTCTATTTTTACTCTAGATCCTTTTCCAACATCACATGGACTTACTATAAGCTTTACTGGTACTCTATTTTTTAATTCTTCCACATGTGAAATTATACCTATACTTAGTTGGTCATTATGAAGATTTTCTAAAGACTCCATAACTACTTCTAGTAACTCAGTATCCAAAGAACCAAAACCTTCGTCTAAGAAGAAGAACTCTAATGGACTACTTCCTTTTAATTGTATCTGAGATGATAGTGCTAAGGCTAATGATAAAGATGTTAAGAATGTTTCTCCTCCTGATAATGAATCAACACTTCTTCTCTGCCCTCCATTCATATTATCTCTCATTATAAAATTCAGATTTTCATCGATTTCTAGTGCATATCTTCCTCTCGTTATTGAACCTAATCTTTTTGATGCTTCCAATGCAATGTATTTAAGTTGATTCGTAGCCACATATTCTACAAACTTATTACCCATTATCAATTTATTAATCTCATCTAGTAAGGATAATTCATGGTCAACATTTTTAACCTCTTTAGTTAATTCTTTTATTGATAATAAAGATTTTTCAATATTTTTAAGTTCATTTTCTTTTGAACCAATCTCTTTTCTTAAAGTAGCTATTTGATTTTTTAATGAATTAATTGAAATATGAAGATTCTCAAACTCTTCAGGTTTTATACTTCTTCCATTTAATTTTTTATTTAAATCAGATATCTTTACTATTAAATATTTAGTCTCTTCATCAAAATATTCTATTTCCCCTTTGTACTTATCCTTTTCTTCCTTTGGTAAAATAGATTTTTCAACAGAATTAACAGAGTCAAATTTATTATCTATTAATAATGTTGTTAAAGTTTGAGTTTTACTTTCTAGTTGCTTTTTAGCTTGAGATAATACACCATCTTTACTACTTTTCAATTTAGAATTTTCATCAAAACCATGTTTTTTATTAGTTAATGCTTCGTGTAATTCTTTTTCATTATTTGTAATTCTATCAATATTATCTATAGTAGCTTGTAATAACTTAGCTGGTGAAATTCCCTTAGCAATTTTATTCAATTCTTCTTCCTTATTTTTCACTTCTTTATATTTAGTATCCCTATGTTGAACTAAGTTAGAAAGTTTTTTATCAATTTCATTAAATAAACTCTCTTTCTCTTTATATTCTTTATCTAGGTCTTCTTTTTCTTTATTTAAAATTGACATTTCCTTATTTAATTTTTCAACTTTCTTTTCATTTTCGCCAATTTCTTTTACCTTAACTGCTAAATCATTAACTTTAACTTTAGATTTTAATCCTAAGTATTCTAAATTGAGATTATCATACTTATTATTTAAGTTATCTATCTTATCTTTTAGTTCTATACTTAATTTTCTATCTAAATTTAAATTTTCTTTTATTTTTACTTCTTCTTTTTCTACATCATATTTTAAATCTTTTATTTTGTAGATTTCTTCTATGGTTTTATTTTTGTCCTCTTCCCAAGATGATACCTTTTCTTCTAGGATTTTTAATTCTTTTTGCTTTATATCTATTTCTTTCTCAAGTGATGAAGAATTATAATCTCCTAACTTACTTTCTAATTCATTTAAAGTCTTTCTCTTTATACTCTCAAAAGAATTAATTTCTCTATTTTTTAAAGCCAATTCATCATAATCTCTTTTTTCTTTACTATATTCATCTTCTAATTTCTTAATTTTTTCTTCTACTAATTTTGCTTCTTCAAAATTAGCACTAATATAAATTTTTTCATGGTGAATTGAACCACAAACAGGGCAAGGCTCATTGTCTTTTAATTCTTGTCTTAGATAAGATGCCATATTTTGATATATTAAATTTCCCTGTTCCTCTTTTAAGTCGTCTATAGCCTTATTAATTCTTTCTAATTTTATACTAGATTCGTTTAAGTATCTTTGATTATCAAATTTACTCTTTTCATTTTTATTTAAATCGTCTTTAATAGAGTTAATTTGTTTCTCATAATCCTTTGTATTTTCTAATCTTGATTTTAAATTATGTAGATACTCCTTTTCACTTGATATTATCTTATTGTCTCCCGGACAACTTCTATTTAAAGTTTCTTGATGTTCTAGAAGTCTTTTCAATTTTATATTTACAGATGATTTATTTTTTTCAACATCAATATTTCTAAATTTTAAATCTTCTATTCTTTTGTTCACATCTTTTAATAAGTTCTTATTTTCTTCTCTTTCAGCACCTATTTTTTTTAACTCTTCTTCTTTGTTATAAGCTTCAAATATATTTTCTTTTAGCTGAGTACTTATTCTTAAAGATTCAATATTTTTGTTATTGTCTTGAATTTTTTTATATTTACTATCAACTTGATTTTGTAAATCTGTTATTAATTTTTTCAGTTCTTCTTTTACCTTAGTTTCTATATCAATTTCTTTTTTAAGCTCTTTAATAGAAAAATTTAAAATCTCTATTTTTTCCTCAAGTTCTATACCTCTTTGAAGCTTACCTTTTTCTTCAATTAATAAAGGTATCTTTTCATTTTTTTCTTTTTTTGCATCTTCGTATCTTATTGATAATAAATCTATTTCTTTTTTAATATTAGTTATGATACCTTCTAATC
>NZ_JWHR01000108.1 GCF_000808015.1 Terrisporobacter othiniensis | reverse complement strand
ATGAGGCAGGTTACCCACGCGTTACTCACCCGTCCGCCGCTCTTCTCCGAAGAGAATCGCTCGACTTGCATGTGTTAGGCACGCCGCCAGCGTTCATCCTGAGCCAGGATCAAACTCTCATAAAAAAGTTGTCCATTGCTCAGACTAATCATTATCTGAATATCTGGCTTGGTTTGTTGTTTCAGTTTAATTCTTAAAGAATTAATTTATTGTTAACCTACTGTTTAATTTTCAAAGTTCTTTTATTTTTAAAAGCTTCTTAATTTTATCAAAGCTTTTTTCCTTTGTCAACATCTTTTTGATTTTTTGTTAACTCGTTATCTTTTTCACATTTATTACATTATCATCTAAAGACTTACTTTGTCAACAACTTTTTCAAAAGTTTTGTTGCTGTTTTGCCCTTGTCTCAAGGACAAGTATTACTATACCAGGTTTATTTTTTATCGTCAACACCTTTTTTCAAATATTTTTTCATTAATTTTTCTATATATTTTTATCCACATTTCCACATTTTTATGTATGTTATAATTCCAAACTTTAAATGAATTCCATTATATTTTATCCACAAACATATCATATTTATTCACATATTTTTTTATTTTATTTTTATTCATATATTAGAAAAATAAAACAGAGGAAGACAATAAATAATATCATCTTCCTTAAAAATCATCTTACCATATTCAATTTTTTATCCATATATTCGTATTTCAATATTATTTCTTCTTTTTCTAAACTTTTTTTAACATCTATTATTCTTTGATTTGATGATCCCCTAAATTTTAAGTCTATATTCTTTTTTTCATATACAAATTTTCCATCTACTAATACATCTATATATTGTAATAAATCTTTGTTGTACATATATAGAGGATTTTCTTTGTTTATTAAGTATTCAAATTTAAATCCAGTATAACACCAAACATCTAAGTTTGCTAACTGTGCTGATTTCGCAATTAACGATAATGCTTTTGGTTGTAAAAAAGGTTCCCCTCCTGATAGAGTTATACCTCTATGTAGTTTTAGCTTTTTCACTTCTTCTATGATACAGTCCGTATCAACAATAACTCCACCATCTAACTTATGAGTTTGAGGATTGTGACATTTATAACAATGATGTATACATCCTTGAGTCCAAATAACCATTCTAAGTCCAGGTCCATCTACAATACTATCATATGTTAATTCCGAGGCTAATCGTAATTTCATCTAACCACTACCTTTAATATTTTTATTTATGTTTCACTCTATCTCTGACTTCCGCTTTCTTTGCATCATTAAATCGGTCTACAGTTCCTACTAAATACCCAGTTATTCTTCTTATTCTTTCAAATTTTACATCACTATCATTTTCATTTCTACCACACTTTGGACATATATGCCCCTCTATAACTCCTGAATAACCACATATAGGGTCTCTATCTACAGGGTGATTTATGCTACCATATCCTATTCCAGATTCTTTCATGGCTTTTATTATTGTTTCAAAGGCCTCTAAATTATTCGATGTATCTCCATCTAACTCTACGTATGTAATATGCCCTCCATTTGTTAATGCATGATAAGGCGCTTCTTTTTTTATCTTATCATATGCACTTATCTTGTAATATACAGGTATATGAAATGAATTCGTATAATATTCTTTGTCTGTTATGCCTTTTAATTCTCCATAAATTCCTTTGTCTATGGATGTAAATCTACCAGATAATCCTTCTGCTGGTGTCGCTATTAAAGAAAAATTCAATTTATATTTATCAGTAGCCTCATCCATTCTTTTTCGCATATGTGATATAATTTTTAGTCCTAGTTCTTGTGACTCTTCACTTTCTCCATGGTGTTTTCCTGTTAAAGCTATTAAACACTCTGCTAAACCAATAAATCCAAGTGTTAGGGTTCCTTGCTTAATCACTTCTTCTAGTCTATCTTCATAGCTTAACTTATCTGAATCTCTCCATATACCTTGACCCATTAAAAACGGGAAATTTTTGACTTTTTTATTTCCTTGTATCACCATTCGTTCTAGTAGTTGATCTATTACTAACTCTATTTTATCATCTAAATCTTTAAAGAAACCATCTAAATCAATTTTATCATTTTTCACTATTCCATGCTCTATACCAAGTCTAGGCAAGTTTATAGTTGTAAAAGATAAATTTCCTCTACCACTCACTTCATTTTTTCCACATATATTACTCATTACCCTCGTTCTACATCCCATATAGGTTGCTTCTGTTTCTGGATTATTAGGTTCATAGTATTCTATATTAAAAGGAGCATCTAAAAAACTAAAGTTAGGAAATAATCTTTTTGCAGATACTCTACATGATAATTTAAATAAATCATAGTTAGGATCTTCTTCATTTAAATTAACGCCTTCTTTTACCTTAAATATAAGTATAGGGAATATGGCTGTTTCTCCATTACCTAAACCTTTCTCCATTGATAATAGTAAATTCTTACTTACCATTCTACCTTCTAAAGATGTATCTGTACCAAAGTTTATACTTGAAAATGGTACTTGTGCTCCAGCTCTAGAATGCATTGTATTTAAATTATGTATAAGACCCTCCATAGATTGGTATGTTTGTTTATCTGTTTCTTTATATGCTTCTTTATATGCAAATTCTTGTATTCTACTTGCCATTTCCATATCAATATTAAACTGCTTAATTAGTTTTTTTCTCTCTAAAGCTTTATATTCATCATCTTGTTTCAATCCTACTTTTAATCCTATTTCATTTTCTGTAGAGTATACTATATCTTTTACTTTTTCTATATCATTTTTACTTGCTAATAGTTCAATCCCTTTTAATAAATTATCTATATATAATTTTCTAAAAGTTTTATATACACCTTTAGCCATATCATAATCAAAGAAAGGTATGCTTTGTCCACCATGTTGATCATTTTGATTACTCTGAATGGCAATAGCCGCCAAAGCACCATAACTCATAATACTATTTGGTTCTCTTAAAAAACCATGACCTGTTGAAAATCCTTTTTCAAAAAGTTTATCTAGCTTAATTTGACAACATGTTAATGTTCCCATATTAAGAAAATCCATATCATGTATATGTATATCTCCACTATCGTGAGCATTAACATGTTCAGGTTTTAATACAAAAGTTTTACAAAATTCCTTAGAAACTGTACTTCCATACTGCAACATAGTTCCCATAGCAGTATTTCCATCAATATTAGCATTTTCTCTTTTTATATTAGCATCACTAGCATCTTCAAATGTTATTTCACTTATAGATTTCATAAGTCTTGTACGTGAATTTCTTATTCTACTTCTTTCATTTCTATATGTAATGTATTTTTCACTAGTTCTAGCATGACCATCCTCTATCAAGACTTTTACTACTATGTTTTGTATATCTTCGACTCCAGGAACTGTATCCCTAAATTTGGAGCTCAATATCTTTATTACATTTTGAGTCAATTCTTCAGATGTTTCATAACTAGGCGCTACACCTTCCTCTTTTGCGACTTCACTTGCCGCCTTAAATATAGCTCTTGTTATTCTATCTTCATTAAGTTTGACTATTCTTCCGTCTCTTTTTCTAATATATTCTAACAATAAAAACCCCTCCTAATTACTATATATTGTATGACTTTTATAGTTTAACCACTATATATGGTATATATCCCTTATTTATAATAGAATAACATTTATTAAAATACTTTGTCTATAAAGTACTTAAAACCTTTTTTGTCAAGAAAAGTTATTATTTTTCATGAAATTTTTTCCATTTTATTGTATTATAAATAATATACTTATTTAAGGGGGTAAAAAATGCTATCTAATCGACTTAATATTATCTCACCTTCTTGCACTATAGGAATTAGTTCAAAGGTAAAAAATATGAGAGAATCAGGTATGGATGTTATTAGTTTAAGTATAGGTGAACCAGATTTCAATGTGCCTGAAAAGGCTATTGAGTATGGAATAAAATCTCTAAATGAAAATTGTACAAAGTATGATTTAGTTCCTGGTGTAACTATACTTAGAGAGGAAATATGTAAAAAATTATTGGAAGAAAATAATTGCTATTACTCTATAGATGAAATAGTTTTATCTAGTGGTGCCAAAAATGCTATAACAAATGCTTTATTGGTAGTTACAGATCCTGGAGACGAAGTTTTGATACCGAAACCGTACTGGGTGAGTTACTTTGAAATGACTAAGCTTGTTAATGCAGTTCCTGTTCCAATTGAAACAAGTAAAACAAATGACTTTAAATTAACAGCAGACTTATTAAAGAAATATATAACTGATAAAACTAAAATGCTTTTATTAAATAATCCATCTAATCCAACTGGAAGTGTTTATACAAAAGAAGAACTATTAGAAATAGTAAATATATGTTTAGAAAAAAATATCTATATATTATCTGATGAAATTTATGAAAGAATTTGTTACAATAATGAATTTGTATCTATAGCCTCCTTAGGAGAAGAAGTAAAGAATATCACCATTACTGTTAATGGATTTGCAAAATCAGCAGCAATGACTGGACTTAGATTAGGGTACACTGCTTCAAATAAGAAAATCGCAAAAGGAATTAGTGCAATACAAGGGCATTTAATTTCACACCCGTCCTTAACTTCACAATATATAGGATATGGCGCATTAAAATATTGTAAAGATGATATAGACAATATGGTGAAAATATATAAGTCTAGAAGAGATTTAATTACTTCTAAGTTAAATACTATAAAATATATAGATTATATTTATCCAAATGGCGCATTTTATGTATTTATAGATTTATCACAAGTTGCTGAAAAGTATAAATATAATAAAAGTTTCTCTGTTGAATTTTGTGATGAATTTTTATCTAAATATAATGTAGCTATAGTTCCTGGACAAGCTTTTGGAATAGATGAATATGTACGTATATCTTATGCTTGTTCAGAAAAAGAATTTTTAGAAGGATTAAATAGATTGGAACGTTTTATTTTAGAAATAATGGAATAAAACACATATAATACACGAAAAAGCCATGTAAATTATTTTTTTATTTACATGGCTTCTTTAGTTGGGTTTTTACATGGCTTTTATTTTATATAAAAAAAATTACGTGGCTACGTGCTACTCTCCCAGGGGGTCGCCCCCCAAGTACCATTGCCGCTCAAGAGCTTAACTTCTGTGTTCGGAATGGGAACAGGTGTATCCTCTTTGCTATAATAACCACATAATCTTTCGATTAAAGTATTAACTTTTGTTAGTACTTTCAAAACTGCTAACATTTAATGTTTTCCATTATTTATTTTTAGCAACTGAAATCTTCCTTATAAACATATAATTAAAGATTTAGTTGGCGATATAAACCTTTAGGTTTATTTTGGTCAAGTC
>NZ_JWHR01000107.1 GCF_000808015.1 Terrisporobacter othiniensis | reverse complement strand
CTATCTATATATACATCACCGCAATAAATATTAACTTCTTTTATTCCTAATATTTCTCCTAGTTGAATAGATACATAATTTTGTGAACTTATATTCAATTTCTGTAAATTTTTAACTTCACTAGGCAATGATAAAGATCCGCTAGAAGTATCAAAAGAAAATTCATCTAAAAATATATCATTTTCTACCATCAATGCCCCACTTTCACTTGTTACTTTTAAATTAACATCCTCTGGAACATATATTACTATCATATTAGTATGATTTGAGAAAGTATTTTCTAAAAGTTTAGAAGTAAAGTCATCAATACTTTTTATTTTTTCAATTGATAAATCTTTATCTACTTCTTTTACATATAATATTTTATTATTATCTGTAATCTGTATATCCATATTTTCATAAAGACCTTTTGCTTTAACTATTACCTTATTCGAACTACTTTTCATAATTTTCGTATTAACATAATTAGTATCTATATTTAATTCATCTATGTCTATATTCTTTTCATATATGGTATTTTCTTCATTTACTTTTTCATCAAAGTCTTGCAACTTATTTATAAAATAAGGCATAGAGAAAAATCCTGACCATATTGTTCCAATCAGTCCTACTATAATTAGAACTATGGCAAATATTGATAGTTTTTTATTCATTATCTTTGCCTCCTTTATATTCTTCCATATTCATATCTTCTTTTGCTTTACTTGCATTAATATATATTTTTCTTGTTTTGACCCAATTAATATATGTTTTATAAATTTTTTTCATATACTTTACTATGAATACAAATACTTGCCATGCAAGAATTTGAAAACCTATAGATAAGAAAATAAAGAAGCATGCTATTTCTGATGCTGCCCAAGAAAAACTAATCATTAATGGTATGGTTACTAAAAAAGTAATTAAAGATAAAGCCAGCATACCTGCTATGAATGCCATAAAACATACAGCCATAAAAGCTGGTATAATTAATAGCAATGACAATAAAAATAATATAACTCTTACACCTTTATTAGATAATGAGTTATCATTACTTAGACTAGGTGTCAACTTTTCTTCTAAAAAATCTTTACATTTAAAACAAGATTCTTTTATTTTTCTTTTAGAGTTTATATATATATCTTCTATTTTATCTTTTTTATTATTTGTTCTATCCTCATCTTTAATTTGATTAATCAAATCTCTTGCTATTGACTTTGGAGACCCAAGAGCTGCAATAGTATCCAAATCACTTTTTCCTTCTATTTCACTGTTTACAAAATACTCTTCATAGTCTCTTATTATGTCATTTATTTCATCTTCTGAAAAATCCTTTTTTAAGTAATCTCTTAAAATATCTAAGAACTCTTTTCTATTCACAATCTATACCTCCTTCATCATTTAAAATTAAATTTACTGCACCTACAAAATCATTCCATTCATTGATCATTTTATTTAAATAATCTTTTCCAGCATCGGTTACTTTATAATACTTTCTAGCCGGACCCTCACTAGATTCTAATATATATGCCTCAAAAAACGCATCCTTTGTTAATCTTCTTAATATGGGATATATAGTACCTTCATTTACATTAATAACTTTTGATATATTTTGTACAATTTCATAGCCATACATATCCTTCTTGCTTATTAGAGCCAGAACACATATTTCTAATACGCCTTTTCTAAACTGGGTATTCATATATCTTCTCCTTTCAAATTTTATACGAGCAAATTAGTAACTATATTATTAACTACTGTGTATTAAACAATACTATGTTAAACTTATTATGTATTAATATTAGCATAGTACTATGTAAAGCACAATAGTTCTTTTATTAAGGTTTTCTTACAAAAAATTACAAGTTATTTCACTTGTAATTTAGGTTTTATTAAATTAACGTATATATCCCAAGTAAAAATTGTATGCAATAAAGCAAATAAAGAGCATTATTAAAAACCTTTCAATAGCTACTAGTAATATTTCCACTATATTTAAATTAATTATTGTTTTTTTTATAAAAGGTATTAAAAAACTAATGCTTATACATTGAAGACTTATAAATAATCCCATCATTATCTTACTTATATAATAAGTATCTTTACTTATTATTTTTATGGCTAAAATATTATTAAAAATATTCAAATTAACTATATTTGACATTAATTTACTGTTCGGAATGTTAAGTTTAGAAGTAAGTATGTAGACGATGCTATTTATTATATCAATTATAAGA
>NZ_JWHR01000106.1 GCF_000808015.1 Terrisporobacter othiniensis | reverse complement strand
AAAAAATTCGCTTCGCTCATATTAGTCACTACATTGGCGAAATATTTTCATTTAAATAAATTGGATTTTATAATTTATTTACTCTAAACAAAAGGAATACCCCAAATAAGATTTGAAATATTCCTAATAACTATTGTCCATTGTCTATTATATTTACTTTATTTGTAATCAAGTCAATATCTACATTACTCTTATTTTCCATATCATCATATGTATATCCTAAAATTTTAACATCGTAATCTGAATCATACAGAGAACTTATAATCTCATCTTTTTGTTCTGGTTTTAAAATAGAATTATATATAATATGATCAACTCTTACGATTTCTCTATTTTGGTTTATTTCTGCAACTTTTAAAACAATATTACCTAAGTTTTTATCTGATATATTTTCAATTTCTATACTAAAATTTAAATCATCTTTTTGAGATTTACTTTTATTTACTTTGCTTATTGATATTACATCGTAATTTTTACTATTTTCTAAGTATTTTTTATTCTCAAAAATTTTTGTTTCATTATCCTTTAAATCTACAACTACACTACAATCTTCCGCTATATATGTATAACCCGTAATTTCTATGGAATAAGTATAATCTTTTGGTGTAAATCTTACCTGCATAACTTCTTTTGGACTTAGTGTTATATCAATATTAGTTTTTGACTCAGATATTACTTTACCATTTTCATCAAGTTCATCATAATATATAATTATTTGACTTAAATTCAAATTAGATGTATTTTTTATACTAGTCATAGAAGTTGTATCACTTCCACTTCTTGTAGATAAGTTAGTAATTTTATTACTATCTATTTGCAATGTTTTTGCATTATTACTATTAATCGTTGCCGATTCATATTCACTATATTTTGTTTCTTTCGTACTCATAAAAATATTTATACCAATTATTAAAATTATAAATATAAGAATAAGTAATATTGATTTTTTCATAGTATTATTCATATATTTGTACCTCATTTTCATTTTAATAGGTCTATTATTAAAGAAGATTCTTATATGTCTTCATAAAGTCTTTCAGTGCTTGTGTTATAATCTCTTTCTTATTGAAAGATGAGTTGCTACATAATCTCTCAAAGTCTTCCCATGTCTGTTTATCAACTCTAATATTAACCGATTTAAAATCATTGATATTAGTTTCGTCTAATAAAACATCCTTTTTGCTAGATAATTTCTTAGGTTTAAATGCTTTATTATCCTTCACTTCAATATACCAATCATAAACTTCACATAATTTGTCTATATCTTCTTGACTTATATTTATCTTTTTATCCTTTTTAGGTGTAGTTGTTTTCTTTTTGTTTACTTTTTCTTTACTATTTATAGTTTCCTTATTTTTATTTATTTCTTTTGTATTATTATTTCCTTTTATCTTACTTTTAGAACTTTTTTTTGTATCCTTAACATCTTCAAATGATATCTGAGACTCGTCAGTAGATTTTACATATATTCCTTTTACTGATTTATATCCATTCTTATTTAAACTTCTTCTAAGTGTGGATGCTTTCATTTCTAATTTATTAGAAATATCTTCAAAGGACATATTTTGTTTTTGATATTTTAGAAATAATTCTATTCTGTCTTTAGAATTCATAATTGCCTCCGTCATATTCCTTTTTTATAATTGTACCATAAATTTCTTTC
>NZ_JWHR01000105.1 GCF_000808015.1 Terrisporobacter othiniensis | reverse complement strand
GTATTGATATTTCATCCTATTTTGATTCTATATCATCTTTTTCATATTTTAGAGTCCAAACTCTAACTACAACAAGTTGAGCTGTTATTGTAAAAATAATCACACTTATTATTGCTAAAAAAGTAAGAATAGACATTTGCCAAAATGAGGATAGCTGTTTGAATTTTTTCATATTATCTTATAACATATCCAACACCACGGATAGTTTGGATATAACCATCATTTTTTAGTTTACTTCTTAAATGTCTTATGTACACATCTACCACATTTGTTTCAGCTTCATAGTCATATCCCCATATGTTTTCTAACAAATTATCTCTGCTTAAAACTTTATTTTTATTTATCATCAATTGAACTAATAATTCATACTCTTTTGTTGTTAAACTGACTTCTTCATTACCTTGTTTTACAATTCTACCTTCCAAATCTATGTAAATATCTTTAAACTCCAAATTATTGCTGACTTTTTTAATTTCATTAACCCTTCTTAATAAAGCTTCTATTCTTGCCAGTAATTCTTCTATGGCAAATGGCTTTGAAATATAATCATCAGCTCCCGTTTGAAGTCCAGATACTTTATCCATGACACTATCTCTTGCTGTTAGCATTATTATTGGTGTATTTTTTACTTTTCTTAATCTCCTGCATACCTCCATACCATTTAATTTTGGCAACATTAAATCGAGCAATATTAAGTCATAATCTTCCTGTAGTGCTTTTTCCAAACCTTGCACCCCATCTTCACAGACTTCTACACTGTATCCTTCGTAGTTTAGCTCCATTTTTACAAAAGAAGCAATATTATCTTCATCTTCAATTAACAGTATTTTATACACAAAACCACTCCTTACTAGTTTCTATTTCTAATTTATATAATGATCTTAATAAGATTTATTTTTGTTTTTATTTGTAAATGTATTTTACTTTTATAACTCATATCATATCTAAAAATACTATACCAATAATCATTACTCTTGTAAAATATCTTATCTATATTAATTGATCTTACTTTATTTATTTATTGTTTTTTTATCTTCTTCATTTATTACTTTTTTACTTTTCATTTTTATAATATAAAAAATTGCTACTACTGCTAATACTATGCCCACTACTACTGAATAATTTTTAATTATATAAGCAATTTGAGATAGATTGTCTCCCAATATATAACCTAAAAATATTAATACTGCATTCCATAAACTTATACCTATAGTTGAATATAGTATAAAGATATTTATGTTCATTTTATTTATACCTGCAGGAATTGATATTACAGTTCTTGCAACTGGTACTACCCTTGCCAACATAACAGATACTTTTCCGTATTTATTCATCCACCATACGGAAGAATCTAGGGATGGTTTTATCTTAGGATATTTTTTCACCATATGTTTAAGCAATGGTTTTCCAAAGTATAGCCCTAATAAATAATTTGTAATACTACCCACTATTCCTCCAAGTATTGAAACTATAAGAGCTAATGTAAAGTTAATATTTCCACCTGCTACCATAATTCCTATAAATGGAAGTACCACTTCACTAGGTAATGGAAAGTTTGCATACTCAAGTAAAACAACTAAAAATATACTTATTAGTCCATACTGTTCGATTAAATTTTTTACTATAATATTAAAATCCATTTTTACCCTCCTACTTATTATAATTAGAACTTATCCCCTTATGATTAATATAAATATTTTAAATTAAAGTAATATGGAAGAAAGATTAAAATTTGATTAAAATTGCATTTTAAACTTTTTCTATAAAAAATATTTTACACGGTCTTATATAAGATATACACCTTCTAACACAAAGTAAGACATAGTCGTAGCTTTATATTTGAGTATGTATCTCTTCTATGAGTTGAATATTATTATTTTATAAAGTTCATACTATCAATAATTAATAGTTTATAAGGATTGATTAATTTGGAATTAAAAAATATTTTACAAATACTTGTTACTATTCTAGATTGGTTATCTGTCCTAGTAATAATTTATGGTGTGATAATGCAATTTATAGGTTTTATAATATCTGAATTAACTGCTAAAGATAGAAGTGTAGCTGTTGAAAAAGTTACTATGTTAAAAAACTTTTTAGGCACATATATTTTATTTGCTCTTGAGATATTAATAGGTGCAGATATTATTGAATCTATACTAGACCCAAGTATTGATCATATACTTAGTTTGGCTGCTTTAGTTATAATCAGAACTATAATATCCTATTTCTTAAATAAAGAAATTAAATCTGAAGATAAGAATAGTAATCCTCCTGATAATTAAAATTATAGATTACTAATTTTCATCTGGATATGAAGCTTTAATTCACTTATTAAAAAGAGGATAGTCTTTTGACTATCCTCTTTTATATTTATTATTTTTTCATACTAGATACATCTGTAACTTCAAACTTAAATTCTTTAAATAACTCAGTTATTGCTCTTCTTTCATTAGACATAGCTCTGCTTTTGGCATCTTCTACTCTCTTTTTTTCTTCAGATTCTGAGCAATTATTTATACTCTCTCTGCTTTGTCCATTCATTTTAATTTCCTCATTTTATTATTTTAAAATATCTTTGTTATATTCAAAAAACTCTTATATCAAGTGATATAAGAGTTTTATATTCATAATATTAATTGGTTGCGGAGACAGGACTCGAACCTATGACCTTTGGGTTATGAGCCCAACGAGCTGCCAACTGCTCCACTCCGCGATATTGTTTACCTTGTATATTAACTATAACATATAAAATATAATATAACAACCCTTATAAAAAAGAAATACCCTCTATTTGACAAGCCGTATAAATCATAGTGCTTACTATTTATTGGAAAATAGTTAATTATCTTGTATAATATAATCATATTTAACAATTATTATATAAATATAGAAAAGAGGAAGATATGGAATTATCAAGGAAATCAAAGAGTAAATATCCCATAGGTTTTTATGTATGTACTTCAGCATATGCATTAGAACGTATGGCGTTTTATTCAGCAAAATGGGTGATTGGAATATTTATTGCTGCTGAAGTAATGAGAGGAGGACTAGGACTTACTCCTGCTGATGGTGCAAAGATGACTGCAAATCTAGTTGCATTTACTTATCTAACGCCTATTTTAGGTGGATTTATTGCAGATAGATGGCTAAGCCCTAGATTATGTGTTATTTTAGGAGCTTTAATTATGGCAGCAGGATATGTGTTTGGATATCAAGCTTCTGTAACATCATCGCCACAGTTTTTATGGGCAATGATTATCCTAGTATCTATTGGTACTGGGTTGTACAAAGGAAATATAGCTGGAATAAGTGGTAGGTTATTTAATGATAAGGATCAGCTTGACTCTGCTTTTAGTATTCAATACTCTATAGCTAATATTGGTTCTTTCCTTGGAACACTTACAGTTTCTTTTATAGCTTATAAGATAGGTTTTGGTGAAACATTTTTAGTATGTGCTGGATTTTTAGTAGTTTCTACTATTTGGTTTTATTTAGGAGGTAGAGCTACATTTGGAGATATAGGAAAAAAACCTTTTGAAGCCAATGAAAGTAAAGCTTATACTAAAAAAGTCTCAAAAGATTATAGAACACCTCTTACAGTGGATGATAAGAAAAAAATTGGAGCTATAATTCTTTTTAGTATATTTTCCATTGTTTTTTGGATCGTTTGGTATTTAACTTATATGCCAGTTTTATATCATTGGGGACCTGACTTTGACTATGCTAACAAAGCAAATTGGATGATTGGAAACTTTAGAGTTCCTTCTGCTTGGTTTGATTCTTTAAACTCACTTTGTTGTATTATACTAGGACCAGTACTTGCGGCTTTATGGGCTAAAAACGCTAAATCACCAAAAGGTGATATGAGTATATTTAAAAAGACTTCTATTGGTATGATGTTACTTGGACTTGCATTTATACTTATGTGTATGGCTGAGATAGTAAGAGGCGATGGACAAGCAAACTTGATGTGGATAGTAGTAGTTGGGATATTGATATCTGTTGGCGAAATGGTATTTGCTCCACTTGGTAAATCATTTATAAGTAAGTTCTCACCTGCTAGATTACTTGGTCTTATGATGGGTGTTTGGCCAATGGCAAGATTTATAGCTGGTAAGACTTATGGATATTTATTTGAAATGCTATCAGGATATTCATTTGCACCAGCCTATGGTGTTGTTGCTGTAGTCGTACTTTTATGTGGTGTAATTATATGGCAACTAGATAAAAAAATCAATTTACTGGAGGAAAGTATTCCTTTAACTGAAGATACAGTATAAAATAATACTACTTAAAAAGAGGATCATATCCCAAAATGATATGATCCTCTTTTTATGTAAATCAAATTCAACTATTACAAACTTCATCATTATATTTACCAACATCACCATAATGTGATTCTTATATAAAATTTAATTATCTTGTTTTGCAAAATAATTTTCAGTGGCATATTTAAAAACTCTAAGCATTTCTTTTATTGCGGACTTTCCTTTCTCTGATTTAGGGCAAATTGTATCAAATCCATGATAACAACCACTGTAAACAGAAAAATGTGTTTTTACTCCAGCTTCACGAAGGTTTTTCATGTATGTTACAGTTTCATCATGAAAAGGTTCTATCTCTCCTACAAAAGAAAATGTAGGTGGAAGATTTGAATAGTCAATTTCTCTAGCAGGAGCTGCATACTTTGGCACATTGTCACTTTCAAATAAATCATCTAAGTATAATTTCCATCCCAATTCATTATTTATAGAATCCCATACAGGCGCATTATTATCTATAGCTGAGTATGTGTTCATCCTATCATCTATCATCGGGTATAATGGCATTTGGAATGCTATATTTACTTCTTTGGTGTCTCTGGCATAAAGACTTATGGCAGCAGTAAGGCCTCCTCCACAACTTCCACCTCCCACAAATAGTTGATCATCTCTAACTCCTAATGTATGTGCTTTTTCTTTCATCCAGCAAAGAATATCATAGCAGTCCATAAAAGCAGCTGGGTATGGCTTAACTAGGGAGCTAGTATAATCAGGAGCAACTATTACGCAATTTGCAACAGAAGTAAAGTTTTCAAAATAATACATATCTTGCTCTGGAACACGCATGGCATATCCGCCGCCATGTATCCATAAAAGTCCCGTTGCATTTGGTTTAAAATCAATTGGCTTATATATGCATAGCCTAATTACACCTCCATCTTTCTTAGTAACATATTGTTCTTCGCAAATCATTTTTTTACTGTCCTTACCTTTATACAGTTTTTCTAATATTTTATTATTAATTTGAAAATTTTTAGGGCTATTATATCGAACCAATTTACTCATGATTTTACCTTTGAAACGAAGTTGTTTGTCTATCATATCAGGTGTAACTCTCATTATGAAATCCTCCTTAATACAAAGTAAAAACTTCTATAAATACATTTATTATTTGCTTAGATTTAAAATAGTACTCATTTTTATACAAAAAAAGTAGTTCAAAAGAACTACTTTTTATAATTTAAAACAATATTTGCTATTTTTAAAATTTCTTATATAGACATCATATGATATACTGCTGTTGATGCATTATACATATCATCTATATTTGCATATTCATTTACAGTATGAACCTCATACATTCCTAAACTAAGTACTGCACATCTATATCCAAAGCCTGCTATAATATTAGCATCACTTCCCCCACCAGTTATTTGAGGAATTGGTTCAACTCCAGCTTTTCTTAAAGCTTCTTCACTTAATTTAAATACAAATCCTTCTTTGTCTAATTCAAAACGTGGATAAGCATTTTCATGTTTAAATTCATAAGTTGCCCCCATTTTATTAGCTGCATCTTCACAACATTTTTTCATATGTGCTACTTCTGCTTCTAATTTTTCAGTTGAGTGAGATCTTACTTCTGCAGTGAAAGTGACTTTATCAGTAACTACATTTGTAGCTCCTCCACCTTCTATTCTTCCTATATTTGTAGTTGTCACTTCATCTAATCTTCCTATACGCATATTGCTTATAGCATGAGATGCTGCAACTATTGCGTTTATTCCTTTTTCTGGCTCAACACCTGCATGAGCTTTTTTACCATGGAAAGTAACTTCTATAGTTTCTTGAGTAGGTCCTTTATAAGTAATTGATCCAGTTGCTCCACCAGCATCGAATATTATTACATCTTTACATGGTAGAATATCAGTATCTAAATTTTTAGCACCTTTTAAACCGATTTCCTCTGCCACAGTAAATAATAAATATATATCTCTGTGAGGAGCTTTATTTTCTAACACACATTCTAAAGCTTCTAATATAACGGCTATACCACCCTTATCATCTGCTCCCAGTGTTGTAGTTCCATCTGTTTTTATTATGTTTCCGTCTATTATTGGTTTTACTCCATTGCATGGCATAACTTGGTCCATATGAGCTGCAAAACATATTGGATTTTCTGAAGACTCACCTTTTATGTAAGCTACTATGTTACCACAGTTTCCTCCTATTTTATCTCCAGCACTGTCCATTTTAACTTCAATATTTCTTTCTTTTAAGTAATTTATTAACCAAGTAGCCATTTCTAATTCATTACCTGATGGGCTATCTACTTTAACCATGTTGATAAAATTATCTATTAATCTTTGTCTATTTACCATGATGTTCTCCTTTATATATTTTGTTATAATCTGAATATATAGTTTTTCTATTTTTATGTCAATATAAAGATTAAATAAAGTATATATTAGTCTATGAACTTTATGAAAATCTTCACCTAAAATTTTATTACTAGCAAATAATTTGAATTAGTTTTCAATATATCAGTATGAGTTAAAACCTGATAATACTTGCATACTGTTTTTTGGCATTTGCCTCATAGCATTCCAGACATTTAGGTAATCT
Organism: Terrisporobacter othiniensis; assembly: GCF_000808015.1. Classification (GTDB taxonomy): domain Bacteria; phylum Bacillota; class Clostridia; order Peptostreptococcales; family Peptostreptococcaceae; genus Terrisporobacter; species Terrisporobacter muris. The sequence goes on along the minus strand of NZ_JWHR01000105.1, from coordinate 13,078 downwards.
TCTACTCCAAAAGTGATACATATAATAGAAAATGGTAATAAGATATTAGAAACAACAGCATTATATGGCATAAATGCCCAAATTAATAATGGTATCCATCCAAAAACTATATTAGGTAAAAGACTCAAAAAATAAATCTTCTCTTTGAAATAGGTTTGGTAGATATAACAAATGCCATCATATTTTTTAATGAAACATACAACTCTACCTCTGCATCTTTTCCAAAACAAATCCCATGAAGTATTTCATGTGGAAGAATAGTAGCAAAAGATAACAATAATGATAATATTAAATTTATAGAAAAGCTATAGATAAACAAAAATCCACTGACTAATATATCAGTGGATTTTATAAAATTATTATAATTCTTTTAAAAATTCAATTACTTCATCTATTATCCAATCAGGTGTAGAAGCTCCTGCAGTAACACCTGCAACTTTATATCCTTCTAACTTGCTTCTATCTAACTCCTCTCTAGTTTCAATAGAAAAAGTAGGAACTATCTCTTTACATATATTCACAAGTTTTTGAGTGTTAGAACTGTGTTTTCCTCCAATAACTATCATACAATCAACTTCCTTTGCTAAATCAGTTGCAGACAATTGTCGTTCCTTTGTTGCACAACAAATTGTATTTTTTACAGTTAAATCTTCAATTTTACTTTCTAACTTAGCAACTATTCTATCAAAAAATTCTAAGTTAGCAGTTGTTTGGCTAACAACACAGTATTTGTCATGACAGTTAAGTGAAATATTATCAACTTCTTCTTCACTATTAATTACAATAGCTTCGTTATCACACCATCCATTAATGCCTATTATTTCTGGATGTGCAGCATTTCCTACTATTATAATTTTATATCCGTTATTAGAAAACTCTTTAACTATATCATGAATTTTTTTTACAAATGGGCATGTAGTATCTACTATATCCATATTTTTTGATTTAGACTCAGTATATATTTTTTTTGCAACACCATGAGATCGGATTATAAGTTTACTATCATTAGGAATTTTCTCCAATGAATCCATCTCCATTAGTCCTTTTTCCTTATATCTATCTACAGCTTGTTTATTATGAATAAGAGGTCCTAAAGAATATACACTGTTATCTCCTTTATTTTCTAGTTCATCCCAAGCCATATTCATAGCTCTTTTAACACCAAAACAAAATCCTGCATTTTCTGCAATTCTTACTTCCATTTTAGCCTCCTAGTTTTTAAAGTAATTGTCTTTAATTACTTCTAGTACATCTCCAGATAATCTTTCATATTCTTGTGCACTAAGTTTTTGTTTATAATATTCTTCAAATGAAATTGGTTTATCAATGTAGACTATAACTTTATTGAATAATTTATAATTTGATATTATTGATATAGGTACTACTCTAGCCTTACCTTTAACTGCAAATAATGCTAAACCTGCTTTAGCTTCTCCAAATTCATTTCCTTTAACTCTGGTTCCTTCTGGGAAAATACCAACAGCATAGCCTTCTTTTAATTTTTTTAAAATAGTCTTTATTGTAGATATTCCTGGATTATCTCTATCTATTGGTATAACACATAATTTATTTAAGATTGTCGCCAATATTTTATTATCAAATAATTCCTTTTTACCTATTGTAGCAACTTTTCTATTCTTTACAGCGGCTGCAACAAAAATAGGGTCTAAATTAGATTTATGATTTGCTGCTAATATTATATTACCTTCATTAGGTATATTCTCTTCCCCTATTACTTCATATTTGTAAAATACTTTACTGTATAAAGTAAATATTTTTAAAACAACATTGTAAAAACTCAAATATATCTCTCCCTTATTTAATTTTTTCTAAAACTGATGCAACCACTTCATCGATACTCTTACCTGTAGTGTCTATTTCTATTGCATCACAAGCTTTAACAAGAGGAGCAAATTCTCTAGAAGAATCTATTTCATCTCTTTTAATTATATCATCTATTACGTCTTGAAGCTTAACTTCAACACCTTTTTCTATTAATTCTTTGTATCTTCTGCTTCCTCTCTCCTGTGGAGTAGCTATAAGGAAGAATTTATAATCTGCATTTGGAAAAACATAAGAACCTATATCTCTACCATCTAGTATTACTGAGTTTCTTGTTCCTATTTCTCTTTGTACGTCTACCATTAAGTATCTAACTTCTTTTATTTTAGCCACATTAGAAACATTATTAGTTACTTCTATAGTTCTTATTTCTTCATTTACTATTTGATTATCTAAGTATATGTTGTTATCTTTGAAATCTATATCTGTTTTCTTTGCTAATTCTATTACTTCAGCTTCATTTTCAATGTTTACACCATGTTGTAAGCATTTTAATGTCACTGCACGATACATAGCTCCTGTATCTATGTAGTTTATATTTAACTCTCTTGCTATTATTTTAGCTATTGTACTTTTTCCAGCACCTGCTGGTCCGTCTATTGCTATTACTAAATTGTTCATTTCATTTCTCCTATTTCAATTATTTAAGCAACGGAGTTGCCTGAAGCGTGAGCAAAGGCATCTCGTTGGCGATATGAAGTGTTTCGTCCATACATCGCTCAGGCGTAGCTAATTTTTCTTATTCTATGCTTATGCCTGCTAAGTATCCTGTTGAAAATGCTATTTGAAGGTTGTACCCTCCTGTTTCTGCATCCACATCCACTACTTCTCCTGTAAAATATAAATCTTTAATTACTTTGGATTCCATAGTTGAAGAATTAATTTCTTTAACAGATACACCACCACTTGTTACCATAGAAACTTGAATTCCTAAAGTTGAATTAGTAGTTAATTTAATATTTTTAATATAATCAATTATCTTATTTTCATTTTCTTTAGTTAATTCATTAGGCTTTGTTTCACTAAGACTTAATAAATCTAAAATCTCTTTTAAATAATTCAGTGGTAAAATTGATTTCAAATTATTAGCTATATTTTTATTAGGATTTTCTCTAATAATTTTACTTATTTCTTCTCTGCTTATATCTGGTAAAATATCTAAATTTAATTCAACTTCTTCATTATCTAATATTTTATTAATATAAGATGACATTATAAGTACTACTGGTCCTGTTATACCAAAGTGGGCAAATAGTAAATCTCCTATTTTACTTATTTTTTTCTTTTTGATTTTACATGATAATTCTACCTTCTTAAATGATATACCCTGTAATCTTCTTGTCCAATCTTCTTTTATTTTTAAAGGTGACAAAGCAGGATAAGGTCTAGCTATAGTATGTCCATGTTTTTTTAGAATTTTATGCATACTTCCATCAGATCCAGTTTTTGAGTGGCTATGACCACCAGTTGATATTATAACCTTATCTCCTAAAACTTTAGTTCCGTTTTCTAAAACTACACCTTCTATTTTGTTGTTTTCATTTATGATTAAATCCACAACTTTACTATTATACATTATTTTTATATTATTATTTAATAATAATTCTTTAAATGTGTGAATAAGTTCAGTTGCCTTATCACTCTTTGTATAAACCTTATAATCATTATCTTCTTCTACTTTATATTCCAGATTGCTTTCAGTTAAGAAGTTTAATAAGTCTTCATTTGTAAAAGAATAAAAAGCACTGTATAAAAATTTCTTATTAGTTACAACTTTATCAAAAAACTCATCTATATATCTATTGTTTGTAACGTTACATCTTCCGCCACCGGTAAGCTTAAGTTTCTTTCCAAGCTCCTCGTTTCGCTCTACTAAAGTAACTTCATGACCATTTTTAGAAGCTGTTAGTGCTGCCATCATTCCTGATGGACCGCCACCTATTACTATTACTTTTGACATTATTTTCTCCTATTCTAATGCACTATTTTCTAGTTTATGATTACTTTTAATATGGCTAGTATCATTCATTTTTATAACAACCGGTCCATAATCTCTAAACTCAATCACGTTTAGTGCAGTATTTCCTTGGTTTATTCTGTAGATGTTTTCCATACCTGAATTTAAAACAGAAAGAAGTATAACTCTTGCTGTTACAGAGTGAGTTACAAGTACAATGTGTTTTCCATCATGTTTTTCATTTAATTCCTGTAAAAACTTATCTGTTCTCTCTTTTATAATCTGAAGTGTTTCTCCTCCAGGTATTTCTGCTAAATGAGGCTTATTTCTCCAAGTATGATATATATCTTTATAATCTTCTTGAATTTCTTTTATTAAAAGACCTTCCCACGCTCCAAAGCCCATTTCTCTAAGAGCTGAAGTTTTTATTACATCTAAATCAAATTTATCACTTATGATTTCAGCAGTTTCTACTGCTCTACCAAGATCACTTGAATATATGTAGTCGATAGGATATTTAACCATGCTATCAGCTAGTTCTTTTGCTTGATTAATACCTTTTTCTGTTAAATTTGAATTACCATGACCTTGAGTTTTTCCTTTTATATTCCATTCTGTTTGGCCATGTCTAACTAAATATATAGTATTTGTCATATTGTCCTCCTATAGCTATTTTATTATTATGTATTGCCGCACCTGAGCAAATCAAGCTTTAAGCAACAGATATACTTGTAGAGTTAGCAAAAATATATCGTTGGCACAATGAGCGCAGCGAATTTTTTATTCTCTAAATTTTAATTATATCATAAATAGACAAAAAAGGTTAAAACACTTTTAGTAGTATTTTAACCTTTTTATATACAATTAAATTAGATTATTTACTTTCCCATTGTAATTATATCATAAATATAGATATTTTTTAGACTATGAATATCTTTAATATTGTATATAATTGATATAGAGTATTAAAATAAGTATAGATGATGAAATGTTGCAAGAACTGTTAAGCAAAAGTGCTGATGATAAAATTCTCTTTAATCACAAATTAAATATGTAATTATAGATGAAGCACAGGACTATACTCCACTACAATATGAAATATTTTATGAACTTTTTAAGTCTGCCAAAATGACTATACTTGGAGATATAAATCAATCAATTAATCCATTTATGAATGTGGGAGACTACAATAATATTTACAATATATCAAAAAATGACACTTGCATAATAAACTTAACAAAAACTTATCGTTCAACAACTGAGATAACTAAATTTGCAAGAAAACTTCTTCCAGAAAATATAAGTGATGAATATGTTGAAAGACATGGTGATGAGCCTAGTCTTATTAATTTTAATCATAAAGATGATATGAATAAAAAACTTGTTGAAGAAATAAAAAATTACCAAGAAAAGAATTATAAATCTATTGGTATTATTACAAAAACAGGCTTGTGAAACTAGATATTTATATAATTTGTTGCAATCAAATAATATGGAAGTATCATCTATCACAAAAGATGATGATTCCTTTACAGATGGTATAGTAGTAATACATTCATATTTAGCTAAAGGTCTTGAATTTGATGTGGTATTTATCTATGATGCTAGTAATAAAAATTGTAACAGTGAGGATGAAAGGTTACTTCTGTACACTTGTTTCACAAGGGCTCTTCATGTTTTAAATATATATTATGTAGGAGAAGTCACTTCTTTATTAAAATAGTAGATAATATGAAAAAGCCCAGCAGTTTAAACTTCCGGACTTTTTCACAAATTAAGGGTAGAAATAACATTTATTCTACCCTTTTTAAATCTATTTAACTTTTATAGATATATTATCATCTTCACCATCAACTATAATAGTACATCCACTATAAATATCACCAGCAATAAGTTTTCTAGCAATCATAGTTTCTAGAGTATTACCAATATATCTCTTAAGTGGTCTTGCACCATATACTGGATCATAGCCTTCTCTAACCATGATTTCCTTAGCAGAATCTGTAATTTCTATATCAATATCTTTTTCTTTAAGTCTATTTGCCAAAGATTTAATAAATATATCAATAATCTTTTTAATTTCTTCTTTATCAAGAGCTTTGAACATTATAATATCGTCTACTCTGTTTAAAAATTCTGGTTTGAATCTTCTCTTCATTTCACCCATTACTAAATCTTTAGTTTCTTCTGTAATATGACCTTCATCTGCAAGTAAGTAGCTACTTCCTATATTAGATGTCATTATTATAATTGTATTTTTAAAGTCAACGGTTTTACCTTTGTTGTCAGTAAGTCTACCGTCATCTAGTATTTGAAGGAACATGTTAAATACATCTTCATGAGCTTTTTCTATTTCATCAAATAATATTACTGAATATGGAGCACGTCTTACAGCTTCTGTTAATTGACCACCTTCTTCATATCCCACATATCCTGGAGGAGGTCCTACAAGTCTAGATACTGAGTGTTTTTCCATATATTCAGACATATCTATTCTTATTATGTTTTCTTCACTATCAAATAAATCTTTTGCAAGAGTTTTGGCAAGTTCAGTTTTACCAACACCAGTAGGTCCAAGGAATATAAATGAACCAATTGGTTTATTTTCGTCTTTTAGTCCTGCTCTAGCACGAATTACTGCATTGGCTACGGCAGTTACAGCTTCATCTTGACCAATTACTCTTTCATGAAGCTCATCTTCTAGTTTAAGAAGCTTTTCTCTTTCTCCTTCAACTAGTTTTGTAACAGGTATGCCTGTCCACTTAGATACTATTTCAGAAATTTCATTTTCTGTTACTTCTTCTTTAAGTAGAGCATTATCATATCCTGATTTCATTTTTTCTTCTACTTCTGCTATTTGTTGTTCTAACTGTGGTATAATACCGTATTTTATTTCAGCAACTTTGTTAAAGTCGTATTCCCTTTCGTATTTTTCCACATCACCTTTAGCTTCATCTAATTTTGATTTTAAATTTTTAATTTCTGTTATAGAGCCTTTTTCCTTTTCATACTTAGCTGTCATTTCATCATCTTTTGATTTAAGTTCAGCAATTTCTCTTTGAAGCTCTTCAAGTCTTAGCTTACTTTTTTCATCATTTTCTTTTAATAAAGCTTCTCTTTCAGTTTCCAAAGTAAATAATCTTCTTCTTACCATATCTAATTCCGTAGGAAGAGAATCTATTTCACTTCTTATCATGGCGCCAGCTTCGTCTATTAAATCTATGGCTTTATCTGGTAAAAATCTATCTTGTATATATCTGTTAGAAAGTTTTGCAGCAGCAACTATGGCGCTGTCATGTATTCTTATACCATGGTGAATTTCAAATCTTTCTTTTAAACCTCTAAGAATTGAGATAGTATCTTCAACCGTAGGTTCATCAGCTATTACTGGTTGGAAACGTCTCTCTAGTGCCTTGTCTTTTTCGATATATTTTCTATATTCATCAAAAGTAGTTGCACCTATACAGTTAAGTTCTCCACGAGCAAGCATAGGTTTAATTAAGTTACCTGCATCCATAGACCCTTCTGTTTTACCAGCACCAACTATTGTGTGTATTTCATCTATAAATAAAATTATTTTTCCTTCTGCACTTTGTACTTCTTTGAGTACTGCTTTTAGTCTTTCTTCAAACTCACCTCTGTACTTAGCACCAGCAATTAGTGCACCCATATCTAGTGAGAATATAATCTTGTCTTTTAACCCTTCTGGAACATCTCCTCTGACTATTCTTTCTGCTAAACCTTCTACTATGGCAGTTTTACCTACCCCTGGCTCACCTATAAGTACTGGGTTATTCTTAGTACGACGTGATAATATTCTTATGACTCTTCTTATTTCTTCATCTCTACCTATAACTGGGTCCAGTTTATGTTTTTTTGCCAATTCCACTAGGTTTGTACCAAATTTAGCTAGTGCATCATAAGTTCCTTCAGGATCTTGACTTTCTACTCTTTGGCTACCTCTTACTCCAGATAAAACTTGTAAAAAATCATTTTTATTTATATTGTACATATCTAATAATCTTTTTACATTAGAGATAGAAGTCATTTCCATTATGGCAAGCATAACATGTTCCACACTTATGTAAGAGTCCTTAAAGTCTTTTGAAATATCTTCGGCTTTTATTAAAACCTCTTCAATATTTCTAGATGCAGTTACACCTTGAGAATTAATTCCTTCTCCATAAATTTGAGGAAGCTTATCTAATTCTTCGTTAATACTACTTTTAAGGGCAGTAACAGATATATTCATTTTTTCTAGAATATTAGGAATTAAGCCGTCTTCTTGATTTACCAAAGCTGAGAATAAGTGAATAACATCAACCATTTGGTTATGATGCTTAACAGCTTCGTTGTAAGCTTCGTTTAAACTTTTTTGTACTCTAACAGTCATTTTTTCAATATCCATAATAAAACCTCCCAAAATGTTGAATATATAATGTTTGATACTACATATTATTTACTAAATATATCATACTATGCTTTTACATGATTTTCTAGTAAATTACATTTATGCATATCTACTTATTTGAGACAATAATTTATCATTTCCTATTTCTTTTTTTAGTGATACATTTTCTTTTTTTATAGCTTTGTATTCTGTAATTAAATCTAGAAATTCTTTTTTTAGTTCCTCATCTTCAATTTTGTTTAATTTTTCTACTATGATCTCAAGGTTATTTAATTGTGACATATTATATCCCCTTCCCTTCAACTTGCTCTTTATTTAATTATAGTACAAAATTAATAAAACAGCTCAAAAAGAAAGAAGCTTTAGCTCCTTTCTTTAAATTGTAATTATTTATCTTGTTGCTTTTTGTGAGAACTAATAGGTCTGGCTGTATTTTGAGCCACAGAACCTGTTTTAGAAGGTCTAAGTCTAGGTTCTAAATTTAGTTCTTCTCCCAGTTCTAATTTGAAGTGTGGATTTTTCTTCTCATTTCTATTGTATCTAGTTTTGTCATCTTCTCTTTTATGTTTATCTGTAGTCATTTTGTCCTCCTTGTAATCCATCATATATTAATAATTTATCCCAAATTATAATTAGTATTCTTTATTTAATAAGGCAAGTTTATTTAATTATGATTTGTGAAGTGTTATTTTTTTAATGTGCAAACGTTTGTTCTTTTTGTGAAAAAGTACATTAAAAAAGAGAAGTAAATTAATTACTTCTCTTTTTTAACTAACTTAAAAAGGCATTTACTATAACTTCTTCAGCTTCTTCTTCACTTAGGCCGAAGGTCTCAAGTTTTAGTAACTGTTCATTGTTAATTCTACCTATGGCAGCTTCATGAACAATTTGTGCATCTGTATGATTTGCTTGAATTTCTGGAATAGAGCTAACTTTTGCTTTATCCATAATGATAGAGTCACATTGAACATGAGCTTTACAATTGTCGTTTCCAATTGCTATTGGATGAAAAACTTGTACTGATTTATCTTTTGCAACAGAACGAGATATAATTTGTAAGATAGAATCTTCTCCATTAAGATTACATTTCACATTTGAATGGGCAATTTGCTCATCATGAGTCATTAACTTTTCATTTATTATAAGTTTAGAACCTTTTCCTAAAAAAGCTTCAGTTTCTCTTTTAGTAGAGTTAACTCCTTTTATTTGAGTCATATCCATTTCACAATAAGAATCTTCTTCCATATGTACTATAGTTGTCGGATTTAATATTCTTGTACTTTCGCTACTTCCTTCTCCATAATGTTTTTCTCCATATTTAACTTTAGCATTTTTGCCAATATAGAAAGTATGTATACCGTCATGTTCGCTAGTTCCACAACCATCGTTATGAATACCACATCCAGCCACAATTGTTACATCACTATTTTCACCAATATAGAAGTCATTATATACTAAATCATTAACATTATCTTCTGTTATAACTACAGGTATATATACAGTTTCATTTTTAGTGTTAGGTTTAACTGTTATGTCAATTCCTGGCTTGTCCTCCTTAGGAGTTATTATTATATTTTCACTAGATCTTCTTTCAACTCCACATCCGTTACTTCTAAGATTGAATGCTCCATCAACTTCACCAGTTATATCTGCAATAGTTTTTAATAAATTTTTAATCATTAACTCGCTCATGTGTAAGTGCTACCTCCTTCATTTGACATAGACAATTTTTCATATCACCTTGTAATAAAGGTAAAACTTTATCTTTTGTGCCTATATTTTGAATTTTTCCATCAGAAATAATTATTAATTCATCAGCTAAATCTATAATTCTTTCTTGATGAGATATTATGATAACACTTTGGCCACTACTTTTTTTGAAATTTGTAAATGTATCTACTAACATGGAGAAGCTCCATAAATCAATTCCAGCTTCTGGTTCATCGTATATTGATATTTTAGAATTTCTAGCCATTAAAGAAGCTATTTCTATTCTTTTAAGTTCTCCTCCAGATAGAGAGTTATCCACGTCTCTTCTTAAGTATTCTCTAGAACATAGGCCAACTTTTGATAAGTATTCACAACATAGCTCTTCTGATAGATTTTTTCCAGAAGCTAATTGTAATAGTTTTTCAACAGTGACACCTTTGAATCTAGGTGGTTGTTGAAATGCATATCCTATACCCATTTTTGCTCTTTCAGTAATACTCATGTTTGTTATATCAACACCATCAAATAAGATTTGACCACTTGTTGGTTGTTCAATTCCCATTATTATTTTTGCCAATGTGGATTTTCCACCACCATTGGGCCCTGTTATTACTAATATTTTTCCCAAATCAATTGTTAAGCTTATATTATCTAAAATTGTGATTTCTTCAGTGCTGTCTAAAGCTTTAACTTTGAAAGATATATTCTTTAGTTCAAGCATTTTAAACATCCTTTCCAAGATTAATTATTATATTTTTTGAGTAAGATAGTTTCCTAAAATTTTATAGCACCAACACAGTGGCTTAGGATTAAAGATTTTTTAAATCTTCTATAAACTCTAAGACTCTTTCTTTTTCTGTTGCCCATGAAGTAACAAGTCTTATAATTGTATGGTCTTCATCATATTCTTCCCATGTGTTAAATGAATACTTTTCTCTTAATTTTTTTATATGTGAGTTAGGCATTATTGGGAATATTTGATTAGTTGGTGATTTAATTAATAATTTATAATTTTCTTCAATTAAAGCATCTTGTAGTAATGTAGCCATTTCATTAGCATGTTTTGCTAAATCAAAGAATAAATTGTCTTTAAATAATTCCATAAACTGAATTCCAAGAAGTCTTCCTTTTGCAAGTAAGGCACCTTTTTGTTTTATATTATATCTAAAGTCTTTTTTTAGTGATTCATTACAAATTACAAGCGCCTCACCAAATAATGCTCCATTTTTAGTTCCACCTATATAAAATGCATCACAAAGGTTTACTAAATCAGAAAGTTTTAAATCGTTTTCACTACTTGTTATAGCTGAACCCATTCTAGCTCCATCTATAAAGAATAGCAAATCTTTTTCTTTACAATATGTATATAAATCAATCAATTCTTGTTTTTTATATATTGTACCAATTTCTGTAGAATTAGAAATATAAACAAGTCTTGGTTTAACCATATGCTCGTCACTATGTATTTTTAATATTTTTTCTACTTTATCTACAGTTAATTTCCCATCATTACTCATAGCTGTAATAACTTTGTGACCGCATGCTTCTATAGCCCCTGTTTCATGAACAGCAATATGTCCAGTGTCTGCTGCAATGGCAGCTTCATATTGTTTTAAAAAAGAAGATATACATATTAAGTTTACCTGAGTACCGCCAGGTATAAAATGAATATCTATTTTATCATTTTTAAGTACATTTTTTAGTATATCCTTTGCTTTTTCGCTATATTCATCAAGTCCGTAACCAGAACTTTGATTTAGGTTACTTTCTAAAAGTGCTTTTAATATACTCTCATGTGCACCTTCACTATAATCATTTGTAAAACTATACATAACTACCTCCAAAATAATATATTACCTACAATTAATATTATACAAAATTTATTGACGTATCTACATAATTTTTTTTAGATCTGTAGATATTTATTATTTTTAGTAGATATATTCTCCTTATCTCTTTAAATCACTGGATGGGCGATATGAAATCTTAGATAAATATATTAAAAAAGAGTAGATTTCTCTACTCTAAATTTTTAATATATTTGTTATATTCAGTTTCGTCTTTAGGAGCTACAATTTCTCCACTTTCAAGTTTCTTAATTTCTTCATTAACATAATCTAAAACATCTTGTGGTACTAATTTTGATGTTGTATCAGGAATTCCAACTGCTCCTTGTTCTAATCCATATGTTGTTGAAGTCCCACCTTCAAATTTACCTTCTATAAAACTTTTAACTGTTTCGTATACACCTATGTCTACTCTTTTTATTGCAGAAGTTAAAACATTGTCAGGTGCTAAATCACTTTGATCTCTATCTACACCAATTGCATATTTATTAGCTTCTTTTATGGCTTCTATAGCACCAGTTCCCACATCACCACCAGCAGTAAATATAATGTCAGTACCGTTTGAAATCATTTGATTTGCTATTGCTTTTCCTTTTGCTTGATCAGTAAATGAATTGGCATATTGATTTTGTAATTTACACTTAGAATTAGCTGTTTTAACACCTGCCATGTATCCATATTTAAATGTATTTATAACAGATATGTCCATACCACCAATAAATCCTACATCATTAGTTTTTGTCATTTTACCAGCTATTAGTCCAACCAGATAAGCTGATTGTTCAGCCTTAAATAGTACAGTTTCAACATTAGAAGGTATTTTATCATATGTTTCATCTACTATTACAAATTTTTGATCTGGATAATCTTTAGCAGCATTCTCAATTGTTGGAGCTAATTTTGAACCAACGCCTACTATTAAATCAACTTCTTCATCTATTAAAGTTTCCACATTAGTAGAATAGTCTGCATCTTGTTTTGATTCTAAATACTTAACTTTAACACCTAGGTCTTTTTTAGCTTTTTGTAATCCTTCCCATGCACTTTGGTTAAAAGAGTGATCATTTACTCCTGCTACGTCTGTTATCATGGCAATAGAATAATCTCCATTATTATTAGCATTATTAGTAGTATCATTATTTTTTTTATTGCTACAACCAGTAATACTAGTAGTAAGTAAGGATGCTATCATTGTCATTGTGACGAATTTTTTTAGTGTCATAAGATACCTCCGTTGTTTTTGATTATATTAATATAAGGTTTATATAAGTTATCATGATATATAAACTTTTTAAGTTTTTATTACAATTC
>NZ_JWHR01000104.1 GCF_000808015.1 Terrisporobacter othiniensis | reverse complement strand
ATCAAAAGGATCATTCAATTTATCTTTTGATGAAAAATAAAGTTCATTATTCTCTAATGTTGTAATTCTAAAATCTTCAGTTCCTTGATATTTATATAATTTTTTAGGTAAAAATTCATTTCTTATTTCAAAAGCCTTATCTTTATCTCCTAATATATAGTTTTTATAAAATTCTATTTCCCATTTCAAAATATACTTTTCCTTTCCTAAGTCATTAAATTTTTTATTATACTCTAAATATCTTAAATACACTCTCCTATGTAGAAGTTAAAAATATGTCTAAAACTTAGCAAATAAATTTAAAGTAATTTTCTCCTCTACTCCTAATAAATAAAATGTAAATGTTGTCTTTATCCTTTGATGTTCATTTCTAACTTGAAAGATACTTTCACTTTTTGACTTTTATCTTATCTCTTTGTTGCTATAACCCTCTCTCTTTAGTTTTGCACCTATAATCATTACCTTAAGTGAAAATAGTCTATCTGTATTTATTGCTGTATATTCTTCATTTTGCATTATCTTATGTCCCCCTCTTATGTCTTTCTCCTAATTTAATTTTAATTGTTTTTACTTGAATTCGAAACAACATCTATAGAAAGATGCATTTTTATATAAAAATAATCCTTATTTCTTTAAAATATTTATTCTAACTTATCTTTAAATAGCATATATAATTTAATTAAAACTTTTTATTTGGATTATAGGTTATAAACCCAACTAAAAAAGACCAAAACTCTATATTATATAAAGTTTTAGTCTGTTTTTTATTTTGTATTTAATTGATTCACTTTTGGCAAACTTTCTTTAGGTCCATAATATGGTATGAAAAGTGTTCTTAGTTCACAATATATAACAATTGTAACTCTAATTATAAATCATATTCAATAATTTTCCTATTTCAAAATAATTTCATTAATTTTTAGTACAATACCTTGTTTTAACTTATCTCAATTAATCTATCTCTAATATAACCTACCCCTTCCTATAAAACCCACAATCATACCCCTCAGCCCTAAGCACCATCTCCTTCGCCCAAGGCGGTCTGGCAGCCATAATCTCACAAACCTCCTCCACAGAAGACTTCCCTTCCTCAACTTCAGTCACCACCTCATCATGAACATGCATCACAATATCAAGCCCCGCCTTATCAAGTCTATCCATGGATTCAGCCAGCAAATCACGAGCAATCCCCTGCACTATATTTTCCACAAACTTGGGACCATAGCTTTCAATCCTGCTCCACTTCTTGCTAGAGTCCACCCCTTCATAAGTAACAGACGTACCACCAAATTTATTCTCAGCCAAAACAGGTTTCACATAACTTAGTTTCCTACCACTAGGCAACTTAATAAAAAGCATTCCACTTTCATAAAAAATGCTCAACCCATAAACAGTAATAGGATCCTTAGTTGCAATCACATTTTTCACTGCCCTATCAATCTCCCACCACAGCTTGACAATATTACTATTGGAGTTTCTCCATGAATTTACAAGGTCTTGCAATTCACCTTCTTCAATTCCCATATTCGTGGCACCCATAGCTTTTAAAGCGCCCACAGAACCACCATAGCCCAGAGCAAGCTCTGCAATTTTCCCTTTTTCCCTAAGGTGACTATTCTTGCCATCCTTCTCAACTACCACCTTAAACATTTTACTAGCCGATGCACTATAAATATCTCCACCTTCTTCAAACACTTGCAAACGCCACGCCTCATCTGCCAGCCAAGCAATCACCCTTGCTTCTATGGCAGAAAAGTCTGCAACTATAAATTTATGTCCTTTTCTTGGGACAAATGATGTTCTAATTAATTGTGACAACACATTTTCCACACTATCATACAGCAAATCCAATGTTTCGTACTCTCCACTTCTAACAAGACTTCTTGCTAGCTCCAAATCTTTCAAATGGTTTTGTGGCAAGTTTTGCACCTGAATAAGCCTTCCTGCATATCTGCCTGTTCTAGCTGCTCCATAAAACTGGATAAGTCCCCTTGCTCTATTATCACTCCCCACCACATTTTCCATGGCGGAGTACTTCTTAACACTGGACTTTGCCAATTCTTTACGCAACAACAACACTTCACTAACTATGCCTTCATTTTCTTCCAACAATTTCTCAACAGATGCTTTATTAAGTGAGGCCACATTTATCCCTTTATCTTGTAGCCAATTTTTCAACTGAGATACAGAGTTTGGATTTTCCAGCTTAGTCAGCCTCCTTGCTTTTTTAACAACACCTTCTTTATACTCCTTATCACAAGCAATTGCCTTTTTCACAAAATCCATATCAAGCATAATTCCTCTATCATTAATAAGTTGATCTAACCAGTAATTTTCCCATTCTTTGTTGGACACAGGAAACCTAGATAACTTCTTTTGAATCATCATTTCAGTTTCTACATCTCTTTTGTTATATTCTTTAAATATCTCCCATTTCTCTTCATCATGAATAGGTAAATTACGTGTTCTTCCTCCATTTGACTTAGTAGGAGAGCATGGTGCACAAAAATATTTAATCAAACTCTTCCCCTGAGCAAGCTTTTGTTTTTCAAGGCCCATCACCTTTCCCACTACCTCCAACGACAAAGGAAGTCCCAAAGTAGCACACCATACCATGGTACAATGCCACCCTTTTGAGCATAAGTATTTCCCCATATATTTTGATAAACAAATCCTCTCAAAATTTGCATTAAATGCCCATTTAACGACTTTGTCATCACAAAGAGCATGTAAAACTTCTGATGGTATGTTCTCACCTTTTGCCACATCTACTACTTTTACATCACTGTCATCAATGGAATATGCAAACAATAATATTTGAAAATCACAACTTTCCACATAAGGATACACTCCACACTTGGTAAGATCCACACTAGAATAAGTTTCAATATCTATACTAATCTTCTTCAAAATTTCCCCTCCTATGTAATACTCTTTTCACCTCTTGGTCTATTTGCTCATCATCAATAAGTTTTAATGAATTCACTTTCACATTTGATAAAAGGCCATGGAAAACTCCATGACCTTTCTTTTTCTCCTAAAACAACTCTAACAAAGGAAATCTTCACTTTCATCCATATCACCTAAGAAATTTTCCTCCACCTTCCCAAATTCATCTTCTGCCTTGCTTCTTATTCCCAGTGGCTCTCCATCCTTTATTTTTTGAATATTACCAAGACCACAAGCCACACCTCTGTTACCACCAGAATTAAATGCATAAAAATTCATAGAAACCCTAGCATACACTCCACTATAAACTTCACTACGGTCTGAAATTAGCTGAACATTCCTATCTACTATTTGTGGTGGAGTAGTGCTATTTGCATTTAGAAAATAACAATCCTTATAAACATCATCATCCCTTTCCAAGTCCCCATCTCTAAGAGGTAATTTTAACGAACTTTTATCTGGAAGTGTTCCTCCAAATTTATGCACCCCTTCTTCTATGGCTAAATCCACTGCTCTTTCAATAGCTTCTATAGTTTCTGTATCACTTTTAGGTATTAATATAGCTGTGGAAAATTTAGGTGCTCCACCATTTATTGACTTAGGCTCCCACACATTTGCATAAGACAACTTCACTGTATTTGTAATCACCTTTGTATCATTAAATTTTGACATATATATTTCTCCTCCTAATTTTTATAAATTAACTACTCTACCAATGTAAAAAGTGCTATTTTGAGCAAAACGAATTTTTCGCTCTAATTATTTTTAAATTCCTTATTTACATCACTTAAATTCACTGCTTTACGTTTATCAGAGTTTGGCACAAGAACTAACTTACCATCTGGTTTATATACAAGACCTGCCATAACATCAGAGAACTTACTTTTGCCCATAAGCTTTTCCATTTCTGTAATAGGAATCAAAGTCTTTTTATAAATATCTTCATAACCATTTTCCATTGCCACTTTTGCCACTGCTTTTTCGTCTTTATATTTGCGATTTGAACGCCCTTGCACAACCTTAAAACCTTCCCACTCCTTACCTTCATTAATAGCCCTTTCACTTGCATAAACCATAATTTCATCTGCCCATTTAGTAAGACCTGGCAATTTTATAATAATTTCTTCTATCTCTTCATCACTAAGCAATGGCGGCAATCCAAACTCCCACTTTGCCAGTTTTAAATTTTCATCAGCCCTAAAACCACATCTATGAGCTACTCTGCAAAAAGTGCACCACTGCCCACATGCAAATTCCCCTTCTCCTTTGTAAGCCTTCTTTGCTTTTGGTCTTAGTTCATTTTCTGCCCAATTAATCAAATCATCTACGCATATAGTCCATGTATCAACATTATCTCTTCTTGGTTGAAAAATAGTCATGGAAACCTGTTCAATATCATATAAACTGTCGTATTTTTGCAAAGCACCAAGGGCATAAAGCTTCATCTGAGGATTGTCCTCAGCACTAACTAGCACACCTACTCCATATTTAAAATCAACAATATGGAGTTTCTCATCTGCAATAATAATACAATCTGCTGTTCCAAACCCTTCTTCAACATAATCAGAAAACTCTAAACGCTCTTCAATAAGCACTAAAGGATCTTTGCAACTTTGTTTGCATATGTTAAGTTGCTCCAGTATAAATTGCACATATTCCAAAGCATGCGTCTCCATTTCCTCTGAATAATAAGGCGAATCATGCTCCGATTTACTTTTTTTACTAATTATATGTGATTCAGACTTTTTACTGCTTATGTTTAGAGCTGTTTTAAGTTTATGCTCACATAATTTGTGTGCTGCTGTTCCCTCCTTAGCTGACTCTGTTTCCTTATTTTCTACCTCCAATTCTAATATGGCTGAAGGCGTACAGTTGATCCACTTGTGTGAAGATGATGCTGATAATAATGCGTGTTCTTTGTTCTTAAATTTACCTTTTTTGTTCTTATTTAAATAATCAATTTCACCTTTTTTCTTTTTATTTAAATAATCAATTGTATTTTCTTTGTTTTTATTTAAAGAATTAATATTATTTCCTACTAGGTAATTTAAGTTGTTATCATTCATTAATCATTACCTCAGCAGCTTCTAAAATATCAGCATAATATTTTGAATCAATTTCACTTAACTTATTACAACCATAGCCCTTAATTATGCTTCTAATTTCATCTGTAAATCCTGCCTGACTTTTCTTGGCAAGTACAGCTCTAACTTCTTCTAGGGAAATTTCTTTAACCTTGCTTTCTTTAGCCCCTTGGTCTGCTTTGTCAATTTTATCTACTTTATCTTGCTTGTTTACTCTCTTTTCTTTTTCCACTTTACCTTCCTTATGTGCCCTATCCTCTTTGCCTACTGATTTTTCTTTTGCACTCACTTTCTCTTTCACCACTTCAACTGATTCCAAACTATCTGCTAAAGCTCGTAAATTACTAACTACCTCATTCAACCCTTTAATTTTCATAATTTCTATCTCCCCCTTCTTTCATCTCATGAATCTCCACTGTTTTTACGCATTCCCCTGGAGCTACCACAAGTAATCCCACCTGTTCTCCTAGGATAAAATCAAGAACTTTGCTTCGGATACTGCGTTTTTTACTTCTAACTACAGATTTTTTCCTATCATAAGGATTTGTCACATTTATTGTTACTTTATGTTTTTGGCTCATATTAAGCCTCCTTTCTGAGATCTTTATGTATCTCTCATCTATATGCGAAAAATAAATACCTTTCGAACCCCTCTAACAGAAACTTTTTCCAAGTTTATTTTTGATATTCTTCAAACGCTTTCTAATAGCTGCCTCTGTAACATTCTCCTCCAAAGCAATATCCGTATTTGTACGATTTTCTACGAACTTTTTCTTAAATAACTCCTGTTGATTAGGCAGTAAGCTCTTTATTCCATGCTTTAATTTATCCAATCTATTTTCATGTTCCAGCTTATCTTCTTTTTCTACAAGTAATAAAATAGGATTTGAATCATTATCTCTCATATATTTATTAGAATCTTCAATAAAACTTCCCCCATCATCATAAGCATCCAGATGAGTAGTTACTCTATATTCGTAACGGCGATTCTCATTTACCTCTTCATCATCGAGAGAGTGCAGGATTTCTATATCTATTTCACTTACTCCACTTTCTCCAGGAACAATCTCTATCTTTGTTCCATCCACACTATAATATCTATAAGTAGTACGATTATTTTCACTTGTTTTAAAATTTCTTTTCATCATTTAGCTCCTTTGGTTTTCATTTACTTGCTCATATCGCCAACGATTTACCCTCGTTATCGCTTTAAGCCACAGCGTGGGCCCCATGAAATTTGGGATAAATCCATTGCTCAAAAATTCGCTTCGCTCATATCGCCAACGATATATCCTCGTTATCGCTTTAAGCCACAGCGTGGGCGCCATGAAATTTTGGATATATCCGTTGCTCAAAAAAAGACGGGCAGGTGGTATTCAACTGAATACTCATCCTTGCCCGTCTTGCGGTTCTTTGTATTTATTCTATTTAACAACGCTTACATAACCTGCGTATTTATTATCTTCATACTTCCATCTTCCATAAACTGGATCACTGTCTTAAAACCTTTTTGAACAATCTCCACAGTCTTATTTGTAGAGTCCACACGACAAACTGTCTTACCTTTAATATTTTTTATTACCTCCATATTCCCACCTCCTGTTAAAATTTTCACTCTTTGAAAACATGCAACTGAAAATTGTAAAATTTCCTGCTACAATATAATTAAGTAATTTTAATTCGACTGATATTTTTTCTTTTTTTTATAAATCATTTTTATATAAATCCTTTTTATATAAATTAGTTTACAAAAAACAAAACTTTTCCATAGGAGTAAATCGGAGGTAATGGGAGAAAGTCGGATATTTTTTTGAAAGGATAAATAAATTAAATGAATTTTAGTGAATTTGCAAATATACTATATCCATTTTGCGCTGAAGGACAATTGCCATCTGAGTTTGTTAAGACTCTTGTTGACAAAATAATGACCAGTCCAGTTTCTAAGGAGGATATTGAAGCATCTGAAAATGATACTTATAATCCACTTTCTTTACTGAAAATAGATACTCTTAATAGAATTTATAATGGTAAACATCCCATAAGTAAAAGAAGTGCCTCTGCTATAAAGGGGAAAATTGACAAGCACCAATTTGCTACTTATATAAACAGCAAACCCATAGATGTTCAATTAGAAATGGCAACTTCCATACAAAAGCATATTTTAGATTTTGACTCTGATGATGTGGGTGAAAGTTGTGCAGAAGTTTTTTCTAAAGTTTTAGATGATATTTTTACAGGCAATTCTCATTCTACTAAATCAACATCTAGTGTTACTAAAGATAAGAAACATATACATGAAGTAACTGCTACAACAGTTTATTTGGATCATTCAGATGGTAAAATCCACATTGGTAATGAATCAATTTCCATTCCAAAAGAATTTCTGCCACCTGATGATATCGCTGTGCAAGAAAATATATATGTAAATGCACTATTTGCAGCTTATGGTGATGCTGAAAATAGAGAGCCTATTACCATAGATGACTTGCCTAGCCTTTCAAGTAAAAAATACGAACGTAATTTTAAAAATCAGCGAAAAAACTTTTACAAAGCAGAGCATCTTCACCGCTCAGTGAGAGAAGTATTTGTTGGTTCAGATAAGCAGTTTGATATTTTAAAAAATGACACCCTAGAATATATTCAAGAGACTTATGAAGGTGATTATAAACATGGTTATGAAAGATTGATTAAAGTTTTAGAAAGAGCAGTTGATAGTAGAACAACATCAATACTTGACTCTGTTCAAAATATGATTAGCCCAAGTGTAAGGAAAGGCATCTGCCACATGTTGGTAAATGACAAAGAACTCACGTGGGTGCTAGATAATGAGTAATCTATTTAATACAAGTTTTGAAATTTCCTTAAGAGTACTATTAACACTTTATGTAACTAAGGAAGACAGGAAAACGTTTGATTATATTGTGGCTGCTGATTTTATAACTATATATAGTAAAAATTTTAATGTAGCTGATATAAATTTACATGGTGATAGTGAATTTAGTTTCAGTGAGTTTGCAGCTAGAAGGTACTTAACTGATGATGCTATAAAATCATTAGTTTTACAAAACCTTATCTCTGTCTCATTTGAAAGTAATGGATTTTACTATTTTATTACAGAGGGCGGCATAGATTTATGCAATAAAATGACAACAGATTATGCCAAAACTTATATGAAATTATCAAAACTAACAAATAAATACCTAGAATCTAAAACAGAAACAGAAATTTTAGGCCTAATAAGCAAAGAATCAATAAGGGGATTTCAAAGGAGATAAAATACATGGCTAGTTTTTACATACAAAAAATCATTGCATCTGGTAAGGGGAAAAAAGATGCAGTAATTACATTTACAAAAGGGTTAAACATTATACATGGCCCATCTGATACAGGGAAATCTTGCATACTAAAATGCATAAACTTTATGTTTGATAAATCTACAATACCTTTTGATACAAAAATCACAGGTTATTCTAAAGTTGAAATGATTGTAGCAACAGAAAATGGTAGCATTAAACTCCAGCGAAGTTTAGGAAGAAATCAAATCTTTGTCACTAGCGAAGACAAAAATATAGCTGGTGGAAAATATAACGTGGAATATAATAGCAATAGCAAAACTCCTTGTATAAATTCCCTATGGCTAAAACTTATAGGTATTAATGAAGATATTATGCTTGTATATAATAAAAGTTTTGAAAAACGCCGCATGACTTGGAAAACTTTTATGAAATTAATTTATCTTAACGAAGATAACGTATGTTCATCAAAATCTTTCCTGGAACTTATGGAAAGCACTTCAAAAACATTGTTTCTATCATCTTTATTATATTTATTTACTGGACATAGTTTTTCTAATATTGATGCACAGGAAAATGAGAAAATAAGAGCTTCCAATAAAAAAGCCATAGAAAATTTTATCAATAAACAACTAGGTCACATGGAAAAACGTAAGAGGGAGCTTACTGAACAATTGAGTACTTTTGAAAATATAAATATTGAAAAAGATATAGAAGAACTTGTAGCTGATCTTAAATCTACAGAAAAAGAAATCATAAATGCAACAGAGCAAAGCAAGGACCTTCTAAGTATTCTTTTTGATTTAAGAGAAAAATACGCAAAATGTGAATTATCCATCTCACAATTTCAATCTTTGAAAAGTCAATATATAGCTGATATTAAAAGATTGACTTTTATTGTAGACGGTGAGTCCAATCTTCTAACCATGCTTGAAAATACTCAGTGTCCTTTTTGTGAAGGAGAAATAAAACCAAACAATAAAATATCTTACAAAGAATCTGCTCGTGGTGAACTTGCACGCATAACTTACCAATTAAAAGATCTTATTAACTGCGAAGAAGATATTTTAGAAGAAAAACATAATATACAAAGCCAAATTGAAATTTTTGAAAATGAGAAATCAAACATAGAATTGTTAATTACAGAAAACTTAAAACCACGTGCAAAAAAACTTACTAAATCTATTAAAATTTATGGTGAGTTTTTGAAACTAAGTAACGAAATTGATTTTATCCAGGATTTCGCCCAAACTACTACACAAGACTTGCGCCAGCTAACAACACAAAACAATAGCCAATTGAACTATAGACCTAAAGAATATTTCAGCGATGATTTTATAACTACCATAGACAACTACGCCTACGAGATTTTAGAAAAATGTAAATATGAAAATCTAGTGTCTGCTCATTTTAATCTTAGTAATTTTGATTTAGAAATTAATGGCTCAAAAAAATCAGCTAGCCATGGTAAAGGTATCAAAGCATTTGTCAACACAGTTCTAACACTGACATTTAGAAAATACTTTGCAAATAACAGCAAATATAATCCTGGTCTACTAATGATAGATTCTCCACTCCTTGGCCTAGACCAAGGCGTAGACGACCTGGCTCCCGAAAGCATGAGAACTGCTCTATTTAAATACTTTATGGATAATCAAAGTGAAGGTCAGGTCATAGTTGTGGAAAATAAAAATACTATGCCAAAACTTGATTATAAATCCTCTGGAGCAAATGTGATTGAATTTACAAAGGGCAAGTGCCCTGGAAGGTGTGGGTTTCTTTATTTAGATAATAAATAACAAAAAGAACTTGGCAAAACTGCCAAGTTCTTTATCCTAAACAATCCTTACTATACTCAAAAACATACATAGTATAAACATTATGATAGATTCTATGATTATACTTATATAGTAAATACTCCAGATTATTCCTATTATACTCTTCTATCTTTATCTAACAATAACGTTTTGCCACTTACAACTTTCCCTATTCTAATAATTTAATTTTATTATTTTCTATAATATTTTCATCTTCATTCATATTTATCAATGTATGCTTATCTACCTCAAGTCCATTTGCAATTTCTTCAATACTATAAATTTTAACTTTCTCCCCATTTTCAGCTCTTTGAATAGTTTTAGGCGAAATTTTGCATCTTGCTGCAAGCTTTTCTCTGGACAATCCCATTTCCTTTCTAAGTTTGTATAATTCATCATTTACATAAAATCTGTCTTTCAATTTACTCCCTCCCAAAATCATATATAATCTAAATTTTTTCTACATGTACTTAGATATTAGCACATATTATCCTATATCTATTTGGATATTTAGTATTTTTATTGGACACTTAGCATTTTTATTGGACAGTTATTCTTTTTTTGATTTACTTTTAAAAATAACTTATAAATATACTTTTCAACTGTACCTAAACTTTTCCTAGTATTATGTACGTATAGTGAAATTCGCTTCGCTCATAACATAGGCGAGTTTCCTTTATAAAAAATTTAAGGAGGTAATAATATGGCAGTTGTTTCTACACCAAACGCATCTTCTATCAAAGTTAAATTTGATCATGGTACAGATTTAAATGGGGATAGAGTAATAAAAACAAAAACTTATTCAAGCATAAAATCTGGTGCTTCAAATGATAATATTATGTCTGTAGTCCTTGCTCTTGCAGGGTTACAAGAACATACTTTATGTGGCACAAACAGAGTAGATAACTCATCTCTCTCTGAATAAAATTCGCTTCGCTCATAGCGCCAACGATGTGCCCTCGCTATCGCTTTAGGCATATCCGTTGCTTAAAGATTCGCTTCGCCTGAGCGACGTGTCGGCGAAACATTTCATAGCGCCAACGAGTTACCTTCGCTATCGCTTCAGGAAACTCCGTTGCTTAAAGATTTGCTTTGCTAATTACGCTTTACTTAAAAATTTTGGGAGGTTAAATTATGAAGGAAAAAAGACTTTTGATGACTTTTAAAAATACTTTAGGTAATAGTTTTTCTATTACTGTGGATAATCCAAGGGAAGACTTGGAAGAGCAAGAAATAATAGATGCTATGAATCTGATAAAAGATAAAAACATATTCCAACCAAAGGGATATGACATAGCAACTTGTGTTTCTGCTAAAGTGGTTGACTCTACAACTACAGAGTACGACTTAGAAGTTTAGTTATAGAGGGTGATAATATGGAACCTTTTGAAACTATTGTAGCAAACTTGGGCTTTCCCATTGCCATTTCTCTCTATTTACTAGTGAGGATTGAAGGGAAACTTCAAGCTTTGACAAATAGTATAAACGAGTTGTCCAACAATATTATCAAAATGAATTTATAAATAAATTCATAGCGTCAACAACATTCCCTTGTTCCACTTCGGGAAAGTCCATTGCTTAAAATGATTTATAAATAAATTCATAGCGTCAATAACTGGGCTTTGAGCAACGTGTTGGCGAATCACCTAGCTTCACTTCAGACATGTTATAATAAATATTGAAGTGTGTATGTTCTTAAGAATATACGCACTTTTATTTTGGAGATGATAAAATGAAAAAACAGTATGGATTTATAAGATTTGATAGTATTTGTGAATTTACAGATTGGCTAGCCAAACAAAAAGTAAACAGAAAAATAAATAAACTCCAAGTTCATCACATGGATCTTCCAAACTACAACACTTGGAACAATACAGACAAAAGAGTCTATAAAACAAATAGAGAACTTGCTCGCACCAATTCCCTAAACACTTATGGCAAAAATACATGGAACATCCCAGACAAAAATGGTAAATACATCGCCCAACATTTTAGCATTTTCCCAAATGGAAAAATCACCACTGGTCGTGATTTAAACTCAACACCCATTGGTATAAAAGGCTGGAACGAGGGCGCTATTTGTGTGGAGATATACGGCGACTTTGATTATAAACAAGATGTTATGACTTCTTCTCAGAAAAAATCAGTCATAGCACTTTACGCTTTACTTTGTAAAAAGTTTAATTTAACCCCAGGCTCTGACACAATCAGACCACACTGCTGGTTTACATCTTCTGGCACTTATATTGGTGATTATAAAGCCTTAATGTCTGCCAAAAGTTGTCCTGGTACTAATTTTATGGAAATTGGCAACACAAAATCTGCTTTTATTAATAATTTTTATCCTTTGATTAAAAATCACATGAAAAATGAAGATTTGCCTGAAAACACACCTTCTACAAATACCAAGAAAAAACTAATAAAAAATATTTCAAAGGAAAGTATTAATATAAGATCTGATGCCAACTGGAATGGCAAAGTTATTGGAGTTCTAAAACCTGGTGATAGTTTGACCTATGTGGCTGGACCTCTGCCTGCAAATAATGGCACTACTATGATGTATAGGTGCAAAAACAATGTTTATATTACTGCTAGTAGTAAATATACTCGTGTTATATATGTATAAATTTTTAAATTTTTGCAAAACAAAAGCCTGGATTTCCGATGTCCAGGCTTTGGGGATAAAGTATAGATTATTGTGTATGAATGAATGAATGAATAAAATAAGTGTTGCTATGTTTAGATTATAGACCCGATTTTGAAGTTATATACATTTTTTACAAATTTTTTTAATAAATTTTTATTTTATAAATTTTAAGTTCATGAATTTTCAAAATTACCTTCAATTTATCAATTTCTAAAATTCCTTTCAGTTTGTAAATCCCCAAAATTCCCCTACATTAATCTTCAAATGATATATCTATGTTTTTTATCAACTTATTACCGTAATATACATGAATAGTAGTAGTTCCAACACCTACCCCTGTTATCCTACATTTTTCAAATTCATCACTTACTTTACAAATGGACGTGTCATCTACAACATAAGAAAGATTTTTTTCATCTATCTTTTCTTCTTTTTTATCACTTTCAAGAGTCAAATTCATTATTATAAAATCGCCTTTTTTAAAAACATATGTAGACTCACCTTTTTTATAATCCATATCAAATGTAATTTCTGTTACATCTACATTACTTGTGTTTAAACTTATAAAAATTGTTGTACCTATAATTCCTATAAAAAGTACTATAAGCAAAGGAATCATGTAATTATGTTTTTTGTTTGCAAAGCTTAACGTAGGGTCATCTTCTTGCGAGTCCTGAGAATTTATATTATTTTCTGAAATATCATTTCCCATTTGATTGTCTTCATTAATATCATCTAGCTCATCTTGATTATCTTCATTAATACCATATAATTCATTCAAGATTTCTTCCTCATTTAAATTATATTCTAGTAAATACCTCTCTATTTTTTTGTCTTTTATTTTAATATTTTTAGACCATTTTAGTCCATATTTTAAAGTCTCCAATATGAAATTTATTCTTTTTTGGGGAATATGGTTCTCTTCCATTATAAGTCTCGCTTTATTTATGGCTATTTTTCTATTTAAGTCATTAATGTTTTTATTGTCTAAAAGGACCTCTGCTATGCCCATATCCAATGCTTCTTTTAGCCATGCCAATTCTTCAGGCAAATTTGGTCTTAATTCACTTATCATTGCACTTACATGAGCAGAGTCTAACAATGAATTTTTCCCAAAATTTTTTATTATAAATCTTAATGCTCCACCAAGATTTTCTTCTAATTTTTTCTCCCTCATTCTACACCCCCTCATATATAAGTTATTATTTGATTTTCATGTATAGAACTCTATTGTGGGTATAAATATATTGTTTTTGAGGTTGGGTATTATTTAATTTAAACAATAAAAACCACTAAGCAGATTATACTTAGTGGTTTATCTTCAATCTTGTGTTTCTATTTAATTTCCAATCTATTTCTAGCTTGAGCTATAAGTTAAATTATAGCCATATATAATAATATCCCACTAAGCTCAGTATCTTCAAAAGTAACATGTACTCCGTAGTAACCTGATGTTATACCTCTAACATCTAAATCAACTTCTTTAGTGTTTTTATCTATAATTTGTTCCTTAACTAAATTGCCTTTGTTATCTACTAATTTAACTTTTGTGGCTACATTCTTTCCTAATCTATTGTAAGCTTCTGTATTAACTTTAACTACACCATCAACAGGTCTTAATTCACCAACTTGAACAAATTGATTATTGAAATTAACCTCTTTTAAATTTTCTAATTTAGATATAGGTCTAAGATCTCTTATTTCATTATTTTCGCCATCTATTATTTCTAAGTTTTTAGCATATTGTAAACCTTCAAGACTTTCAACACCATAACCTACATTAAATTTAGTTAATTTTCTCATATCACCTATTGTGAAGTTACCCTCTTTGCCTAAAGCTTTGCTTAAAGACTTAACTAAATACTTATCAGGTATATTTACAACTTCATCCAGATTTATTTCAACTAGATTTTTTATACTTTCTTGAAGTTCAAAAGTAGCAGTGTCTATAGCTTCTTGACTAGGATTTTCTTCTTTTGCTACAGCTTGTGCTTTAGCTAATTTGTCTTCTAAAGTTTTTACACTTTCTTCAGTGTAATCATCTTTATTTACTTTATTAGCATCTTCTATAGCTTTATCTAAATCTGTAGTATCTATTCTATCAGTATTCACAAAGTATAGTTTAGCATCTGCCCAGTTTGCATGATCTGAACCATTATTATCGCCACCTACAGTAGCAACTAACTTTAGTTCTTTAGCTCCTGCTAAATCAACCTCTACAAACTGTTGAGCATCTCTACCACGCATTACACCACTTTCGTATTCCTTCTTTCCGTCAACATAAACTTGGAATTCTATACTTGCTGGGCTGTTATACATTGCACGGTCTACACCTACAAACGCACTAAACATGTTAACATTCTTGTCTGTTAGGTCATAAACTATCTCAGAATGAGAATGAGTACCTATACCCTTAGCATACTCTACAACACTTCCATCTTCTCCAGTAAGTCTTAACTTTGCACCACTTACTGCATTATCTTTACCTATAGTTCCCCAACCTTTTGTTGCAGACTTCCACTCAAAATCGCTCAGATATTTGAAGTCTTCTGGGTTTATTACACTTATAACTCTAGACTTTTCTGTTTTATTACCATCTTTATCTGTTACACTATAAGTTATAGTATAGTTTCCAACTCTCTTAAAGTTAACTTTATCTTGTCCAGTAACTACAACTTTTTCAGTTAAATTACCTTCTTCTGCATCTGTAGCTTTATAAGTTCCAGCTATATTCTCTATAGCTTGTCCTACTTTAACAGTTTGAGATTTAGGTATATTTAACTTAGGTTTAGCATTGTTAGTTGTTAACTTTGGCTCTACCATTATACCATGGTCTGCAGTTTTTCCATTACCACCATCGTTAACTTCTATTTTAAGTTCTTTAACACCTTTTATAGGTACATTTATATATTGCATATTATCTGCATGTTTTAAAACTTTTGTTGTAGCTAAAGTTTCTCCGTCCCCAACTACTTTAAAAGTTATACTTGAGTTTTCTTGAGGTGTCATATTCATATCTACTCCAACTTTTA
Source organism: Terrisporobacter othiniensis (assembly GCF_000808015.1). GTDB lineage: Bacteria > Bacillota > Clostridia > Peptostreptococcales > Peptostreptococcaceae > Terrisporobacter > Terrisporobacter muris. The sequence continues at coordinate 15,809 of NZ_JWHR01000104.1, read as the reverse complement.
CTTCGAAATTGTCATAGTTATGTTCACCTAAATCATAAACAACTTCACCATTAGCATGTACTCTTATCCCTTTATCATAGTCTTTAACTTCTCCTAAAGTTCTTCCTTTTATAGAGTTATTGCGTGAAGGAGTTCCGTATCCTGTTACAACACTCTTCCACTCACTATCAGATAAATAGTCGTACTCACTAACAACATTAACTTGCATAGTTTCTCTAGAAACTGTACCTTTATCATTTACTTCATAAGTAACTGTGTACTTACCTTGCTTAGTAACATCAACATTGTCAGTAAAAGTGATGTTGTTTAATTGGTTACCTTTATAATCAGTTGCTTTAACGTAATCTAGTGCATTAAATTCCTCATTTAGACTTAAAGTTAAACCTCCAACTGTTTCTATTTTAGGTTGATGTGCTTTAACACTTACACCTTCAGAAGCATTTAATTGAGTATCGTAAGCTACTACTTTATACTCGTGATTAGTACCTGAAGTTATATTAGTATCAGTAAAAGTATCCTTAGTAGTAAATCCTATTACTTCACCGTCTCTAATTATTTCATATCCAAGAAGACTGTTAGCATTAGTTTTATCAATTGTTATATCTAATTTAACAGAATCTTGACTTAGGCTATGTTTTACAGAATAATTAAGTTCTGAGTTAAAACCTTCCCCTTTGTTAAGGTATTTATTATCATTTAGGTACCATAACTTCTTAGTTGGTTTTGGATATTGTGCCATATGCTCAGCTGTAGCATCACTAACATAGAATCCATGTCTAGCAAAATGCTCTTTTAAATCTAATTGAAGAACATCTGATGCAACTACTGCCCAAGCTTCATGTTTATTATCCCAATCTCCTCCACCTATGTTTCTTTCTCTAAACTGTTGTTCTAAACGAGGCCAGAATGTATCATCATATAATTGTAACTGCCACATTGGAGCTATATGAGTTAATAAACTACGATCATTATCTGGATACCACTCATTATTAGAGTAATCTTCTTTACTCACTTTAGGGAATATTTTACGCTCCCATAAATTTTGCTCAGATATTTTGCTACGTTCACCATTTATTCTTTGGAAATGAAGAGGTAACATATTATTAGTTACTTCCCCTATTGTTCTGTTGTTAGTATCGAAATTGTGTCCCATTTCATGCATGAATCCCCAACCAGTGTCAACATTTAAGGCACCACCTTGTTCTGCTTTGTTAAATCCAGTTATTCCGTTTCCTGCATTCATGAAACCACCGTTATCTAACCACTTAACCATAGATACATATCTAAAGTTAAAGTCTGAATGTACGTCTTTTGAACCGTCAAATCCCCAATATCTCATTGTTTCTTTTATTACTTTATCAGACTTATCTGCTGTCTGGCTAGGTAATTTGTTATTCTTTGTATACCAGTCTAAAGCATATGTTGCTTTAACATTTACTAAAGTCTTATCACTAAATACTTCAAACACATCAGGTAATTTAGGGTCAGCTTCTAACTTAGCATTGTATTCACGTAACTCCTCCATAACCTGTTCATCATTATCTACACCTTTTATGAAGTGTGGGTAACTTACTCCACCATCTATTCTTATCTTAGGATTTCTTATTTGTTGCTCTGCAGTATAAGGGTTTGAAGTATATAAAACTCCTGCTTTAGCAGTTCCAGGTCTTAGTTCATTTGAATTAACCTCAGGTATTGTAACTTCATTCTTACCTCTAACTAAGTTGATAACCACTTGACCATTATGTTGACTATCCATTTGCTTGAATACTAGCTTAGGTAATGGTGTACCAGGTTGTGCATCAACATAAACATTTATCTTTTCACCTGATTTAACTGCTACACCTGTAGGTTGCCAGTCTTGGAAATTCCACACTTTTCTCTTTTGACTTTCCTTTATAGAATCTCCTCTGCTCTCTAACTCATAAACATTGCTTTGATACTTATCAGGAGCTTTAAGTAAATCTTTTGCCATATCTATAATTTCCATAAGGTCACTCTTAAGTGGATGTGATTTTACTTCTTTCTCTAAAGCTTCTATAACTTCTAATGAGTTGAACTCTGAATTTAACTCATTCATTAGATCATTAGTAAATATGTTATAAACTTTGTCTGCTACAACATCTTCTTTAAAGAACATTAATTCATTTAATGTTGCCCAGTTTTGATTACTCTTAATTACTTTTATTTTTAACCTCTTAAATCTTGTAGGTTCAAACTTAGCTTCTACTAATCCAGTAGTAGAGTCTGCTTTAGCTGTTGCTACTAATTTAAATGTATCACCTTTAGTAGTATTGGAACCATAAATTTCAAACTCTTCTAGGAATCCTTTTCTGTCGCTTTGTCTAGCTCCATACACTATTCTATCTAAAGTAACAGCATCTACAAACTCTACAGTTACTTCGTTCTTCCAATCTTCTCTGTTATATGTATTAGTTTCCCAATATGTATCTAATTTAGAGTCTATAGCATTCTCTATTTTCATAGTAGACCATTGCCCACCATTGTTACTTATACGTTTTATATTTTCATAAGGCATTCTGAACTTATCTACGTACTCTTTATTATCTAGATAATTAAACTTCTTAGTTGATGCCATAGTACTCTCTACATCTATTGATTCTACTATAGCCTTTGCATTATCTAAATCTTCTTTAAAATCATCATAGAATGGATGTTTTTTGCATTCATCCTCTAATTCTTTTAACTTATCAGAAGTGTTAAATTCATCACTTACTTTACTCATAGTGCTATCAGTAAATAGTCTATTCATCTTATTCATTGTAGCATCTTCTTTATAAAGTCCAAACTCTGATGCTAATGCCCAGCCTTCGTGACCATTCTTAAATACAAACTTAACTCTTCTAGCTTCAGTTGGATTAAACTTTATTGCTATTGAATCTCTAGTTATTGAAGAGCTACCACTAGTTACTTTAGTGAATGTATTTCCTGATAAAGTTTTAGAAGTATAAATTTCAAACTCTTTAGCAAATCCTCTGTCTCTTTGTGAAGTATAAACTACTTTATCTAAAGTTTGTAATTTGTCTAAAGTCATTATAACTTCATTAGTGTGTTTTTCATTGTTTGTAGCATCCGAGTGCCAATAAGTGTCAGGATTACCATCTATTGCTTTATCTATAGTATTAGTTGACCAGTGTCTACCGTTAGTAGTTATATTAGTTATATGCTTATTAGCTATCTTATAAGTCTTATCATACTCTGCTAATTCAGGAGTTCCCATAGCTTTGAACTTATACACTTTGGCATCTGTATAAGTTACATTATTGCCTTCTAATATAAGTCTAGCATCGTTTAAGTCTTCTTTAAAATTTTCATAGAATGGATGTTGTTTAGCACAATCCTCTAAAGCTTTAAGTTTCTCTTCAGATTTGAACTCATCACTTACTTCATTTTTATCACTGTCTTTAAATAGACTTTCCATACTATCTAAAGTTTTGTCTTCTTTGTAGAACCAAAATTCTGATGCACTTGCCCAGTTATTATATGCTTCTTTAAATACAAATTTAACTTTCTTAGTTGTAATAGTGTCAAATTTAAACTCCATCATATTTCCAGTTTGAGAATGTTCCCCAGTGGAAACTAATTTAAAATCTTGATCATCTCCTGTTATAGATGAATAAATTTCAAATTTAGTTGGATATCCCTTACCTTTAGCTCCATCTTGTCTTGTTGCATATGCTATTCTATTAATCGATTCTACATCATTAAATTCTATAACAACTTCATTTTTAAAATTTGCACTATTTTGAGTACCAGTTTCCCAATGAGTTGACAGATTTCCATCTATAGCCTTTTCTATTGAATTAGAAGAACTATATTGGCCCCCGTTATTAGATATTTTTTTAATTCCTTCTTTTGCTACTCTAAATTTAGCATTGTACTCTTCAAAATTACTATAATTCCTTAAATTAAAAGATGTTATTTTAGCTTGGCTTACTACATTTTCCTCTATAATCCTAGCTTTTTCTTTTACTATCTCATTGGCATATACATTTATTGCTGGTGAAATGTTAGTAGCTATCATCGATACTGCCAATACTGCTGATATTTTTTTCTTCATACCATTCTCCCTCTCATATGTATAAATTTAAAAATAAAGATTTTGCTACCTATTCCCAAATATAATCTTATTGTAGATTTATGATTATTTTATAAAAAAAACTACCCTATATATAAAGGGTAGTTGCCATCTAAAATAAACATCATAAAATAACCTTATAGTATAACTATAAAATCACTATACAAAAACAAAGACTATTAATCTTTGGCAACTGGCTGGCATAGTTTGATTAAACCTTAGCCCCTTTAGCTTTGCGTCTCTAGATTTCTCTAGATTTGCCGGTTTTTAAATTTTTATTTTCTATACTAAATTATACATATTTTTAAAAAATTTTAAATAGTTTTTTCAAAAAAAATATTTTTTTATATTAAAACATAATTACTATAAATATTTTTAATGTACCATTAATTAATACAATATCATTTTTCTTCAATATATGTTTTTTTCCATTTACAGATACTTTACAGTATAAAATTACTAAATTCTTTTTATTTATTTACCAGTTTATTATCAAAATGTGATATTTTTCTATAATAACAGTATCATCAATAATAGTATTATCCTAAAAATAGCAAAAGCCTATGAAGTATCCAGTTATTTACATAAATTCTTAAGCCATGAAGTAACTTGAATTGCCACTTCTATTATATTAGATTCTAAAACACTGCTCTCCAGGGATTTCTAGGCACAATTCTGTATTAATGCAATAGTTCTAATCATATTATTGTAATATAGATAAACATCTTCATAATTCAATCAAACATTTTAAATCACACTGCTTAAAAATCAACATTGCTCTAAAAATATGTTAAAAATTGAACTTGATTATCTATAGCAAATAATAAGAAGGAGTATGTATTAAATGAAGAAAATTAAAGTTAGTTTACAGCCTATTGTTAAGAATATAGATTTACCCACTGTTTTGAAAACAACTATCATGCCAGGTGATTCAAGTGAGAGTTTATTTATTGCAACTCAGGTAGGAAGAATATTTTATATATCAAAGGGAGCTATAAATACTTTTTTAGATATTCGCCCTCGAATAATAGAACTAGGTACTTCTAGTGGTGGATATGATGAACGAGGGCTGCTAGGTCTAGCCTTTCATCCAGCATTTTATTATAATGGTCTATTTTATCTTCATTATTCAGTAGCAGTAACACAAGGTCCGGGTGCTCTTTCAAAACCTTTTAAACCTAACCCATGTGACATAGAAACTTTAAATCTAAAATGGACTCATAGAGATACTAAATATGATCATATTGATACAGTTGAAGAATGGGTTTTACAACCTAATGGCCAACCTGAAAAAATAAGAACATTGCTTAATCTAAGAAGACCATTTCTCAATCATAATGGTGTTAATAGCTTAAACTTTTCACCTGAAACTGGAAAACTTGTTTTAACAACAGGAGATGGTGGATCAGGCTATGATCCATTTAACTTAAGTCAGGATAATATGGAAATCTGCGGTAAAATAATTGAAATTGATGTAAACAAGAATTCATTAATCAATGATCCGCCTGTAGTCACACGTTTTGATGAGCTTCCTATATCTATTCAAGAAACCCTTACTGTAATGGCCAAAGGAGTTCGCAATATCCCTGGAATTTCATTTCAAAAGTTTTATAACCAATATATAAAATATGTGGGGAATGTTGGACAGGATTTAGTAGAGTCAGTTTTTTCATTTGTTAATTATAGACCAATGCCAGTTACTAATCTTGTTCAATCTCATTTAAAATCCCAACCTGAACAAGAAAAATTTATTAACTTTGGTTGGCGTGGATGGGAAGGTACTTTACCTACTTCACTTATAGGAGATTGCTCTGAAAGTCCAACTTTGAACGAGATAACAATTACTTATTACAATGAAGCAGTAAAAACTTCATCACAGCGTATTTCACCTCTAGCCTGTTATTTTCATAAGGATTCACGACCAGATAAATTTGATGGTTCTGCTCTTACAGGGGTTCAGCCATATATGGGAAACAATATACCAGATTTAACAGGAAGCGTTGTGTTTACTGATTTTGCCCAAAATGAAGAGTCCAAACCTCCAGTGAAAGGTGTTTTAGCTTATACAAAATCAACAAAAGATTCTAAACTAAATGATTTTAGTGTTATTGAAACTGATTATGATTTTGGCTCTGAGTCAGCTTATTATGTTTGTTTGGGGGCAAATATGAATCAAACCAGACTTTATTTAGGGGTTTATGCCTCTGCCAATGTGGCTGATTTTGGCAAAGGTACTATTTTTGAGATTGTTCCTTAGATTATAAAAAAATTCCCTTCGTTTGAGCCACAGCGTGGGCGCTATGCAATTTTAAGCCAGTATGTAGACGCTCCACTTTCTATCAAATATGACAACTATATTATACAAGGAGGCATTAAAGTTGAATAAAATGAATATAAGCAGGTTTATTTGTGTTGGAGGCATATTAACAACATTAGCTGTTATATTTCAATCAGCACCTATATTTTTACCAGCTATTGGATTGTTCTTAAGTCCATTAAGCACTATACCTATTGCAATAGCTGCTTTTTCTAGTATACCTCTTGGTCTTGCTGTATTTTTTTCTTCAGTACTAATTCTTACTATGATTAGTATCCAAGAATCAATAATTCTGCTTTTCACTACAGGTTTACTAGGCATTGTTATAGGAGCATTACTTTTTAGGAAGGGAATAGTAATTTCTATACTATCTTCAAGTGTAGCACTATCTCTTGGGATAATATTTTTAACTTATATAGTAGGTATTGTGTCTTTTGTAGATTTAGCTAGCTCTTTTTCAACTACTTTAACTTTTTTAATATTTTTCTTATTTTCACTTATTTACTCAAGCATCTGTAATATTTTTATTAAAAAATTTATAAATTATCTTACAAAACTAAAAATAATTAGCTAACTATTATAAACTACTTATATGGAATAAAAAATTCGCTTCGCTTGAGCGACGTGTGGTTGAAACACTTTAAGCCACTGCGTTGGCGCTCTACTTCATATGGCCAACAGCTGCTCAAGCAACAAGGTTGGAAATTAAAAAATCGGGATAGATATCCCGATTTTTACCTGCTAAGTCTTTATGCAAATTCCCATTTATCAATTTTATATATTAATTTTTTATCTATCAACAACCAATTAAATCATATTGATTACCTTTTGTATTTTGTCATTAAATTTATACATATTTACTATAATAATTAATATTTTCAGAATCTAGACGCAGTTTGTAGAAAAATTGTAGCCATTGGGGTTGTAGATCAATTTCCTCTGCTAATTTTTTAAGTGTTCTTTTTCCTATACGTCTATCCATTACAGCAAACATCCTAACAATTGGATTTTCTGATACAATGCTTTTTGCAATAGGTAATTCTTTATATTCTATAATTGCATCTGTGATATTGTAAATATCAAAATCTCCATTATTTATTGATATATTTACGACTTCATCTTCAATATCACGATTTTCTTCATCATACAAATATCCCTTATCAGTCCATTGTCTCTCTGGAATACCACGTTCTTCTTTAGTCAAATCTTCTAATTCATAGTATCCCTTCACACCATATGCATATGGATTGGCCTTAGCATACTCATTTTTATCAACCCTAACACAAAATCTTCCATAATTATCTGGCGCTCCATGATAATGTGTCAAAAAATATTGTACACGTCCCCTCAAACTTTCACATAAAAATTCTTCCTCTAACTCTTTTCTTAATCTACTCCACGATTTTCCCATGTAGTCCCCCCTTACATTTTATAACTGATAGTTTCTATTAAAATAATATATTTTTATTTGATTTAATTTTTTCTATAAACATACAATCATTGGAGAATACATGTATCCCCCTATCATCATAAAGAAAAAACACATTATCTGTTTCTTTATCTATTATGTATACTGCACAATCAAGCTCAGTATCATCTCCTATATCAGAAATAATAATCTTCCTAAAAAGTTTATGAATATCTATTTTATTTGTTTCCCAAATATATCTTGTTCCATAATATATTTCCTCATCATCAATCCATTCAAAAGGAAAAGTAGCTCCTTCAAAAGAATCCAAACACATTTCAACAAACTCATTTTCTCTTTTTTTAGAACTGTTATATTTGTCTTCATATATTACAGTTAATTTATCAGAAAAATTACAACTATTCCATACTTTACAAGCATAATTAACACAGGAATCAACATACTCTTCCCTACATTGTAACTCTTCATTCTCTATATCTTCAACCTCATGATATGGACTTTCATATGGCAATATATCAAATGAAACACACTTTTTCAATTCAAAGCAATGTTGAACTGTCAACTTATTAAAATACAAGTTCATTAACTAATCTCCTTATTTACTTACTTAATGTTTCTTTAACCTTTTTTTGAAATAATAAAAACAAGATAATCAAACACACATAAAAAACTAATTGACCCAATAACAAATATGGAATCACCATATGCAATTAAATCCCTCAAATTAATAATTCCTATCACAAAAGCTAACCCCACATCTGATACATAAGCATGGTAAGGTCCAAAATCAATTAATATTTGTGCATTTCTATCAACATAGGAAAAATTAATTAGAACAGCTAGTATAAATATCATACAAACTATATAATATCCCTTTGGTAATTTATTTTGTAGCATTATATAACATTGGTGAATTAAACATACTTAGCAAATTGGATTTTATGGTGTTAACTTTTATATTTTACTCTTATAATAAATTAGTTTAATATTTATAAAAACAGTTCATTCATTTTCCTTTCAGAACATGCCTTTTCTAATTTTTTTGAAATTGCCAATAATGACTCTTCATTTACACTTCGAGCTTTATTTGGACAAATAGCTACACAACGCATGCATGAGATACATTTTTCTTTATCTACCAACATTGGATTATCTTTTGAAATAGCATCAACTGGACATTTTGTAGCGCATAGACCACATTTCTCGCATTCTTGTCTCACCTGTGGAACTAAAGGAATAACCTTATACTCTTTATATGGATTATTCCCTGGTACATACAAATCTTTAGTAACTTTTCCATGTTTCAAGACTTCTTTAATATCACCAGAAAACTTTATTAATTCTTCTTTGTCTTGTAGATCTGGTCTTCCAGTTGCGAATTGATGCATAATGGAATGTTCTGTAACTGAAGCAATTGCTGCAATGCAGAAAAATCCTAATGTTGTTAATGTATCTTTTAATTCTAACAATACATCTTCATATGCTCTATTTCCGTATGTTGCTACTAAAATAATTTTTGAACCATTTCCCTTTAGCTTCTTAATATTAGACATTGCTGCCATGGGTACACGCCCACCAAAAGATGGAACTGCTATAATACAAAGGTCTTTTTCACTAAATGTAAATTTTGAAAAATCTTCCATGTTATTAGATAAATCTATTTCTGTTGTTTCAAAATCAAATTGTCCACTTATTAAATCTGCTACTTTTTTAGTTCCACCTGTTGGACTAAAATAAATTTTAAATAATTTCATATATGTTATATCTCCCCTCTAAATTTGAAATTTCAACTCCTGTTTGCCAGATTACCAACCTGAAATTTATTTTCTCATTATTTATAAATAATCTCCGCTACAAATTCCCATTTATCCCTTAATTATATCAGAAAAGCCACTGATTTTATATTAATGGCTATACTATTGATATAAAAGTATTGTTTTTAAGGTTAGGTGTTATTTAATTTGCTCAATTTAAAAATACACTTTCCAGTGATAAGTCACTGAAAAGTGTATTTATTTATTAAATCGCTCTTGTATATTTTCTTAACCACTCAGTTTCTTCTTCATTTAAGAATGGTGAAACTTTATCAAATACTTCTTGGTGGTAATTATTCAATAGTTTCTTATCTTCAGCTGTCATTATATCTGGATTAATTGCGTCTAAATCCATTGGAATAAATGTTATTGCTTCAAAGTACATAAATTGTCCGTATGCATTTTTAGTACCTTTTTTGCAAAGTAACTCATTTTCTAAACGTATACCATGAGAACCTTCAATATAAATACCAGGTTCATTTGTTATAATCATACCTTCATGAAGTGGTTCTATTTCTCCACTACGATATTGCCAACGGAACCCTGTTGGACCCTCGTGAATATTTAAAAGATATCCCACACCGTGACCTGTACCATGGTTGAAGTTCAGATCTCTATCCCAGAATGGTTTTCTTGCAAGCATATCAAGTGTCATACCTGTGCATCCTTCTAAGAATTTAGCACTTCCAAGTTGCATATTACTGATTGCAACTAGTGTAAAGTTGTCTTTCATTTCTTGTGAAATTTCCCCAAGAGCAAAAGTTCTTGTTATATCAGTAGATCCTTCATAGAAACCTGCACCTGTATCTGATAAATACAAGCTTCCTTCTTTTAATTCAACATCTGTCTCTGGAGTTGATACATAATGAACTATTGCACCATGCTCTCCAAAAGAAGATATTGGTTCAAAACTTGGACGTATAAAGTTACCCATTTCACCACGAAGTTCGTCTAATTTTTCAGATGCACTAATTTCAGTAATTGTAGTTTTACCTACATTTTCTTTTAACCATTTCATAAATCTAACATGTGCAACACTATCTTTGATTTGTGCTTTTTTGATATTTTCAATCTCTACTGGATTTTTGATAGCTTTAAATAAAATCTCTGGATTTCTTTTTTCTACTTTTAATACATTTGATGGAATATTGTTATAAAGTGCATAGTTTACTTTTGATGGATCAAGAAGTACAACTTCATTTTCTCCAATTTTTCTTGCATCTTCATATATATCATTGTATGGATGAAGTACAACAGAGTCTTTAGCAAGATTTGACTTCATCTCATCATCTAATTTACTCTCATCAATGTATAACTCTACAGTATTTTTAGTAATTATTGCATATGCAAGAACTAGTGGGAAGAACTCAATATCATTTCCTCTTATATTTAATGTCCAACATATATCATCTAAAGTTGTAAGAACATGAATAGATGCCCCTGCTTTATCCATTTCTTCTCTAATTCTTTTTAATTTATCTGATGTTGATTCACCTGTATATTTAATATCCAATGCAAATGCTGGTTCTTTTGAAAGCTCTGGTCTATCATTCCAAATTTCACTTATAAGGTCTTCATTATAATTAACTTTTGCATGATTTGCTTTTGCTATTTTTTCATATTCTTGACCTTCACCTACAGATACTACACGTCCATCAAAACCTAGTGTTTCTCCAGATTTTAATGTTTCTTTTAAATACTCCTCTATAGTTAAAACTCCTGGTTCTCCCATTTTCATTAACTCAACTGTAGTACCTTCAAGTTGTTTAGCAGCTTGTATAAAATATCTTCCATCTACCCAAAGGCGACCTTCAGTCTTTGTTATAATTGCAGTACCAGCAGATCCTGAAAATCCAGTGATGAATTTTCTAGATTTAAAATACTCTCCAACATATTCACTTTGGTGGAAATCAGCAGTAGGTACTATGTAAGCATCAATGTTTTTTTCTTGCATAACTTTACGTAAGTTTTCAATTCTTTCTACTATATTCATCTCATATTCCCTCTTCTTTTTTGTATTTTTGTCTTCTACTAAACCATATAGTTTTTTCTTAAATGTAACTTTCAATTTGTATATCTTTGTGCATTAAAAGAATCAACTAATACCATATAGATTTATGGCAATTAAATTGTAGCACCAATTATTTATAAGTCAACCATAATATGACAAAATAATACCAGGTAAATATATTTGGTATAAGTAAAGTAGGGATATTGTCTTAGTAGATGTTTGTGGAGCACTGATAAAATATTTAATTATTAATCTAAGCTAAACTAGTTTTATATCTCATGCCAAAACTTTGTTAGGCTTGTACACTTTTAACAAAAAACTACTAAGTTATAAACTTAGTAGTTCCTTATCCTCTTTTCGATGGTTTGAATGCTGGAGATGAATCGTACCGAACCCCTCTTTACCATTATCTTATCTCTTACTATAAGATAATATAATAGGTTCCAAATTTCAACAATTCTAAACCATCAACTTACGTATAGTCCCTCTTTGTTTATCTCTCAAGTTTCCTTTATTCTTTAAAATAAGTATCTTAGCTATTATATCAATATAATTAGATTTATTATCCACCATTATAGAAAAAGTAGGAGCATATCAATAGCTACTACTCTTCTAGTTCGTAATATGTTAAAATTGTGAATTAAAATCTCACAAATAACTTTTAGTTTACTTATTTTTTTCTATTTTATATTTTTGGTAAAGGATATCTTTTAAAACTAATACTGTATCTTGGTCATTAAAATTAAATTCATTTTTGAACTCATCATATAAATTTGATATTTTTTCACAATAAGCATTTACTCCTTGGATACCTTGATACGAAGCTAAAATTGGATATTTTTTACTCCATGCACTAGTCCAATCAATTTCATCAACTATCATTTCTATACTCGTAATATCACCACTTGGATTACTCTTACTTATAAGATAATCATAACTTACATTATATAGTTGGCTTAATAGTTTTATTTTTTTTAACTCAGGAACTGTTTGGTTCGCTTCCCACTTACTTACAGTTTGCCTAGATACATCTAATTTATTGGCAACTTCTTCTTGATATAAACCAGCTTTTTGCGTAAATTCAATATTTTATCTCCTAATAGCATAATAATCACAACCTTTTCATTTATTCCTAGTTAACTTGTAGGCATAGTATACTTTAAAGATAAGTTATTTTCTACCAAGTAAAATTGAAATTTTGTCAACTAAATTTAACATTCAAAAAATTTATGTAAATACAAATGATTTTTACTTATCATAAGATTCTTAAAAAAACATAAATAAATAATGTCATTCAAAGCTATATAATGTAAAATAAAATTATACAGATTTGAAATTAATGGGAGGTATTTATGTTAAATTGTTTTAAAAAAATAAGCGTCTTATTCTTAGTAGCTTGTTTAATTTTAATTTCTGGTGGAAATGAAACTTTTGCACAAATTGTTGATTTAACATCATCAACTACATCTTCTAGTGATGATTTTATTATTGAAGATAATGTGCTAATTATGTATACGGGGGATGCTGAAAATGTGACAGTTCCAAATGGTGTAACAACTATTGGAGAAAATGCTTTAAGTAGCAAAAAAATGATAAGTGTAACCTTGCCAGATAGTCTAATAACCATTGAAGATGGTGCTTTTGAAAATTGTCACAATTTAAGAACTATTAATTATCCAAAAAATTTGACTTCCATAGGTGATTATGCTTTTTATGACTGCTATGCTCTTTCCACTGCAGATTTTCCAAGTACATTAGAAAGCATTGGGAAAGATGCTTTTAGAAGCAATGTGAATATAAAAAAATTAATATTACCAGACAGTGTGACTACTCTAGGTGAAGGTGCTTTTTCAAATACTTCTATTACAGAGATTACCCTATCTAAAAACTTAACAAGCTTAAGTTGGGGTGTTTTTGATAATGCAAATATAAGTAGCATAGAACTACCTGAAGGTTTAACTAAAATCGATGAATTTGCTTTTTCAAGTTGCGAGTTTTTAGAAAATATAAATCTAGAAAATGTAACTGAAATAGGAGAATCAGCTTTTCAAGGTTGTATAAGATTAGAAAGTGCAAAACTTAGTAAAAACTTAAAATCCATAGGAAATAGTGCCTTTAAAAATTGTAAAGTACTTAATAATATAGATCTTTACGACTCATTGGAATACCTTGGTGAAGCAGCTTTTGAAAACTGCTATAAACTAGATAGTATTTATATTCCTTCTAAAATAACACAAATAAAAGATAATACTTTCATAGCAACAGCTTTAGAAAAAGTTGAAAACAGTGAAAATATTAATAAAATTGGAGATTATGCCTTTGCATTAATACCAGAGCTAAAAAAGTTTACTTTTTCTAAAAACTTAACTTCTATTGGGGAAAATGCTTTTGAATCCTGTGGTCTAGAAGGTAATCTTAATTTACCTAATAAATTAAAAACTATAGGTTATAGTGCTTTTATTAGATGTGAAAATATTACATCTGTTGTAATTCCACCTAGTGTTGAAAAGGTCGGTTCTAGAGCCTTTATGGATTGTGAAAAACTTACAGATATGAGTATAAAAGCTAAATTAGAGTATATACCTACTGAAATGTTTCTTTCATGTTACGCTCTTAAAAATGTTTCTATTCCAGATTCTGTGAAATATATTTATCGTGATGCATTTTATTATTGCATAAGTTTAACTAATATTGATTTTCCTAAAAATTTATTAGAAATTGGACCAAATGCTTTTGGTGCTTGTTTTAATTTAACAAATATACAAATTCCTGAAAGTGTCACTAAAATTTATAAGCATGCTTTTTCAAGTTGCAATAAGCTTGGTGATGTATATTTGCCAAGTAATATTGAATATATTGGTGAAGATGCCTTTCCAAAAGCAAGATATGCAAAACTTTATGTTCATAAAGATAGCATAACAGAAAAAACTTTATCTGATGCTAACTTTACATATAACTATCATACTATTAATATAAAAAATTTGAATTTTTCTAAAGTAGAAAATCAAACTTACACAGGTAAATATATTAAGCCAAGTGTATTAGTTTCTTCTACTCAAGGAAACTTAGTTAAAAATGTTGATTACACTGTTGAGTATTTAAACAATAAAAATGTGGGAACAGCCACAATAAGAATAAAAGGTATGGGAGCATATTCAGGATCTTATGATATTAATTTTAAAATAAATCCAAAGTCTACTACATCTTTTACTGTAAATTCAACAACTCCATCAACAATAAAATTAAATTGGAATAAAGTTTCAAGTGCTGATGGATATGCTATATATAGATACAATACTACAAGCAAAACATATGTGAGAATTGCAACTGTGGAAGGTAATAGCGTTTTAAATTATACGGATAGAAATCGTAAGTATGCTACAAAATATTCTTATAGAATTAAACCTATAAAAAGAGCAAATGGTACTACATATTATGGTAATTATACAAAAACAGTAGCAGTTACAAATCCGTTAAAACCTAGTATCAAATTAAAATCTTCACTGAAAAAAAAGGTTACTATTTCTTGGAATAAAATAAACAATGCATCAGGTTATAAAATATATAGATCGACTTCTAAAAAAGGTACTTATTCTTTAGTAAAAACCATAACTAGTGGAAGTACTACTTCATATACAAACAGTAATCTTTCATCTTCAAAAACTTATTATTATAAAATTAAAGCTTATCGAAGAGTTGATGATAAAAATTATTATAGCTTATATAGTGATGTGAAATATATTAAAGTTAAATAGAAACTCTAGTATAGCATTAAAAAGTGTAGATATAATTTCTGTCAAATAAATCTTTCAAGTGTCTAAGGGTGTAACATTTTTGATACACCCTTGGACACTTGTTCCATATTTAGTTATTTTTACTACTTTTTCAAGCAAAATAGCCCTACAGTATAAATCAACTTATAATTATTTATTAATATAATAATTGCAATTCCAACAACTATGAATAATAAAATAAAACAATCCATAATTTCCTTAAAATGTAAAAGAATAAACTAATATCATATATATTTATGGCAATTAAATTGTAGCACCAATTATTTATAAGTCAACCATAATATGACAAAATAATACCAGGTAAATATATTTGATATAAATAAAGTAGGGATATTGTCTTAGTAG
>NZ_JWHR01000103.1 GCF_000808015.1 Terrisporobacter othiniensis | reverse complement strand
GTTATGAATAGAGCTATCGAGTATTTAACATTTATAACTACTTTTAACGAAAATTCAAGTGAATTAATTAAAATCCTAGTTAATTCTGCAAATAAGTAATGATTTAAAGAAGCACTTATGTGCTTCTTAATTATTTATCAAAGGAAATTTTAATTACTGAAAATTTAAGTTAGTTAAAAGTAAATAAAGTTAAAAAGTATTAGAATAACAGTGAAAGGAGACCTTAAAAAGTGATTAGAATAACAGTTGAAGGAGACTTTATGGATAATAATTACATATTGAGTGAGAGAGAGTTTGAAATATTTCAATTATTTTCAATAAAAATGACACCAGCAACAAAAAAAGATTATTTAAGCAAAATAATTTTATTTAAAGAAAAAACAGAGGTTGAAGACTTATTAGAAGTAACAAAAAATGAATGTGGAGATTTTATAGCATTTATAGAAGAAGAATATGCTACATCAACTTGTGAGAAGATTTTCAGCTATTTACATAGTTTTTATGCTTTTATGAAGAGGGAAAAATATATAGAGTTAAATCCATTTACTTTTGTTAAAAAGCCTATAGTTACAAGAGAAAAGGGGAAAAGAGATGTTTTAAGTATACAAGAGATAAATCAATTAATAGATTCATTGGAAAGGCTTAGTGCTAGGGATAAATTAATAATGGTATTTTTAGTTACAACAGGATGCTTATTAAATGAATTGGTAAAAGTTAAGTGGAAAGATTTAATTGTAGATGAAGAAAATAATTTTTATGTAAGACTTGGTAAAGGGAAAAAGGAAAGAGTAGTAAAGCTTCATCCATATTGTTTCAAGTTAATAGAAAGTTATAGATATTTTTCGGGTCTTAGTGAAATAATAATGCCTTATGACGACTACATATTTACAACGCAAAAGAGTCAATATATAACAGATAGGAATGTAAGATTAATAGTAAAAAAAGCTTTTGATATGGCTGGATTATCACAATACTCAGCTAGGGATTTAAGACATTCATATGCAGCTATCTCTTTGATGCTTGGAGCTGATAAAGAAGATATAAAAAAACAGTTGGGTTGGAGTGATAAATATTATGCTATAAGATATAAAAATGTGTTGAATTTTGTTGATAGTGAAAGTATTGACTATATATTAGGTAAGGATAATTTTAAATTAAATAAAAAATAATATGAACAAATACACATAAACTATTGTTATTGTTCGTTAAATTATATATAATAATCTTTGTAGAAAAAAAGATTTAGGGATGGTGCAAAAAATGATAGAAAATAAGTACACAACATATTCAAATCCTTTAACAGAAAGATATTGTAGCAAAAATATGAGTTATATTTTTTCTCCTCAATTTAAGTTTTCAACTTGGAGAAAACTATGGATTGCATTAGCTGAGGGGGAAAAACAACTAGGAATAAACATAAGCGATGAGCAAATAGAAGAATTAAAAGCTCATATAGATGATATAAATTTTGAAGAAGCAAAAAAAATAGAAAAAGAAGTAAGACATGACGTAATGAGTCACGTTAAGGCATACGGACTTCAATGTCCAAAAGCAAAGGGTATAATACACTTAGGTGCAACTTCAGCTTATGTTGGTGATAACACAGACGTTATTCAAATGAATGAAGCATTAAAGCTAATAAGAATTAAACTTGTTAACTTGATAGATAACCTTAAAGATTTTGCATTAAAATATAAAGATGTTCCAACTTTAGGTTTTACACACTTTCAAGCAGCTCAACTTACAACAGTAGGTAAAAGAGCGACTCTTTGGGCACAAGACTTAATAATAGACTTAGAAGATTTAAACTATAGATTAGATAATATGAAGCTTAGAGGAGTAAAAGGAACTACTGGAACTCAAGCAAGTTTCATGAGCTTATTTGAAAATGATACAGATAAAATAAAAGAATTAGATAAAATAGTATGCGAAAAAATGGGATATAAAGAATCTTATAAAGTAAGTGGACAAACATACACTAGAAAATTAGATTCTCAAGTATTAAATGTACTTGCTGGAATAGCTCAAAGTATGCATAAGATGACAAATGATATAAGATTATTACAAAGCTTAAAAGAGTTAGAGGAACCATTTGAAAAAAATCAAATAGGGTCTTCTGCTATGGCTTACAAGAGAAATCCTATGAGAAGTGAAAGAATAGCTTCTTTATCTAAATTTATAATTTCTGAATCAATATCTCCAGCATTAGTTGAAGCAACTCAATGGCTAGAGAGAAGTTTAGATGATTCAGCCAACAAAAGACTTGCAATTCCACAAGCATTTATGGCAACTGATGCTATTTTAGATATAGGCATAAACGTAACTGATGGTTTAGTTGTATATGAAAACATGATAAGAAAACATATAGATGAAGAACTACCATTTATGGCTACAGAAAACATACTTATGGAAGCTGTAAAAAGAGGTGGAGACAGACAAGAATTACACGAGGTAATAAGAGAGCTATCTATGAAAGCAGCTTACAGAGTTAAGCATGAAGGTTTAAATAATAACCTAATAGATTTAATAATTGAAGATGAAGCTTTCAAAATATTAGACAAAGAAGAAATAACATCTATACTAGATCCTATGAACTTTGTAGGAAGAGCACCTGAACAAGTTGTAGAATTCGTTGAAGAATATTTAGAACCTGCTATAAGCGATTATAAAGACTGTATAGGTATAGAAGTAGACTTAAGAGTATAGTATTAAATAAAGAGCCTTATGGCTCTTTATTTTTGAAAAGAAATAGAACTATAAGTTATAATAATATAAGAAAATTAAAATAGTGATATTTGTAAAAAGTATTGTACTACAAATATTTTTATTGTAAACTATAGAAGTGGGAAAAAGTCAATAAATTAAGCATCTGAGGTGATTAAATGAACTGTATAGTAACAAATACAATTGGTTTTTTATCAAAAACTTTTCCTAAATTTTATTCAAGTCTTTACTTAGAATACCTAAAGAAATATTCGGCATTATATAATGTAAATAAAACACAATTGAGAGCTTTAGTATTTATAAAAAATCACGGTAGTATAAGTATGACGGAATTATGTGCTAAATTAAACATAGAAAAAGGAAGTCTAACAAGTATGATAGATGACTTAACAAAAAAAGGTTATGTTTATAGGGAAAAGGATTTAGCAGATAGAAGAAAGTATATGATAGTTATTACAGAAGAAGGGGAAAAATTAGCTATAGATTTTACTAGTAAGTTAAGTGATGAATTAGAACAAAAACTATATAAACTAGATGAAAGCGACAGATTAAAATACCAAGAGGCTTTAGAAACTCTTCAGTACATACTAAATAAAGAAGAATTAAATTAATTAAAAAACCATCTTACAAATGTAAGATGGTTTTTTAATTTTTACTTTACTAAAATCATATATTAAGCTTTAGCTAAAGCAGATTTTTCTTTTTCTAATTGGGCATATTCTTCAAGAGCTTCTTTTAATAATTGTCCAGATCTTCTTAAATCTTCTTCTTTTAAGACATAAGCAAGTCTAACTTCATTTTTACCAAGTCCTGGAGTAGAGTAGAATCCTTCAGCTGGGGTACACATAACAGTCTCGTTATCTCTTCTAAATTCTTTCAACATCCATGCAACGAAATCTTCAGCATTTTCAACTGGTAACTTAGCAACAATATAGAATGCGCCCATAGGCTTTTCACAAATGACACCATCAGCTTTCATTAATTCAGTATATAAAGTATCTCTTCTTCTCTTATACTCAGCATTAACCTCTTCGAAATAAGATTTTGGAGTAGCATATAAAGCAGCAGCACCTAATTGCTCTATAGTAGCTACACAAAGTCTTCCTTGACAAACCTTCATTATTTCAGCCATAAATTGTTTGTTTTTACAAGCTATAGAACCAATTCTAGCACCACAAGCACTATATCTCTTAGAAACACTATCTATAATAACAACTCTATCTTCAACTTCTTTCATATTTCCGAAGCTTGTATATTCAAGTCCTTCATAAACGAACTCTCTATAAACTTCATCGGCAATTATCCATAAGTCTTTTTCTTTAGCTATTTCAGCTATCATTTGAACTTCTTCTTTAGTATATACGCATCCAGTAGGATTTCCTGGGTTAACAACTAATATAGCGGAAGTTTTGTCATCTATTTTAGCTATGATCTCTTCTTTAGAAGGTAGGTGGAAACCGTTTTCTGCAACTGTAGTAACAGATTTTACTTCAACATTTAAGCATTGTGAAAATCCATTGTAGTTAGTATAGAATGGTTCTGGAACTAATATATTGTCTCCTGGATCACATGCAGCCATAAATGCAAATAATAAAGCCTCACTACCACCGTTAGTAATTATTATATCTTCACTTGCAAAATCCATGTTGTATGTAGTGTAGTATTTTCTTATAGCTTCAATTAATTCAGGCATTCCTTGAGAGCCTGCATACTCTAAAACCTTTTTGTCAAAATTTTTAACAGCATCAAAAAATCCTACTGGTGTTATTATATCTGGTTGGCCTATATTTAAGTGATATACCTTAACTCCTTCAGCTTTAGCAGCTGTAGCGAATGGCGCTAATTTTCTTATTGGTGATTGTTGCATTGAACTAAGTCTCTTTGAAAACTTCATTTGAATATTCCCCCTTATAAACATATGAATTGATTATTATATCTCAATCTAATTTAATATTAGCATAATGGCGAATAAACCGCATTACTATAAAAAAATATATTTCCAAAAAATAGAATAAATATCTTAATTATTTTTTATACAATCTTTTTAATTAGACACAATGAGATTTCAATAGTGCGATAATAATTAAAGTGAATATATTAAATATTTACAAAGGAACTTTGTTAAAATATAATTTATGTAAGACCGTATTATAAAATAAATAACCTTTGAATAAGGCTTTAAATTAGGAGTTTGTGATGAAGGAACTTGGTGTAGATACATTAAATCATAGTAAGGTAATAATAGCTAGAGGGCGACAAGATAGGCCTATGGATAAAGTAAAAAAAGATATAAATAAAGAAGAGAATGAAGAATATGATAAAGATTGTCCTTTTTGTAGAGGAAATGAAGAAAATATTTCGCAGGAGACTGATGTAATAAATAAAAATAATCAATGGGTAGTGAAATCTGTAAAAAATAAATATCCAATAATAGATGATAACCCTTTAAGTGAAATTAAAGGAGAACATGATGTAATAATAGATACATATAAACATAATGGAAATTTTTTTAATATGAATGAAGAAGAGTTTTATTACTTATTATTAATATATAAAAATAGATTTAAAGATTTCAAAGAAAATAAAAATGTTAAGTATATTTGTTTATTTAAGAATCATTTAAGAGATGCTGGAGCATCTCTAATGCACTCACATTCTCAAATTTTATCGTTACCATTTATTCCTCCAGACTTAAGAGAAGAATATAAAGTTTGTGATGAGTTTTACAAAAAAATGGGTATAAATATGTATAAATATATTATTCAAGAAGAGATTAAGTATGAAAAAAGACTTATACATAATGACGAAGATTTTTTTGTGTTTGTGCCTCAGGTGTGTAGATTTAGTGGAGATACAGTAATTATACTTAAAGAAAACATATATTTTTATGAAATGGATGATAATAAATTAAAACAACTTTCTGTTATATTAAAGGAATTATTCGGTAAATTATATGATGAACATGGTAATTGTCCTTTTAATTTATATATTCATAGTCACCCGATAAATGAAAAAGAGGACTATAAAGACATATATAATGCACATATTCATATAGTACCAAGAAAATTTAATTTTGGTGGATTTGAATTAAGTACTGGAATGTATGTTTCATCAGTTAAATCAGAAGATATAGCAAGTAAATTAAAATTTGACTAACAAGGAGATAAAAAATGAAACTTATATCATGGAATGTAAATGGAATAAGAGCGTGTGTAGGAAAAAACTTTATGGAATTTTTTGATGAAGTAGATGCAGATATATTTTGTTTACAAGAAACCAAATTACAAGAAAATCAAATTGATTTAAAATTAGAAGGATATTATCAATACTGGAATTATGCTAAAAAGAAAGGGTACTCAGGAACAGCTATATTTACTAAAAAAGAACCAATGAGTGTAACTTATGGAATAGATATTGAAGAACATGATCAAGAAGGTAGGGTTATAACGTTAGAATTTGAAGATTTTCATATTGTAACTGTGTATACACCTAATTCTCAGAATGAGTTAAAAAGACTTGATTATAGAATGAAGTGGGAAGATGATTTTAGAGAGTATTTAAAAAAGCTAGATGATATAAAACCAGTCATAGTATGCGGTGATTTAAACGTAGCACATAAGGAAATAGATTTGAAGAACCCTAAAACCAATAGAAAAAATGCTGGATTCACTGATGAAGAAAGAAATAAATTTACAGAGCTTCTTGAAGTAGGTTTTGTAGATACATTTAGATATTTTTACCCAGATGAAGAAAATATTTATTCATGGTGGTCTTATAGATTTAAGGCAAGAGAAAAGAATGCAGGATGGAGGATTGACTATTTCTGTGCGTCGGAAAAGTTAAAAGATAGGTTAGTAAGTGCTAAAATACATACAAAAGTGCTAGGTTCTGATCACTGTCCAGTAGAATTAGTAATTGAATAATAAAATTAGTCATAATATTAAAATCCTTCCTAGATATTAAAGGAAGGATTTTTTAATCTTTTAAATTATTTTTTTCTTGGGAAGATTTGCTTCTTCTACCCATTTTATAAGCAAGATGGATAATTTTTTTTTCTTCCTTGTTTAAGTCTCTATTTAGAATCTTTTTAAACTCACTGAAAATATTATCATAATTTACTTTTCTCTTTGTGACAGACTTCTTTTTATCATCATTATTAAAATTATAATTTTTAGTTTCTATTTCATCATTAAAAATTTTTTTAAATACGAGAGATGTATAATAAGCGTCATTTAAAGCATTATGATAAGATTTATCTTGATTTAACTCTAATAAAGTAATTGCATTTTGAAGACCAATACTTTTTCCTGTTGGATTATTGAAATAAACAGAAGCATGATGTTGAACATTTATATAATTGCTAGACAAATTATCTGTAGATAAATTATGATATTTAATATTTCTATACAACTCTTTTAGATCTCCATTACCCCAAACACATAGGATATTTTTCTCTTCATTGATAAAAGACTTAAACATGTTAAATGCTTCAGGAAAGCTAGGCGCATTTTTTACATCTTCATTATTTATATTGGTCATTTTTTTTATGAAGGGATGAATTACCTTATATATATTAGGTTTAACAAAAGTATTAAAAGTATCAATCATATCTAAGTTAGAGTCCAATTTGACAGCGCCTATTTGGATAATCTCAAAAGGACATGTTTCATCCGAAACTGTTTTATTTAGCTTTCTATCAAATCCCTGATTAAACTCTAAATCAAAAACTATATATTCCATAAAATCTTTCTCCTAAAATAATAATTGTGCAAATACTATAATTAAAGAATATAAAATTGAAATAAACTATAATATCTATTTTTAAGTATAACCTATTATTAATAAAAAGTTAAACTTTTTATAGTATTTATATTATTATTAATTATATGATAAATAGGAATAAAAAATATATTGCGAAGAAATATTATATTGTTTATAATAAAATAAATGAAATTACGAATTATTTTGGATTGGAGTAAAAAATAATACGGAATATATTGACTTAAATTTGGAGGTAATTTAAAAAATGAAAAGTTGCAATGACATGTTATATTATGTTAATAAGAATAATTATAATGATGAAGAATTTAAAGAATTAATATCAAAGCATAAAAATATAAGATTCGTATCTTTAGTAGGAGTAGACTTAGGAGGGAATGCAACTGATGAAAAAATTCCTATAGAGTTTTTCTTAGACGATGTAGAAGGATTTTTAAAGTCAGCTATACAAACAGATGGATCTTCTGTTGAATTGTATGATATAGCAACATTAAATAATGCAAAAGTTGATTTAATGCCAGATGTTAATTCAAAATGGTATGTTGATTATAATTTAGAACATATAGATGAAGATACTAATCTTCCAATAGGAACATTAAAAATACCAGCATTTTTAATTCATGACAATAAAAAAGTTTGTTCTAGGGGAATATTACAAAAGGCTGAAAGAAACTTTAAAAAATCTTTACTTGATTTGTTTAAAGAATATCCTCATTTAATAAATAATATAGGTATAGATAGTATAGATGATATAGAGGATATACTTTTAACAGCAGCTACAGAATTAGAGTTTTGGGTAAATACACCAGAAGATAAGGCAGACTTAGAAAAATTAGCAGTATCTCAAAGCTTAAAAGAACAATATTGGAAAAGAACTCATGGAATAATAAGAACATGTCTAGAGAAATCTTTAATTAAGTTACAAAAGTTAGGTATAAGTCCAGAAATGGCTCATAAAGAAGTTGGTGGTATACAAAGTTCAATAAGCATAGAAGGTAAAACAAATCATGCTATGGAGCAATTAGAAGTATCTTGGAAGTTCGATTCACCACTTAGAGCAGCAGATAACCAATTAATAGTAAGAGAAGTAATAGAAGATATATTTACTATGAACGGATTAGAAGTAACATTTAAAGCTAAGCCAATATTCGGAGTAGCAGGAAGTGGCGGTCATGCCCATATAGGAGCAAGTGTTAAATTAAAAAATGGAAAAATTCAAAACTTATTTGCTCCAAAAGACATGAAACAAGATTATTTAAATGAAATAGGATACGGAGCTTTAATGGGATTACTTCATAACTATGAAGTGTTAAATCCAATTGTAACTTGTACAAATGATGGATTTGAAAGATTGGTACCAGGCTTCGAAGCCCCTGTTTGTATAGTAACGTCTCTTGGTCATACTTATGAGGTTCCCTCAAGAAATAGATCTGTACTTGTAGGCCTTGTAAGAGATGCTAAAAATCCAAAATCTTTGAGATTTGAACTTAGATCACCAAACCCTCTTTCAAATGCTTATTTAGTAATAGCAGGATGTTATCAAACTATGTTAGATGGGATTATAGCTACTGCTAAAAGTAAGTTAACAACTAAAGAGCTAGAAAAAGAAATATCTAAGGACTTAGGAGAAGAAAGTTTCTATTTAGAAAAAGATAGAGTATACAGAGATGAAAATGATGTATTTGAATATTATAATGAAGAAGAAAGAAATGTAAGATTTGGTGAACCACCTGCAACAGTATATGAAAATATGAGAAACTTCAAAAAGTATGAAGAGAAGCTTAAATCATTAAAAAATGGAAATGTATTTTCAGACAGTATAATTAACTCTTTTAGAACAGGTGCTATAGATAAGTGGAAGAAAGAATTAAGATTTAGAATTATACATGATCATATGGATAGATTAAGAAGCTATGTAAAGTTACATACGAAAGAAAATATGGATGCTTTAGATGAAGTAAATTGGAATGCAATTACAGAGCTAAAAACAAAAGTAATGAAAGATACTTTAACAAATAAATGCTTATTTACAAAGATTATTGAAGCTATAGAAAATAAAGATTACGAGACAGTATCAAACCTTCAAAAGGAACTTAGCCATGATATGAAGAAACTTCAATCCTTATATATAGATTATGCTAAAAATATATTTTAATATAAGTTTTATTATTGTTAAAAATACTGTGGATTAAAACTCCACAGTATTTTTTATTCAAAAAATTATAGTATAGGTATTAAT
>NZ_JWHR01000102.1 GCF_000808015.1 Terrisporobacter othiniensis | reverse complement strand
TTAATTTGACCAACGGTTTATTTTTTCTATAAAGTTATTTTTAATTTTTTATCTAAATATCTAGTTGTAATTATATGTTCAGTAATACTACTTGTATAAATAATAATATCATTATAAATGTAATATGGAGAATAGGTATTCCTATAATTGTGCGAAGTGTTAGAATTGTGTAAAATATTAGAATTTTATGATAGTTAAAATAAATATATAATAAATAAAAAATATATATAAAATAATATTAATATTATTGGAAAATGTTTTCAGAGATGATATAATTTTTTTCGGAACAAACTAATAGAAAGAAGAGGCAAGAGAATTATGTTAAAAGCAATTTTAGGGGCAATAGCAGTAATATCAACAGGGTTTTCAGCAGTCTATGTAAATGACTTCAGGAAAAACAGAAATTCAGCTAACAATGGTATTTTTAAGAGAGGTTTAATAATAGGATTTATAACAGATTTCCTAGATGCAATTGGGGTAGGATCATTTGCAACAACAACAGCAATTTTAAAATTTGATAAAAAAGTTAATGTACCGGACAAATTATTACCAGGAACATTAAATGTTGCTCATGCATTACCAATGGTAGCACAAGCACTTATGTCATTAACAGCAATAGAAATCGATATATTCACATTAATATGTATGATAGTTGCAGCAGTAGTAGGTTCTTGGATAGGTGCAGGTGTAATATCTAAATTACCAGAAAAGAAAGTTCAGTTAACTATGGCAGTAGCCTTACTTGGAACAGCAGGATTACTAGTAGCAAAACAATTAGGAGTAATGCCAGCAGGTGGAGATGCAATAGGACTTGAAGGAACTAAATTAATAATAGGTGTTGTAGGTAACTTTGTACTTGGAGCATTAATGACTGCAGGTATAGGTTTATATGCACCATGTATGGCAATGGTTGCACTTCTTGGAATGAATCCAAAGGCAGCATTCCCAATAATGATGGGATCATGTGCATTTGTTGGACCAATAGCTTGTACTAAGTTTGTTAAAGAAGGAGCTTATGTAAGGGAAGTATCTATGGGTATAACTTTAGGTGGTATAGTAGGTTCAGTACTTGCAATATTATTTGTTACTAATCTTCCAGTATACTGGTTAAACTGGTTAGTAGTTGGAGTTGTACTTTACACAGCAGTAACTATGTTTAAGGCAGCACTTAATAAAAATAATGAAATGGAACTTGAAAATAAAGCAAGTTAGATAGATGGAAAGCCAATAACTAAGATTAAATTTTAGTTATTGGCTTTTTTACTTGTGAGGAAATTATATATAATTGAACTTTTTGACAATATATATTTTAAAATGTGTATTATGGAAACATAGTAGTTAATATTAAAAAAGAATTTTTTATACTATATTTAATATAATTTAATAGAGTTAAAATTAAGTATCTAGGAGGAAATTATGGAGTTTAATACATATGGGGAAGATAAGTCTTATGAAAACTTTATTTATCTAGGGATTAAACTTACAAACAATGCTGTTTATAAAATAAATAGAATAATTAATAGTGACGAAAAAAATAAATATGTTAGTTTGATAGATGATAATAGAAAAGATGAAGTATTGAATATTATTTTAGAAGATGTAATATATGATTTTTATTTGATGGATATTACAGTACTTGGAGATTCAGATAGAAAAACTAGATTAATGATGACCAGTGATACTGAAAATATTAATAATCGAAATTTTATGAACAAAAGAGGTGGTAAAATATTATGTGTAGATGGTGTAAATATTGATAAACAGCATTTTTTAGTAACAAATTTATGTCTAGCCTCTGATGAATATGGAAATAAAAAAAATAATTGTTATTTTCAAAAAATAAAATTGTGTACAGAAGAAAGTATTAAAAATATATGCATCAGCAATGATATATTATCTATAATAAAAAAAGCTGATAGTTATGATACTTTAGTTGATAAAACTGATAAAGTTAAAAAATCTAGTAAAGAAAGGGGAATAATAAAAAGAGAGGCTTATATTTATAGAACTATGCCTATTAAAGAAAAAAGTAATTTGTCAATAGAAGTCCAAAACAGAATAGATGAATGGGATCATTATTTAAAAATAATAGAAGACAATGCAAGACACTCACAATTGGAGATAAAATATAAGGGATACAAAAGTAATAGTGATTTTACAAAATGTACCATGAATTTTAAATCATTTACTAATGAAGAAATTGAGAAGTTGCAAAATTTCAGAAATGATAGGGTAATACTGTTTTATGATAAGGAAATCGAAAACTCTAATGAAAGAGTAGAAGATAATATAGGTTCTATATATAAGATAAATATAGAAAATAAGTCTATTGTAATTGAATTAAATGATGAGTTTCAAGAATTACTTTTAGAAAATAAAACAGTATTTCCAAATAAAGGATATTTGAGAATATCTAAAATGGGGGATTTGGCTCAAGCCATCAATTTAAGACGAGGATTATACTTATTAAAATCAGGACAATCTTTAAATAATCAATTGGCAACTATTTTATTTGACACTAAAAATTTAGAATATAAAAAAGAGGATGAAGAAGTTATTTTGAATGTAAATAACTTATTATTAAATACTTTAAATAATAGCCAGATAAAAGCAGTGCAAGGAGCTTTAAATTCAAAGGATGTATTTGTTATTCAAGGACCACCTGGAACAGGAAAAACTACAGTAATTGCAGAAATTTGTTATCAAAATGCTATTAGAGGATTAAAAACCTTGATAGCATCTCAGTCAAATTTGGCAGTTGATAATGCACTAGGGAGGATAATAGATAACCCTAGGATTAGAGCTTTAAGAACTGGTAATTTATCCAGAGTTGAAAGTGAAGGAGAAAAATATACGGAAGGAAATGTGGTAAAAACTTGGCTAGATACGACATTAGACATTTGTAAAAATAATTATAAAAACTAACATCCTTAGATTAAAGAAATTTTTGGAAGTAAGAGACAATGAAATATGTATATCAATAATTAATGAATTAAATAATTTATATGAAAACAATTATAGTTGTTATTGTGCAGTAGAAAAAATAGCAGCTTTTGAGAATGAAATAAGATTTATAAAAAATTCAAAAAAATATGAGGATAAGTTAGAATCATTTGAAAACTTTGTTATGAATTTTAAAGATAAAGATAAGTTAATAAATGGTTATAAAGAATATAGAAATATAAATTGCCAGATAAAAGATATAAGATATTATATAAATCTATTGAATAAATATTTACACATAATTAATAATAGAGTTGATAAACTTGTATCATTGAAAATTAAATATAATATTAATCATGAAGAGCTTAAATATAACATAAGAGGTAAAATTAATAATAAATTAATTGATAAATATTTAGTTGATACAGCTAATGTAATAGATCATAAACCCATATTTCTGAATTTAATAAAAAGTTTAGGTATAATATCCAATTGGGAGACTAATTTATTGAAATATATTTATATGGGCAACGAATATGTAAAAATGATAAAAGAAAAAATCGAAGAACTCTCCATATTAATGTCAAATCTAAATAAAAAACGACTGTTCATTGAAGATGAGTATGAAGAAATAATATATAGTAAAATAAAAACAATTAAAAAAATATTGATGATATAAAAAAATCCCTACAAAAAGAATTTAATTATGATGAAAGCTCAACAGATTTATTAGATTTTATTATAGATATTACAACAAACACTTTAAATAAAAATACTACAAAACTATATCTTGAAATAGAAACAGAAAAAAATAAAGCCATAGATCTAAAAGAAAAATATAATAATCTCAAATATAGATGTGATCAACTTGTCAATGATATGAAAGAAGTAATGGATGCAACTATAAATATAGTACCACAAGTTCACAACAATATATCAATAGATGAGATATTAAGAGCAAAATCTATAATAGAAAATTACTTGATGATTTTAGATAATTGGATTAAAAAAATTGAAAAAGGTAAATTTGGAGATAAAGAAGAACTTAAAAAACTTTATATAGAGTTTGCAAACGTAATAGGTATAACTTGTGTTCAATCAGGTTCTAAAAAATTTGAATCTGAATATAAGGATTTTGACGTGGTAATTATAGATGAATCAAGTAAGGCAACACCGCCAGAATTATTACTACCTATGCTTAAAGGAAAGAAAATAATATTGGTTGGAGATCATAAACAGCTACCACCAGTGATTGAGTCTGAATTATTAGATGAAATGAAGTATTGTGATGATGAATTGGAAGATATTAAATATGAATTAGATGATATGAAAAATAGTATTTTTGAAAAGATTTACATGAATATAAATGAGAAAAGTAAAATAATGCTGGATACACAATATAGAATGCATAGTTCAATCATGAATTGTATTAACCAATTTTATAAGGATAACAAGGAAGGTGGAAATAAAGTAGGATTAATATCTGGAGTTAAGGATGAAGAAAAAGAAAAAAGTCATAACATAGATATAAAGTATATAAAAAAAGAAAATCATTTGATGTGGGTTGATATTCCACTTAAGAATAGTTATGCAGAAGAAAGAAATGATGGCTTCAGTTTTTATAATAAAACAGAAATAGAAGTAATAGAAAAAATACTGACTGACATAAACAAATTTTCACATAATGAGGAAAAACAAGTGTCAGTGATTACTTTTTATAGTGCACAAGTTAAATTATTTCAGAATAATTTTTTGAAAGGAAGAGAATTTAAAAATCTGAACCTGCGAGTGGGAACCGTTGACAGATTTCAAGGAATAGAAAGTGAAATTGTAATTGTAAGCCTTGTAAGAAATAACAATAAAGGAAAAATTGGTTTTGCAAAGGATCCAAGACGTATAAATGTTGCTTTATCAAGAGCACAAAAACTACTTATTATTGTGGGATGTAGTGAGTTATATTGCGAGAAAAACAATAATAAAGAAGCTAAGGGCTATTATAGTGAAGTAATAAAAGTTGTTAATAAATATAACGGTGTCATAGATGCAGGAAGTATCTTTAACTAAGGAGAGATATATATGTTTAAAATAGAGGACTATCCTAAGGACATAGGAAAAATTATAGAAGATATTGAATATAAGGAAGATAAATTGGAAGTAATCTATTATAAGGAGTGGTTACTTCCTTTTCATAAATACAAGGTGAAAATAAATTCAATAGTTTACAGAAGTATAAGTATTATAGAAGAGTTTATTTTGAATATTGGCTTAACTAACTTAGGAAATAATAATACTATAGATGATATAGCATTAATGCTTGGTTTAGACAAGATATTTATTGAAACTTATGTTGATAAAATGGCAAGAAATGGAATGTTATATTTGAATAAATTGCCTCATATTATAACAACAGAGTCGGGTAAAAATTTATATAAAAGTAAGTTATCTTTAGATTTTGAAAAGCAGGATGTATTAGAAGCTTATTATCATCCATATATAAACAATATTTATGATTATAAAAAGAAAGATTATGAAAATAAAAGTATTGATATATTGCATTTGAATAATGATTTTGAAGATAAAATTTGCAATATAAATGAAGATTTAAAAAATAATATATCAGAATTGGCAAAGTGTCATAAAATCATATGCGAGAAGAAAGTAATAAATCAAGAAGTAAAAGACATAGAAATGGAAAAATTAGACGGTGAGATTGCATATTTTAGAATAGTTGAATTATGGATATATGATATAGTCGAAAAAGTTTTGCAATGTAGGGTGTGGAACTTTGAAAATAATTCCTTTGACAATGAGATTAGTAAATTAATATGTAATATAAAACCACTGAAAAAAGAAGATTTTAATTTATCTGATGAAATTAAAAAAGAGCCTGTTATAAAGCAATCAAATTCATTGGAAGAAAAATTTATTCAAGAAAAGAAAGAAAATAAGCATGAAAAAAGTAAGCTTAGAATTATAAGAGGAAAGGAAATAAAAGAAGAATTTAACAAAACTTTTAATATGGTTAAGCAGAAAATGTATATTCAATCCCCTTGGATTTCAGAAAAAGTAGTAGATGATGACATGATTAAAAAAATTAAAAAATTAGCGGCGAAGAATTGTAAAATATTTATAACATGGGGAATATCAAGAAATATAAATAATGAAGATAGAAAAGCACCTGAAATGTTGTTGGAAAAATTAAAAAGCATAAAATCACCAGATAATTTACCAGCTGTATTTGTAATCTGGATAGGAAATCATCACAACAAAGAGATTATTGTAGATGATAAAATACATATAGCAGGTTCATTTAACTGGCTTTCTTACAGAGGGGACTATCTACCAAGGGGTGAGTCAGTTTATCTCACAAATGATAAAGAATGTATAAAGGAAGCTAAGTATTATTTGGAAGATCAAATAGTAAATTCTTTGGGTAGAGATATGCTTAAGGGTAATTTTTATTCTAATTTAAATTGTTTGTTAAATTTGGAGTATCATGAGGAGAAGGTTAGAGAGATTTTGGATTGTGTAGCTGATCAATTGATAAATGATGAGCGCTTAGTTTATTTGAGGGATTTGCTGATGAGAAATGGTAGCTTTTTGGATATATGTGAGAAGATAGATAAGAATGGAATAACATTTTAGGAATGGGATTGAGATATTCATAGATTTATATAAAATATAGTATTTATTTAGAAAATATTTAATCTAAAATAGGAGATAGTTAGTAAGTACAAGACACTGGTGTGCCTTGTACAAGTGTGCTCGGGTGTACGAAAGTTGACATACTGTGTCAACTTTTGCTAGCATAATATAAAAGGTCAGTCTCACAATTGAGATCTGACCTTTTTAATTGTAAGGAAATTAAAAATATAAAAGAAGATAATGGAATTATTTGAAGAATTAATTAAAGTAATAATAAATAATAGGGGTGAATATTACTATAATTCAAATTATAAAGAGGAATAATTTATTTTCAATGATATTAGGAACTACTAAGTTTATAGCTTAGTAGTTTTTTAGGTTGTATAAAAATAACTGGGTTTCAAAAGTATATATAAGGAGTCATTATGAGTTAATGCATAAGTAATAAATCCTTGTTTTAGAATTTAGGATTGTATTTAGAAAATAAAAGAGGAGTTTAAAATGATTTCATATTTTAATATTAAATATTATAAAATTATAGGTAAATATAATATTATACTTTTGAATGAAAAGAATTAGTATTGTATAATATGAAAGAAGTTGATTGAAATTCCTCTAATTGTGAAAAAATATAGTAAGTATGAAAAATAAAGCTGGAAAATATGAAAATAATATGTAAGGATTATGGAATAAAATAAAAATAATATGAAAATATATGAAAATATATATTGACTAGAATATAAAAAATCTATATTATTAAATTAAAGAAAACGGTAACAATCAATTATAGTGTCGTTTTAGCAATGTGGAAAATATGAAATAAAAAATATAAATTAATATGGAAAAAATGAAAAGAAAGTGGAAGAAAAATGAATATAAAAGTGAAAGATATAGCAATTAAATCAGGTGTATCTATGGCAACTGTTTCTAGATATTTAAATAAATCAGGATATGTAAAAGAAGAAACAAGACAGTTAATAAAAAAAGCCATAGCTGAAATAAAAGGTGAAGATAAAAGTTACTCACAATTGAAAAATATAGCAGTAGTACTTCCAGATTTATCAAATATGTTTTTTACAGACGTACTAAAAGGAATAAATGAAGAAGCCGGTAAATTAGGATGCAATGTATTAGCCTTTGATAGTAATGAAGAAATAGAAAAAGAAATTAATATAATAGAATCTTTAAAAGACCTGAATATATCTGGTCTTATAATAACTACAACTGTTAACAATAATATGGAAATTATTAAAAAACATATTCAAAATATGAACTCTTTAGAAATACCAATTATTTTAATAGATAGAGATTTAAGATTTTGTGATTTTGATGGAGTATTTATAGATAATAAAAAAGGTGCTTTTGATGGTGTAGATACTTTGATAAGTGAAGGACATAAAGAAATAGCAATAATTACAGGTCCTCTACAATATAAACCAGGAATAGAAAGGTTAGAAGGATATAAGCAAGCTTATGAATCAAATGAATTATCTGTAAATGAAAAAAATATTTATGAAGGTGATTTTCAAGTAGATTCAGGATATAGTTTAACAAAGGAAATTATTAAAAATAATAAAGATGTATCTGCAATATTTATAAGTAATAACATGATGACTTTAGGTGCTATTAATGCTCTAAATGAAATGAAAATAAAAATAGGTGAAGATATATCAATATTAGGATTTGATGATTTAGACTTTTTTAACTATGTTGGACTTAATATAAGTGTTGTATCAAGACCAACCTCAGAAATGGGGAAAATAGGTTTCAACATATTATATAAAAAACTTTCAGATGATGAGCCAAGCTCTACTCAAAACATAATCTTAAAGCCAACAGTAGTTTTAAGAGGTTCTGAAAAACTAGCAAGTAATTAAACTTAACTATAAATTTTAACAATTAGGGGGAATTTCAAAATGAAAAAGAAAGTAACAGTAGCAGGAAGTTTTATAGTTGATTTAATGGCGAGAACGCCACATTTACCTAAACCAGGAGAAACAGTAAAAGGTTTAGCATTTAAAATGGGACCAGGAGGAAAAGGTTCAAATCAAGCAATAGCAGCAAAAAGAGCAAATTGTGATGTGACATTTATATCAAAAGTTGGAAAAGATGAATTTGGAGAAATGGCTCTTAACACTTTTAAAAATGAAGGCTTAGATACTAAATACATATTTGAAGATGAAAATTTACAAACAGGTACAGCTTTAATAATAGTTGATGATGTAACATCTCAAAATGAAATAGTAGTAACATCAGGAGCTTGTGATAATATAACTAAAGAAGATTTACAAACTTGTAAAGATGCAATTATAAACTGTGATATATTCTTAAGCCAATTAGAAATAAATAGAGATGCAATAGAAGCTAATATAAAATTAGCTCATGAAAATAATGCAACTATAATATTAAATCCAGCTCCAGTTCAAGATATTAGCGAAGATGTATTGAAATTAGTAGATATAATAACTCCTAATGAAGTAGAAGCATCAATTATTACTGGATATGAAGTTGTAACAGTAGAAGATGCCAAAGTAGCAGCTAAAATACTTCAAGAAAAAGGAATAGAAGATGTTGTAATAACTCTAGGAAAACAAGGTGTATATGTAAAGAGTAAAGAAGAAGAACAATTTGTAAAAGCGTATACTGTAGATGCAGTAGATACAACAGGTGCAGGAGATGCATTTAATGGAGGGTTTGTTACAGCTTTATCTGAAGGAAAAGATATATTTGAAGCTGCTAGATTTGGAAATGCTTTAGCTGCATTATCTGTAACAAAAATAGGAACAGCACCAGCTATGCCTACTAGAAAAGAAATAGATACATTAATGGAAAAAGAGTTAACAATGGCTTAAGGGAGGAAAATAAAATGAATAAATATATAGATCATACATTATTAAAAGCAGTGGCAAGTAAAAGTGATATAGAAAAATTATGTAAAGAAGCATTAAAATATGATTTTGCATCTGTTTGCGTAAATCCAGCAAATGTAAAAATTTCACATGAATTGTTAAAAGATAGTAATGTTAAAGTATGCACAGTAATAGGATTTCCTCTAGGAGCAAATACAATAGAAACTAAAGTATTTGAAACTAAAAATGCTATTGAAAATGGTGCAAAAGAAATAGATATGGTAATAAATATAGCTGCTCTAAAAGAAATGGATTTAGATTACTTAGAAAAAGAATTAAGTGAAATAAAATCTGCATGTGGGGAAAATGTTTTACTAAAGGTGATTATAGAAACTTGTTATTTAAATGAAGAAGAAAAAGTTTCTATAAGTAAGTTAGTCGGAAAACTTAATATAGATTTTATAAAAACATCAACAGGATTTGGAATAGGTGGTGCCACACTTGAAGATGTAAAAATTATGAAAGATAATATAGGCGAAAATACAAAAATAAAAGCATCAGGTGGAGTTTCTGATTTTGAAACAGCTAAAGCATATATAGATTTAGGATGTAAAAGAATAGGAACTAGTAATGGTATTAAAATAGTAACTAAAGATCAAAGTATGGAATTAAACTCATATTAATAGGTTGAAATAGGGGGATATAAAAATGAGTGTATATATAGCTGAATTTATAGGTGTTGCAATAATTGTATTTTTAGGATGTGGTGTTTTAGCAGGAAACTCTTTGAAAAAATCTGGCGCTAATGGTGCTGGAAATGTGGCAATAAACTTAGCATGGGCAGCAGCAGTTACTCTTGCAGTATATACAGTTGGAGATATAAGTGGAGGGCATTTTAACCCAGCTGTTACAATAGCTTTTGCTATACAAGGAACTTTTGATTGGGCTTTAGTACCAGGTTACTTATTAAGTCAAGTTTTAGGTGGAATGTTTGGAGCATTATTAGTATATTTACAGTATCTACCTCACTGGGAAGCTACAGAAGATGAAACTGTTAAATTAACAGTATTTGTAACTGCACCAGCAATAAGAAATAATTTTACAAACTTTATAAGTGAGTTTTTAGGAACTTTTGCATTAGTATTTGTTGTATTAGCTTTAGGAATAAATGATTTTGCAGCTGGAGTAAATCCATTAGCAGTTGGATGCTTAATATTTGTACTAGGAACATCTTTAGGTGGAGTAACTGGAAATGCTATAAACCCAGCTCGTGACTTAGGTCCTCGTATAGCACATTTTTTATTACCTATACCAGGAAAAGGAATTTCAGATTTTAAATATGGATGGATACCAGTAGTTGCTCCTATAATGGGAGGAAGTTTAGGAGCAATGCTTCATTCAGCACTATATGAAGGAATAGTAGACTTTAGACTTTGGGCAATTATGATAATTTCAGCCATTACCTTTGGAGCTTTATATATGATAAGTGTAAAAAACTTAAAAGAAAATAATCTTTCAAGCACTAAAGTAGCATAGCAACAATGACTTGGTCATCGTAAGACTATTATAGAGTGTAGTTCTTTTCAGTTTATGTCAAGAATTTGCTAAAAAGAGGATGCTTCAAAATGATTTCTAAATCATTCAAAGAGGCATCCTTTTTTAATTGTTTTTTGTGAAATAATGTATTTATACATTATGGAAAAATAATAGAGGAAGAGAATGGTTGTAAGTTACAAGGAGTAATTAAAACTTCTAAAATCTACAAAATAAAATGTATCCTATTAACTTTACTTTTATTATTTATATTATCTAAGGTTAATCTTTTTTCAAGTATATCCATACTTTTTTTCCAAGGGATATATATATTATGGATTTATAAATACAACCTAAACAATGAATTTATAAATCAAATGTTAAATGAAATAAGCAGTTTTATTTTTCAAACTAGTGAAATAAATATAAATAATATATGTATAACAGATAAAGAAAATAATTTTAAAGGGAGTGTTTATAAAATACAAAAACTTATAGCTATAATTTTCTTAGCAGTTGGTGTTATAGGATTTTTATCTTCTTTTG
>NZ_JWHR01000101.1 GCF_000808015.1 Terrisporobacter othiniensis | reverse complement strand
GTAAATGTAGATAGTATTTTATATTACTAGACAATATTAATATAGGACGAATTAAATGAAATAGAACTAGCAACTAAGAATAGAAAAAAAATAGCATTAAACATTAAAGATTATATACAAGTAGTTAAAGAAATAAAGTCTAGTTCAATGAGTTCAAAAAATATAATCATAATAAAATCAAAATACAATGGTAATATACTAAAAGCTACTTATAAGCTCAGAGAGGTAGAAATATTATTATCATCAGAGTATTTAATTATAAAGAATAAGAATACGAATTTTCTTTAAAAGAAGAAACTAGTGGTATTTATTTCAAAATAAGATTTGATGAAGAAAAGCTGAAAATATGTAAAAATTATGATGATTGTAATAAAAATATAATGATAAAAGATGATAATATAGAGATAGAAGTAATTTTAAATCAAGAATAATAAG
>NZ_JWHR01000100.1 GCF_000808015.1 Terrisporobacter othiniensis | reverse complement strand
AAATTATATAAACATAAAAATATCATGGGGTTACCTCATGATATTTTTATTATAAAGCGTTTATGTTTTATTTAATTTATTGGAAATTATAATAAATAAGAAATTATAAAAGAAAAGGTGAAAAAATGGAAATAGATAAACTTGGAGAAGTATTAAGAACTTATACAGATAAACTAAAATACAATAGTGGATTTGCAGCATATAAAAGAAATTATGTAAGCAATGATTATGTAAATGTAAGTGGTAGAGAAGCTACATTTTATGCAACAGTTTTTGATGAATATCATAGACGTAGCTATACTGCTATGATGAATATAAATACTGAAAATAGAACAATTTCTAATCTTAGTTGTGATTGTCAAAATGTATTTAATAACAAGGGGCCTCAAGTATGTCCTCATATGGTAGCAGCAGTTCTTGAAGGAATAAAGAAGCTAAGGAACAAAAGAAAAGAAGAATTTTCAGAGGAAGATATAATACTAAATCCAACTGTAATATTTGACTTAAGCCAATCTAGGGGTGGAAACTTAGGGGCAAGTTTACATATTGAAGGTATAGACAAAAATGAGTATGGGAATATATATGAGTCATATAAAGATAAATATAAGTATCATCTTATGCCTAATGGTAGCTATATTGATTTAAAAGATAATGATTTAGAGAAAGTATTTCAACTTATAGATATACTAGGGGTTTATGGAGATTTACAAAAAATAAAAATACCAAATAATAAAGCTATGTTTTTAGAAAAGTTGACAGAAGGGGATACTTTTATAAGTGGTAGGAAATATATAGAGAATGTAATAAAAAAATATGATAAATTAAATAAAGATGTGAAAGTTCCAGATAAATTAAATGCAAAGCTTAGAGATTATCAAGTGGAAGGGTTTGAATTTTTCAATACTTTAGCAAATTATAATTTTGGTGGTATTTTGGCAGATGAAATGGGACTTGGTAAAACTGTACAAACTTTATCTTTTTTACTTTGTCAAAAAGATAAAAAATCAATAGTTATAACTCCTACATCTCTAATTTTTAATTGGAAGAGTGAATTTGAAAAGTTTACA
Organism: Terrisporobacter othiniensis; assembly: GCF_000808015.1. Lineage (GTDB taxonomy): Bacteria > Bacillota > Clostridia > Peptostreptococcales > Peptostreptococcaceae > Terrisporobacter > Terrisporobacter muris. The sequence goes on along the minus strand of NZ_JWHR01000100.1, from coordinate 595 downwards.
CCAGATATTAAACTAGGAATAGCTTATGGTAGTAAGTCTCAAAGGGAAAAAATATTAGAAAATCACGAAGAATATGATGTTGTTTTAACTAGCTATGGAACTTATAAAAATGATATTGAAAAATATAAAAATATAAATTTTAATTACTGCATAATAGATGAAGCTCAAAACATTAAAAATCCAGAGTCCATAATTACAAAAGCTATTAAAGAAGTAAATGCAGATGTTAAATTTGCTTTAACAGGAACACCGATAGAAAATAATCTTATGGAACTTTGGTCTATTTTTGATTTTGTTATGCCGGGATATTTATATAATAAGAAGAAATTTGAAAAAATATTTGCTAATAATGAAAAAAATCATTGTCAGTTAAAAAATTTAATAAAACCATTTATGCTTAGGAGAACTAAAAAAGAAGTTGTTGATGAACTTCCAGATAAAATAGAACAGAAATTTTATGTGGAATTAGAAAAGGAGCATAAAAGAGCCTATAGAGGATTTGTAAATTTAATAAAAAGAAGAATACTAGAAAATAATGAGGATAATATGACTGTTTTTTCTTATTTAACAAAATTAAGACAACTTAGTATTGCAC
>NZ_JWHR01000099.1 GCF_000808015.1 Terrisporobacter othiniensis | reverse complement strand
GAGAATCGCTCGACTTGCATGTGTTAGGCACGCCGCCAGCGTTCATCCTGAGCCAGGATCAAACTCTCATAAAAAAGTTGTCCATTGCTCAGACTAATCATTATCTGAATATCTGGCTTGGTTTGTTTGTTGTTTCAGTTTAATTCTTAAAGAATTAATTTATTGTTAACCTACTGTTTAATTTTCAAAGTTCTTTGCTTGTTTCAGCTTCTTTATTTTACCAAAGCTGTTTTTCTTTGTCAACCACTTTTTTTAATAAACTTTGTTGACCTTTTGCCCTCGTCTTAAGGACAAGTAATACTATATCATCTACAAAGCAATTGGTCAACAGTTTTCTTATTTATTTTGCTATTTTATTTTTATAAACATATGCATTACTTGCACTTGCTGGTTTTTTATTATTCTTTTTATTATTAAAACTCACTTTATTAAATAGTTTAAATATATCCTCACATATAAAAATCATCACTTGGAAAGATAAAAAGCATATACTTATAAGACATACCCATGACATAATTTGGTTCATTTTCATTGCCCCTTTCGTATAACATTAATTTTTATATTTATTTCTAAGTGCTTATTATTTTTTCCTTTATTATTTTTTCCTTTATTATTTTCATAATAAAATAGCATTTTGTCTTTTTTATCATTTTAAATTAGCTAACAACATTTTTTGTTCATATTTTTTATGTTTTACTGTTGATATAATAATTAATTTTTGTGATAAAAATAGTTATATTTAGTACAAAATTTATGCATAATAAAAAGCTCATATTTATATAACTAATAAAAGTTAATAAATATGAGCTTTTACATTAAAATTATTCTTCTATTTGATTTTTATTTTGATCTATTGGCTTCATAGTTGGGAATAATATTACGTCTCTTATTGACGCTGAGTTAGTAAGTAACATCATAACTCTATCTATACCTATTCCAAGTCCACCTGTTGGAGGTAAGCCTACTTCTAATGCATTTATGAAGTCTTCGTCCATATCACAAGCTTCGTCATCACCTAACTCTTTCTTTCTCATTTGATCCATAAATCTTGCTTTTTGGTCGATTGGGTCATTAAGTTCAGAGAATGCATTAGCTAATTCCCATTTATTTGCAAAAGCTTCGAATCTATCAGTTTTTCTTGGATCCTCAGCATTTCTTTTAGCAAGAGGCGATACCTCAACTGGATGATGAGTTATAAATGTTGGTTGTATTAATTTATCTTCACCAAATTCTTCGAAGAATGCATTTATAACTTCTCCTCTTCTCATTCCAGGAATTATTTCTATTCCTTTTTCTCTAGCTATTGCTAAAGCTTCTTCATCTGTATCTATTGTGTCAAAGTCAACACCAGTGTATTCTTTAACACATTCTATCATAGTCATTCTTCTCCAAGGTGGTTTGAAATCTATTTCAGTTCCTTGGTAATTTACAACTGTACTTCCTGTAGCTACTTCTGCCATATGAGATATTAATTCTTCAGTTATTCTCATCATATCTTCATAATCAGCATAAGCTTGATATAATTCCATAGCAGTATATTCTGGATTATGTTTAATAGACATACCTTCGTTTCTAAACATTCTACCCATTTCATATACTTTGTCAAATCCACCTACTATTAATCTTTTTAGGTATAATTCATTTGCTATTCTTAAGTACATAGGTATATCTAATGTATTGTGGTGTGTAACAAATGGTCTAGCATTAGCTCCACCAGCAATAGTATTTAATATTGGAGTTTCAACTTCTAAGAATCCTCTTTGATCTAAGTAACTTCTTAATGCTTTTAATGCTTTTGTTCTTGTTAAGAAAGCATCTTTAACTTCTGGATTAACTATTAAGTCAACATATCTTTGTCTATATCTGATATCTTGGTCTTTTAACCCATGATATTTTTCTGGTAATACTTGTAGTGATTTAGATAATAAAATTACAGCAGTAGCTTTTACTGATATTTCTTCTTTTTTAGTTTTGAAAACTTCGCCTTCTAAACCTATGATATCTCCTATATCATAAGTTTTGAAAAGATCATATTCTTCTTCACCTATTCTATCTTTTCTTACGTAACATTGTATTCTACCTTCTTGGTCTTGGATATCTATAAATCCTGCTTTACCTTGAAGCCTCTTACTCATTATACGTCCAGCTATTTTAACAACTTTTCCTTCCATTTCTTCAAAGTTATTTTTTATATCCATAGAATAATTAGTTCTATCATATCTACTTTGAACAAATGGGTCTCTTCCCATCTCTTGTAATTTAGATAACTTTTCTCTTCTTACTTTAAGCACTTCTGTAAGGTCTTCTTGGTTATCAATCACATTTTGTTGATCTTTATTCATTTTTTTCCTCCAAGTTTACTCTTATTAAATTTTCTTAAGTTATATTTTAACTTATCTTTTTATGTCTAGTATTTTGTATATTACAACACCATTTGGAACTTGAATCTCTACTTCATCGTCTTTTTGCTTTCCTATGAACGCTTTTCCTACTGGTGATTCATTTGATATTTTTCCATTGTATGGATCAGCTTCTGCAGAACCTACTATTGTATATTCTACTTCTTCATCAAAATCAGTATCATAAACTTTTACTGTTGATCCAACTGTTACTATAGTACTGTCTATTTGACTCTCATCTATTATAACAGCTTTTCTTAACATATTTTCTAATTTAACTATTCTTTCTTCAACTTGAGCTTGCTCATTTTTAGCTTCATCGTATTCAGCATTTTCCGATAAGTCTCCAAATGAAATGGCTACTTTTATTCTTTCTGCAACTTCTTTTCTTTTAACTGTTTTTAGGTACTCTACTTCTTCTTCTATTTTGTTGTAACCTTCTTGTGTAAGTATCTCTTGTTTTTCTACCATAACCCCTACAACTCCTTCTATATATTTTTAAAACATGCTTATTCAACACATTTTACATTTATTCCTATTGATTTATTATGCGCTATATTATAAGTCACTATCCTATTTGTGTCAAGGAGTGTTGCATGTACTCTTCTAACATAATAATTACTTCTTTATAATCTGTTATTTTATTAATTTGATCTCTATATTTAGCAGAATTTTTTAAACCTTTTAAATACCAACCTATATGTTTTCTCATTTCTCTTACTGCAACATAATCTCCATGTTCAGCTACTGCTAAGTTCATGTGCCTTATGGCTGTAGTTATTTTTTCTTCCAATGTTGGTTCAGGTAATACCTCTCCTGTTTTCATATAATGATTTATTCTTTTAAATATCCAAGGGTTACCCTGTGAGCCCCTACCAATCATTATAGCATCACATTTAGTTTTTTCTAGCATATTTACTGCATCTTGAACTTCAAATACATCACCATTACCTATTACAGGTATATTTATAGCTTGTTTTATTTCAGATATTATATCCCAATCGGCTTTACCAGAATAAAATTGTTCTCTAGTTCTACCATGTATAGCTAGGGCACTTATCCCACATTCTTCTGCAATCTTTGCGATTTCAACTGCATTTATACAATCATCATCCCAACCTTTTCTTATCTTTAAAGTAACTGGTTTTTCTGAGTTTTTAACTACTGCACTTAAAACTTCTGCTGCTAGCTTAGGATTTCTCATTAATGCAGATCCATCTCCATTTTTAACGACTTTAGGAGCTGGGCAACCCATATTTATATCAAGTATTTCATTAGGATATTGATTCATTATAGATGCAGCTTTTCCCATAAAGTCTGGATCTGATCCAAATATCTGAACTGCTACTGGATGTTCATCCTTTTCCATTTTTAGCATCTTCTTAGTATTTTCATCATCATAACAAAGAGCTTTTGCATTTATCATTTCCGTATAAAGCATGCCACATCCTTTTTCCTTACATATAGTTCTAAAAGGTAAGTCTGTTACACCTGCCATAGGAGATAAAAAAACTTCATTATCTAATTGGACGTTACCTATTTTCATCTTCTGTCTCCTTTAAATTATGAATTATTTATAATGATTAACATTTTTTCAAATTTTAATTAACTACTCTAAATATATTATTACAAATTCTCAAAATATACTATTATTATTTTGTATTGTATTATTTTTACATATTAAAAAGGAATTGGATTTAACCAATTCCTCAATAATTTTTATTTATTTTTTTCATATATTAATCTTAACCCTTCTAGAGTTAAGAATCTATCTACACAGTCTATGCTATCAGTTTCTGAATGAATAAGAGAAGATAATCCTCCTGTAGCTATAACCTTTACGTCTTCGCTACATAATTCTTTTTTCATTATTGATATTATTTTTTCTACCTGTCCAACATACCCATATATTATTCCTGATTGCATGGCTTCTACTGTAGTTTTACAAATAGTCTTTCCTGGCTTAACAAGTTCAACTCTAGGAAGTTTTGCTGCACCATTAAACAATGCTTCACTTGATATTTTAAGACCTGGACATATTGTTCCACCTAGATACTCTGATTTTTCAGATATTGCACAGAATGTAGTAGCGGTTCCAAAGTCTACTATTATAAGTGGACTTCCGTATTTTTCTATTGCAGCTACAGCGTTTACTATCCTATCTGCCCCTACTTGTTTAGGATTGTCATATTTTATATTTAGTCCTGTTTTTATTCCAGGACCTACTATCATAGGCTTCTTTTCGCAATACTTTATACAAAAGTTCTCTAAAGCATGCATTACATTTGGGACAACTGAAGATATTATTACGTCATCAATTGATTTTAAATCTATTTTATCATAAGTTAATAAATTACTTATTAACATTCCATATTCATCAGATGTTTTGTGTATATCTGTACATATTCTCCAGTCTTTTACTAAAGTTTTTCCTTTATATACACCTATAACCATATTTGTATTTCCTACATCAAATACTAATAGCATATACTTAAACCTTCCTTCTATTTTTTGCCTTTTCTAATTAATGCCACTGATACTGCAGATACTATTAATCCTGCAACTAAAGCTTCTGGTACTCCACTTGTTAAAACAACTCCAAGTAATAGTTTCGCTGCACTTGAGCCTTGTTGTTCAATAAGTGCTAGGTATTTATCTGCATATAGTATATAAATCATACCTAAAACACCAGCTGTATTAGCAAGAGATCCTATTATACCTGCTATAAATCCTGATGCATATACTTTTTTACTTACTTTATATACACCTTGATATACGTAATAAGCTACTATTCCTATTAATATCCTAGGAAGTACAGATACTAGTGGATTATAAAACAATGGTGATAATACTACTGGTTGCGTTATTGCATTCCACAAACTTGTTAATCCAAATATCAACCCTATTATCGCTCCTACTACTGGACCTTCTATAATTGCTCCTATAATAACTGGTATATGCATTATAGTTGCTTTGATTGGCCCGATAGGTATATAACCTATAAATGGTAACATTGACATCATAATAGAAATTGCAGATAGCACTCCTATTACAGTCATCTTTCTTACATTCAGCCTTCTTTGTGCTGATGTTCGTGTGTTAATCATAATAAAAATACACCCCCGTTCCAGCTCTTAAAAGATGCCGGACTATTTTAGTTTTATTTAGTTTTGACTTTTGCGACTCTTAAATGTCAACCAAGTCAGACTCTTCATTAAGAAGATGTCAGCTATATAACAAGACAATTTTAACAGTGACTTTTTGTATTGTCAACAATATTATAAACATATATAAGGTAACTTTTTTATCTTATATTATTATTTGTTATTTTCTAATTCATTATAAGAAATAATATTTTTTATAGATTTTGCATTTTTTACAGCATTTATAATACTTTTTTCTACTACTTCTGCTGCTAAGCATCCTAATAAAGTAATATCTGAATCAACATCTATTTCTCCCGTTGACATAGTAAATATTGTATCTCCATCATGAGGAGTATGTATAGGAAATATTGATTTTGCATATCCATCATGGGCCATTTGGGACATCTTTTTACATTGTGCCTTTGTTAGTTTTGCATTAGTAGCAACTATACCTATAGTTGTGTTATCTATTTTAAATCCACCCTTCATAAATCCAGATTTCATTATTTCATAAGTATTTAGTAACTTTGTCTTATCATCATTTAGTACTCCTGCTATTACTTTTCCATTTTCATATATATCTCCAAAAGCATTAACTGCTATTAAAGCTGATACTACTACCCCATTGTCAAGCTTAATCGAATAACTTCCTATGCCACCTTTTGTTACATAGTCCAAACCTTTTACTTTTCCTACAGTTGCTCCACATCCAGCACCATAATTACCTTGCTTTAATTCAGTTTCACTAGCATTCAAGCAAGCTCTATATCCCATTTCTTTATCAGGTCTTACTTTATAATCTCCTACTCCTAAGTCAAATAATACAGCTCCTGTTACAATAGGTACTTTACAAACTCCAACATCAAAACCTATATTTTTTTCTTCTAAGTATTTGCTTACTCCACATGTAGATTCCAGTCCAAAAGCAGAACCTCCAGATAATACTACTGCATGAACTTTTTGAACTGAGTTTATTGGATCCAACAAATCAGTTTCTCTCGTTCCTGGTGCTGATCCCCTAACATCAACACCACAAGTTGCACCATCTTCACATATTACAACAGTACAACCTGTTAAAGCCTCTTTATTTTCTACTTGTCCAACCTTTAGCCCTTTTACGTCTAAAATGTTATTATACATATCCTTTAACTCCTCTTATTGAAACTTCACCTGACAAAATTTCTTGTACATTATTATTGCCATCTCTTACAATTAAATTTCCTTCATTGCTTATATCAATACATTTAACCAATTCTTTTTCATCACCTTTAATTATATATACATCTTTATTTATTATTGCAGAGTATTCTCTACAGATTCTTAGAGTTTCTTCTTTATAATTATTTTCAATATAATCCTTATATAATTTTTCAAACTCATAAAGAACTTGTGATATTACCTCAACCCTTGATATACAGTAATTTTCTTTATATAAAGATGTTGCTTTTTCTTCTAGTTCTTTATCAAAGTCTAAATTTTTAACATTCATACCTATTCCAACTACCACATAATTAACTCTTTCAATTTCAGCAGATAACTCTGTTAATATCCCACTTACTTTTTTATTATTTATAATAATATCATTTGGCCATTTAACCTTTGCAGGAACTTGTAAATTATTTAATGCTTTTACTATTGCTGCTCCTGCTATTAAAGTTATAAAAGGGGCTTTATATGGTATAATCTCTGGTTTAAGTATTATACTCATCCATATTCCTTCCTTAGACTTAGACTGCCAGTTTCTACCTAGCCTTCCCTTACCTTTCGTTTGTTCTTCACTTATAACTACAGTTCCTTCTTGAACACCATTTCCTATTTTCTTCAAATAATCATTAGTCGAATCTACACATTCGAGATGAATTATATTCTTACCTATAATTTCTGTTCTTAGGTTATGATAAATGTTTTGAGGATTTAATAAATCCTTAGGTGAACTTATCAATCTATAACCTTTTTTATTAACAGATTCTATATCGTATCCTTCTTCTCGTAAAATATTAATATGTTTCCAAATAGCCGTTCTAGATATACCTAACTGCTTTGATAATTCTTCTCCTGATACAAAATCTTCACCACTATCTAAAATAACTTTTATTATTTTATCCCTCATACTTCACCTCTATTATTTTTCCTTTTTTATAAAGTTAATTATACACTAATTATTATATATATAAATAAAAAACAGGACTTTAATAAAAGTCCTGTTTTTCTATGTTAAATTATTTATTATCATCTTCTGGTAATTTAAACTCATCTAATTTCGAGTTGTTCAAATTATTTTTTTCTTCCTCATTAGATTCTTCTTGTATATCTTCTTCTATATCAATAACAACTTTTGATTCTTCTTTTTTCGCAAATACATCTTTTTCATCTAATGATAATTCTTCATTAAATGCTTGCATGAATTGCTCTGAATCTAATGTTTCATATAGCAATAATCCTTTTGCAACATAGTGTAATTTATCCATATTTTCTTTTAATATTCGTTTACACTCTGCATACGCATTTTCAACTATTTCTCTAACTTCTTTATCTATCTCATAAGCTATTTCTTCTGAGTAGTTTTTCTTAGTAGTTATGCTATTTCCTAAGAATACCTCGTCATCACTGTCTCCGTATACCATAGGACCCATTTTTTCACTCATACCATATTTTGTTACCATAGCTCTGGCTATTGCTGTAACTCTTTCTAAGTCGTTAGATGCTCCTGTTGAAATATCATCCATTATCAATTCTTCTGCAACCCTACCACCAAGTGCCATAACTATAGTTTCTAACATTTCATTTTTAGTACCATACATTTGATCTTCTTGTGGAAGAGGCTCCGTAAATCCACCAGCTCTACCTCTTGGTATTATAGTAACTTGGTGAACCGGACTTATATTTGGAAGTATATTCATACAAATAGCATGACCTGCCTCATGATAAGCTGTAAGCTTTCTATCTTTATCACTGATAACTCTAGATTTTTTAGCTACACCAACCATAACTTTTGTTATAGCTTCTTCTATAGTATCCATATGAATTTCTTTTTCTCTTTTTCTAGCTGTTAATATTGCAGCCTCATTCATTATATTCTCTATATCCGCAGGAGTAAATCCTGGAGTTCTCTTAGCTAATACTTCTTTGTTTACATCTTTTGCTAAAGGTTTATTTTTTGAATGAACTTCAAATATAGCCTCTCTACCTCTAACATCTGGTACACCAACCACTACTTCTCTGTCAAATCTACCTGGTCTAAGTAATGCTGGGTCTAGGATATCTGGTCTATTTGTAGCAGCCATAATGATTATTCCTTGATTAACGCCAAAACCATCCATCTCTACTAGAAGTTGGTTAAGAGTTTGTTCTCTTTCATCATGTCCTCCACCAAGTCCAGCTCCTCTTTTTCTACCAACGGCATCTATTTCATCTATAAATATTATTGCAGGTGCACTTTTCTTTGCTTGCTCAAATAAGTCTCTTACTCTTGATGCTCCAACACCTACGAACATTTCAACGAAGTCAGAACCACTTATGCTGAAAAATGGCACCCCAGCCTCTCCTGCAACGGCTCTTGATAAATATGTTTTTCCTGTCCCTGGAGGACCAACCATTAGTATACCTTTTGGAATTCTAGCACCTAAATTAATATACCTCTTGGGGTTCTTTAGGAAATCAACAACTTCCTGCAGATCTTCTTTTTCTTCCGACAGTCCCGCCACATCCTTGAATGTGACTCTTGTTTTTTCGTCATCTTTATGAACTCTTGCTTTGGATTTTCCAAAGCTCATAACCTTTCCGCCTCCACCTTGAGACTGATTCATAAAAACAAACCATATTATAATCATAAATCCAATCAGAAGAACAGTTGGTAGCATACTTACAAACCAAGGCGTTTGTGGTTTTGCCTCACCATCAAATACTAATTTATTTTCTACTGTTTGATCTAATATTTCATTTGCTAGTTTATCTCCTAATACTTCATTTGGTATATATGATGTGAACTCCTTATTTGAGTCTTTTATTGTTCCTTTCACAGAAGTTCCATCAACAAAGTGTATTTTTGATATATTTTCTTCCATTAAATTTTTATAAACTTCAGAAAACTTTAACTCTTCAATCTTAGTAGTTTGAGTACCAGAGAATTGGACTATTCCAATTATTATCATAAATAGTAACAGATAAAAACCTGCTCCTTTTAAAAATTTGTTCAAAAGAAGCCCTCCTTTCATAAGTTGTTTTCATTCTAAATTTTCTTAAAGCAAATCTTTAAGACTTCTTTTGTAGTTTCATCAACCTTATATGCTTCACTATTTCTAAAACTTCCAACACATAAAATTCCATTATCATCTTGTATTACTGGAACCTTACCTCTTTCTTCTTTTGGAATTTTTAAATCTATGAATAATTCTTTTAATTTTTTACTTCCCATAGAAAGCTTTATTTTATCCCCTGGCTTTCTACTTCTTACTACTATCCCCCCTTTAATTTTATTACAATCAAACCATTTTAATGATTTATCTCTTTTCAAAGCCTTATACCTATTTATAGGCATCGTTTCAGTTTCAATAATTACATTAGCTTCATGTATTTTGACAAACCCATTTTTAGGTATTTTATAAGAAAATTCTATTTCTTTAAATACAATTTCTTTTGTTGTAAATACTAACTTATTTTTTTGTCTATAAACAAATAATCCTCTTGGAAGAATTATTTTTTTATCAATTTTATTTTCCCCTTCTAGTTCTATAACTTCTTCTATATGTTTTTGGTCAATAAAATTTGTATCTCCTAAAACATATTTTATTCCATTCCTGATAATTCTACTTTTTAATGACTTATGTAAATTTCTATATTTATCTAACTTAATTTCTAAATTGTACCCATTTATAAAAGCTACTTCTTTAAATTTCTTAAAAGCTTCTTCTTCTATAAAATCATTATCATTTCTTAAACTATTACTCATTCTCACTATGGATTCTATTATATTAGAATTAAAATTATCCTTCATATATGGAATAAGTTCTAGCCTAATTTTGTTCCTTGTATATATGCTTTCTAGATTTGTAGCATCTAGCCTAGGATCTAATTTATGTTCTTCGCAATAAGCTTCTATTTCAGATCTTTCAATTTCTAAAATAGGTCTAATTATAATGTCATCTCTTATGTAGTCTATACCCTTTAATCCTTGTAAGCCTGTACCCCTCATCATACGCATTAAAACGGTTTCAGCTTGATCATTCATATTATGAGCTATAGCTATTTTATTTGCATTTAATTTTTCTTTTATTTCAAAGAACATTTCATATCTTAATTTTCTTGCTCCTTCTTCTAATGACAACTTATTATCCTTACAGTATTGAGGAACATTTATAGATTTAACAAAAAAAGTTATTCCTAAACTTTCACATAGCTGAGAAACATATAAAGCATCTTTTTGAGCTTCCATTCCTCTTATTTCATGATTTAAATGTGCTGCATAGACTTCTATATCTAAAACTTCTTTCAATCTATTTAATATATGTAATAAACAAACTGAATCAGGGCCTCCAGAAAGACCTAACACAATTTTATCTCCATTTTCTATTAAGTTGTATTTTTTTATCGTACTTAGCGTTTTCTCAAATATCATATTTTATACCTCATTACAATTAATTTTATCAATGATTAATTTAATTGCCTTACTTAGTTCTATCAAATTTTTAATTGATGAAATTCTTAACTACTAGTACTATTTTCTATAAAAAAACTTCAAATCCTTGTTTATATTTATCCTATTTTTAAAGAATTTTTTTAAACACTATAGTTATAAATATTTATTTTTATTATATTACGACCTCTAAACATATCCATTATTTGTATATCATAATCTATATCAATGATAATATCTTCTTTATTTTCTATATTTAGCTTTGTAGTTTTTGTCTCTACAACAAACATACCCTGTGGTGTTGCATAATTAGAATTAATAGTCTGATTTGTTTTAAAAATCATAGTTGAATTTATCTCACCAAATCTTTTTATTGTTACCTTGTTACTTTCAATTTTAATAGATGTTGTCGTTTCTTTGCCATCTTCTTTTTCTTTGTAAAGTACATAGGTATTATCTTTCTTTTCATATAAAGTTCCTGTAGCCTTTACTTTTATTACATTTCGTTCTCCATATTCATTATATTGAATAGTTTGGATATTGATTTTAACCTCCAATACATTGCCTCCTTCTAAATATGGCTTTTATAAGTAAAACATTTAGTTTTATATTTTGCTATCTAAATGATAATTATAATTTATTTTATAAAAAAAATAAAGGAGTAAAAACTCCTTTACTTTTTTTATTTAAAATTATATATTATTTAGCAAAAACATGATTCCCTATTCTTAAGTAAGGATTTAATGTGTTTATCCAGCTACATGTAGATATATCAGGATTCCAAAAGTATATTGCATTATTAGTTGGATCATTTCCATATAGTGCTTCCTGAGCCGCTCTATATGTAGAGCTTGTGGGCTCTGTATATATAGTTCCATTTTTCACTACAGAAAATGCATTCTTTTGATATATAACCCCTTCTAGAGAGTTTGGAAATCTAGAATCCTTCACTCTATTGATTACAACTGCTGCTACAGCAACTTGACCTTCATAGCTTTCACCTCTAGCTTCTCCTGCTACTAATTTTGATAATAACATTATTTCTTCATCATTAAGATTTATAACTGCTTCTTTTTTATCCTCTTGTTCTTGCACTTGTACAAAACAATCTTCTGTTTCATTGTCTAAATAGTAATATTCTAGTGCATATATTTGTTTTATAGGTACAAATACATTGCCTAAAACTAATAGTGATACTATAAGGGTTTTATAGCACCTATCCATAGTTAAAGTCACTCCTTTTTATTTTTTATTCTTTATTTTAAATTAAAATAAGCATTGAAATACTTCAGTTATTTTAAATTTAAATTTTAAATTATTTACCTCAGTTTTATTTTTTGCCATTATTAATTCATACTCTTGTGGTGTTAATATTTCTTTCAGTTTTTTATCAGTTTTCTCATCTATTACTCCGTTTTGGTCATCTACGAAGCAAAGAGGAGGAAACATTACACACCACCAGTTCTTTCCTTTACCTTCTCCTATTATGATCTTTAAAGCTTTGTATTTACCTGCCGGTAATACTACACTTGAGTATTGTTTTGCAGGAAAATCACTATACTGTAACCCAATGTTAACATTATAGTTATATCCATTATCGCATATAACCTTCTTGCTTATATTTTCTAAGTTCTCATATTCACCTTTTATAATTGCTTCACTTTCTTCTATTGATTTAGAGTTTTCAAGCTTTGGTTGTAAATAAGCTATAACCGCATCTCTAACTTTTAATTTTAATTCTTGGTCTTCATCTGTATCACTATTTGCTATAACATGAAATCTTATTAATTTTTCTTTATAATCATAAGTGCAAGCTTCTATTTTATTTATTTCTTTTGATATTATTAAAGTAGTTACTGATAATATAGTAATCAAAATACCAATCAATATATATATTCTTTTTTTTATATTTTTCACTTTCATAATAATCCCCCTCAAAAATTCATTTATAATTTGAGTGTATCCATTTATTATTTTTTTATACAAAAATTTGCTTTGCCATATATTGAGTAATAATCCTTAATTTTAGTTTCTAAATATAAAAATTTTGCGTCATTTAATCCAATATGTAACTCTTAACTTCATACTACTGACTACTTACAACTTATGTCAATTTCTCTATTAATTCAATTTTATATTTCGTTTTATTGTATCCAAAAATAAAATAAAATATAAAATCTTTACAATAAAAAAAGAAGGCTAAGCCTTCTTTCAAATATAATTCCCATTTTCAATTTAACTATTTATTGTATTTTCCATAAAAAACTGTTCTGCTATTTCTATATGTTCTGTTGCATATTTCTTAGCTAACTCACAATCCCCTGATTTAATAGCTTCTAATATTCTATTATGTTCATCTACTAAACTTAATGATGCATCATAATTTGAAACATATGTCACTCTGAACCTATGTACTTGTTCCCATAAAGAAGTTATTAGTTGATATAGTTTTTTATTATTAGCCATTAAAAATATCTTCTCATGAAACTCTACATCTTTTTTTAATACATTGTCGATATCTGCTTCTCTTACACTTTTTTCAAATTCTTTTGCTACTCTTTCTAGATCTGAAATATCTTCTTCTCTTAGTCTTTCTGCTGCCAGAGATGCTGCTAACCCTTCTAAGCTAGATCTTATTTCTAGTACATCAATTAAATCCTTAAATGACATATTAGCAACATAAGCGCCCTTTCTTGGTAACATAACTACTAAACCTTCTAACTCCAGTTTTCTAATAGCTTCTCTTATTGGAGTTCTACTTACCCCTAATTGCTCTGCCAATTGAACTTCCATAAGTCTTTGGCCCGCTTTCAAATCCCCTTCTAAGATAGCTGTTCTTAGATTTTCAAATACTACATCTCTTAATGGCTTATAGTTATCTAAATTTATTTTTGTTAAACTATCCATTTATTTCAACCCCCTTTTTATGGCTTTTAACTAGGTATACTTGTTTGAAGTTTTCTAGTAGAATTTTTTTACATTTTTCTGCATCAACTTTATTGTTATATAATCCAAAAACTGTTGGTCCACTTCCACTCATCATAGCCCCTAAGGCCTTGTTATTAAGCATGATTTCTTCTATCTCTTTAATAACAGGATATTTTTCCTTAGTAACTGATTCTAAGACATTATACATATTTTTTGATAACAACTCTATTTTATTTTCTTTTAATAATTGTATTAACAATTTATTATCTGGCCTTTTTTCAATAATTTTAGAGTCTATAGCTTCATATACTTCTTTTGTAGACACAAATAATTCTGGTTTACATACTAGAATAAATGCACCCTGAGATAAACCATCTATATTTGTTAACTTTTCTCCAATATTTTCAGCTAATGATGCTCCCCCCTCAATACAAAAAGGTACATCAGCACCTAATTGCAAACCTAATTCCTTAAGTTTATTTTTACTTAAGTCAAGATTCCATAGTTTATTTAATCCTACTAAAACTGCCGCCGCATTACTACTTCCACCTGCCATACCAGCTGCAACAGGGATATTCTTTTCTATATATATTTCTATACCTCTTTTTATACTAAACTCTTGTTTTATCAAATTGACTGCTTTATATACTATATTACTACTATCTGTCGGTATATCTTTACTATTACTGCTTATTATTATTTTATCTTCATTTAATGAAAAAATCTTTATAATATCAAATAAATCAATAGTTTGCATTATCATTTCAACTAAGTGATATCCATCTTGTCTTTTTCCTAATACATCTATAGATAAATTAATCTTCGCTCTACTTTTTAATTCTATAGAATTCATTTCATCCTCCTTGTATATAGTTGCATTTAGTATAATGGATTCTCGAATTATAATTATTATACTACAAAAAACAAAATAATAGGGGTTTTATCCCCTATTATTTTATTATCCTTGTCAATTTATTAATCTATAGTTGTAACTTTTTTTTGTAAAATCAAACATTTTCCTGGCTTAATTGGTTCATCCATCTTAATTTCATTTACATCTGCAATTTCTTCTTCTGTTGTATTATATTTTTTGGCTATATCCCAAAGGTTATCTCCATCCTTACAAATATATACTATTATGCTAGGAGCTGTTGAAAGGTCATACTCACCTTGATCTTCGCCTTTTATAATAAAGCTTTCTGATTTCTTATCTATAGCTTCTGTAAATCTTTTTACTTTTATTACCAAATCTATTTCATCTCTATTTAAATCTGCCTCAACTTTATCTATACATACTGTATTAAATATTGAACAAGTTTCACTCAAATTCTCGATAGCTACATCATTTTCGAAAGGTATTTCTTCTGATAATTTATAAATCATCTTTTCCCCTTCTACTGGTACAAATAGTATTACTGCTTTTATTATTCCTTGAATTATACTCTTGTTACCTTCTACATACGCATTTTCTATAGATATTGATGTACATACACTTACTATATCTTTTACTTGTATATTATCGTCACCTGTACCTAAGGTTTCTCTAACTGTGAAATTTTCTGATGCAGAATATAGTGATTTATTTAAGCTTATTAATCTGTGATCAAACTTCACAATTTTTTGTGGAGAATAAGCATCTTGTAATACTTCTCTAGTTACTTCATCTGTAACTTTTACCTTACAGCATACTGTGCATTCTATTTCTAACATAGCTGTATTACTTTCACTATTGTCTCTAAAATTATAATTAAAATCACCTATGTTTAGTAGAGTTTCTTCTTTCATTCCATCAAAAGCTCCTGGAACTTCAATAAATTGTGTAAAATCAATACCTACCTTATCTAATTCTACAATATCTCCCTCACAAGTACATGCTAAAGGACTAATTTCTAAAACTCCACCAATTATAACTTTATTATCTGCTATTCTACTTTCCTTAACTTTAACTACAGGTGTAATGTTTATTATTGCAGCTACTTCTGCCGAACTTATAGCTATAGTATCTCTTATAACACTTTCTGTTTTTTCTATTCCAATAATATCTTGGTATACTATTTCTTTTCTATGTTTTTGAATACATTCAACCTGAGCAACATCTTTTACAATGTCTAATCTTTGTTTTTCAAATAAACTACCTTTAATATTCATAAGAGCTCCTACTCTTATTTTTCTTTCATTTAAAATCGTGCAATCAACATGTTCTACTTCAGGATATAACATATACTCCATATCCTGAACTATATTATCCTTTTCTACAACCTCATTGATGTCTATTTTTCCGCAAACATTAGACAAAGTACTTTTATCATCTGCTATATACATCACATTGTAATTAAAACTTCCTCTACATATAAGTTTTCCATCTGACACCTCAATTTTACTCAATGCTATGTATCCTTGAGTATCAACAATTTCATAAACGTCTGACTTAACATCCGGTACAACAGTCTCTGATTCAATAAATGTCTGATACTTACCAAAATCAACTCTGCTATCTATTTTGATTATATCCTTAATTAGTTCCATATTTGTCCCTCCTAAATATAAATAAACTATCACACTATATTTATATTTAAAGAAACAAAAAAAAATTACACCTAATTTAATAGGTATAATTTTAACTTACGCTTAACTTATTTTCTTCTATCTTATTTTCTTTAAAAACTTGTAGTTTTACATTTTCTGTTAATAAATCAGAGTAACTATAAGATACTCTTTGATATCCACTTCCACTTGCTTCTAGTTTTACTATAAAAACACTAGGATAAACATTTTCTAATATTCCCCTTTTGGTCATAATTTGTTTTCTTCCCTTATTTGCTTTTAATATTATTCTTTTACCTAGATGTTTTTCCAAACTTAATCTTATATTATCTAAAGTTTGAACAGTAGCCATAATATCACCCTCTTTTAGTTTCTATGTTTACATAATATCATAAAAAGAGGGCTTTGTCAAATGTTTTAAACTAATTATTTTATATATTTTTAGATCAATTGTCAATAGTATTTTTTAAGAATACAGTATAATTTTATTAAAATTTGTTTTTAATATAAAATTATATTAATCTTGGCATTGCCCATCTAAATTTCCCTCTAGTTTCAGCCCCCCCTATACCTTTATATCCTGTTATTGTTTGTTCTATCACTTCTTCTATTGGTACTACCATATCAATTCTTGAACAAGCAATTTTTTCAACTATAAATACAGGGTCAAGGGCATGTATCATTATTCTTCCTGGAGAGCTAGCGTAGTTTGCACCCGCTCTTATTATTTGCTCATAATTAGATTGGCATGCACCCGCAAAAATAACTAGACCATCAAAATCAGGTTGCCATTTTCTAGCTTCTCTGACACACTTTATAAAGTTATAAGAATTTCTATAGTTATTTATATCTTTTAAATTTCCCTTTTTAGATGTAATAGCATCATGTCCTGTTATAACCAAAATATCTGGTTTGTGTTTTTCTAAAAGTGATCTTACTTCTTTATACTGATTTGCTTCTGGTATGGCTACTCCAACAGCTGGTATTCCCAATTCAGTATAAACATCTAAACATATTTTTAAATACTCCTTGTCTCCATCTATTTGGAGCACCTTTCCAGGAATCCCATACACATTACTACTGGACTGAAGTTTAGGAGCTCCTCTATACCAATTTTGTCTTTCTCTTGCATTAACTACTGATCTATATAATAAACTTTGAACATTTTTATCTATTAAAATCCCCCTAGTGTCACTTTCTTCCACCAATTCCAAATCTTCTAAATATGCATCTGCCATTAATCTAAAAGCCACACCTTTTAATATGGCGACTTTTTTATTTTTTTCGTCCTTAGAAAATCCTACTATCTTAAATATAATATCTCTGTTATAAGATTTTCTAACTACTATATCTCCCTCTTTCATAGCTGTCCTCCTTAACATATGGTTTTAATTTATAGTATGTTTTAGAAGATATTTTGTTCATATGTTGATAAAAAACATATTTTGTTAAAATATAACAAAGTAGTAGATTAATATGTTCTTATATATATATAAGAATTTCTAATATATAATGTATTTAAGAAAGTATTTTTTGTGTTTATAAAAAAGGGGGAACTGTAGTACATATGAATATATTTATTTTATCCTGTGGAGTATTTGAACCAGAGCTAAATAAAATCTTAGAAGATGTAAGAAAAGAAAAATTATTTAATGAAAATATTAGTGTAAAATACCTACCATTTGGATTACATACTAACTTAGATAAGCTAAAGCATGTAATTACTAGCAATTTAGATAATATAAAATCAGATAAGATAATTCTACTTTACGGAAGCAAGTGTCATTATATGTTCCATGAATTTTTAAAAGGTTATAATAATTTAATTACTTTTGAAGATTCAAATTGCATTGACTTAATAATTGGGAATGAAAAAAAGGAAGATGATGATAAAAATTTATATATAACACCAGGATGGGTTCTTAAGTTCGATGAACTAAATAAATTTATAAATGCAGTTGATATTTATGATATTAGACAGCAATATGGTCAATATGATAATATTATAATTGGTGATACTAATGTATGTGAATTTACTGATGATATGATATTTGATTTATTCGAAAAAATCCAAGTACCTATCGAAATACAAAAAATAGATAGTAATAATTTTAAAAATAAAATAATAGATAGTATAAAAAAAGCTATAGATAGTTGATTTAAATCAGCTATCTATAGCTTTTTAATATTTATATATATTTAAATTTTATATTACTCTTCTTCCATTTACAAAAGTCTTATAGTAATGTCCACTTGCCATACTTGATATTACAACCTTACCTTTAGTTGATGAAGCATGGATGAACTTTTTATTACCTATATAGATACCAGCATGAGATATTCTTCCTTTTCCTGTTGTAGCAAAGAATACTAAGTCACCTTTTTTTAAATTTTTTCTACTTACATATTTTCCATGTTTTCCTTGAGTTGATGAACTTCTTGGAATAGTTTTTCCTGTAGTCTTTTTTATAACATAGTAAGTAAATCCAGAGCAATCAAATGTAGATGGTCCTGACTTACCCCACACATATTTCTTATTTAATTGTTTTTTTGCAAAACTTATAACCTGAGTTGACTTACTGCTCTTTGAAGCCGCATCTATTTGAGCTGGTGTTGCTAACACTGGCATAATCATTGTAACAAGTAATAATAGAGCTATTAATTTTCTTTTAAAGTTATTCATATTATTGTATTCATATAGTATTTAAACTATATTTATTCAACCCCCCTTATCTAATATAATTTAAATTGTAATCTTTTTGTAATATATTATATTTATATTGTTACATTTTTGTAAACATTTGGCAAGAGTTTTTTCCATATTATTGAATAATTATAGTTTTTTAATATTTGTAATAAAAAAGACTACCTATAAAAGGCAGTCTAAATTATTTATTTTCCACAACATTTCTTATATTTTTTACCACTTCCACATGGGCATGGATCATTTCTTCCAACAGTTTTTTCTTTAACAACAGTTTTAGTTTTTTTGTATGCTTTTGTTATTTCTTTTCTTTGTTCTGCTGATAATATTCCTTCCCAACCTGGTAAAGTATATAACCATTCAGCTTCTACATTTAACATATTGAAGTATAATTTTTCGAAATCTATTTTTAAAGATATTTCAGAATCAGCTTCTATTTCTTCTAAAACTATATCTTCTTTTAAACTTTCACTTATTCCATCTATGAATCCCATGAAGTATTCAACAGAAGTTTCATGAGATGATGCTAAATCAGCAACTTTTCCTTCTATAACTTCTATCTTTTTATTTAATAATTCATTGTATATACCAGCTTCTACTTTTAAGTATTCTTCCCAAAATTTTATTTCCGCTTCTTGAGTTTCAAGATTTTCACTTAAAGCTCTCCATTCAGTTAATAAGCTCATATTAATGCTCCTCCTAATTTTTTTAAAATTATCCTTGTTTAACTATACTATTATATCACAATTAAATAGTTCTTTTAATACCTTTATAGCATAGTCTTGTTCTATAAAGTAGGGACTAGTTGCTATAGTTATAACTTTTGCATCTTTTATTAAATCCTTAATTTTATTTAATCTAAAATCATAAGGTATATAATCCATATCCTTTGAGAATATATCTAAATCTATATCTAGTACATATTCTCCCTCAACTTTCACATCAAAACCATAAGAACTATCGATTATTATTACTTGTGAGAAAATTTCTTTTTTCAATGATGGTTGAATAAAGTTTCCTACGTTTAGTACCTCATTTGTGTACGTAAATATATTATCTAAGCTATCTACATCCACATCATAATGATTAGGTTCTCTCATATCCTTATGTTGATCCACATGGACTAACTTACAACCCTTATTAAACTCTTTATTTTTTAAGCTTTTCATCCAAAAATAAAAGGCATGGTTATGATTATCAAAAATATAGATTGTTTTATCTTTAAATTTATATTGAACTAAATTTTTAAGACCTGTAGCTTTTATTTCATTTTCTTCGTCAACTTCATTAAAAACTATATTATCTCCAACCTGTACATCTTCTAAGTTGCCTTCTATTAATCTCGGTACGAAAATCTTTTTATTTTCTCTTTCTTCATAAGAAAAAACATTGTTTCCATAAGGTTTATCAATATAAAACCCTGTATATCTTTCCATTGCATCTCCTTATTACTTAAACATTAAAAATATTCCATGGATATTCTTTTGGAACATCACATACAAATTCCATTTTTTCTTTTGTTGTTGGGTGTTGTATTTCTATTTTGTAAGACCATAGGGCAATTTGTTGACCAACTTTATTTAAATGTTGACCATATCTTTGATCGCCAAACAAAGGATGTTTTCTACTTGAAAATTGTACCCTTATTTGATGTGGTCTTCCTGTTTGTAAATCAATTTGAACAAGACTAAATCCCTTTTGAGAATCTAAAGTCTCATATGAAAGTCTAGCATCTTTAGCTTCCCTTGTATTTTTGCTAACTACACTAACCATATTAGTTTTTTTATTTTTATATAAATAATCTAAAAGATTATCTGATTTTTTGTTCATATTACCATGTATAACAGCTCTGTACGTCTTTTTAAAAGATTTATTTCTTACTTGTTCTGATAGTCTAGATGCTGACTTAGATGTCTTAGCAAAGACCATACAACCTCCTACAGGCCTATCTAATCTATGCACAAGTCCTACAAATACATTTCCTGGCTTATTATATTTTTCCTTAAGGTATTTCTTTAGAAGATTTACCATATCATTATCATTAGTATTGTCTCCTTGAGACAGTATATTAACAGGTTTTTCTACTACCAATAAATGATTATCTTCATATATAACCTTAATCATTATTATTTACTCTCCCATCTTCCAAA
Organism: Terrisporobacter othiniensis; assembly: GCF_000808015.1. Taxonomy (GTDB): domain Bacteria; phylum Bacillota; class Clostridia; order Peptostreptococcales; family Peptostreptococcaceae; genus Terrisporobacter; species Terrisporobacter muris. The sequence goes on along the minus strand of NZ_JWHR01000099.1, from coordinate 74,982 downwards.
TATACCACATGGAAGAACTTTACCATCTCTTGATGTTGGTATTCCTATTTCTCCAGCATATATATTTCCACCTTTAGCTTTTCTAGCAACTGTAGCATCTAATATATGTTCAAGAATTATTGGAGATAAACCAGTTGTATAAGAGTTTATTAAGAAGAATAGAGGTTTATCTGATAATACCTTTGTACATAACTCAACTAAACCATATAGTTTTTCTTCTATTTGCCATACTTCACCCTTTGGTCCTCTTCCGTATGAAGGTGGATCCATGATTATAGCATCATATTTATTTCCTCTTCTTATTTCTCTTTCTACAAATTTAACAACATCATCAACTATAAATCTCACTTTTCTGTCTCCAAGACCTGATGTTTGTAAGTTTTCTTTTGCCCAAGTTACCATACCTTTAGATGCATCTACGTGACAAACTTCTGCTCCTGCTGCAGCACAAGCTACTGTTGCTCCTCCAGTATAAGCAAATAAGTTAAGTACCTTTATTGGTCTATTTGCTTTTTTTATCATCTCCATTTGCCAATCCCAGTTTGCCGCTTGTTCTGGGAATAAACCTGTATGCTTAAATCCAGTAGGACTTATATTAAATTTTAATCCTTTATAATTTACAGTCCATTTTTGAGGATATTTCTTTTTTGTTTCCCAGTGTCCTCCACCTTTTACACTTCTGTGATAGTGACCATGAGGATTCTTCCATAGACCACTTTCATTTCTAATAGGCCACATAACTTGAGGGTCTGGTCTTCTAAGTACTATATCTCCCCAACGCTCTAATTTTTCTCCGTTACCCATATCTATAAGTTCATAATCTTTCCATTTATCTGCTAATAATAACATTATGTATCCTCCTAAGTATCTTACTAATCCTATGTATTATATCATACTAATTAATTTTATTTTAGGTATTTTAATTAGTTTATATACTTTATTTAATTTGATAATTCCAATATTTATAGCCTTTTACATCTATCTATTATTATTTGATTTTACTTTGCATATAAATTACTAATGTAAATTATTTGTCTAGGAGGAATTAAATATGAATAATGCTCAAGCTAATAATACATGTCTTTTTAATACTTTATATATTCAGTATGTGGAAGACATAGGACAAAATAAGTATTTTTATTATGACTTAAAATATCCTGTCATTCATAATGTTAAAAATGGTTATTTTCAAGTTAATGAAGATATCTTAAAAAACTTAAACGAAACTATAAACTCTTCTGTCTATACATTTAAAGAAGGGATTTTGGAAGAAGAACAGCAAATCAATGCAGCCAATACTGATGATAGTAAAACAAAAATAAATTATAGAGTTTACTCTAATTATGATATTACATTTAATAAAAATCACGTAATTAGCTTAACTTTACATCTAACAGCTATGGATAATGATAATCTACAGTATAATGAATTATATAGCTATAACATAGATTTATTAACAGGAAACCAGCTTTTACTTAAGGATATTTTTAGACCTGGTGTGGATTATTTAAAATTAGTTTCTGATTTTATTAATTTTAGAATTAGCCAAAATCCAAAATCTTATTATCCTGATACTGTAGTAGATATACCAGAAGATCAATCTTTCTATTTAACTGATCAAGGTATAATGATTTACTTTGGGCTAGATGAAATCTCACCTGCAGCAAATGGTATTCCAAAGTTTTTTATGGAATTTTCTAATTTTGAATCTTATATAAATCCTCGTTTCTATTGCAGTATAAATAATATGAATTATAATATAAAAAATAGAAGACAACAATATAATAGAATGTATTATTAGTATTATAAAAAGGGCTGATTAATCCACATTAATCCGCCCTTTTGGTGATAACTATTCTGCTATATTATAAACTTTTAGTTCGTTGTTGTTGATATGTTTTTTATTTACTTTAACTAATGCTTTTAATGTATCTAAAGATGTCATTACATCCACATTATATTCTGTAGCTGTTCTTCTTATCTTAAATCCATCTCTTGTTGCATCGTTACCTTTTGTAGGAGTGTTAATAACCATATCTACTTGATTGTTCATTATTGCATCTAGTATATTGGGTTTTCCTTCTCCTATTTTGTTTACTGTTATTGCATTTATTTCATTATTTATTAACATTTTCGCTGTTCCTTCAGTTGCTAAGAAAGTATATCCTAATTCTTTCATATCTTTTGCTACTTCTATAAACTCTTCTTTATCATGATCATTTATAGTTGCAAGAACCATTCCTCTATCATCTGATATAGTTCTTCCCGCTGCCATAAATCCTTTATATAAAGCTTCCTCTAATGTTTCACCAACACCTAAAACTTCTCCTGTAGATTTCATTTCTGGTCCTAAGCTTACATCTACCCTTGCAAGTTTTGACATAGAGAATACTGGAACTTTAACTGATATTAATTCTGGAGTTTTATATATTCCTGTACCATATCCTAAGTCTTTTAATTTAGCTCCTAACATACATTTTGTAGCTAAGTCTACTATTGGCACTTTACTTACCTTACTGATGTATGGAACTGTTCTACTCGCTCTTGGGTTAACTTCTATTATATATAACTCACCTTTGAACTCTATAAACTGAATATTAACCATTCCTAATACATTAAGCTCTAAAGCTATTTTCTTAGTGTAATCTAATATTTTTTCTTTTGTTTCATCAGATACATTTTGACTTGGATACATTGTTATAGAGTCTCCAGAGTGAACTCCAGCTCTTTCTAAATGCTCCATTATACCTGGTATTAATATTTCTTCTCCATCACATATAGCATCTACCTCTATTTCTCTACCTACTAGATATTTATCTATAAGTACTGGGTTTTTGCTATCTCTTTCAAATGCACTTTTTAAGTATGATTCTAATTTGTGCTCTTCGTAAGTTATTTCCATACCTTGACCACCAAGTACGTAAGAAGGTCTAACAAGTACTGGATATCCTATTTCTTTTGCATGGTTTATACCTTCTTCAACAGACCATACAGCTATCCCTTTTGGTCTATTTATATCAAGTTTTTCAAGAAGCTCATCGAATTTTTCTCTGTCTTCTGCTGCATCTATATCTGCAAAGTCAGTTCCTAGTATTGGTATATTTTTTTCGTTTAAAAACTTAGCTAATTTTATAGCTGTTTGTCCTCCGAATTGAAGAATAACACCTTCTGGATTTTCTTTTTCTATTATGTTTAATACTTCTTCTTCTGTTAATGGCTCAAAGTATAATTTATCAGATATATCGAAGTCTGTACTTACTGTTTCTGGGTTATTGTTTATTATTATTGTTTCTATTCCCATGTTTCTTAATGATTTTATACAGTGAACTGAACAGTAATCAAACTCTATTCCTTGGCCTATTCTTATTGGTCCAGAACCAAGAACTATTACTTTTCTCTTATCACTAACTACTACTTCATCATATTGCTCATAAGTTGAGTAGTAATATGGAGATAGAGCGTCAAATTCTCCTCCACAAGTATCAACCATCTTGTATGCTGGATTTATATTGTATAAAGATCTAAGTTCGTAAACTTTTTCTGGACTTATTTTCATTAAGTCAGCTATACCTTTATCAGAGAATCCTTTTTTCTTTAATTGTTGTAGATAATCTTTATTTAAATCTTCTATTTTCATAGCTTTAAGCTTTTCTTCTTGCTCTACTATCCATTTGAATCTATATAAGAACCACTTATCTACACCAGTTATTTTTTCTATCATATCCAAGCTATAGCCTCTTCTGATCATTTCACATAAGTCAAATAATCTTTCGTCATCTGGCATAACAACTCTTTCTTTTAACTCTTCTATTGTTCTTTCTTGAGACGGTTTATGAATTAATGAATATTTTCCTATTTCAAGAGATCTTATTCCTTTTAGTAAAGCAGCTTCAAAGTTGCTTCCTATACTCATTATTTCTCCAGTTGCCATCATTTTTGTTCCTAAAACCCTGTTTGCTTGTTTGAATTTATCAAAAGGCCATTTTGGTATTTTTACTACAACATAGTCTAATGTCGGTTCGAAACAAGCTTTTGTTTTCTTAGTTACTGCATTTTCTATTTCATCTAATGTATATCCTAGTGCTATTTTAGCTGCAACTTTCGCTATTGGATAACCAGTAGCTTTAGAAGCTAGAGCTGATGATCTACTTACACGAGGATTTATTTCTATTATTGCATATTCTAATCTATCTGGATGAAGAGCTATCTGTACGTTACATCCACCTTTTACTTCTATAGCGTTTATTATGTCTATTGAAGCTGTTCTAAGTAATTGATACTCCACATCACTTAAAGTCTGACTAGGTGCAACAACTATACTATCTCCTGTATGAACTCCAACTGGATCAACATTTTCCATGTTACATACAGTTATACAGTTACCTTTTCCGTCTCTCATTACTTCATATTCTATTTCTTTCCATCCTTTTATACTTTTTTCTAAAAGAACTTGAGTAACTGGACTTAATTGTAAACCGTGATTTAATATTTCTGCTAACTCTTCTCTATTTTCAGCTATTCCTCCACCAGTTCCTCCTAGTGTATAAGCAGGTCTAACTATTACTGGATATCCTATTTTATCTGCATATATAAGACCGTCTTCTAAGTTAGTAACTATATCACTTTCTATTACTGGTTGATTGATTTCTCTCATTGTCTCTCTGAAAGTATCTCTATCTTCACCTTTTTTTATTGATTCAATTGATGTTCCTATAACTTTAACATTATATTTTTCTAAGATTCCAGCATCGCTTAATTCAACAGCTAAATTTAGTCCTGTTTGACCACCCATTCCTGCAAGTAAGCTATCTGGTCTTTCTTTTTCTATTACTTTTTCTATTGCTTCTATTGTTAATGGTTCTATATATATTTTATCCGCAACTTCTTTGTCCGTCATGATAGTTGCTGGATTACTATTTATAAGTACAACTTCTATTCCCTCTTCTTTTAAAGCTCCACAAGCTTGAGTTCCTGAATAATCAAACTCAGCTGCTTGACCTATAATTATAGGTCCTGAACCTAATACTAATGTTTTCTTAATACTATCTATTTTAGGCATAACTTATTCTCCCTTTAAACAATTATAATAATTCTAAAAATTTATCAAATACATACGTGCTGTCTTTTGGCCCTGGACAAGCTTCTGGATGATATTGAACACTATATACTGGTAATTCTTTATGTCTCATTCCTTCTACTGTGTTATCATTTAAATTGATTTGAGTAACGTTCATGCACTCTGGCACTTCACTTACATAATATCCATGGTTTTGAGCAGTTATAAATACTCTATCTTCCTCTAAATCCTTAACTGGATGATTTCCACCTCTATGTCCAAATTTAAGTTTTGAAGTTTTTCCACCGAATACTTTCCCTAAAATTTGATGTCCTAAGCAAATTCCTACTACAGGTTTTTTACCTACCATTTGTTTTGCATTATTTACTATTTCTTCTAAATCATCTGGATCCCCAGGTCCATTTGATAAGAATATTAAGTCTGGATCCGTAGCTAAAACTTCGTCTGCTGGTGTTAATGCTGGGAATATAGTTATATCGCATCCTCTTTCAGCAAAGTTATCTATTATGTTTTGTTTTACTCCGTAGTCCATTATTGCAACTTTAGGTCCATTTCCTTTTACATACTCTACTTTTTTTCTTGAAACTGTCATAACAGCTTGACTATTGTCAAATACTTCTAGCTTGTGTTTTACAGCCTCTAATTCAGCATTTTTATCTATTGTTATGATACCTTTCATAGTACCATTATTTCTTAGTATTTTTGTTAAGGCTCTTGTATCTATCCCTTCAAGACCTATTATTTTATTTTGTTTAAGATAAACATCCAAGCTCATTTCACATCTAAAGTTATTTGGTGCATCACTTTTTTCCCTTACTATAAACCCTTTTACTGCTACCATTTTAGATTGTACATCTTCTAAGTTTATTCCATAGTTTCCTATTAAAGGATATGTCATAGTTACTATTTGTCCGTAATAAGAAGGATCTGTTAAGACTTCTCCATAACCTGTCATTGAAGTGTTAAATACAACTTCTCCAACAGAATCTTCTAAATAACCAAAGGCTTTTCCTTCAAAAATCGTTCCATCTTCTAAAATTAATTTTGCGTTCATATCTCTTGCCCCCTAAGCATTTTCTATTTCTTTTGCAATATCAATCGCTGATTGTTTTGGATTTTCACTTTGAGTTATAGGTCTTCCAACAACTAAATATTGTGCGCCATTTCTTATAGCCTCAGCTGGAGTTACTACTCTTTTTTGATCTCCTGCACTAGACGATGCTGGTCTTATTCCTGGACATACAGTCACAAAATCTTCTCCACAAACTTCCACTATTCTATCTACTTCTTTCGCAGAACATACTATTCCATCTATCCCTGATTCCTTAGCTAATTTTGCTCTTTTTATTACTAATTCTTCTGTTGTCATATTACATCCTATATCTTGTAAGTCTTCGTTACTTAACGATGTTAAAACAGTAACTCCTACAATTATAGGTTTTTCTATATTTAATTTTTCAGCTTCTTCCTTTGCTACTAATGCACATTGTCTCATTCCTTCCAAATCAGAAACGTGTATTGTCATTAACCAAACATTGTCTCTAACTGCAGCTCTAACTGCACTTTTCATTGTATTAGGTATATCGTGGAATTTAAGGTCTAAGAATATTTTTTTTCCTTTTTCCTTAAGATAATCTACTGTTTTACCCTTAGTAGCAACATATTGTTCTAGTCCTACCTTAAATATGTCTACACTGTCTTCTAGCTGGTCTATTAATTCCTTAGCTTTATCAAAATCATCTGTGTCAATAGCGACAATTAATCTGTCTTTTCCATTTATCATTTTTCTTCACTCCCTCTTAATAAAGCCCATTAAAAAAATCCTTACACCAAAAGAGGTATAAGGATTGTGTATGCATAATCTAAACAATATAATTAGTATTAGTTATGTGTTATCTTTATCAGCCTCTCTGGACTATTTTAAAAGACTTTATTATATTTTTCGTTTTACTAAAATTTCTTTAATAAATAAATAAAATAATAGTACAAGCCTCTCTGGACTTTTATACAAATTATTTTCTTTTTATTAATGTTAAGTTTATATAATTATTACATTTATTCTATTTTGTGTCAACTGTTCTTTGAATAAGAATTTAAATTTTATTCTTGATTTTTATCTATAATACTTATAAAATATTCTTTTTTTCTTCTATCTTTTATATTTTTTTTAAGGTATTCTACTTTTAAGTTTCTTTCCTTGCAACATATATCAAAATGCCTTAAAGCAGCCCCCATACTAATTTTATTTTCATCATCAATATTTAATCTTTTCTTTTGAACACACTCATATAAATCAAATCCATAATCCTTTTCCTTGAATGCCCAAGGCTGTTTATTCATAACAGAAGGTGCTACACTTACTCCCTCCAATACATCATGCCACTTTGGATTGAATTCTTTACAAATTTCTTTTATTTTTTTTCTATCATAGCTTCTTTTGCTCTTTCTAAATAAACTATCAAATTCATCCGGATAGCCTATGGCTAATAATGAAACTGGATATTCTATTTTACTCTCATCTATATCCAAGTCTTCATCGTCATCATATTCACTATCTATTTCATCTAATTGTACAAATTCTTTTACATCTTCTCTCTTTAATTGGCATTTTAGCCAACTAGTTCCCACTCCTAAACAAGTTAATTCTAAAATTAGCTTTTCCATAGCAAATCCTACATTCTGTAAGTAGTCTTCACCTTTATTTGAAGTTATAAGTATATAATGGGGAGCCTTTACTGCAGACTCTTTACCTATCAAAAAATGTATTAAGTGTCCTCTCTCAATTAAATGGGCTTTAATATTTAAATCGTTATTTAGATAAGTTATATTGCCACATATTTTTTTTATTTCTTCTAGTAATGGTTTTTTTATTACTTTATTTGAGTAGCTTTTTATAGTTTTTCTATAAAAAATAGCATTATATAACTCCATCTATAACCTCCTAACTGAAATGTTTTCCCATCCTCTATCATAAATATATTTAATTTAGATGTTATCTATTTCTTAATTTATCATTACTATTTTATTATAAGATTTTTATAGGCTTTTTAAAATATAATATTTTGTTTTTGTACAATTTTTTTATAAAAATATTTATTTCATGAAACTACTATAATAAGTTTATGCATGATTATTATTAATATGATTAAAACTATAATATAATGTTATAATGTTATTAGAATATTTTGTAACAGGAGGATTAAAATGGATTTTAATAGAAATTTAGAAAAATATGCTGAACTAGCAATTAAGGTTGGCGTAAATATTCAACCAAACCAAACTTTACTTATTAGAACTCCAATTGAGTGTGCTGATTTTGTAAGACTTGCTGTTAAATCTGCTTATAAAAATGGTGCTAGAAACGTATTTGTCGAGTGGTCAGATGAACAATGCTCTTTATCGAGATATTTATATGCACCAGATGAAGTTTTCAATGAGTTTCCTCACTGGGTATCAGATCAATATGTAGATATAGCAAAAGAAGGAGGAGCTTTCTTAAGTATTCATGCTGCTAACCCTGATTTACTTAAAGATGTAGATCCTGAAAGAATAGCTAACTATCAAAAGGCTTCTGGTATAGCTTTAAAAGAATGGAGATCTTACACATTAACTGACAAGTGTAAATGGAGCATAGTTTCTGTTCCAACAAAGCCTTGGGCTCATAAGATTTTCCCAGATGTATCAGAGGAAGAAGCTGTAGAAAAACTTTGGGATTTAATATTTAAATGTACAAGAGTAGACAATGATGATCCTGTTTCTGCTTGGCATGAACATAATGAAAATTTAAAAGAAAAAACTGACTTCTTAAATGAAAAGAATTTTAAGACATTAAAATATAAATCAGCTAAAACAGATCTAACTATAGGTTTACCTGATAATCATACTTGGGAAAGTGGCGCTTCTATAGATCCTAACGGAGTTAACTTTAATCCAAATATGCCAACAGAGGAAATCTTCACTCTTCCTCATAAATACCAAGTTAACGGTGTTGTACATAGCTCTAAACCTTTAGTTTATGGTGGAAATGTTATAGATGATTTTTCTTTAACATTTAAAGACGGAAAAATTATAGAATGCTCTGCTGTAAAAGGTGAAGAAACGTTAAAGAACCTTATTGAAACAGATGAAGGTTCTCACTACTTAGGTGAAGTAGCCCTAGTGCCTTATTCATCACCTATATCAGATACAAATGTAGTATTTTACAATACACTGTACGATGAAAATGCCTCTTGTCACTTAGCTCTTGGCTCAGCTTATGCTACTTGTATAAAAGGTGGCGCTGACTTACCAAAAGAAGAATACGACAAATATGGTATCAATGATAGTTTAACTCATGTTGACTTTATGATTGGTTCTCCTGACTTAGATATAGTTGGAGAAACTCATAATGGAGAAACAATACAAATTTTTAAAGATGGAAATTGGGCGTTTTAAACTTAAATTATTTATTAATGAATTGACTTTATTTAAAACAAAAAGAGGCTATCAAATAGCCTCTTTTTATGTTGACGAGAAATTTTTAATTTTGTCTAATCTAAGCAATAGATTAGTTATTATTTAATATTAACATATTAACACAATTTATAATATATATTTTACTTATTTTTAGTACATAAAATTATAAACTGCTTCTCTATTCTAACATATTTTCATATTTTTTTTCAATTATATTTTATTGTTAAAATTTATTTTAGCTATTTCTACTGCAGACTTTGCATCTTTAGAATAGTAATCTGCATTTATCTTTTGTGCATACTCTTCTGTAACTACTGCACCACCTACAAACACTTTTGCATTAATACCATTTTCTTTTAAAGCGCATATTGTTTTTTTCATATTTTCTACAGTAGTAGTCATTAAAGCACTAAGGCCTATAAGCTCTATATTTTCTTCTTTAGCTCTTTTTACTACTTCCTCAATAGGAACATCTTTACCTAAGTCTATAATCTCATATCCATAATTTTCAAGCATTATTTTTACTATATTCTTACCAATATCATGTATATCGCCTTGAACAGTAGCAACTATTATTTTTCCTTTTGAAGATGTATTATTATTCTTACTCAATCTCTCTTTTATAATATTTAATGAAACTTTTACCGTTTCTGCTGATTGTATCATTTGTGGTAAAAATAACTCACCTTTATCATACTTAGATCCTACCACATCTAAAGCTGGTATTAAAACTTCATCTAAAACGTAGTGCTCATCTTTCGAACTTAAAATTTGCAAAGTTAAATCCTTAGCTTCCTCTTTTAATCCTCTTTCAATAGCATCTTCCAATGTTAAATTATCATGATTTTTACTTTCTTTTTGTTTATTATCTTTTGAAACATCTCTAAATTTTTCAATATATTCTAAGCAACCTTTATCCATATTACTTATTACTTTGTAAGCATATACAGACTCTACCATTGCTTTATCTTCTGTATTTATTATAGGTAAATCTAGACCTGATCCCAGTGCCAAATTTAAATAGGTATTGTTTAATCCCTGTCTATTAGGTATACCAAAAGATATATTCGAAACACCTAATATAGTTTTACAACCTAATTTTTCTTTTACCATTTTTATTGCTTTTATAGTTTCCATAGCTTCATCTTGTTGGGCTGATACTGTAAGAGAAAGACAATCTATAAAAATATCTTTTCTTTTTATTCCATATTCTTCTGCTCTTTCAACTATTTTTTTTGCCACATTAAATCTACCTTCTGCAGTACTTGGTATTCCTTCTTCATCTAAAGTTAGACCTACTACACAAGCTCCATACTTTTTAACAAGAGGTAATATTGTTTCTAAGGACTTTTCTTTACCATTAACTGAATTTACTATGGTTCTACCATTGTAATATCTAAGACCAGCTTCTAAGGCCGCTACATTTGATGAATCTATTTGTAAAGGCGTATCTACAACTTCTTGTATGCCCTTTACCACTCTTTTCATAGCTTTTTCTTCATCTAATTCTGGTACTCCAACATTAACATTTAGAATTTCCGAACCTTCTTTACTTTGTTCAAGTGCTAGATTTATTACATAATCATTGCTTCCACTAGTATACGCATCTATCAGTGGTTGTCTTCCAGTTGGATTTAGCCTTTCTCCAACTATGGCAGGCCCTTGTATATCAACATATTTAGCAGCAGAACACACAATTGTAGATTCTCTTCTTTTAGGTTCTTTCTTTTGTAACTGATCTATATTATTACAAATCTCTTTAATAAAAGTTTCATTAGTTCCACAACATCCACCTATAATAGATACTCCTAAATCAACAAACTCTTTTACTCCTTGGAAAAATTCCTTGGCAGTCATTTTATATACTGTTTGATTATTTTCAATTACAGGTAAACCTGCATTTGCTTGAACTATTACTGGAACATTTGCTAACTCTGTAATTATTTTTACTATTGGTAAAAGCTGTTTTGGACCAAGAGAACAATTCACTCCAAGAGCATCTACTCCTAATCCTTCTATAGTAGCAACCATAGCCTCAGGTAAGCATCCTGTAAAACTTCTTCCATTTTCATCAAATGTCATAGTGCATATAACTGGTAGATTTGTATTTTCTTTTGCTGCAAGAACTGCAACCTTAGCCTCGTAAAGATCCATCATTGTTTCTATTATAATTAAATCAGCACCACTTTTTTCGCCTTGTATAGCCTGTCTTTTAAATATTTCATAAGCTCTATCAAAAGATAATGTTCCCATAGGTTCTAACATTTCTCCTATTGGTCCAATATCTAGCGCCACGAATCTAGGCTTGCTTTTATCACTTTCACCTATTGCTTGCTTTGCTATTGTAATAGCATTATCAATTATTTCTTCTACTGTATATCCTAGTTTAGTAACTTTTAATTCATTACATCCAAATGTATTTGTAGTTAATACATTACAACCAGCTTCTAAATATTTTTTATGTATTTTCAGTAATTTATCAGGATTTTTCATTCCAAATATTTCTGGGTTATCCCCAATAGGAAGGCCTTCTTTTTGAAGCATTGTTCCCATTGCACCATCAAATATTAGTAAATTATCTTTTAGATATTCTTTAATTCCCACAACCATCGCCCTCCTTTTTATAATCACAATTATGTCTATTATTGCAATTCTCACAAGATTTTTTAGTATTACCAATTCCTTTATGAGAAACTCCAATTAAAGCTACTACAGATTTTCTAGGAATCATTATTCCACTATCTGTTACAGTTAATCCTATTTCTTTTTGACTGTTTAATAGATTATTAATATCTGAATTTTTTTCTATAGATAAGTCTCCATATCCTGGGCTATATCTATAGGTTATATATTTATCTTCTTTTAATAGTTGTTTCGCTATATTATCTTGTACTATATCACAAGCTTCTTCTATTGCTGTTGTAGCACAAGCATCTATTATAATTCCTTTTGTTAAATCTGTATAAGTTAATTTTCTAATCTCTCTTTCTACCTCTAACCCTAAAGTAGCAGACATTAATATACATTCGTCACATTCTAATAACAAATTATATACATCATCACTTTGTAAAATAAGATTAGACCCCTCCAAATAAACTTCATTCTTTTTATTAAAAAATTTTGATTTTTTTACTCCATATTTTCTAAATACAAATCTAGGATTTATAATTTCTTTTGTTTTTTTTATACACTGTTTAATTTTATCTGATAAATCACTCTCTATATCTTGATCCTTATATTGTAAATATCTTAAAACTTCCCTCTCATCTATTTCAATTAAATTTTTAATATTATCCTTCATATTATTCTCCATAAATATTTAAAGAGAACCCTTCTTTCAATGCTTTTTTTGCATACTCTTGTGCCCCAAATAGTGATAAATCTCTGTAGTTTCCACATTCTACTGCAGAAGCTGCTACCATCTCTTTACAGTCTATCACCTTTTGTAAAGCTCTTTCCAATCCTAATTTAACTAAGCTAGGCTCTACGTCCCCCCACATTATCAAATAGAAACCTGTTCTACATCCCATTGGAGATAAATCTATTATGTTATCCATTTCTTCTCTTAAGTATGTCGCTAATAAGTGCTCTAAACCATGTATAGCTGCCGTCCCAAAAGCTTCCACATTCGGCTGTAAAAATCTTAAGTCAAATTTACTAACTTTATCCCCCATTTTTCCATCTAGCACACAACATTTTCTTACATAAGGTGCTTTTACTTTATTATGATCCAATTTAAAACTTTCTACTTTTTCCATATTCCAAACTCCTTATATCAAATTGTTAATATATTATCCTAAAATAACATTAATATTATTATAGTATTATTTTTTACTTTTTTCATAAATTTTTCTAATTTTTAGACAAAAAGCCTTCACCACTTTTTCATGGTAAAGGCTTAGTAATATCTTTGTTTTATCCTATTTGTAATACTTTTTCTATTTTATCCTTTATACTTATTTTCTCTTGGTAAACTTTTTTATACCAATCATATAAGAGTGATACTCCATCACTTAATAATATATTTGGAATATATAATCCATGCTGTATTATTTTATCTATATCTAAGTAATTTCTTTCAAACTTTTGTTTTATATCTGCATCAATAATATTTGCATCAATATATTTAATATTAGCTTCTTTTCCTACAATTTCACTACATGTATTAATGTATTCCTCTAATGAGATTAATTGAGGATTTGTTACATTATATATTTCTCTAACATAAGTAGTTTTTATTAAGCTAAATAATACCTTTACAAAATCATCTATATAAATAAATTGTGCTTTTAAATTACTGTTTTTAGGGATTTTTATTGGAATTGATTTTTCTATTTTATGAAAAAAATATTCTTCTTTGGATATTTTATTTTTATCTCCATATATATTAGATGGTCTAATTATAATATAAGGAATGGGCGTATTCTTAATAAATTCATCTATCCTCAGTTCTTCCTTTTTAATATTATTCTCCTGAGATGATATGACTATATACTTTTTTAACACTTCACTATTTAAATTTTCAATAAGTATTTCTGCATCTTCTTTATTCTTTATACTTATATCATAAACATAATCATACTTCTTATCTTTTAAAATCATCTTCATTTCATCTGCATTTTTTCTATTGCAAATCAGATGTTTTCCTATCCCATCATAATCGATTGATCTAATTCCTCTAGTCATTATGTCCACATCATATTTCTTTTTAATTAAGTACTTAGCTAATGATGAACCAACAAAGTCACTACCTCCCATAATTAAAACCGAATACATTTACAATACATCCCCCTTTATATCATAATAGTTCCTTATATATAGTATCATAGTTTTATCTCATTATATGCTTTGTTATTTTTTTAATTTTCCTCATTATTTTTATACTTTTCACATTGTTTTTTCTATCATAAAAATAGTATACAATTAAGTTGAAAAATTTGATTTTTATAGTCGAAAAGGATGAAATATAAAATAATTACATTTCATCCTTTTCTTTATTTATTATTTATTATTTCCTCGATTATTAATGAACTTTCTCTTTCTATTTCTTCAATATAATTATGAATATAAATGCCATTTCCACAAGCATATACCCCTTCTTTTGAAGTCATATATTCATCATTAACTTCTGGTCCAGTAGTATCTGGATTTAATTTAATTCCACTTCTCATAGCAACTAATCCATCTGAAAGTTGCGATTTTGCAAATAATATTGTATCACAAGCCACTTCTATTTCTTCATCACCATTGTTTAAAATTACTTTTTCCACTCTACCTCTACCTTGTATATTTGATATTTCATAATTATAATAAATATTTTCTGTTAATCCATAAGTGTTTATGTCTTCTTTGTCTGAAATAATTCCTACAATTTCTACATTGCTTCTTTTTAGCTCTTTCTCAATCATATATAAGGTATTCCAACCATTTATAAGTATTTTTCTACCTGGTACTATATTGTCCATAGCAAAAATTTTCTTTGCCATTCCTACAGTATATATGCCTGAACATCTACTTCCCACCATAGCTATAGCTTTTCTAGATCCTTCTTTTGCTCCATTTGCTAATATAATTTTATCACCTTTTATCTTTTCAATTCCATTAGCTGGGCTTGTACAAAGAACTTCTTTATTTTCTTCAATCTTTAATACCATTGTATTTAATTTTGTTTCAATGTTATATCTTTCATATTCTTCTATTAAATATTTTCTGTAAAATTTTCCTGTAATCTTTAACTCATTACTTATATTGTAATTTCCTAGACACAATGCTCCTCCAAGTATATTATCTTTTTCAATTAATAATACATTTTTTATACCCAATCTTTTAGCTTCTATGGCACAAAGCATACCTGCTGCACCGCCACCTACAATTATTAATTCATATACTGCCATAGGTTAATCCTCCTTAAATCCTACTACTGAAGAATTTTCAACATCTTTATTAACTTCACTTATGTCTATATCCAATTCTCTACTTAAAATAGCGCTTATAGGTATCATACAGCCAATTCCTTGACACCCTCCCATCATCGCTCTTGTTCTTCTTTTTACTCCATCTAAAGTTCTTGCTCCTAAAGGTCTTTTTATTGAATCTATTATTTCACCTTCTGTAACAAATTCACATTTACATATCATTTTCCCATAAGTAGGGTTTGAACATATTAATTTATTTTTTTCTTCTATACTAAGTTCACTCATTCTTATCATTTTTGTTCTATGAGCTTTAAAGTTTATTTTCTCTTCTAATTTTAGATTCTCTTTTATTAAATCTATTACATAATTAGCTATAGCTGGAGCGCAAGTTAAACCTGGAGAATCTATTCCTATTACATTAATAAAGTTTTTAGCATCCTTAACCTCTTCAATAATAAAGTCTTGTGTTTTCACCTTAGGCCTTATTCCACTAAAAGTATTTAAAACTCTATCAAAAGGTATTTTTTCCATAGTCTTTTTGCTTTTATATATTATTTCATCTATTCCACTTCTTGTAGTTTTTATATCGTCAGCATCACTAGGAGTAGCGTTTGGCCCAATTAGTAAATTTCCATCTACTGTTGGAGTAACTAATACTCCTTTACTTAACACATTTGGTACTTGAAATAAAGTCTTTTTACAAAGTTCACCTGCTATTTTATCAAGTAAACAATATTCTCCCTTTACTCCTTCTATTTCATACTTAGTTTCACTTACTAAATTATTTATAAATGCACCACCTAATCCAGCTGCATTTATAACTACTTTTGTTTCTATAGGCTCTTTATCTTTTATAATCAGAGTATAATAGTCTTTATGTTTTTTCAAATCTATTACTTCATGTCCTAGTAAGAAATCTACTCCATTCTCACACGCATTTTCAGCAAAAGCCAAGGTCATTTCATAAGGACTTACTATACCTGAATTCTTTATATGTAAGGCTCCTACTACATCACAATTTATATTTTTCTCTAAATCTAAAACTTCACCTTTTTCTAAAATTTCTAACTCTTCTATTCCTAAATCTTCACCGTTGGATTTTAGTTCTTTTAATTTTTTAAATTCATCTTCGTTAAAAGCTAATACTAAGGAACCATTTCTTTTGAAAGGAAATTCTAATTCTTCAGCTAAAGAATCTATTATTTTATTGGCTTCTAAATTTAATTTAGCTTTTAATGTTCCTTTTTTTTCATTATATCCACCGTGTATAATCCCACTATTTGCCTTAGATATCCCTTCTGAAACATCTTGATTCTTATCTATTACTAATACACCTAAATTATATTTAGATAGTTCTCTGGCAATAGAACAACCTACTATACCAGCACCTATAATTACAACGTCTTTCAAAACCATTCCTCCTTAAATTATTGTTAAATTTAATATTTACTAAATCCTTCAAATTTATCGATATTTCAATATTATAATCCTCTAAGGATTTATTTTCCATATGTTTTATTATGAAAAATACTTATTATTACCATAAAAAAAACGTATCAATACTATTGATACGTTTTTATCTTAAACAGCTAACTTCTCTTCTTCAGAATTTAAATTAGCTTTTTCTTTTTGTTTTTTCTCTATCATTATTATTACTCTATCAACTACTAATCCATTCATGACAACAGCCAATAAAGAATAAAATCCTTTATCTAGTCCAAATGTTAAAGCTCCACATATAACAACAGCTAAATCAACTAACAATAAAGATATTCCCAAGTTAATAGTAGAATATTTATTAAGTATTTTTGCTAGTATATCCGTTCCACCTGTTGAAGCATTTATCGCGAAAGTAATACCTATACCCGCTGCTATTACTACAGTACCCATTACAACTGCTAATAATAAATTATTCGTTAATGCATAAGAATGCATTACCTTCTCCATAAAGTCCATTACAAATGATAATGCAAAACTTGCATATATCGTTTTCATGCCAAAATCTCCACCTACTAGTACAAACGCTATTACAAATAATATTAAGTTACCTAAAAATATAATAGTTCCTACTGATAGTACAGGAACGAAGTTACTAATAACTAAAGCTAATCCACTTAAGCCACCACCTGCTATTTCATTTGGTGCATAAAAATATTGTATTCCAAATGCTACTAATATTACTCCAATTGTTATGGTAATGTAGTCTCTTATAGTTGATATTAAATTATTATTTTTTTTCATATTTTAAATTCCCTTTCATATTAAAAAAGTTATATATTTTTACAACTTAAGAATATATTATACTACATATTTGGATAAAATATATTAGTTTTTTAGTGGTAAATAGTCATTTTATTTACTGTTTTTCATTTTTATATAATTAATTAACAATTTTATCCTATGATATAATTGATATGGGAGTTGATAATATGTTTTTTATTGGTGGTATATCTAATGGAGAAAAGAAGTTAGATTATGTTCAAAGTATAGTTTGCCCTAGGTGTGGTGCCTTTGGAAAAATGGAAGTTTATATGACTTATATGTGTTTTAGTTTTTTCTTTATTCCCATTTTTAAATGGAGCAAAAAATACTTTGTAAAAAATACTTGTTGTAATAGTATTTATATTTTAGATAATGATATAGGAGTAAGAATAAACAGAGGAGATAACATATTAATTTCAGAAAATGATTTGCAACTAGTAAATTATAACCAACCTACTGTGAATAAATGCTCTAATTGTGGATACATAGGTAATGAAGATTTTCAATATTGTCCTAAATGCGGACAAAAATTATAGAATTAGAGTAATAAAAAGATAATGACAGTTGAACTTAATTTGTTCAATTGTCATTATCTTTTATTTTATAAAGAATATACATCTGAAAATTCTATATTGCATTTATCTATCTTTGAGTGATCCTCTATTGAGTGGACAACTACGTCTTCATTATTTATTGTTTTTATGGGAATGTAAAAAATAAATTCTACCCCACTCTCAACATCTGTATTTAACCATATTTCTCCATCATGCATTTCAATTAAGCGTTTAACTAGATATAATCCTATTCCACTACCTTCACTACTTCTTCTTAAATGATTGTCCACTTGAACAAATCTATCAAATATCTTTTTCGAATCTTCTTCTGATATAGCAGGACCATTGTTTTTTAAATGAACAAATAGTTTCTTTTCATTATGATTCACTTTTATATCAATATGAATTTCACCGTCTTCATTTGTAAACTTAAGGGAATTAGAAATTAAATTTAAAATTATTTTTTCTATAGCATCTGGATTACATGCTAGAATTAACTCTTCTTCTTCTGTATCAAATGTTATACTTTTATTTATATCTTTTATATAATCTGCTGTAGATAAGACTATATCTTCAATTATATTAATTATATTATGATTAGTAAGTTGTATTTTCTCATATTTGCTGTCAATCTTCGTTGTATCTAAAATATTATTTACTAGTCTTAATATTCTATATCCATTTTGTTTTAATGTTTTTAAATATTTAATTTTTTTTGTTTATCTAAGTTTATTCCATTATCTTCCATAGATGATATTAGTAGTTTTGCAGTCATCAAAATTATATTTATAGGTGTTCTAAACTCATGAGACATATTTTCTAAAAAGTCTACCTTTATCATTTCAACCCCTATAGCCTCTTCTAATTTTTCATTTTCACTTTGTAAATATTTAGCCTTTTCCTCAAACTTAGTTAATCTATGTCTTAATTTATTTTTATATTCTATATTTACAATTAATATACTAAGTTGACTACACAAATCATTTATAAATCCATCATAGTCACTTGTATATTTTTTTTCATCTTTATAATGTATATACATTAATCCTATTAGCTCTTCCCTAAACTTTAATGGAAATATTTTCAACTTTGACTCAGGATATAATTTATATTTTTCTATATAATTATCTTTAAATTCGTTATTTAAACTATTATCTACATTAATGTCTAATTTATCTTTGTATAGTTTAGAAAATTTCTTATAATCTATATTTATTGGGTATTTTCACAAAATATATCGTTTTCATTACTTAAGTAATTCTTTAAATTATCACCATTTTTATCTACTAAGAATAAATTTATACTTGTACATTTTATCATTGAATCTAGGTTTTTTAATATTCTACTTATAGCTTGAGTACACTCTATATCTTCTAATTCTTCCATATTACTAACAAATAAATTTTCTAATTCTTCATTGATTTTTTTACCATAGCTATATTCATTTGAAAATCCACTTATAAATTTTACATTTTCATCTTTATCTTTTATAGGAAATTTATATACCCTATAAAATTCATCCTTATCGCTATAGTATTCATGTTCATAAAATAGCTCTCTTTTCTCTTCTAAAACTATTTTATCTGTTTCATCACATTTACAACAAAATTCCTTAGGCCTAATTTCCTTATCTGATTTTCCTATTATATCTTCTTTATCTAGACCTATTTTATTAGCACCCCTTTTATTTATGTACACATGTTTTCCCTCTTTATCTTTTATCCAAACTTCATAAGGTATGTGCTCTAATATGCATTCTAAATCCTCTATTGTATATAACCTTTGGTCATCTTTAGATTTTTTGTCCATATTACTCTCCTTCAATACTTTTATATACGCCCTTTTTATTTTACATTTGTATGTTTGTTATTTAAATAATACCAAAATGCGCCTTTCATAAAAAGACTTTATTTTCATTATTTATACATATCAAGTGATTTTTTATAAAATAAAATAGAACTAGGTTTATACCTAGTTCTTATTTTTATACTATGCTTTTTTTACAACACTTGATTTTAGCTTCATAGCTCCAAAACCATCTATTTTACATTCTATATCATGTCCATCAGCAGCATCAGGAACTAAACGTATACTTTTAACTTTTGTTCCTATTTTTATAGAAGATGAAGCACCTTTTACTTTAAGATCTTTTATTACTGTTACAGCATCTCCATCATTTAATATATTTCCGTTTGCATCTCTTATTACATTCTCTTCTATAGCCTCTTCAGTTTGTGACCATTCATGAGCACATTCTGGGCAAACATATAAAGTTCCGTCTTCGTAAGTATATTCTGAATTACATTTAGGGCAATTTGGATAATTTTCCATAATATTATTTCCTCTCTTTCTTATGTCTAATTCTTAAATAGAATTTTTTATTTATATAATAGCTTTATAGCCTTTCATATTGTATCACATTTTTATAACTTAACAATATACCTCTATATAATTAGTTTATCTATTTTATCGTTTTTTATATAATTCCACATAGTTAAATAAGATTTTTATTTTTTAAATATAAATTAGTTTATCTATCTTTTTCATATATAAAAAGATTTATATGAACTTAGCATATTGATATAATTCTCCAGCCAAATCTTTTAATAATATCTGATTAATTACTTTATATTTTCCATTTTCTCGTTTTAATACACCCTTTTTACATAATGTGTTAAACGTTCTAAGCAGGTGTCTATAACTGCATCCTAATCACTCTGCTATATTAATTAAATTTTCATCAAAATCAATATATGTATTTTCTTCATAAACTAATGATTCATTTATATAGCTAGATAATCTATTTTCCAATGGATAAAGTAAATTGATAGATCTATTCATACTGACAGCTGCTAGTTTTTCTGCTAAACTTTCACAAGTAAATTTTAAAAACTTTCTATCTTTAGTTAATTCTAATCTTACCTTTTCCATAGATATAGCTAAACAGTAACAAGTACTAAAAGCTTGAATTGTACCTGTTGAACTTTGATTTTTTACAACCTCTATATCTCCTATTACTCTAAAAGGTTTATAAAAAGCAAGCAGTGAGTTTCTACCATTAGGCAATGTTTTAAATACTTTTGCTTTAAATGCTCCATGGTTTGTTTATACCGGTGGACTTTTAGGTGTTATTATAGTTACTATGCTCTCTTTTTTATCTTCAAAGATTTCATCTTTTTACTTAACTTTATTGTTATTTATTGGTCAACTTTTCACAGGAATAATTATAAATGCTTTGTCTACAGGTAAAATTTCTTTTTACCAAGTAATTGGTGGAACTTTAGTAGTATTAGGTTTAACTTATAATTTATATATTGATAAAATAAATAGCAAAACCGTATCAGCTTAAGATACGGTTCTTTTTATAAAATCTATCATACTTTCTTTATTTTCTTCCAACTGAACTAACCTATTAACATTGGCTCCTGATGGATGAGGAAATCCCATAAGTATCTGATTTTCTTTAATAAATTTTTCATCTTTTAATTTGCATAATACCTCTTCAACAGCTTTTCCTAGTGGTATTAATAATATATCTTCAAAGTCATTTAGTTCATGTATTTCATTTATAAAATTCTCATAGATATATTTCATTAAAAAATCACTTTTTAATAGCTTAGGTGTATGGCCTGTATAGTTTTGCTTTTTCACAAAAACAGGATAAGGTATTAATGACACAGTATGCATTAAATAATCTTTTTTATCAAATAATTCACTACAGCTTTCTAAGCTTAGAGCTTCATTTAATTTTATTTCATCTAACATTGATATAATATTTTTTCTTAAACTTCCACTAAATCTACCTGATACTTTGCACTTATACTGTATATCTTCTATGTCATCATTATTTTCTAATTCTTTTCTTGCAGTAGCTATTGACGTATTCATTTGTATAAATCCTGGTGTTATACCTATAATTAGTATTTTTGCCTTTGGGTTTATGTACTCATTATGTGGAGCGTAATATATTTCTATATTATTTTCTTTCTCTATTAAAAAATCTTCTATCAGCAATTCTTCTTTTGTATATTTATCTTTAATAGGAAGTTTTTCTATTTCCATTTTATAATCGTATAATGTTTTTTTCATGACATCTCCTAAATATATTAATAAATTATTTCCTTCTATTTAAATATTATATCAATAATCTATTAATATATTTAATCTACAATTGATTTTAACTGCTTTCTATCATTAAAGAATTTTTTATAACTTAAATAAGTTGCTATAATTGTAGCTATGGACGAAGATGATAAAATCATAAAAGTAACCATTATCTGAAATTTAACTGCAACCACTGGAGATGAGCCTGCCAGAATTAATCCTGTCATCATCCCTGGTAATGAAACTATTCCTAAAGTTTTAGCAGAATCAATAGTTGGCATTATGGATATTTTAATACTCTCTCTAATTATCTCAGCTGATGCTTCTTTTATGCTTGCTCCTAGGGATAACTTAACTTCGACTGCTATTGAATTATTTTTAAAATTATTAACTAAGTTTCTATAACTTAGTCCTATGGCAACCATTGAATTACTTATTATCATTCCTGCTACAGGTATTACTTCATTAGGAGTATGTTCTATTGCTTTTGATCCAATTAAAATACCTAAAGTAGCGACCGTTCCTATAGAAATAGATATAAATGATATTAAAACTTGATTTGCTATAAGAAATCCTTTTTTCCTTGTATTAATGGCTGCATTAAAAATCATTACTAAGACTAATACAGCTGTATAAATTAACTTGTCTAGCCCAAATATAAAATCTAATACATATCCAATTACTAATAGTTGAATTATTGCTCTTAACATACTAATTATAATATCTCTATTTAATTCTAATTTTTCTTTGTATGAAATCATAATAGGAATTATTAGTAATACTGATGATAAAATTAACGCCTCTGTTTTCATTAGTTAAACTCCTCTAATTTTTCAATTTTTCCTTTTGATACAGTTATCCTTTTATTGAATATAGTTTCACTTTGTTTCTCACTATGAGTAACCCATAATATAGTTACTCCTTCTTTATTTAGTTCTTCTATATAATCTTCTATAATTTTTGTATTTTCAATATCTAAAGCAGATGTTATTTCATCTAACAATAAAACTTCTGGTGTAAAAATAATATTTCTTATAAAAGCTATTCTTTGTTTCTCTCCTCCAGATAATAAATTTATATTTTTATTTATTATATCTTCTTTTAGTTTAAATCTCTTCAACAAATTAATTATTCTTTCATTGTCTATTTCTTTATTTCTTATTTTAAAAGGAAATTCTAAATTATCATAAACTGTATTTCCAAACAAATATGGTATTTGAATAGAATAACTAATTTTTTTCCTTAAGTCCGTTGATTCATAATAAGAGTATTCTTTTCCTTTAAACTTAATACTTCCTTCTTTTACTTCTATCAAATCTCCACATATTTTTAATAATGTACTTTTTCCACTTCCAGATTCACCTATTATAGATATACAATCTCCTTTATTTATATCTATTGTAATTCCATCTAAAATCACATTTTCATTATCTTCATATCTTATATTATCTAGCTGAATTATTTTCATATATTCCTCACTTACCAAACATTATAATGTACTTTTTTTCGTCTACTTTTCTTCTTTTTATATCTTTAGACTGAGCATATCATATTTCTACAAGAGATATTTGTATAATACATTTTCTTATACTCTGTCTATTTTCTATAATGTTCACTTATCCATCCTCTATCAATATCATCTTTCGATATCATAATTTGATATTAACATGTATAATAAATTTTTACAATAAAAAAGATAAGATATTGATTTACAATATCTTACTTCTTTTATAAAACTTCATTTACTAACTCTTTTAAATTTTCCTTTAAATCATTTAATAATTCATTACCTTTATCAGTATTCTTATAGTATTTTCTTATTTTCCCATTAACATTTTTCTCTTCTTTAAGTAAATATCCTTCATCTACCATTGATTTTAATGTTGGATATAATGTTCCAGGGCTTATATTATATCCATGTTCTTTTAATTCTTCAATCATCCAACTCCCATAAAAACATTGCTCATTACCATGATGCAGTATATGAATATATATTAATCCATTAAAAATTTTCCTAATTATTTGATCTTTCAAAAACTCAACTCCTTAGTTATATTTATATAATTCTATTTTAATCCATATATTTTCTCTATCCTAGACTTTTTCAATATGTATATAAAATAGTTTTAAGTTTTTATTGAATTTTATCCAAATTATTATAATTGTTACTATTTTTCAACTTTGTTATAATAATTAAGTTATTTAATTTTAAAATTTGAAAATTGTTAGATTTTAATTTATATATTGGGAGGAATATATATGCAAAAACTACTTAGCAAAACTCGTCAAGCAATTAAAGATTTTAATATGATAGAAGAAAATGATAAAATAGCAGTTGGTTTATCTGGAGGAAAGGATAGTTTAGCATTACTTCATATATTAAAAAGTTATCAAAGATTTTCACCAGAAAAATTTGATCTAATAGCTATAACTTTAAATCCAGGAGGAGTTGACAACACTCCGCTTCATAAACTGTGTAAAGATTTATCAATACCTTATCATGAAGTTCAAACAGATATAAAAGAAATTGTATTCGATATTAGAAAAGAAAAAAATCCATGCTCATTATGCGCAAACTTAAGACGTGGAGCCCTTAATGATACGGCAAAAAAATTAGGTTGCAATAAAGTTGCATTAGGACATCACAGAGATGATGCTATTGAAACTTTCTTAATGTCAATGCTTTATGAAGGTAGAGTAAGTTGCTTCTCTCCTAAAACTCATATGGATAGACAGCAATTAACTATAATTAGACCTATGATTTATGTTGAAGAATATATGACGAAAAAGGCTGCTAAAGATTATAATTATCCAATTATAGAAAATCCTTGCCCAGCTGATGGAAAAACTAATAGACAAAATATAAAAGAACTTGTATCTAGATTAAACGAAGATATGCCTGGTTCTAAAAAGAATATTTTTGGCGCTTTAAATAATCCTGATAAAGTCTTTATTTGGGATAAAGAAAAAATAAGATAAATATTAAGAAGGCTATACCAAAAGTGGTATAGCCTTCTTAATGCATTTTAAATGTATAGTGTCTAGAAAAATACTTTAAAGTATTTTTCTAGTTCATATATAACTTAGCCTCTAATTCTTGGGATATAGCCAAATTATAGATATAAGCATTGCTTACTTCAACTACTAATTTTTCTTCCAATTCTGAAGATAGTTTCATATCATTAATTTTTGCAGCATAGTTCATAACGTATGCTCTTATATTTTTTATTCCATCGCAATTATAATAGTTTAATCCTTCTGCAGGAACTTTATAATTTACACCCAATAAAGATACGAATGTTCTACCTCCAAATAAATCTGCTATAAATCTAGTATATGCATACGCTACTATCAATTCTGGATTTGTGTTACCTATTTCTTTTATTTTTTCTACAAAGGCAATAGTTGATGATAATAATTCATATTTATTTGAGTTTTCACCTAAAAAATATTCTAAATCTTTTTCTATTAATTTATATCTATATAATTCTGGTGTTGCAAACTCTTTAACAACTTCATTATCTTTATTATTTTCTATAGTTTCTTCTATTACCTTGTACATTTCACTAAGGTTAAATAAATATTCTACATAACCATCTACTGATGCATTTCCATCCACTATTCTCTTTAAAATTCCCGAATGCTCTGCTGCACTATGTAAAGCTCCTGTGTTTTTTCTTATTTTAGTTATTAAATCCATAACCGTCACCACCTATAATGTTATATTTTTTATTTGTTTATTACAAAAAGTTTTGTTTTAAGTTTTATTACTACATCTTAATTGATAATAATTATCATTTTCTTTAATATATTTATTCCCCCTTCTTTTTTAACTTAAACATTTTTTTATATTTTTTGTTATTTTTGTGTTATGAATACGATATCCTACCCCTTGGTATCTCTAAGTTGCACCAATTATTAACTATTTAAATTTTTTTGTATACCTGGAGCAAATTTTTTGGTATTATAGATTAGTATGTGTATACAAAATACTTTTTATATAAAACATTTATAGGAGGTCTCATAATGACAAACGAAACAAAAGTTAAAGTTGTAACTGCTGATCCTTCAGCATTAGGACTTTTTGGATTAGCATTAATAACATTTGTTGCTTCATCTCAAAAATTAGGATTAACTTCAGGTGTATCTTACGTTTTACCTTGGGCAATATTCTTAGGAGCTACTGCTCAATTAATAGCTTGTATAAATGATTTCAAGCATGATAATACATTCGGTGCTACAGCATTCGGTGCTTATGCAATGTTCTGGTATGCAGTTGGATTTACTTGGTTAATAAAAGCTGGTGTATTTGGAGCTGAATTAGCAGCTACTGTTGACGTTAAACAATTAGGATTTGCTTACTTAGGATTCTTAATATTCTCTGTAATCATGACTATAGGTGCTATGGAAACTCATAAGGTATTATTTACAATATTTGTTTTAATAGACTTCTTATTCATAGGATTATCATTATCTTCATTCGGTATAATGGAACATGCTATGCACTCATTAGCTGCATACTCTGAAATGGCAATAGCTTTAGTAGGATTCTACGGATGTGGTGCTGCTGTGTTAAATACTCACTTCGGAAGAGTATTCTTACCAGTTGGAAAGCCATTTGGCATATTTAAAAAATAATAACTTATATATATAAATAAATAGCCTTAAACATTTTACTTGAATGTTTAAGGCTATTTTTCACTTTTTATTTTCTTTCATATTTCTATTAACCTAAAAAAATCTGAATTTGGGTACTATAAGTTTTAGTATCAAAAATATCATTAAATAAATCAAATTCTATAATACTATCAACTTTTATATTATTTTCCCTTATATAATTAGATATTTTTTTAATACATTCTTTCTCATTTTCCCTATTGTAAACTATAGTTAAATAGTTACCTTCGGGCAATACTTTTATACTTTCATCAACTTTTATATTTTTATTTTCTTCAATTCCATTAAATACATATTTAACTTCTGTATCTCCACTAGAATTAATATTATATATAATTCCTCTTTGTACAGATATTTTTATATTTTTCTCTAGTACTAATTTTTCTAAATCAGAATAATAAAGTAATTCTTTTAAGCTACCTGCTTCTTTACATGGTAGGACAATTATATAACGAGGTTTAAAAAAACTAATTGATATTTCATTTTCATGCAATATTTCCTTTGATGAATTTATACTTTCCTTTAGCATGTCAATTTTTTCAATCACCTGGTTCATTTTATTTATCTTTTCTTTAGCTTCACATCTTTTTATTTCTAAAAATTCAAGCAACTTATCAGTATTACATTCTCGAAAAATTTCTTGAAGTTCCTTTATACTAGTTTCTAATGATCTACAACCTTTTATAATATCTATATATACAAACTGATCTATAGAATAGTATCTATATCCTGTAGTTTCATCGATATACTTCGGTATAAGAATTCCCATTTTATGATAATATCTTAAAGCTTTTATTGTAATTTCTTTAATTTTAGAAACTTCTCCTATGGAGAATAGTTTTTCCATTTTATCACCATCTTTTTTATTTTTTATTGACTCTGCTCTTAGGGGAGAGATTATTATCATTATACAGTATTTGTTGTATAAATATAAATCAAATTAAATGAAAGGATATTTTATGAATATGAACAAGGTAATTTACAGAGATATAATGAAATCAGATTATGAGACTATTAAAGAATTGATTGGAGAAGCATTTGGATTTTCTGATTTTATTAAAGACAAGCAACTACTAGATATTGTATTAAGTGGGTATCTTCAAGACTGCATTTTAGATACTTCATTTAGTAAAGTTGCCACAAAAGATGATAAAGTAATTGGTTTTATTTTGGGAAATGCTAAAAATGATAAAAATCGTATAATCAATCTTAATGAGTCTTTAGAGTTTGACAATAATACAATTGAATTAATAATGAATAATGCAGAAAATCAAATTTTATTTAAAGAGTTCTTAAAAATTCCAGATGCATATAAAGATATAATAAAAGGAAAAGAAGATATGTTCCAAGGATGTATACAGTTATTTGTTGTATCTAAAGAGTTTAGAGGACTTGGTGTTGGAAAAACTTTAGTTAAATACTTATCTGATTATATGAAAAGTATGGATGTAAAATCTTTATATTTATTTACAGATAGCAGATGCAACTATGGATTTTATGATAGTCAAAATTTCAATAAATTAAATGAAAAAGAAATATATTTT
Source organism: Terrisporobacter othiniensis (assembly GCF_000808015.1). GTDB lineage: Bacteria > Bacillota > Clostridia > Peptostreptococcales > Peptostreptococcaceae > Terrisporobacter > Terrisporobacter muris. The sequence continues at coordinate 46,394 of NZ_JWHR01000099.1, read as the reverse complement.
AATTATGTAGATGCTAAATTAAATGTATTTTTATATGGATATAATTTTCAATAAATTTATTAGTTTTATATTAAGAGCCGTATCACTTAATTGTGATACGGTTTTACAATTAATCTATATATTCTTGTTATAAATTTACCTATATATGATGGTTTTTATATATGCAAAAAGTTGAGAAAAGAATTAGACATAACTATTATTGTAGTTACAAGTAGCAAAAGTGATATTGATGAATTAGAAATTATGAATTTAGGTGCAGATGATTTTATTACTAAACTATTTAATCCAAGGATACTTCTTGCACATATTTCTTCTGTATTAAGAAGGTGTTATGGAAATAGCAACTCTCTTATAATAAGTCATAATGGTGCTGTTTTAGATGTTTTAAGGGGGCATGTGTCTCATGATGGTAAAAGCATTGAGCTTACTAAAACTGAGCTTGGCATTTTAAAGCTATTAATTGAAAATAGTGCAAATATAATTCCTAGAAATGCAATACTAAGTTCTTTGTGGGAAATGTCAGAGTTTGTAGAAGACAATACATTAACAGTTAATGTTAATAGACTTAGAAAAAATTAGATAGCATTGTACTTGAAAATTATTTAATCACTAGAAGAGGAATAGGGTATATGGTATGACAATATTAAAATACATAAAAGATAAGTCTATTAGTATTCTCATATTGTTACTTACACTGATTATTACGTTTATGTTTATATTTTTAGTTGAAATAAATATAAACTATATAATTTTCACTGAAATGATATTTTTATTCAGCTTTATATTGATATTAGTAATAGATTTTATAAGAAGAAAAAAATTTTACAATGATTTTATTGATACATTCAGTGAATTAGATGAAAAATCTTATATTACAGAAATAATAGAAATCCCAAACTTTATAGAAGGTCAAATACTGTACCAATCTCTAAAGGTTGAAAGTAAATATATAAATGATATAACATCTGGCTACAATAATAAATTTAAAGAATATCGACAATATATAGAAACATGGGTACATGAAATTAAAACGTCTATTTCTACATCTAAGCTTTTGATTGAAAATAATAAAAACATTACTACCTTAAGTATAGAAGAGGAAATTGATAAAATAGATGATTATATAGAGCAAGTATTTTATGTTACAAAGAGTGATACAGTGGAGAAGGATTATCATATAAAAAAATTATATCTTAAATACATTATAACTAATACTATTAAAAATAAATCAAAAGAAATTATTAATATTGGTATGAAGACTATGCTACATGATTTATATTTTTATATTTTATCAGATTCCAAATGGATAGAGTTTATCATCTGTCAAATTATAAGTAACTCTATTAAATATAGGATTAATAAACCTACAATAGAATTTTACAGTGAAGAGATTAATAATAAAATATGTCTTTATATAAAAGATAATGGTATAGGTATTCCAAAAGAAGATATATCTAGAGTATTTGAAAAAGGATTCGCCGGTGTTAATGGCAGGATAAAATCTACTTCTACGGGAATAGGTTTATATCTATGTAAAAAATTATGTAATAAGTTGGAAGTTGATATTGATATTTCAAGTGAGTTTGAAAAATGCACAACTGTTAAATTGACGTTTATTAAGGATATATAATAGCCTTTTTTTATTGCAAATAATTTTCTATTTGAAACCTTTACTACTTTGATTAATTGTTCATAATATTACAAAGATGTTATATTTCTGTTATATAAATTTGTAGATAGCCTATTTGTATGAATGGTATCATTGATATAAATAAAAGGAGGTAATTATTATGAATAAAATATTAAGAGTCAAAAATACTATAGAAATAAAGGAAGCCTTACTAAGGCTGTTGATAATATAAGTTTTGATGTTGAAAAGGGAGAATATATTGGAATTATGGGAGCTTCAGGTAGTGGTAAAACTACTCTTTTAAACTGTATTTCTACTATAGATAGCATCACTGCTGGAAACATTCATATTTCTGGTCAAGATATTACCAAAATGAGTGAAGATGAATTATCTAAGTTTCGTAGGGAGCAACTTGGATTCATATTTCAGGATTTCAATTTACTAGATACGCTTACTGCTCGTGATAATATTGCATTAGCCCTTGCAATTACAGGTGAATCGCCAAAGAAAATAGATTCTAAAATAAATAAAATTTCAGAAAAACTAGGAATTAGAGAGATACTTAATAAGTATCCTTATGAAATATATGGTGGACAAAAACAAAGAATAGCATGTGCAAGAGCGATAATTACAAAACCTTCATTAATATTAGCAGATGAACCTACTGGTGCATTAGACTCTAAATCTGCAAGGATATTTTTAGAAAATCTTGAATTATTAAATGAAGAATTAAAAGCAACTATATTAATGGTAACACACGGTGCCTTTACTGCTAGTTACTGCAAAAGAATATTATTTATAAAGGACGGAAAAATATTCAATGAACTAGTTCGTGGAGATTATACTCGTAAAGAATTCTTCGACAAAATAATTAGTATAATCTCACTTCTTAGAGGTGACAATCAACATGTTTTCTAGAATAATTCATAAAAAAAGTATGTTTCTCACATTTCATGAGAGTCTTTTAAGCAACTTACAAGAAATAATGCAAAGAAAAGTATTAATGATTATGCTGTTTACTTTATTACACTAGCATTTGGTGTGGTACTTTTATATTCATTTAATGCCTTAGATGATACTTTGTCACTACTAAATGGAAATAGAATTTTGGATTCAAGTATCTATATGTCGAGAATCATTTTAACAACGTTCTCTATAGTAATATGTATTATATTTGGATTTCTAATAGCATATTCTAATAACTTTATCATGAAGAAGCGAAAAAAATAGTTCAGTATTTATATAACTCTTGGCATGGATAAAAGAGATATAAATAAATTAATGTTTAGGGAAACTGTAGTCATAGGCTTATTATCTTCTCAGGGACTCTGTATGATTGCAACTAAAATGTTAACAATTAGTTCTTTAGATTTTAAATTTTCATTTTCATTTGTATCTACGATAAAAACAATAGTATTTTTCGCACTAGTACTATTAATAGTTAACCATTTCAACAAAAAATATGCTTAAGTATAATTTAATACATTTAATAAATTCAGATAAAAAAATGAGTCTTCTGATTCACCATGAAAAGCTTCTAATTTAATATTTTTTACTTTGTCTATAATATGTACCATAGCATCCTATATAGTATTCTTCACTACTGATCCACGTACCTCACTTGGATATATAATGGTGTTTACTACTTGTATAATTCTACTTATTATTGGTACTTATTTATTCTTTCTCTCAGTATCTGACTTCATTATAATATCTTTAAAAAAGGTTAAAAAAATATACTATAATAATTTAAATATAATAATTTCGGTTTAGATAATAATTTTGAACCACTTAATGTTGTTGGAATTAGTAATTATAACTCTGTTAAAAAGCAACGAAGTTTAAATGAAATACATTTAAATAATAATGAATTCTTGATAAACTATGATATAAAATAATATAAACAAGTATATGAAAATTATATAAAAAGTAAACCAAAACCGATAAATATAAATAGTAATATTCTTAAATTAAAAGATTCAAAATTATATAATTTAACATATAGCTCCAATGTAAATGCCACAGACTTTGGTACAATTATTGTTCCCGATATAGTTTTAGATAATCTAAATCCTACTATGACTATTTTAAATGTTAACTATACTGAGTCAAACAATAACTATGATAACATGTTTTTAGATGCTTTTTATAATATAAAAGATAATTCTAATAATTATGAATACATGTTAGACCAAAAATTAGTAATAGATGGAGAAAAAATTGCACTTAATACTACATTTTCTTTCATATCAGTATATTTAGGAATTATTTTGTTAATATCATCAGGCACAGTACTTGCTTTACAACAACTTTCAGAGTCAACTTCAAATAAAGAAAAATTTAATCTATTAAGAAAACTTGGTATAAAAAAGAAACATATAAAGAAAGCTATTTTTATACAGGTGTTAACAATATTTATTACACCACTATCATTAACTATCTTACACTCATTATTCGTAACTAAATTAATTTATGTTATGATACTTGAGCTTGTAGATGTAGGTATATTAAAAAATATGCTATCATCAATTGTAATTCTTATGTATAGCATATATTTATGCATGAGTTACTTCCAAAGTTTAAATATCATAAATAGTAATAAAAATAAAACCATATAAATTAATAAAGGAGTTGCATGTCTAATTAAAATTTAGTCATGCAACTCCTTACTATATAAAAATTAAATATTACTTATCTAAATTTCATTATTATTTATTAAATAAGGCATTAGCTACTTTATTAATATATCCATTTTTCTTCCAAAAAATAGAATCCGAAACTAAATATGGGTTATCTGTAATTATACTATCAACATAGTCCCAATTATAAAGGTTACCATATGCTACTGCAGTTAAATAACATGTTTCAATGCTTGAATCTAATTCCTTAACCCTTTTTAATACATCTTTATCCATGGAAGCTATAATACTCTGATGTTCAATTTTATTGGCTTTAATTAAGTCTAAAACTCTTTTCGTTACATCACTTTTTTCATGACCATTAAGTTTTATCTCTATAACTAATTCCACTTTACCTTTAGCGCTGTCTATTACTTCCTGAAGGGTTGGTATTTTCTCTCCAGAAAAGTCTGAACTAAAGTAACTGCCATCGTATGTTTTAACTTCATCATAATTAACTTCCCAGGTATTTTTATATACACCTGTAGTTCTCTTAAAATTCGAATCATGAATTATAATTAACTCTCCATCCTTTGTCTCTTGCACATCTATTTCTATATATTTTGCATCACCATTAATAGCTTCTTGTAGTGCTGCTAGTGTATTTTCTGGAGCTCTTGCAGCTGAAATTCTATGACCTGTAGCTGTTGTATTGTAAAAAAATGATGTATTAAATGCATCATTTTGGGTTAAGTATGAAAATCCCATGGATTCAAGTTGGAATAAAAATAATATTACTATTAATTTAGAAATAGATTTTAATATTGGCTTTTTATTTTTTTAGGATTAAATTTATGAATATCAATGCCTTTATATTCATAATAAAGTGATGAAATAATACCCATATTAATTATAGCGTTAAATATCATAGAAACAACTACTGCGTATTCATTAATTATGAAACACCTATTTATAAATATGCTTTTTAAATCAGTATCTGAATCATAATACCTTGGAATATAATATTTTGTCCATAACCCTATCAATATAATTGAAGCTTTATAAATTATATATCCTATAATTGAGGTTAATATAAATAACCCAACAGAAACAACAATTAGCTTAATATATTTACCTCTTGTAATTCTTACACTATTTTTTCTAGCCTCTTTAAATGTATTTGTTGATAAAGTAATCTCATGAATACTGAAAATCCATCTGATAACCAATATATATAAAATCAACATAACGAAAAGATAGATTATATTCAGTACATGATTAGAACTTATGTAATCTTGTATGTAATCTGGTAACTTCAACTTTCCTATAAAAGTAGATGTTAAAGTTAAATTAGTTAATGGAATTATTAACAGTACGAATAATACTAATAATATGTTTTTAAATTTAAATATCTCTATACATCTATTTATTGATATTTTAACAAGTTCAAATAATCCAATCTTTTTATACTGAACAGACTCATTTAAACATATAATCAAAGAAATAAATTCAAATATCATATAAAAAGCTAGTACTATCACTATTAATATTACTAAGATTAGTGATATTGGATTAGTTAATAAATTTATAATATTATCTACATTTACATACTTTATATTTGAACTAAACATTGATATATCAACTATATATTTAAAGGTTGGAATCATAAGTAAAGCTATTAATTTGTGAATTAGTTCAAATAAAATTAATGTGCTAAAATTGTACTTAATCATTGTAATAAATTTATTTGAAATTTTATTATTCATAATTTTCTCCATTTGTTTTTATTAAGGTGTATATAAGTTTTTTAATATCCTTATCCTATATAAGAATATTTATTTTAATACTTTAATTATAATCTTTATTTTAATATTATTTATATTATCCATCGATTATATGTTATATAAGTTAATGTGATATAAATTATATTATAATATCTATTACTCCCTAAAGCTATTGCCATTGTTGTAGTTTTTATATTTTAGTTTACTTAGATTATGAAACTATTTTTATGCTTACACAATTTATTCCTAAAAACACAAAAATGAGTTGCCTTGTTTATTTAGCAACCCATAATAATACTTAAACTTAGTCTCATAAACTAATTTATATTAAACTTTTTATATTATTACCACTTAGAACTAGGGTATCTCCACCTTTTATTACAGTAGATCCTTTAGGAACTAATATCTTATTATCTCGTTTTATCATAACAATAAGTATTTCTTCTGGTATATTTGCATCCATAATCATTTTATTTATCCATTTGCTATCATTTGATATGTTGACCTCTAACAAATCAGTATTTATTTCTCCTGTATAATCTGTAAATGTTCTCAGAACTGAACCTTCATATTCTGTATCGACTAAATCTAGTAAGCTAGCAACCTTAGGTATAAGTGTTCCCTGTATCGCAACAGAAAATAAAGCTATAAAGAATATTATATGGAATATATCATTTTCTATATTGACTCCATATGTAACTGCAAATATTGCAAAAACAACAGATGCCGCTCCTCTAAGTCCAACCCATGATATAAATAGTTTTTCCTTAATTGTAAATTTAAATGGGCTAAGAATTATAAATGTAGCTAGCGGTCTTGCAATTAATATCATAAATACAGATATCGATACTGAAGTTGCTGTAATATAAGGTAGTCTTGATGGGAAAGATAGAAGGCCTAGCATAAAAAATAATGCAATTTGCATAATCCATGAAATACCATCAAAGAAATGAAACATACTTTTCTTTTTAGGTATCTTACTATTTCCTATTATTATTCCTGCAATATACACACTTAAATATCCATTTCCTCCAAAAAACTCACTAAATGAATATGAAAGTATTGCAACTGCCGTCACAAAAATTGTATAAAATACATCTACTTCAAAGTTTGAATATCTAAGTATATAAACTGTACCCTTTGCAAATAAAAAGCCCACTATTAAGCCAAATATAATTTGCATAAGTATCATAGGTACTACTGTGCTCAAGCTTAATTCGCCAGAACTCTTCATCATAGTCAATACTATAAGGGTCATCATATAAGCAATCGGATCATTACTTCCACTTTCTACTTCTAAAAGTGATGCTAATGATCCTTTTAAATTTAATTTTTGAGCTCTTAGAACAGCAAATACTGATGCAGCATCTGTAGAGGCAACTATTGCTCCTATTAACAATCCTTCTAATAATGTAGTCTTTATTACTAAATGGCAGAATAAACCTGTAAGACCTGCCGTAATTGCAACTCCTAATGAAGACATCAATATTGATGGAATTGCTATAGGTTTAGCCATATTCCAGTTTGTTCCGAAACCTCCATAAAACATAATAAATACTAAGCCTAGGGAAGATAACTTACTTGCTAATTCATAGTTATCAAAATAAATTCCAACTAATCCATCTGATCCAAATAACATCCCCAGTACAATAAATATAAGAAGCATCGGCACTCCAAATTTATATAAAACCTTAGTCGAAGTTATACAAATAATTAATACTAAACCACTAATTATCATTAGTTCTGTCATAGAATTCCTCCTTTATATATTAATTTTTATTATTTTGAATATGTTTAATTTACATCTAATGTACATTACTAATTCATTTTATAAATAATTTTACATTATTTCACATTTATTGCATAGATACAGTATATTAATTTTATGTTAAAAATAATGTACCATATAGTTTTCTTTTTTGATTAACACGATATACATTTCCATAAAATTAAAAACCGTATCACTTACTTATGATACGGTTCTCCATTATTTATTCTATAAGCTCTATAAACTTGCTCCAACAATATCAACCTCATTAACTGGTGAGGGAAAGTCATCTTAGAGAAAGATAACTTATAATTAGCTCTTCTCATCACATCGTCAGAAAGCCCTAAAGAACCACCAATAACAAATACTATATGACTAGTCCCTCTAACGCCTAGATTGTCTATTGTATCTGCCAACTCTTCAGATGACAAATTCTTTCCATCTATAGCAAGTGCTATCACATGGGAGTTGTCCTTTATTTTACTTAGAATCTTCTTTCCTTCCTTCTCCTTAATCATCATCATTTCTTTATCACTTAGATTTTCAGGAGCTTTCTCATCATCCAATTCTATTACCTCTAACTTGCAATATTTTGATAATCTTTTTGAAAATTCATCTATTCCTAATTTTAAATATTTCTCTTTTATTTTTCCTACACAAACTACACTAATACGCATATTTTTCTCCTCTTATTAACTTTATCTTTTAAACAACAGATGTATCTGAATCAATAGCAAAATAATTTGCCAACACGTCGCTCAAAGATAATATTAGCTAAGCAAATTTTACAGTTCAAAGACTTTTGAAACTGTATCTCTTGATAAAACTTCTAAATCTAAATCTTTTCCTATTATCATATCATTATTTGCCAGTACATTCTTAGATGTTGCAAAAGCTAAGTCTGGAAAATTATTTTCCTTACTTAAATGAGCTAATAATATTGATTCTGTATTATTATTAATTAACTCTACACAGAATTTGGCTGCTTCTTCGTTTGATAAATGTCCACAATCAGACATTACCCTTCTTTTTAAACTATAGGTATAACTTCCCATCATCAACATATTTGGGTCATAATTAGACTCCAGTACTACAAGTTTTGAATTATATAAGTTTTGTCTAATATTATCAGTTATACATCCTATATCCGTAGCAATTGACATTTTTTCTTGCTCTGAAAATAAATTATACCCTACAGCATCACTTGAGTCATGCGGGATTGAGAATGGCTTAATTCCCAAATCTCCTATACTATAAGTTTTATCATTTTCAAAAACTTTCATATTACCTTCTTTTACATTTCCTAATTTATCTTTCATAGCACACCATGTTTTTACATTTGCAAAAATAGGTATGTCCAATTTTCTAGATAATATTCCTGCACCCTTTATATGGTCAGAATGTTCGTGTGTTATAAATATGCCCTTTATCTTTTCTATATCAGCATTTATCTCATCTAAACCTGTCATTATTCTTTTACCACTAAGGCCTGCATCTATTAATATATTAGTATCTTTGTAACTAACAAAGTGACAATTCCCGCTACTTCCGCTTCCTATAGAACAATACTTCAACATGGTGCACCTCTTTTCTCTTTTTCTCATAACTTATATTATACCAAAAAAACAGAGCATTAAATTATTTTTCAATGCTCTGGCAAAAATTTTATTTACATTTTTTTATAATTTTTTCAATATCCACACCTTTACTCTTCCAAAGATCAACAAATTGAGATCCATTAACATTTTTAAATTTATATGTACTATAGTATTCTTTTAAAGTATTAAAAAATACTTCATCTCCAACTTCTTTTCTTATTTCATTAAAAGCTACTGCCCCCTTAGTATAAACACTTAAGCTATACTCTGAGGAATCCCTATACTCTGTTGTTGCCTTAAATATATCACTTGGTTTATAGTTTCTTGATTGAACCTCCATAGTCTTCATTAACTTGTCTCCAGTTTCTTTTCCGTACTTTTCTTCAAAGTAAAGAATAGTAGAGTACTCTGTCAATGCTTCATCTAACCAAGGTTCATTTACTTCATCATTTCCTATAACACTATACCACCATTGATGGGCTGTTTCATGAGCTATTACGTATTCCATTAAAAACTTGTTTTCTTTATTATATAGATTTTCATCTATCATAGATAACATAGGATATTCCATTCCACCAATAAAAAAGTCACTTGCTACTACTGAATATGTATCATATGGATAATCACCAAATAAGTTACTGAAAATCTCTATGGATGACTTAGCCACATCCATAGATTCTTGGCTCATATCATCATTTAAATTATATGTATTTATAACAATATCCTTATAGTTACTCTTATTTACTACAAATTTATCACTTAAAATAAAAGCAAAATCTCTAACCATCTTACCATCTATGGTATATAATATTTTTTCATTATCTGTTTTCTTTTCTGTTATTTCTCCTGTAGTTGCTAGCTTATATTTTACTGGTGCTAGTATTTTTACTTTAAAATTACTCGTGTCACTATAAAATGGATCTCCTACTGTTTCATAACTTTTTAGATTCCATCCTTTGTCATCATAAACACATGCTATAGGAAACCAATTTGTTACATTTACTGTATTATCACCATAACCAAATCTTCCAAGACAATTAGGTAGCTTTACATTATATTTTAAATCTATTTTTACTTGTTCACCTGCTTTTAACAATTTGTCCAATTTGATTTCTAAAATATCATTTTTATCTCCTGTTATTTCATACTTTAATTTATCATTATTGCTCAACACATTTTTAAGATCAATATATCCTTCATTAAATCCATTTGGATAGGCTCTGTTCATCTCTGAATTTTCAAAAGGCACTGATTCTTTTTCACAAAATGCATTGGGGTAAATATGTAAATAAATTTTATCTAATGTGGTTTTCGTATTATTTTGATAAACTAAACTTTCGTTGCATAAAATACGATTAGTTTCATCATCATATATTACATCTATAGTGTATTCATTTTTATTTTTTTCATCTTGAAGAGTAAAAGTTTCTCTTTGGTTAGTAAGTATAAATGTACGTATACTTCCCACTATAATGATTAAAAGGGCTAGTATTATAAAAAATAACCTTCTTCTCTTTTTATCAAATTTAATAACCAATTTATACCTCCTTTTTAATGAATATTTTTTTTTAAAACTTCCAATATAAATTTGTAATAGCTTTTATGTTATAATTGAAGCTGAGGTGATTATATGTTTTTTTATAAAGAAGAAAATGATATAGATTTTGGTGAGACAACCATCCCAAACATCTTCATAGATATATATATGCCTATGGGCGATGGATTATACACAAAGGTATATCTTTTAGCATATAGACAAGTGTGTTCTTCCATACCAGATCCTAAATTTGATAACAGGTCCATTTCTAGAATTTTAGAAGTTCCTTTATCAGATGTTATAAATGCATGGAAGTTCTGGGAAAAGCAAAACATAGTAAAAATGCATAAGAACGACAGTCCAGATGACTTTGATTATTCTATTGAGTTTTTAGATCTAAAAAGATTATATGTTGAAAATCTGCAAATTAATACACCTTCTATTAAATCTAATAGTGATAGAATAGTTTCTGCTGGAGAAAATCCAAGCATAACTAAAATGTTTAATAGTATAAACCGTATAATAGGAAGATTTCTTGATCCATCTGAAAAATTAAGAATATTAGATATTAGGGAAAAATTCAATGTTAATCCTGATGTTATTATTTATGCTTATGAGATTTCAAAACAAAGAAATAACGGTACTCCAAAAAATTTAAATTATATTGAAGGAATACTTCGAAATTGGTATGATTTAGGTCTTTATACTGTTGAAGATATAGAAAATAGTATAATCGAGGATAAGAAACGTTATGATATTCATAAACTTATTTTTAAATCTCTTGGATTTAATAGAAACCCTGGTGCAGAAGAAAAAAGAATTATGGATATATGGATTGATAAGTACAATATGGATATAGAAATTATACTAGAGGCTTGTAGTAAATCTAAAAATACATCTAACCCTTCTATATCTTATATAAATGGTATAATCGAAAGATATAAAAAGAATAATGTTAAAACTTTAGATGACATAGAGAGATTAGAGGAAGAATTTAATCAAAAAAAACAACAGAAAAAAAATACTCCTTCAAATAATAATTCTGCTCCTAAAGTTAAAACAAGATTCCATAATATCAATGAAACATTTAGAAACTACAGCCCTGATGAATTAGAAAAACTTCTAAAGGAAAGTCAAAAGGGTAAATTTTAGTAGGTAGGTGATTAAATGCAGGAGTCAAAATTAAGAGATATACTTATTGGTTATGAAAGAAAAAGAGATAAAGCAGATAAACTGTTAGAACAAAGAAAAAATGATGTTTATAAGCAAATTCCTAAGGTAAGAGAAATAGAGGATGAAATTAGTAAAGTTGGATTAGAAATGATGAAATTAGTTCTTAAAAATCCATCAAATAGAGAAACTCTTACTTTGAAAGCTAAAGAGAGGATTCAAATTTTGACAAATGAAAAACAAGCTTTATTAGACAGCTGGAATGTTCCAAAGGGATACCTTGATATTCAGTATGAATGTAACTTATGCAAAGATAGAGGTTTTCTTCCTAATGGGAAAAAATGCAATTGTCTAAAACAAGCTCTTATTAATGAATCATATAAAATGTCTAATTTATCTAGAATGTTAGAAAAACAAAATCAGTGCACATATGATGATAGCATTTTTTCAGAAGAGGTTGATCCAAGTACCGGAGTTTCTCCTAGACAAAACATGCAACTTATTTTATCTGATTGTGATGAATTTATTTATGATTTTGATAAGGATAATGACAAAAACTTATTATTTTATGGTGATACAGGATTAGGAAAAACATTTATGTCTAGCTATATTGCCAAAGAACTCCTTGATAAAGGATACTTAGTAATATATCAGACAGCTTTTAAAATGTTTGAAATCATAGAAGAGTATAAGTTTAGAAATTCTGATCATCATTTATCAAGAGAAGATTATGAAAACTTATTTGAATGTGATCTTTTAATAATTGATGATTTAGGTACAGAGCTTACTAACTCATTTACTATTAGTGAATTATTCATAATTCTAAATACTCGTTTATTAAATGGTAAGAAAACTATTATTTCTACTAATCTTAATCCCGCACAACTTGGTGAACTTTATTCCCAAAGAATTTTTTCACGTATTTTTGATAAGTTTAAAATGATTAAATTTGTTGGTGCTGATTTAAGATGGCAAAATAAAGTATCTAATGTAAATAAATAAAAGGAGAAAACTTTTGACAGTTTTCTCCTTTTTGTTCTATGTGAAACATTATGCGAATATATTTTTTCTTATTATTGTTTGAGTTCTGTTTGGTCCAACAGAAACTAAATCTATATTAACATCTATTAATTCTTCTATTCTAGCTACATACTTCTTAGCATTTTCAGGAAGGTCATCAAAGTTCTCAACCTTTGTTATATCTTCATGCCATCCATCTAATTCTTCATATACCGGCTCACATTTTGCTAAATCTTCTAATGAAGCTGGGAAGTTATTTATTATTTTATCTCCCATTTTATAAGCAGTACATATTTTGATTTTATCAAATCCTGTTAATACATCTAATAACATGAATGAAATACTAGTTAATCCATTTACTCTAGCTGCATATTTTACTATAACAGCATCGAACCAACCACATCTTCTAGCTCTTCCTGTAACTGTTCCGAATTCATGACCTTGAGTTCTTATTCTATCTCCAGTTTCATCAAATAATTCAGTTACAAAAGGACCTTCTCCAACTCTTGTTGTATAAGCCTTTACTATACCAACAACATCCTTTATCATATTTGGACCTACACCAGCACCTACTGCAAATCCACCTGATATTGGATGAGAAGAAGTTACAAATGGGTATGTTCCAAGATCTAAATCTAGCAATGTACCTTGAGCACCTTCAAATAATACTTTTTTACCAGCTCTTATTGCATCATAAACTATTACAGTTGTATCATCCACATATGGTCTCATTTTTTCTGCATATACTATAAATTCATTGTATACTTCATCAAAATCAAACATAGCTTCTTTTTCATATACACCTGTAACTATCTTATTTTTTGCTTCTATTTGAAGTTTTAATTTTTTAGCAAAAACTTCTTTATTCATTAAATCACAAACTCTGATTCCTGATCTTTCTGTTTTATCCATATAGCAAGGACCAATACCTTTTTTAGTCGTTCCTATTTTGTTATCTCCTCTTGCTTCTTCTGCTAATCCGTCTAATTCCTTATGGTATGGGAATACTATATGCGCTCTATCACTTATTTTAATATTTTTAGTACATATTCCATTGCTTTCAAGCATTTCTATTTCTTCAAAGAATCCTTTTGGGTCAAATACTATCCCATTTCCTATTACATTTATAGTATTTGGATTTAATATTCCTGATGGTATTAATCTTAGCGCAAATTTCTTTCCATCTACTACTAATGTATGGCCTGCATTGTTTCCACCTTGTCCTCTTATTACTACGTCAGCTTGAGTAGCAAGAAAATCAATAACTTTTCCTTTTCCCTCATCTCCCCATTGAGAACCAACAACTGCTACTGTTTTCATTTATTTCACCTCTATTATCTATATACTAAATTTTCTAATATTTAATATATAATTTATTTTCAATTCATTTTCGAACACTTACGTTATATATTTTAACAAATATTCGTTTTAGTTTCAACTTTTTTAATTTTCAATTGAATTTAATATGTATCCTTCTATTTCGTCTAGGTCTTTTCCCTTTATTATATTAACCTTATTACTAATAAATAAATCATTAAATTTATCAATTTCATCTAAGTCCTTACCAGTAAATATTTTATATATATTTCCTGTCATTGTATTTATCATATATATATTATATTGATTTTTTTCTTCCATTAAATAAATTATTAAGGTTTCTTTCAAATTATTATCCACAATTCTGAATAAATTACTTTCTTTATTAACAATCCCCATAATTGGATATACAAAAAACATTTCTATCTTCATTTTATACTCCTCCTTATTAACTTATTTTTGGACATAATTATGAGTTGTTTAAAAGATATCCTTATCTTATAAACAACTCATAATTAACTTTTATACATATTTATTTAGTTATACACATTTATCCACATACAATTTGTGGATACTGTGCATAACATTTTATTGCATCTACTGTATTTAATACTATTTTTTCATAAATATCCACATTTTTCTTAAATATAGAAAGGTTGTTCTGTGGATATGTGTTTATATTTCCCTAACTTTGTCGGCAAATTTTTGAACTTGACCAAACCATACTAATTCTACATTTCCAGTTTCACCATGTCTATTCTTTGCCACTATGACTTCTCCAATATTCTTCTTTTCAGAATCCTCATGGTAATATTCATCTCTATATAAGAACATAACTATATCTGCATCCTGCTCTATAGATCCAGACTCTCTTAAGTCTGATAATATAGGCCTATGGTCTTTTCTAAGTTCTGGAGATCTAGATAACTGTGAAAGGGCAACTACAGGACAATCCAATTCTTTAGCTAATATTTTTAAAGATCTAGAGATTTTAGCTATTTCTTGCTGTCTATTTTCGTTTTTCCCTTCCCCCTCCATTAATTGAAGGTAGTCAATCATGATTAAGTCTAATCCTTTTTCTATCTTTAATCTTCTACATTTTGATCTTATTTCTGATATTTTTATACCTGGGGTATCATCTATAAAAATATTGGCTTCTGATAATACCGCCATGGCATCTATTATCCTTGGCCAATCTGATTCACCAAGTGTACCAGTTTTTATTTTACTTAGTTCCACATTAGATTGTGCAGAAAGTATACGTTGAACAAGCTGTTCCTTAGACATCTCCAAACTAAACACTGCTACAGATGCATCACCTTTTAATGCAGCATTCTGAACAAGGTTTAGTGAAAATGCTGTTTTTCCCATGGCAGGTCTTGCTGCTAGTAAAATCAAGTCTGTTCTTTGTAGTCCATTTATTTTTTTATTTAAATCTGCAAATCCAGTGGTTATTCCAGTAACGTCACTTTTTTGTGTACATAACCTTTCAATCATATCAAAGGTATCTTGTAGTACCAAGTTTATTGGTTGAATATCATCTCCAGATTTTTCTTGAGATATATCAAATATGTTTTTTTCTGCCTTATCTAATATTTCCTGAACATCTGTAGAAGCATCATATCCTAAGTTTATAATCTCATTAGAAGCCTTAATAAGTTGCCTCATGACAGATTTTTCTTTCACTATGTTGGCGTAATACTTTACATTTGATGTCGTTGGAACTATTGTTGAAAGACTTGTTAAATAACTAATACCACCTATATTATCTAAATGCCCTTCTTTTCGTAATTCCTCTATTAATGTTATCAAATCTATAGGCTCATTGTTACTATTTAACTTTAGCATAGACTCATATATTATCTTGTGAGCTTCTTTATAGAAATCGCTTGGATTTATAGTTTCTGCTACAGTTATAATTGCATCTTTATCAAGGATAATAGAGCCTAATATTGATTGTTCTGATTCCACGCTATGTGGAGGAATTCTACTTATATCCTCCATTATTATCACCTCAACCTAGTGCTTATTGTTTTTCTTTAACATCTACTTTTATTTTTGTAGTTACCTTTTGATGTATTTTTACATCAACAAATCTTGAACCTAAAACTCTAATTGGCTCATCAAGTGATACTTTTCTCTTATCCACTTCTACGCCATGTTGTTTCTTTAATTGTTCTGCTATATCTTTAGAAGTTATTGATCCAAATAATCTTCCACCTTCACCAGCTTTAGAGTATATAGTTACTGACATATCTTCCATTTTCTTTCCTAATTCAACAGCCTCTTCATATTCTTTTTGAGCCTTTAATTCTTTTGATTTATTTTTTTCATTTAACTCTTTTATATTTGTATTATCAGCAACTACTGCCATTTTTTTAGGTAATAAGAAGTTTTTTGCATATCCATCGCTTACTTCTTTAACTTCTCCTTTTTTTCCTGTTCCTTTAACATCTTTTAATAATATTACTTTCATTTAGTCTTCCTCCCTTAAGTATTGTTCTATTATTTCATTTACTTTTTCATAGGCTTCCTTGATAGACATGCCCTCCATTTGGGCACCAGCTATATCCATGTGTCCACCTCCACCTAGTTTTTCCATTAAAACATGTACATTTATTTTTCCTAATGATCTTGCACTTATAAATATAGTATTATCTTTCTCACCTAATACAAATGATGCCTCTATTTTCTTTACTGTTAATAGTTCATCTGCAGCCTGTGCAATAACTACATTTATATTTTCAGATTGTGTTTTTGAATAAGATATACATATTCTATTATCAATAATACGTGTATTACCTATAATATCTGCTTTTGTTTTAAAGTCCTCCACATTTGCTCTAAATAGCTTCTTAACTTCTGTAGTATCTGCTCCTGCCTTCTTTAAATAAGAAGCAGCCTCAAAAGTTCTTACTCCTGTTTTAAATGCAAAGAACTTTGTATCTAAACTTATTCCTGCAAGAAGTCCCTCTGCTGTAAGTTTATTTATTTTAACATCATCCTCTAAATATTGGACAACTTCTGTTACCATTTCACAAGTAGATGATACATAGATTTCATGGAATGATAAAACAGTATCTTGAATAAATTCTACACCTTTTCTATGGTGATCTATAACTGCTACTTTTTTACTAATTTCTAGTAATTCTTCACATTCCGTATAACTAGGTCTATGAGTATCTACCACAACTACTAGAGTATCTCTAGTACAGTTCCTTATTGCATCTTCTTTACTTATAAATAAATCTTTATAATATTCACATTTATTAAGCCTACTTACAAACTCATCTATTGATTCATTAACAGTATCTAATACTATATACGTTTCCTTCTTCAAGGATTTACATATATCAAATATACCAACTGCTGCTCCCATAGCATCTAAATCAGGATACTTGTGCCCCATTATATAAATTGTTTTACTTTGAGATACTATTTCTTTTAATGCATGACCTATTAATCTAGATTTAACTTTTGTTGTTTTTTCAACAGCCTTAGACTTCCCTCCGTAGAACTCAAACTTATCTTTTGTTTTTACAATTGCTTGATCTCCACCTCTACCTAGGGCCAAGTCCAAAGCTCCAGCTGCAAGTTTAATATTTTCATAAATAGAATCGCCATCTCTTCCAACACCTATACTTATAGTTACAGGAAGTGTATTTCCATAATCAATATCTCTTATCGTATCTAAAATAGTAAATTTATTTTCTTGCAATTTAGATAAACCTTTTTGATTAGTTATAACTATGTATTTGTCTTTTGACGTTCTTTTTACTGCAGCTTGTAAGGATATTTCTAGTCCAGATAATATTCTTTCTAACTCTACAGAAATTAATGATCTTTTTTCTTCATTAGCACTCTTTAATACTTCGTCATATCCATCTACTTGAATTAGCATTATAATATTTTTTTCTTCCTCATATTTTTGAGTAAGAGCTAAATATTCAGTTTTGTCTATCCAATAAAGCATCATTAAATATTTTACCTGCTTATTTTGTTCATTTTTTATAACATTATAAACAACTGTATACTCCCTATCTTTGTAACTTACTTCAGTATACATTTCTTTATTTTCATTTAATACTTTTCTTAAATTAATATTTTTAATTATATTATCGATGTTTTCACCAAGTAAGTCTGGCGACTGTGTCATATCATAAAACTTTTTATTATACCATGATATATTTCCATCGAACTCTAGAATACAAAGGGGTATAGGTAAATTCATTATAGCCTTTTTTGTTGTTTCATCTATATCTAAAGATAAAGTTTCAATATATCTATTCCACTCTTTTTTTCTAAAATTAGCAATTCTCCAATTATGAAACACTATATAAATAAAGCCAAAGAAAAACAAACTTCCTATATATAAATTATAGAAAAGTAGGATTAAACTTGTTATTCCGATAATCAATATATATATATTTATTTCTGGCATATTTATTTTAAAACTCGGTTTATTCCTCATTTCTATCCTCCTATATAGATTTGTAGGATCTCACATTTCTAAAATCTAATATACTATCTATCATACCTATGAAAGAAATTCCTGTCATTCCAAATATACCTACACACATTGCACCAATAAAAACTTTTTTACCTACACCATTTTTTAACCATTTTTTTATAAAATAAATAGATACAGATATACCTTGTATTATAAACATAAAGTTAAACACTATTTGTAGGTTTAGAAATATTGCATCTGTGTATAGCGGTGTTTTCATATAAGATAGTCCTAACATCAATAAATATAATACAAAAGAAATAGCTATAGCATTTCCCGGTAAATAAAAATTTCTAAACTTTATTTCTCCTAAATCTCCATATTTCATTTTCTTAAGAGCATATATTTCAATCAAATATATAATTATTGATAAAATCATACTCCTAAAAAATAATATAGACGGTACTATATTTCTAAATGTATCTATAATATCTTCTGTACCCAATAACTCATAGTTAGTTGCAGATTGTAGTAAGCTTTTTTGCGCCTCTATACTCTTGTTGAAAACCTGTATTAGTTCGTCTAATATATCAACCCTAAAAGCATATTTAGATATAACATAATATACAACTATTGAAATTATAAATACTATAGAACCAGCAAAAATTGGTTCATATTTATTGCTATCTTGTTTACTTAAAACCCTTTTAGCTATAATACCTATTATTGCTCCTGGAACAATACTGTTTATAAATATATCAACAGCGTATGTAGTTTCAGTAAAAAATATTAAAGCCAATAATGCAATTATTAATGAAATTATGTTATTTTTAATATTTGATAATGTTCCGATTAATGCAAAGGGTATCGGTATTATAAATAATAATAAACTTAACTGAGGAACATTTAAGCTTACTAATATTAATATTATAGCTAAAATGACTATCGGCAATACCCTTGATAGTCTTAAATCTTTATTCAATCCATATCACTCCCTATTGTCTATATGTTTTTCTAATTCTGACAAATCTCCAAACCATGTTTCTATGCTGTGTTCTTCTTTTATTCCTTCTTTTGCTTTTTCTTTTATCTTATAATCTATTTCATCAAAACTAATGCCTAATCTCTTACCTAAAAGATATGACAACATAATTATATTAGCTATTGCATTTTGAAATCCATTGTCAATAGGTTTTACTCCTTTGAATAATAGATTGAACAAATTGCTTACACTTATTAGTATTTCATTTTTTATCCATTCTATTATTTTTACATTTTTTGTAATATCAGAACCCTTTTCTATTCGCACAATCTTCCCCTCCTCAATATATAAACATTATATCATAATTTACAAGATAACATACAATGAAAAAAGGAGGGCTTATACCTTCCTTTTTTCATTATATTATTAAATTATACATATTTATAATTTTCCAAGTAATAATTAGATTTACACATATTTGAGATCAATATAATCTCCTTGCATTAAAAAAAAGCCCACCATTGATAAATCAATGGAAGGCATTTTTATTAATCTAATGTATATGGTAAAAGTGCTATGTTTCTAGCTCTCTTTATTGCTACTGTTAATTCTCTTTGATGTTTAGCACATGTTCCTGATATTCTTCTTGGTAATATTTTACCTCTTTCAGTTACATATTTTTGTAATCTTTGAGTGTTTTTGTAATCTATTCTAGCATCTTTAGAAGCACAGAATTGACAAACTTTTCTTTTTTTACGTCTTTTCTTGTTTATCATTCAAGTCCCCTCCTTTTCTAAAATGGTATTTCGTCATCATCTATTGCTTGGAAACCATTTGGATCTAATCCTTGTGGCGCCTCGAAGTTAGGTTCGAAAGTCGGTTGCGAACCTTGATGACCTTCTCCGTATGGATTTTCAGATCTATTTTTATTGCTCTCTAAAGCTTGTACTGATTTAGCACTTACTTTAGTAAAAGTTCTATTTTCTCCAGATTGTGTTTGATATCTATCAACTCTTAAAGTTCCTTGAACTGCAACTAATCTACCTTTTGAGATATAATTAGCACAGAAATCAGCAGCTTTTCCCATTACTTCTACTGGTATAAAGTCTGTATCTTTAGTACCATCTTTTTTAGCATAATCTCTATCGATAGCTAAAGTAAAGTTAGCAACTGGTGTTCCACTTCCAGGTATATATCTTAATTCTGGATCTTTAGTTAATCTACCAACTAATACTACATGGTTCATAAAAGCACCATCCTATTCATAATAAAACTAGTTATATGCTAATTAAGCACAAACTATCATATGTCTTATTACGTTTTCGTTTATTTTTAAGTTTCTGTCTAATTCTTTTGGAAGATCAGCAGAAGCTTTGAAGTTTACTAACACATAGAAACCTTCAGTGAATTTAGCTATTGGATAAGCTAATTTCTTGTTTCCCCAAGTGTCAACTTTTTCAACTTCACCATTAGCTGAGATTACTTCTTGTATTTTATTTAATACAGCTTCTTTAACTTCGTCTTCAGCGTTTGGTCTTACAACGTAAACTAATTCATAATTTTTCATTAATTTCACCTCCCTTTGGACTTAACGGCTCCTCTTTTCAGAGCAGAGAAATGAGAATAAATTCTCATACTTATGTATTTTATCACTTATAATAAACTATGTCAAATTATTTATACCTATTTTTAGTTTGTATACTTTTATAATTAAGTTTTTTATATTTATTTCAAAATTTCATTTAAATTATTCAATTTATGTATATTTTTATTGATTATGATAAATAATACAAGTATATATAGCCCCCATAACTTAAATATATTTCATCCCAATCTCCCAAATGGATAGCTTAATAGCTATCCATTTTAAATTTAAAGCGGCCAAAGAAAACCTTTGCCCGCTTTTTGATATTTACCTTTATTGTAAATTTAATTTACAATATATTATAAATTATTTTATTATTTATTAGTAGCTAATTGTTTTTCATCATTCTTAGCTAATTCTTCTCTTAATACTTCTCCCATTCTCTTGATACCTTCTACTATTTTTTCTTCAGGCATATTTGAATAGTTAAGTCTACAAGTATTATATACTCCACCATTTGGATAGAATGACTCACCTGGAACGTATGCTACATTTTTCTCTAAGCATTTTTTAGCCATTTCACCAGCATTAATTCCCTCTGGGAATGTAACCCAAGTGAATAATCCTCCTTGTGGATGTGTAAACTCAACACAATCTGGGAATTCTTCTTTCATAGTTTTTAACATTACATCTCTACGTTTAACATAACATGCTTTTATTTTTTCAACATGTTCATCTAAGTCATAAATATCCATAAATTTACTTACTTCCATCTGACTTATTGTAGATGCTTGTAAGTCAGCCCCTTGCTTACAAATATTAAATTTACCTAATATCTCTGGAGCAGCACAAGTCCATCCTAGTCTGTATCCTGGACAGAATATTTTTGAGAAAGTCCCAAGATAAATTACTAACCCCTTAGTATCTAATGATTTTAATGATGGTAAACTTTCTCCATCAAATCTTAATTCACCATATGGATTATCTTCTATTACAGGTATTTCATATTTATTTATTATTTCCATGAACTTAAGACGTCTCTCTAATGGCCATGTTCTACCTGATGGATTTTGGAAATCTGGTATTACATAAATCATTTTAACTCTATCATTTGAAGCTAAAACTTTTTCTAAGTCTTCCATTATCATACCATCATTGTCAGTATTAATTTCAATAAATTCTGGCTCATAAGCTTTCATTGCATTTAATGCACCCATATAAGATGGACTTTCACATAAAATTACGTCACCCTTGTCTATAAATGTCTTTCCTGAAAAATCAAGACCTTGTTGAGATCCACTAGTTATTAATATATCATCTGGACCTACATTTGTTTTAAGTGTTTTGTTCATTCTGTCTGCAATTTTTTGTCTTAATGGAAGATAACCCTCAGTTGATGTATATTGTAATGCTACTCTCCCTTGTTCTTCTAGTACTGCAACTGAAACTTTTTTCATTTCCTCAACTGGGAATAATTCTGGAGCAGGCATTCCACCTGCAAAAGATATTACCTCTGGTCTAGCTGTAAGTTTTAATAACTCACGTATAGCTGACCCTTCAATTTTTCCCATTCTGTCTGCAAATCTAACTGCCATGTTAAAGCACCCCCTATATATTACCTAATTATCTATATGAATTTTATTAGGTTACAACAACTGTTTAACTAAAGCCTTTCTATTTACTTACAATTTTCTTTATTCTTTTTTCTAAAGTTTGTCTATCTAACATAATCAATCTTTTACAGTTAGTGCATTTGATCTTTATATCCATACCTACTCTAACTATTTCAAATTGTTTACATCCACATGCATGTTGTTTTTTTAGTTCTACTATGTCACCTAAATTAAGATCCATTGGCAAAACAATCAACCTCCTAACCAATTTAGATTTTTCTTTTGTTATGTTCTTTTTAACGATATCTAATAAGTCCCCCAACATAATAAATATCATTATTTTGCTTATATTTTCAATTGAAAATTTAATAGATATAATACCGATTTTTATAATATATATTTTAATAAGTAGTATTAATATGAACTTTAATAATTGCTTTGTCTTAATTATTTAGTCTCTTGAAATGAATTAAGACTGATAACATATTTATTCTATATTTTTAATAAAATTATTTAACTTTATTGCTTCAGTCTTTAAATAAAAAATATTTTATTTATTCTATGTAGATATAATCATAGTAAGAAATTACTTTCCTACCATAATTATATCAATCGAGAATACAAAAGTAAATTTGTTATTCTTCTATTTTCATTAATTTATCAAAAAAATGCCTTTAAATACCCATTTTTTTAATATTATATTTTAAATAATATTTAATTCCTTGTACATAACAACGCCTCTTTGGTAACATTCTAGCTCTTTTTCTTTTGATATACTAGAATACAACTTGCCTAATTCTATGTATAAACCAGCTAATATTTTCTCATCTTTTAATCCATTTGCAATTTCTATACATTTATTTAAGTAATCAATTGAGTTTTCTACTTCATTTTTATTCTTATACATATCAGCGTAGAATTTTAATGATTTATACTCATAGTATTTATCTTTATTTTTAATAGATGAAACTAAGGCTAATTTACAATATTTCTGAGCCATATCATATTGACCTCTTGTCACATAAGACTCTATCATATTAAATAAACTTTCCATCATATATTGATTTTCATCCCTCTTTGTAAGATCATATACTTTTTGCGAATATTCTAAGTACTTATCCATATCCCCCATCTCTGAATAAATTTCACTCATAGTAAGATATACTTTAGCCAGTCTACTTTTATTTTCTTCTTTTTCTATTATTTCTAATGCTTTATTAAAACATTCTTTAGACTCTGCATATTTACCAACACTTAATAAGTTTTTAGCTTTTAATACTAAAATACCTACCTCTTCTTTTATGCAATCTTCATTATCCATTCTATCTATTTTCTCCATAAAATCTAATGCTTTTTGCGGTTGGTTTAATTTCATATAACATTCAGATATCTTACTATACAACTCTTTATATATATCAGCATCTTCTATGTTACTTTCGTCTAGTACCTCTTTTGCAAACATAAAATGAGTTAAAGCTCCCTTATAGAATTCATCTAACATATATATATTACCTATGTTAACATAGCTATTGTATATCTCATCTTTATCTTCATTTTTTATAAAATAGTATAATGCTTTTTCATAATAATATACTGCAAAAGAATAATCTTCTCTTTTACAATTAATTTCAGCTAATAGCTTATTACATTTCCCATAATTTTCAGTTAGTTTATATTTTTTACATATATCTATAATTTCGTTTATTTGTTCTTCTGCCTTTTCTAAATCATCACATTTAATATATACTTCACTTTTTAATATAAGGTTATCTGTTATTTTTTTAGATTGCATTTCCTTTGTCTCTAATAGATAATCCACGCTTACTCCAAGCTTATCTGCTAAATACTCTAATAACTCATAACTAGTATGTGATTTATCTCTCTCAATATGACTTATTTGAGCAGCTGTAATTCTATCTCCTGCTAGTTCTTTTAATGTCATATTCTGTTCTTTTCTAAGCTTTTTTATTTTTTCCCCTAAACTTAGTATATTCATTTATTATTTGCACCCCCTTTTTTTAAGTTGTTCTTAATTTATAATATAATTATAACTTATATTAATATTAAAAACATCATTAAAATTTACTTTTTTTTCTAATTATCATTTTTGCTTATAAATATTTAATATTATAAAAATATGCCTTATATATCAAAATTAACCATATTTTGTATTTTTTTATAACTTTTCAAATAATATTTTATTTTATGATTTAACATCAAATTCACTTTTACTTAGGCTCACTTATAATTAATATAAAAAAAGAAGGTAGAAACATACTTAATACCTTCTCAACATATACTACTCTTCATCCATTATCATTGATAATATTTCATTTAATTCATCTTCATTATTGTATACTATTTCTATTTTACCTTTATTCTTACCATTTGATATATTTACCTGTGTTCCAAATATATTAGATAGTTTTTCTTCTGCATCTACTATATAAATATCTTTTTGTTTTTTTTCAGTTTTTTTAACTTCTTTATTTCCAAGATTTTTTTTGGCTATTTCCTCCACAACTCTTACAGATAAATCCTCTTTAACTATTCTGTTAGCTATTTCTAATTGTTTATCATGGTTTTCTATTCTAAGCAATGCCTTTCCATGGCCTGGAGTTATTTCTCCACTTTCAATCATCTTAATTACTTTTTTCTGTAAATTTAATAATCTAAGAGTATTTGTAATATGAGGTCTACTTCTTCCGACTGCTTCTGATAACTCTTCTTGAGTTACCTTATAGTTATCTATTAAACTTTTATAAGCTAAAGCTTCTTCTATAGCATTTAAATCTTCTCTTTGTAAATTTTCTATAAGTGCAATTTCCATTATATCTTTAACTGGTATATCTTTAATTACTGCCGGTATTTCTTCTTTGCCTGCCATAATAGAAGCTCTGTATCTTCTTTCTCCTGCAATAATCATATAGTTATTATCATCTGTAGGTTTTAAAACTATGGGTTGCAATACTCCAACATTTTTTATTGAATTAGATAAAGCTTTTATCCTATCTTGATCAAATTCTTTTCTTGGTTGGTTTTTGTTAGGACGTATATTACTCAATTTAACTTGAACAATATCTTTTTTATCAATTTCTTCATTTATATCAGGTATTAGCGCACTAAGGCCTTTTCCTAATCGTTTACTTCTTCTAGGTGTATTATCCATACTATATTATATCCTCCTCTAATTCGATAAATTCTTCCGCTAAATCTTTATATGCTAATGTTCCCCTACATTTTGAGTCATAATAAATTACTGGTTTTCCATAACTTGGTGCCTCTGCAAGTCTTACATTTCTAGGAATTAACGTAGTATAAACGCTACCTTTAAAGTATTTTTTTACTTCTTCAACAACCTGAATAGATAAATTTGCCCTTCCATCAAACATACTAAGAACTACTCCTTGTATTTCAATCTTAGGATTTAATCTCTTTTTGACAAGCTTATAAGTTGACATCAACTGACTCACACCCTCTAGTGCATAATATTCACATTGTATCGGTATTAAAACACTATCAACAGCAGTCAATGAGTTAATAGTAAGCATACCTAATGAAGGCGGACAATCTATAAAAATATAGTCATATGAATCCTTGATTTTATTGATACTATCCCTTAGTCTATACTCTCTATCATCTTCATTTGCCAATTCTATTTCTGCCCCTGCTAACTCGCTAGCAGCAGCAACAATATGGATATTGTCAAACTCCGTTTCAATAATAGCTTCTCTTATATCTAAACCATCTATTATAACTTCATATATAGTATTTTCTACAGTATTTTTATCAATCCCATAACCACTAGTAGTATTCCCTTGGGGATCCATATCTAGAACTAATACCTTTTTTCCTAATTGTCCAATACTAGCACTTAGATTAACATTTGTTGTTGTTTTCCCTACTCCACCTTTTTGATTAAAAATTGCTATAGATTTTCCCATAAAGGTTCCCCCTTTTTATTTGTTTTAAAAAAAGATTACTGCTGTGCAGTAACCCCTTATTTTTTAGGAATTTTGACTACAATTTCCATGTAATCTCCCTTATCTATTTCATTATACTTTGCTTCAATTCCTGTATTCTTTATGGCATCATATGCTTGTTTTAATGTATTAAGATATATTCTAATCCCCATTGAACATTTTATATTTTGTTTCTTTTCAGGTTCACTATCGGCCTTTAAAGCTTCTAACGTATCATTAATTAATTTTTCTGTTTTCTTAACTGTAAGCTCTTGTTTAACTACTTTTTGGATAATTTCCATCATTAGTTCCTCATTAGGCAACTTAAGTAGTGCTCTTGCATGTCTCTCCGTTAAAGCATTTTCAACAAGATATTGCTTTACAGTGTCAGGAAGTTTTAATATTCTTAGTTTATTAGCTATCGTTGATTGATTTTTACCTAATTTTTCAGCTAATTGTTGTTGAGTAAAATTATGTTCTTTTATTAAGTTCTCATATCCTAGAGATTCTTCTATAAAGTTCAAATCTTCTCTTTGTAAATTTTCTAATAAAGCTAAAACTGCAGAGTATTGATCCGACATATTATTTATTATTGCTGGTATAGTTTTTAACTCAGCCAATTTCGCTGCTCTAAGTCTTCTTTCTCCAGCAACTAACTCATATCCATTTTCTTTTTGTCTAACAGTAATTGGTTGAAGTACACCGTACTCTTTTATAGATTTACTTAATTCTTCTAATGCATTAATCGAAAATACTTTTCTTGGTTGATATGGATTAGGAATTATTTTATCAACTGGTATCTCTTTAACTATTTTTTCTTCCATAACATCCCTCTCTTATTGATAAATATATTTTTACTGCAATTTATGTAAATTTATTTTGATTTTATACTCACGAAGGGAAAATATTTCCCTTTATGAGTATTTATTTCTTCATTTAATATTATTTTTCCTTCTATATTTCTCTATATTATTTATTTTATAGGATTTTTAGATGGTTTGCCTGCTTTTCTTGGATATTTTGATGGGGTATTATTAATTTTTTTAAATACTAATATATTATGATTTAATTCTAAATCTGGTAACTTAATATCTATTTTTTCAACAAATTCTATTCCCAAGGTTTCCATAGCTGCTTTAGATTCTTCTAGTTCTAAATTAGCATTTGGTCCTTTTAAGCATATAAAATATCCCCCAACCTTTACAAATGGAACACAAAACTCCATTAATATTGGTAACCCGGCAACAGCTCTTGCTGTAGCAACATCAAATTTTTCTCTATATTCTTCACTTTTACCAAAATCTTCAGCTCTACCATGAATAAATTCTATCCCTTTTAAATTTAATTCATTAGCTACTTCTTGTAAAAAGTTTATTCTTTTATTTAAAGAATCTAATAACGTTAGATTTAAGTTTTCTAAACAAATTTTTAGTGGCATACCAGGGAAACCTGCCCCAGTACCCACGTCTATTAATGATGTGTCATCATTTATATAATTATTAGTCACAGCAGATATAGAGTCTAAGAAATGTTTTATATATACTTCTCTCTCTTCCTCTATCCCTGTTAGGTTCATTACTTTATTCCATTCAACTAATATTTCTCTATATTTCTTTAAGTTTTGAAGTTTTTCATCAGTAGCTTCTATTCCAAAACCTTCTATACCTGCTTTTAATAATTCTAGATTATTCATTACTTCCTCCTCTAGTTTTTCTCATTTGTTCTAAATAAATAAGTAAAACTGATATATCTGCAGGAGAAACCCCTGAAATACGAGAAGCTTGTCCTATAGATACTGGTTTTATAGCATCTAATTTTTGTCTAGCTTCTAACCTTAATCCATCTATTGAAGAGTAATTTATATCTTCTGGAAGCTTTCTATTTTCTAATTTTTTAAATTGATCTATTTGTTTTAATTGTTTATCTATATACCCTTCGTATTTAGACATAATCACACATTGTTCTTTAACATCATCAGATACTTCATCTCCAGCACCTTTTCCTATTTGTTCTAAGATACTATAAGTCACTTCTGGACGTTTTAAGAACTCATATAATGATAATCCAACTTTTATTTCTGAACCACCAACTTCCGCTAATATATTGTTAACTTCTTTTGGAGTTACTCTTTCTGTTTTTAATCTTTCTAGTTCTTTTTCAACTTCTGCTTTTTTAGCAAGGTATCTTTCGTATCTGTCTTCCTTAACAAGACCTATATCATGACCTTTTTCAGTAAGTCTCATATCAGCATTATCTTGTCTTAAGTATAGTCTATACTCTGCTCTAGAAGTCATCATTCTATATGGTTCATTAGTTCCTTTAGTAACTAAATCATCTATAAGAACTCCTATATATCCCTCTGATCTATCTAGTATGAAAGGTTCTTTTCCTTCTATTTTTAAGGCTGCATTTATACCTGCTATTAGTCCTTGAGCTGCTGCCTCTTCATATCCTGATGTCCCATTGAATTGTCCTGCACTGTATAAGTTTTCAGTTACTTTTATTTCTAAAGTAGCTTTTAATTGCGTAGGATCTATACAGTCATATTCAATAGCATATGCAGGTCTCATAATCTGTGCATTTTCCAGACCTTTCATAGATTTATATATTTGAACTTGTACTTCAAAAGGTAAACTTGTTGATATACCTTGAATGTACATTTCTTTTGTGTCTAATCCTTCTGGTTCAATAAATGTTTGATGTGATTCCTTATCACTGAATCTCACAACTTTATCTTCTATTGATGGACAATATCTAGCTCCAGTAGCATTAACTTTACCACTATACATAGCTGATCTTTCAATATTATCCATTATAATTTTATGTGTGTCTGTATTTGTTCTCGCTAAATAGCAAGGTATTTGATCTATTTCTAAATTTTCACTCATAAATGAGAATGGTGTAATCTTTTCATCCCCTTCTTGAATTTCCATTTTAGAAAAATCTATACTATCTCTGTGTATTCTAGCTGGAGTTCCAGTTTTGAATCTTCTCATATTTAGACCTAAATCAACTAATTTATCTGTTAAAGTAGCTGCATACCCTAGTCCATTAGGACCTTCCTTAAATGTACCTTCTCCTATATAAATTAACGAATTTAGATAAACTCCAGTTGCAAGTATAACTGCCTTAGCATTATAAGCACATCCTAATTTAGTTACTACTCCTGTTACAATTTTACCATCATGAAGTAAATCTACAACTTCATCCATAGCTATATCAAGATTCGGCTCATTTTCAAGAGTTTTTTTCATTTCTGTGTGATACTTAAATTTGTCAGCTTGAGCTCTTAAAGAATGTACCGCTGGTCCTTTAGCTGTATTAAGCATTCTACTTTGTATAAATGTCTTATCTACATTTATACCCATTTCTCCGCCAAGGGCGTCTATTTCTCTAACTAATTGTCCTTTACCTGTTCCACCTATGGACGGATTACATGGCATCATTCCAATTGAATCTAGTGTTAGTGTTATTATTAATGTTTTATGTCCCATTCTTGATGTAGCTAGTGCTGCCTCACATCCAGCATGCCCTGCTCCAACAACAATTACGTCATAACTTCCTGCATTATATGTTTGCATGTTTTCTCCTTTCTTAAATAATGTTTCACGTTAAACGTTAATACCTTATTAATCGTTTCCTTTATAAATTAACTTTATTTAAGTTTATTTTATTTATTTACCTATACAGAAGTTCGCGAATATAGTATCTAGTAAATCTTCCTGTACTGTATCTCCATTTATATATCCTAAATAATCCCATATATTTTTGAAATCAACTTCTATGAAATCATAAGGTAATCTTTGTTCTATTCCAGCTATGGCATCATTAATTGAGTTATATGCTTTTAATAAAGCATCCTTGTGTCTAGAGTTTGTAACAACAACACTTGAATTACTTCTTACATCTCCCTTAAACACCATAGATTCTATTTTATTGTGAACTTCTTCAATTCCTTCGTTCTTTAATGCTGATATTTTTATTATACTATCTTTGTCAACATATTTAGCTATTTCTTCCTCTGATACAACTTGGTTAAGATCATTTTTATTTAATAAAACAATAGTCTTTTTATCTACTGCTTGTTCTAATATTTCTCTATCTTCTTTTGATAATTCCTTTGAACCATCTATCACTATTATTACTAAGTCTGCCGAGCTAAATGACTCTCTTGATTTTTCTACACCTATTTTTTCAACTATATCTTCCGTTTCTCTTATACCAGCTGTATCAACAATTTTTAAAGGAATTCCTTTTATATTAACGAATTCTTCTATTACATCCCTTGTTGTTCCAGCTATTTCAGTAACTATAGCTCTATTTTCTCCTAAAATATAGTTTAGTAATGATGATTTTCCTACATTTGGTTTACCAACTATAACTGTTTTTAGTCCGTCTCTTAAAACTTTTCCACACTCTGCCGAGTCATATAATGCTTTTATTTCATTTCTTAACGATTCTGAACTATCAGTAAGCATTGCATAAGTTATTTCTTCAACATCTTCTTCACTAAAATCTATAGAAACTGTTAAGTGAGCTAAAACTTCCGTTACTTTGAATCTCAATTCTTTTATTTTATTAGCCAATGCACCGCTTAAATGACTTTGAGCTACCTCTTGAGCCTTATCTGTTTTTGCCTTAATTACGTCAATTACAGCTTCCGCCTGAGATAAATCAATTCTTCCATTTAAGAATGCTCTCTTAGTAAATTCACCTTCATCTGCAAGTCTTACATCTTTACTTAATATTAATTCTAATATTTTTTTTACTGAAATAAACCCACCGTGACAATTTATTTCTATTACATCTTCTGCTGTATAAGAATTAGGTCCTTTCATGAAAGCAAGTAGTACTTCATCTATTTTATTTTCGCCATCTAATATATGACCATATATTAGAGTACGAGTATTATAGTCTGTTATATCTTTTCCTGATACAGATTTAAATATCTCTCTAGCTACTGAAAGAGCTCTACTTCCACTAATTCTTATTATGCCTATTCCACCTTCTCCTGGTGCAGTTGCAATTGCTGCTATAGTATCATCTATAAACATAATATCACCTCTATAATTAATCTATTTTAAATTCTTAACTAATAATTAAAATTATAATCTTAATTTTATCATTATATTAAATAAATTACAAAAATTAAACCCCCTAAATATTAGGAGGTTTGAATTTTATCATTTATCTTTTATATTCAATCACTAGTCTTCTATATGGATCTGTTCCTTCACTATATGTAATTACATACTTATCGTTTTGTAAAGCTGAATGAACTATTCTTCTTTCATAAGGATTCATATAGTCTAGTTTTTTTGTTCTTCTAGTCTTAGCTACTTCACGCGCAACTTTTCTAGCATATCTAACTAACGATTCTTCTCTTTTATTTCTATAATTTTCTATATCAACTAATACTCTCATATGTGAATCTTTGTTGATTTTGTTTAAAGCTAGTCCTGTTAAAAATTGTACTGAATCAAGTGTTTCTCCTCTTCTTCCAATTAAGCAAGTAGCTTCTTTTCCTTCAATGCTAATTTTAATTAAATTATCCTTTTGAGTAGCATTAACTTTAGCATTTATCTTAGAGTTTACTAGAATATTTTCTATAAATTCTTTAGCAATTTCTATTTCTTCTTTTTTTATTACAGTTACTTCGTATACTCCATCTTTAGCACCTAAGAATCCTAGGAACCCCTTAGAAGGATTTTGAATAACCTTTACTTCGATGTCTTTTTCTTCAACGCCTAGTTCCAGTAATGCTGATTGAATTGCTTCTTCTTTAGTCTTACTTTTTATTTCTATCTTTTTTGTCTGACTTTGCATTGCTGTTAGGTTTTCCTGATTTTTCATCTTTAACTACTGCCTCCTTAGAATCAGCCAGTTTAGCTTTTAAAGGACTTGTTATTAATTGATATTGAGCTATAGAGAACAAGTTACTTGTTATCCAATATATCGCAAGACCCGCTTGGAAAGTATATCCCCAGAATAATGACATTGCTGCCATTACATATGTCATACTCTTCATCATGTTTGCTGTTTGATCATCGCCTGTAGTCATCATTTTTTGCATGAAGTAAGCACTTACCCCTGAAAGTAATGCTAGAGAAACACTTCCTGTCGCAGAAATATCTTTTATCCATAAGAATCCTGCTTGCGCTGCTTGTGCTGCCACATCTGCATTTTGGAATACGCCATAAAGTACAGGTTCTCTTAACACATTAAATAGACCTATTAATATAGGCATTTGTATTAATAATGGCAAACATCCAGCTAGTGGATTAATCTTTGCTTCTTGATAAATTTTCATTAGCTCTTCTTGCTGTTTTTCTGGCTTATTTTTATATTTTTCTTGAATTTCTTTTATCTTAGGTTGGATGTCTTGCATCGCTTTTTGAGACTTTATTTGTTTTACCATTAAAGGAACTAATAATAATCTTACAAACAGCGTAAATACAACTATAGACAATCCATAATTATTCACAAACTCAAAAATAATTCTAAGTATATGACCTAATAAATTACTTATAATGCTCAATTGTATACCTCCTAAAGTACGCTTATTTTAGAGGATCATATCCTCCTGGATGAAATGGATGACACTTTAAAACCCTTTTTATTGACAAATACATACCTTTAAACATTCCATATTTTTTGAAAGCTTCCATTGCATATTGAGAACAAGTAGGATAAAACCTACAGTGTGGTCCTAACATAGGAGATATATACTTTTGGTAAAATCTTATTAAGTAAATACATAATTTCGATAAGTATGTATTTATTTCCTTCAATATATATACTATTTTATTAAACAATTTTAACCTCCATTAAAAATAGGCGCCATTAATATGTATAGTTTTTAAAATAAATTTGCCTTTTTAATCAAATGCTTCATTGCTTTTTCAATATCTATGTAATTAGCATCCTTTATGGCAATTCTAGCTATAAATACTATGTCGTAGCCAGATTTTATATTACCATCTATATTTAATCTATATGATTCTTTTATTCTTCTTCTAGCTTTATTTCGTACATTGGCTTTACCTACTTTTTTTGAAACAGATATACCAACACGATTATTCTTTGACTTATTTGGAAGCGTATACATAACTAATAATCTGTTTGCAATAGATTTTCCATTCCTATAAACTTTCCTAAAGTCCGAATCTTTTTTTAAGCCTTGTGTTTCTTTAAAGTTCATATTAATATCCTCCGTAAACACAGCTATGTAATAAATTACATAAAAAGGCCACTTAAAGCGGCCTTTTTAATTATTAATGAGTTAATCTATTTCTTCCTTTAGATCTTCTTCTTTTTAAAACATTTCTTCCGTTAGAAGTTTTCATTCTTTTTCTGAATCCATGCTCTTTTTTTCTTTGTCTCTTTTTTGGCTGATAAGTTCTTTTCATTATATTGCACCGCCTTTCACATTTTTTTTCCGTTTATAAAAATAATAACTTTACTGTCAAAGTAAACATAACACATATTATTATAAATCCTTTTATATTTGTTGTCAACGTGTTTTATAGCCATTAAATCTTAAATTAGTCTAGGTATATTTATTCTTTTTTAATCTTAAAATCCATATTTTCCAAAAAAGATATATATTATTCCTACTATAATAAGATGATTTTTTCTATTTTTTTATTGTTGATTAAATTATTCACAGTACGACATAATTGTGGATAATTTGATTATAACATATTGAAGTTTGACATATATTCTGATATTATAAATATACTTGTTGATAATGTTAATAATAAATAATAACATATTAAACTTATTCACAATCTGTGGATTAAATTGTGAATAAGTTTTCATATCTTAGACAATAATTGAGTAAATGAAAAGTTTTTACTATATATTTTGCTATTTATAAGTTTATATACACCCTGTTTATATCTTTTAAATTCTTTTTGATAATTTTATTTATTAATATGTTATCCACATTTTATCCCAAAGTTATATTTTATACTTTTTATTCATTTATCTTTCGTCAATTTTTGTTAATAACTTTGTGGAAAATGTTAATTATTTAGTTCGGAGGTTTATACTTATGGATATAGTTTCTTTATGGGAAAAAACTTTGCAACTAATAAAAGGTGAGGTATCTACTGCAAGCTTTAATGCTTTTTTTAAAGAAATAAAACCTTTAAAACAAATATCTAATGAGCTTATTTTTTTGGCTCCCAACGAATTTATACAAAATATACTTGAAAATAGATACTTAAACTTGATTGAAAGTTGTGTAAGCCAATTATCCCTAAAAAAATATCAGATCAAATTTATTTTAGACGAAAAAGAAATACAAGATACTAACGAAGAAGATAAATCTACTACTATCAAAAAAAGTTATCCAAATTTAAATCCTAAATATACTTTTGATACCTTTGTAATAGGTAATAGTAATAGATTTGCCCATGCAGCTTGTGTAGCAGTAGCTGAATCTCCAGCTAAAGCATATAATCCTTTGTTTTTATACGGAGGAGTAGGTCTTGGAAAGACACATTTAATGCATGCTATCGGACATCATATAATGTGCCAACAAGAAGATCCTAAGGTTGTTTATGTTTCTTCAGAAAAATTTACAAATGAGCTTATTAACTCAATAAAAAATGATAAAAATGAAGAATTTAGAAATAAATATAGAAATGTAGATGTTCTATTAATAGATGATATACAGTTTATTGCTGGAAAAGAAGGTACTCAAGAGGAGTTTTTCCATACATTTAATGCATTACATGAAGCAAATAAACAAATAATCATATCGAGTGATAGACCACCAAAAGAAATACCTACATTAGAAGATAGATTAAGATCGAGATTCGAAATGGGACTCATAACAGATATTCAACCACCTGATTTCGAAACGAGAATAGCTATACTTAGAAAAAAAGCACAATTAGAGAACATCAATGTTCCAAATGAAGTAATGACTTACATAGCTAAGTACATTAAATCAAACATAAGAGAATTAGAGGGTGCTCTAACTAGAGTTGTTGCCTATTCATCTCTTACAAACAAAAACATTTCACTTGAGCTTGCAACTGAAGCTTTAAAGGATATAATATCAAATCCTAAGAGTGAAGAAATAACAGTAAATAGAATAAAAGAAAAAGTTTCAGAAGCTTTTAACATAAAAATGGACGACTTTAATTCTAAAAAAAGAACAAGAACAATAGCATATCCTAGACAAATAGCAATGTATATCTGTCGTGAACTTACTGATTTATCATTACCTAAAATAGGAAGTGAATTTGGTGGAAGAGATCATACAACAGTAATTCACGCTCATGATAAAGTAACTAAGGATATAGAAGAAAATCAACAAATAAAGGACAAAATAGATAAAATAATTTCAGATTTAAAGGGATAAGTTATTAACATTTTGTCTGTTAACAACTTGTGCTGTAATGTTAATAATTTTTTTGTTAAGATTTTATTCACAATGTAATTAAGAAGGTTTTTATAAGATATTAACATTTTGTATACAAGTTAATATCTTTTGCTTTATTTGGATTCATATGGTTATCCACTTTATCCACAGCACCTACTACTACAACTACTATTGTTTTTATATATATTTTTATTAAAATGATGCAAGGAGGTTATCCACATTGAAAATAATTTGCAATCAAAAACTATTAGCTCATAAAATAAGTATTGTGCAAAAAGCTATTAATGGAAAAACAAACTTTGATTTATTAAAAGGAATTTTAATAGTAGCTAAAGGAGATCAAATAGTTTTAACTGGATATGATTTAGAAATTGGTATAGAAACTTATGCACAAGCAGAAATAGCTGAAGAAGGAAGCATTGTAATAGATGCTAGACTATTTGGAGATATAATAAGAAAATTACCTGATTCATTTGTAGAAATTGAAACAGATGATGATAACAATGTTTATATAAATTGTTTAAACTCAAAATTTAAAATCAAAGGAGATAGCCCTGAGGAGTACCCTGTCTTACCTAACGTAAGTAAAGATAACTTATATAGTGTTCCACAAGACATACTAAAAAATATGATTAAACAAACTGTATTTGCTATATCTCAAGATCAAACAAAACCTGTTCTGATGGGAGAATTACTAGAAATTGTTAATGGAGAAGTTAGCTTAGTAGCTATAGACGGTTATAGACTTGCAGTAAAAAGTTGTTCTGTGGAAAACTTAAATGCAAATGCAAAAGTTATAATTCCAGGAAAAACTTTAAATGATGTAAACAGTCTTTTATCCACAGAAGAGCAAGTTCAAATTGGATTTGATGATAAAAATGCTATTTTTATGATAAATGAAACAAAAATAATAACAAGATTATTAGATGGAGAATTTATTGAGTATAAAAAATTACTTCCAAGAGAACATAATACTAGGATTAAATTAAATACTAGGAGCTTACTTAATAGTATAGAAAGAGCATCTTTATTATCACAATCAGAAAGAAATAATCTAATAAAACTATCAATTAGAGATAATACATTGGCAATAACATCTAACACTGAAAAAGGAAATGTTTATGAAGAAGTAGATTTAGAATTAGAGGGAGATTACTTAGATATTGCTTTCAACTCGAGATATTTATTAGAAGGATTAAAAAATATAGAAAGTGAAGAAATATTCATTGAATTTACTACTAATGTTAATCCATGTATAATTAAGCCAGTTGATGGTATTAAATATATATATTTATTACTTCCTGTGAGGATAGCTTCAAATATATAAGACTATGGACCCAACTGCATTTAGTTGGGTTTTTATTATTTTTATGGTATAATAAATACTTAACTAATAAGAAATAGGAGGAGTCAAGATGATAGAAATAGCTATAGATTCAGAATATATTAAGTTAGATCAATTCTTAAAACTTGCTGATATTGCTTCAACTGGTGGTCATGCTAAATTTTTAATACAAGAAGGCGTAGTAAAAGTAAATGGCGAGGTTGAGACAAGAAGAGGTAAGAAAATTAGACCAGGAGATCTTATTGAAGTTGAAGGAAACTCAATAATGGTAGTGTAAAGAAGGAGTCCCCTTAATGCAGCTTAATAGCTTAAAATTAATAAATTTTAGAAATTATGACAATCTGTATATAGATTTTAATAAAAATGTTAATCTCTTAGTAGGTAAAAACGGACAGGGAAAAACAAATATAGTGGAATCTATTTATATGCTATCTTTTGGCAAATCTTTTAGGACGAATAAAGATAAAGAAATTATTAAATTTGATACGGAAAGTCTGTATATTGGAGGAAGCTACACTAAATATGACACAAATAGTTTAATAGAAGTTGCAATTGGAAAAAATAAAAAGGGAATCAAAGTAAATAAGATACACATCCAAAAAATTCAAGAATTACTTGGAAACTTAAATGTAGTAATTTTTTCTCCAGAGGATTTAAGGTTAGTCAAAGATGGACCAAGAGAACGCAGATCATTTATAGATAAAGAAATAAGTCAAATAATGCCCAAATATTATAATTATTTAATAAATTACAATAAAATATTAAGTCAAAAAAATAGGGTTCTTAAAAATAGAAATATAGATAAGAACTTATTAGATGTTTATGATGAAAGCTTATCTAAATATGGTAGCTATATATATATTATTAGAAGAGATTTTATTAAAAAAATTTCTGATATAGCAAATGCAATGCATACTAGATTAACTAATGGTATAGAAGATTTACAAATTACTTATAAGAATCAAATAAATATAAGTGACGAAGATACTGTTATAGAAGTAAAAGAAAGATTCTATAATAAGTTGATTGAAAGTAGAGAACACGATATGGAAGTAAGAACTACAAGATATGGTGTTCATAAAGATGACTTAAATATATTTGTTAATAAATTGGATGTAAGATTATATGGTTCACAAGGGCAGCAAAGAACAGCTTCTATTTCACTAAAGTTATCAGAAATAGAGCTAATTAAAAATGAAGTTGGAGAGAATCCTATATTAATATTAGATGATGTATTTAGTGAATTAGATGAAACAAGACAAAAATTACTAGTAGATAATTTAGAAGATGTACAAATGTTTATAACTACAGCAGAAGTAGCACATAAAAGTATATTTAATAAAGATAATACTACTATTTTTAATATAGAAAAAGGTAAAGTAATTAGTATACAGAATGGAGGTAACTAAATGAAACAACAAGAGTATGGCGCAAGTCAGATTCAGGTACTAGAAGGTCTAGAGGCAGTTAGAAAAAGACCAGGTATGTATATAGGATCTACTGGACCAAGAGGATTACACCATCTAGTTTATGAAATTGTTGATAATAGTATAGATGAGGCATTACAAGGCTATTGTGACAGAATATATGTTAGTTTAAATGAAGATGGCAGTGTAACTGTAAAGGATGATGGTAGAGGCATACCTGTTGAAACTCATCCTAAGACAGGAAAATCTACTTTAGAAACAGTTTTAACAGTACTACATGCTGGTGGTAAATTCGGTGGAGGAGGATACAAGGTATCTGGTGGACTTCACGGAGTTGGTATATCTGTAGTTAATGCATTATCAAAATGGTTAGTTGCAGATGTTTATAGAGATGGAAAAATATATAGACAAAGTTATGAAAAAGGTATGTCAACTTCAGCACTAGATGTAGTTGGAGAATCTCATCATACAGGAACAATAATAAGCTTCATGCCAGATGAAACTATATTTGATGAAGTTGAATTTAAATATGAAACATTAGAACATAGGCTTAGAGAACTTGCTTTCTTAAATAAGGGAGTAAGAATAGTATTTGAAGATAAAAGAGTAGATAGCGAGCGTAAAAAAGAATTCCATTATGATGGTGGTTTAGTAGAGTTTGTTAAATACTTAAACAAAACAAAAACACCTATACATGAAGATATAGTTCATATAGATAAAAAAATAGGCGATTCTATCGTTGAAATAGCAATGCAATATACTGATGGATATACAGAAAATATATTCTCATTTGCAAATAATATTGACACACACGAAGGTGGAACTCATTTAGCAGGATTTAAAGCAGCATTAACTAAAACTGTAAATGACTATGCTAAGCGTAATAAGTTAATAAAAGAAAATGAGGGAAATTTAACAGGTGAAGATATAAGAGAAGGTCTTACAGCTGTTATATCTGTTAAGCTACCAGAACCTCAATTTGAAGGTCAAACAAAGACTAAACTAGGTAATACATATATGAGAGGTAGCGTAGATAGCGTAACAGTAGAAGAACTAGGAGCATTCTTAGAAGAAAATCCAATAACAGCTAGAACTATAGTTGATAAAGGATTAAGAGCTCAAAGAGCTAGAGAGGCTGCAAAAAGAGCTAGAGAATTAACAAGAAGAAAAAGTGTGTTAGAAAGTACATCATTGCCTGGGAAATTAGCAGACTGTGCAGAGAAAGATCCTGCAAAGAGTGAAATATTCTTAGTCGAAGGGGATTCTGCTGGTGGTTCAGCAAAACAAGGTAGAGATAGACACACACAAGCAATACTACCACTTAGAGGTAAAATACTAAACGTAGAAAAATCAAGATTAGATAAAATATTATCTTCTGATGAAATAAAAAATATGATAACTGCTTATGGTTGTGGCGTAGGAAATGATTTCGATATAGAAAAAGCTAGATACCATAAAATAATAATAATGACCGATGCCGACGTAGATGGTGCTCACATCAGAACATTACTATTAACATTCTTCTTTAGATATATGAGACCGCTTATAGAAAATGGATATGTGTATGCAGCACAACCACCTCTATATAAAGTTAAGAAGCAAAAGAAAGAATACTATGTTTATACAGATAAAGAGCTAGAAGTTTTATTAGAAGAGATAGGCAGAACAGGTGTTGAGCTTCAAAGATACAAAGGTCTTGGAGAAATGAATGCAGAACAATTATGGGATACAACAATGAATCCAGAAACAAGAACATTATTACAAGTAACAATAGAAGATGCTGTAATGGCAGACCAAGTATTCTCTATGTTAATGGGAGATAAGGTTGGGCCTAGAAAAGAATTTATAGAAGAAAATGCAACATATGTTACAAACTTAGATATATAAGAAAGGGGATGAGTATAATATGCAAGAAAATAACAGGATACTCCCTATAGAAATAGCAAGTGAAATGAAAAAATCTTATATTGATTATGCCATGAGTGTTATAGTTGGTCGTGCATTACCTGATGTAAGAGACGGATTAAAGCCAGTTCATAGAAGAATACTTTTCTCTATGAGTGAATTAAACTTAACTCCAGATAAGCCTTATAGAAAATCTGCACGTATTGTTGGGGACGTTCTAGGGAAGTACCATCCACATGGAGATACAGCAGTATATTATGCAATGGTAAGAATGGCCCAAGATTTCTCAACTAGAGGGCTTTTAGTTGATGGTCATGGTAACTTTGGTTCTGTAGATGGTGATTCACCAGCCGCAATGCGTTATACAGAAGCAAAAATGAGTAGACTTGCATTAGAATTACTTAAAGATATAGATAAAGAAACTGTAGATTTTGTACCAAACTTTGATGAATCTTTAAAAGAGCCATCAGTATTACCATCAAGATATCCAAACCTATTAGTAAATGGATCTAATGGTATAGCAGTTGGTATGGCTACATCTATTCCACCACATAATTTGGGTGAAACAATTGATGCAACAGTACATTTAATTGATAACCCAGAATGTAGTGTAGAAGATTTAATGAATTATGTTCAAGGGCCAGACTTCCCAACATCAGCAATCATAATGGGAAAAGAAAATATAGCAGAAGCTTATAGAACTGGTAGAGGTAAAGTTAAAGTTAGATCTAGAGCTATAATAGAAGAATTACCAAAAGGAAGACAACAAATAGTTGTTACAGAAATTCCTTACCAAGTAAATAAAGCTAGATTAGTTGAAAGAATAGCTGAACTAGTTAAAGAAAAGAAATTAGAAGGTATTTCTGATTTAAGAGATGAAAGTAACAGAAATGGTATGAGAATTGTTATAGAATTAAAAAGAGATGCTAATGCTAACATAGTGCTTAACAATCTTTACAAACATTCTCAAATGGAAGATACTTTCAGTATCATAATGCTTTCGCTTGTTAATGGCGTACCAAAAGTATTAAATTTAAAAGAAATGATATATTATTATGTTGAACATCAAAAAGATGTTGTTACACGTAGAACAAAATTTGAATTAAATAAAGCTGAGGCTAGAGCTCATATATTAGAAGGACTAAGAATAGCACTAGATAATATAGATGCTGTAATAAGTTTAATTAGAGGATCTAAGACTACTGCAGAAGCTAAAGAAGGATTAATATCTAAATTTGGATTAACAGATATACAAGCTCAAGCCATTTTGGATATGAGATTACAAAGACTTACTGGATTAGAAAGACAAAAAATCGAAGATGAGTACAGTGAGTTAATGAAGAGAATAGAATACTTAAGATCTATATTAGCTGATGAACAATTACTTTTAGGAGTTATTAAAGATGAAATAATAGCTATAAAAGAAAAATATGCAG
Source organism: Terrisporobacter othiniensis (assembly GCF_000808015.1). Taxonomy (GTDB): domain Bacteria; phylum Bacillota; class Clostridia; order Peptostreptococcales; family Peptostreptococcaceae; genus Terrisporobacter; species Terrisporobacter muris. The sequence continues at coordinate 3,850 of NZ_JWHR01000099.1, read as the reverse complement.
ACGAGAGAAGAACAGAAATCAGACATGCTGAAGGTGAAATCAATATGAGAGATTTAATTGATGATGAAGAAATAGCAATTACTCTTACTCATTTTGGTTACATCAAGAGAGTGCCTCTAGATACTTATAAGAGTCAAAATAGAGGTGGTAAGGGAATCACAGCAATGTCTACTAGAGAAGAAGACTTTGTAAAACATCTAGTTACAACTACTACACATAGTAGATTATTATTCTTCACAAATAAAGGTAGAGTATTTAGAATGGATGCGTTCGAAATTCCAGAAGGAAAGAGAAAAGCAAAAGGAACTGCTATAGTAAACTTATTACAATTAGCTCCAAATGAAAAAATAACTACTCTTATACCTGTTGATGATTCTAGCAATGAAGAATTATACTTATTGCTAGCAACTAAAAAAGGTATAGTTAAGAAGACTAAACGTGAAGAATTTAAAAATATTAATAAATCAGGACTTATAGCAATTGGACTTAGAAGTGATGATGAATTAATAGATGTTAAAATTACAAACGGTAAAAAAGATGTCCTTTTAGTTACTGAAAATGGAATGTCTATAAGATTTAATGAAACAGATATAAGACCTATGGGTAGAACAGCTATGGGAGTAAAAGGTATAACTTTATCAGGAGATGATAGAGTAGTTTCTATGAACTTAACAGATGAAGGTCATGAGCTATTAGTAGTAAGTGAAAAAGGATTTGGTAAGAGAACAGATATTAATGAATATAGAGTTCAAAGTAGAGCAGGTAAAGGAATAAAAACTTATAACATATTTGAAAAGACAGGAAAAATCGTAGGAGCTGAAATGGTTGATGAAAAAGACCAAATGATGTTAATTAACTCTGATGGAATACTTATAAGACTACAAGTTGAAGGAATTTCGATTTATGGTAGAGTAACAAGTGGAGTTAAACTAATGAAGACAGAAGATGAAGTAAATGTAGTTTCAATTGCCAAAATAAATATAGATGAAGAATAGGATTTTATCCTATTCTTTTTCCATATAATTTTGTAAAATATTATTAAAAAGATAAAAAGGAGAAGTTGTTATGAGTTCAAAAAAGGGATTGTACTTAGTAGTAGGAGCATTAGCAGGTTTTGTAGCAGGATTATGTTTAGCACCTAAAGAGGGATCTGAAATAAGAAAAGACGCAAAAGAAAAATTAATGGAAGTAAAGGAAAATCCAAAAGATGTTCTACATGAAACATTTGATGGAGTTAAAGAAAAAATAATATCTATAAAAGATGAAATAATAGAAGATAATAATATAGAAATATCAGAAGAAGATATATTAATAAGCAAGAGCTTTGAAGAGGGAGAGAAATAATGAATGCATTAGGCTGGCAAATAGGGGCAGTTTTATTTGGTGCTAGCTTTTTTATAGTAGCTATATACTTAGCAAAGGTATTAAACAGCGCGAATAAAGTTGTTGAAAGAACAAATAGGTTAATAGACGTTAATGAAAGACATATAACAGATATAGTAGACAATGCAGCACATATAACAAAAAGTGTTAGAGAAATTATGGACATAATAACGAAGATTACTAGCTTATTTAGAGTATTTAAATTCTTCAAAAAGTAATACATTAAATGGGAGGTAGAATAATGTCAATAAAAATAAACTCGATATTAGATGCATCAAATCATTTTTGGAAAGTTTCTCTTGAAGGGGAACTAGATGTATCTACAGCAGATGAACTAAAAAAATACTTACATAAATTAGTTGATGAAAAAAATATAGATATGAGATTGAATCTTGAAGACTTAGACTATATAGATTCAACTGGACTAGGTGTAATGATAGGAATTCTAAAAAGATTAAAGATAGAAGATAAAGAAGTATACATAGAAAAACCTAAGAATAACGTAAGAAAAATATTCAATATAACAGGTTTAGATAAGATTTTTAAATTGGAGGGATAGTTTTGACTTACGAAACAATTAAAATGGAGATTACAGCAAATCCAGAGTATGTAAGTATAATAAGATTAACTACTTCTGGAATTGCAAACAAAGTAGGTTTTTGCATTGATGATATAGAAGATTTAAAGGTAGCTATATCTGAAGCATGTACTAATGCTATAAAACATAGTTCAGATGACCGATTCACAATTATATATTCTATGATAGAAAATGGATTAACTATAGAAATAATAGATAATGGTAAGGGATATGATAGAAGTAGTGTAAGTGAACCGGATATAGATAATCTCAAAGAAAGTGGAATGGGACTATTTATAATAGAATCTCTTATGGACGAGGTAATTGTTGAATCACAAGAAGGAAAGGGAACTAGCATAAAAATGATAAAGTATTTAGGAGTTGATATGTAATGAAGAAGGTAGCTAATGCTACAGATTACCTAAATATGGAAACTAAAGAACTTTTTAAGATTTATAGCAAAGAAAAAAATAGAGAAGTAAGAGATATATTGATTGAAAGACATTTGTATCTAGTTAATATCTTATCAAAAAAATATATTAATAAAGGAGTAGAATTTGATGATATATATCAAGTTGCTTCCTTAGCACTAATATATGCCATAGATAGATATGACATAGAAAAAGGATTTGAATTTTCAAGTTTTGCTACACCTACAATTGTAGGTGAAATAAAAAAGTACTTTAGAGACAAAGTTTGGACCTTAAGAGTTCCTAGGAGGGTTCAAGAACTAAGTAAAAAGGTAAGTGAAGCTAAAGTCGTATTAGAACAACAAAATAAAAAACATCCAAACGTAAAGGAAATTGCTGAGTATTTAGGATGTACAGAAGAAGAGGTACTGGAGTCTCTTGAGGCATCTTATGGATACCAACCGGTATCATTAGATGCTACAACTAATAGTGATTCAGAAGAAAATATATCTTTAATGGATAAAATAGCAGATAAAGAAGAAAGTTTTAATGATATAGAATACAAAGACTTTTTAGAAAAATTTATAGCTACATTAAATGAATTAGAAGTTCGAATCTTTAAAGGCAGGTTCTATTTAGAAAAGACACAATCAGCTCTAGCAAAGGAATTGAATATATCTCAAATGACTATTTCTAGGCTTGAAAGAAAGATAATAGAAAAGCTGAAAAAAGAATATGAAAAAAATATATAAAAAACTATTGACCTATCATCAAATGTGGTGTATATTATTTATTGCGCCAAAGAAATGGAGCAAAAGAAAACTATCACTTAGGTGATAGGTCGATTTTTCTTAAAAAAAGAAAAATAAAAAAACATTTGACAAAATATTTGAAAGATGTTAATATAATACTTGTACTTGAAAAAACAAGTTGAATTTGGTTATTATAGCAAAGAGGATACACCTGTTCCCATTCCGAACACAGAAGTTAAGCTCTTGAGCGCTGATGGTACTTGGAGGGCGACCTCCTGGGAGAGTAGGACGTAGCCAAATTTGGTGCATGCCGAAGTGGCGGAACTGGCAGACGCACAGGACTTAAAATCCTGCGAAACTTATACTTTCGTACCGGTTCGATTCCGGTCTTCGGCACCAAATATAGTGGACCATTAGCTCAGTTGGTTAGAGCGCCCGGCTCATAACCGGTAGGTCTGGGGTTCGAGTCCCTGATGGTCCACCACAAAGAACTTTGAAAATTAAACAGTAGGTTAACAATAAATTAATTCTTTATGAATTAAACTGAAACAACAAACCAAGCCAGATATTCAGATAATGATTAGTCTGAGCAATGGACAACTTTTTTATGAGAGTTTGATCCTGGCTCAGGATGAACGCTGGCGGCGTGCCTAACACATGCAAGTCGAGCGATTCTCTTCGGAGAAGAGCGGCGGACGGGTGAGTAACGCGTGGGTAACCTGCCTCAT
>NZ_JWHR01000098.1 GCF_000808015.1 Terrisporobacter othiniensis | reverse complement strand
GTACTTATAATAATTAATAAAATGTAAAAAATGAAAATGAATAATATTGACAATATATATAAATTATATTATACTACCTTAAGAATTAAATATTGATACTTTAAAATAGTCCCGAGAGGCTAAAAAGAATAGTTACATATTTTATTGATTTTAGTGTGTAGGCATCCTTTTATCTTTTTTGGGTAAAGGGATTTTTTATTAGCACAAATAACTGTAAAAAAAGTTATAAATAATATGTAAACATACAAGTGTCATTAGGTAATATTTTAAGACAGTGAGGTAAAGACAAAATGAAATTTAAAAAAATAGTAACACTTGCAATGGCAGGAATTATATCAACATCATTTTTAACTGGATGTGCTGGAAAATCAGAGAATGAAGGAAGCCAAAAGGATAAGTATACAGTTGCTATGATAACAGATGTTGCAGGGGTAAATGATCAATCATTTAATCAATCGGCATGGGAAGGTTTACAAAGAGCTAAAAAAGAACTAGGTGTAGAGGTTAAATATTTAGAATCAAAGCAAGATGCAGATTATGCAACAAATGTTGAAACACTAGTTGATGAAGAAGTGGATTTAATTGTAGGGGTAGGTTCTAAATTATCACAAACAATAGAAACTGCTGCAAAGGATTATCCGGAGCAAAAATTCTTAATGGTAGATGAAACATATGAAGAAATACCTTCAAATGTGAAATCAGTATTATTTAATGCAGAACAATCAGCTTACTTAGTAGGTTTAATAGCTGCTAAAATGAGTGAAACAAATAATGTAGGATTTATAGGTGGAATGCAACTTTCAGTTATAGATACTTTTAAATATGGATATATGGCTGGTGTAAAAACAGCAAACCCTGACTGTGAAATACAGTCACAATATGCAAACTCTTTTACAGATCAAGCAAAAGGAAAAGCTATAGCTAATCAAATGATGTCTAATAAAGCAGATGTAATATTTATAGCAGGTGGAGATGTTGGAACAGGTGCTATAGAAGCTATAAAAGAAGCTGGAAAATATGGAATAGGTGTAGATAGAGATCAAAGTGATTTAGCAGTTGATAATGTTTTAACTTCAGCTATAAAAAGAGTTGATGTTGGAATATTTGAAACAGTAAAAGATTTTGTTAACGGAAAATTTGAAGGTGGAACAGAAACAGTATATGGTTTAGAGGAAAATGCAGTAGGTATACCAGATACTACTAAAAATTTAGTTTCACAAGATGTATTAGATTATGTTAATGAACAAATGAAAAAATTACAAGATGGAGAAATAACAGTTCCAAAAACAAAAGAAGAATATAATAAATTTATAAAAAATTTATAAAAAATAGTTGACAATATTAAATAATAAAACTACTATTATATCAAATTAAAAATATAAGCGATGATAAGAACAAGTAGTAGTTAAAGGAAAAGTATACAGAAAGTAACCGGTTGATGAGAGGTGCATACTTATTTGATTGCGAATACATCTTTGAGCTTCGCACTGAAGAGCCTTGGCTTGGTAGGATGTGACGTATTCACACGTTATAGTGACAGAGTATTCCAATGAGTACTTGCAGAGGTGAGTAATGTGAATTACTCATAAATTAAGGTGGTAACGCGAGATAGCTCTCGTCCTTTTGGGGACGAGGGCTTTTTTTATTGGAAGAATTTTTTAATGCAGAACAAGCCACAAATAAAATGTGTGATAAATTTTAAGCTTAAAATACAGAATATTTTGAAAGAACTCATGAGAAATGAAATTATAGTAAACGTATTTTAATAAAGTAGTTGCAACCTTTATTAAAATACAATATACAAAAACATTAAAATTAATTAAAGGGGTAAAATAAAATGAATATACCATTAATAATTGTTATTTTATACGTAATAATGTTACTTGGAATTAGTGTTGTAGTATCAAGAAAATCTAAAAAAGATGGAGGAGAGGATTTCCTATTATATAAAAATAAAAATAGTACAATGGTTACAGCAGTTACAATAGCAGGTGTAGCAATAGGTGGAGCATCTACCATAGGTATAGCAGAAAATGCATTTTCAGTTGGTTTATCAGCAGGTTGGTACAATGTGGCTTGGGCTTTTGGAGCGGTCATAGCTAGTTTTACTATAGTTAAGAAATTAAGAAAATCAGGATTTAGTACAGTTACAAAATTAATTCAATCAGTATATGATGAAAAAGCAGGAGTAATGATGACAATAGCTATGATAATAATTCAATGTACGATTATAGCACTTCAATACATTGCAGGGGGATCAATATTATCAAGTTTATTACCAGATGTATTTGATATGAAAACTGCCACATTCTTTAGTTTCTTAATATTTATGTTAGTAGGATTTGTTGGAGGTATGGGATCAGCTAGTATAAGTAATATACTAAATATTTCCTTAATTTATATAGGTATAATAGTATCAGCAGTGATAGTTTTATTTAATCAAGGTGGATGGGAGGCTGCTACACAAATGGCAGCTAGCACACCAGATATTCCATATATGAGTTTAACTTCTGGAATGGGGATTCCAGCAATCATAGCCTGGATGATAGTTATGTGTGGTAATACAAATTCAGTACAAGGTGTGGTTCAAATAGGCTTAACTTCTAAAGATGATAAAAGTGCAGTAAATGGTTTTAGAATAGGGGCGCTTTTGATGATACCAATAGGGTTTATATGTGCTATGCTTGGAATAGCATCAAAAGCATTAATTCCTAATGTGGAAGCAACACAAGCACTTCCAATGATTATAATGAGTTTACCACCAGTTATGGCAGGACTTACTTTATCAGCTTTATGGGCTGCGGATATGTCAACAGCATGTTCTATGTTAATAGGGTGTTCTACAACAGTTAGTCATGATGTATTTTTTAAAACTAAAGCAGGAAGTAAATTAAAAGATAAATCTTTTATGATAAATAAAATAATAATACTATCAGTTGGGATTTTAACTTATATATTATCATCACAACTGGGAACTATACTAAGTGCTATGAAAGTATGTTTGTCTATGGCAATAGGGACTTCTATAATAGTAGTTGCAGGACTTTGGTGTCCTAAGTTTTCTAGTAAGAATGCAGGATTTTTTACAATATTAGCTTCATTATTTGCTGCAGTTGCATGGTTAGTATTACCTTCACTTCATGATATGTTTAAAGATATAGGGTACTGGATGATGGTAGTTAGTGGAATTACATTTATAGCTATAAGTTTAGTTGAAAAGAATAAAGTAATGGTAAGGGATGAAGAAAATATTATAGATAATTTAAATTTAGCTAGAAATAAATAAATTAAAAAATTTAAAAATTGTGTTGACAAAGATGAAAAATATAATTATTATTCAAAATATAAATTACAAAATATGGAAAAATAAAAGCGATGATAAGAAGTAGTAATAATTATATGAGGTAAACAGAAAGTAACCGGTTGATGAGAGGTGCAAACTAAGTTGATTATGAATTCATCTTTGAGCTTCACACTGAAGGGCATAGCTTGGTAGGATGTGACGTGATAACACACGTTATAGTGTTAGGGTATTCCAAGGAGTACTTATTGAGGCAAATAATGTGAGTTATTTGCAAACTAAGGTGGTAACGCGAGAAAAGCTCTCGTCCTTTTAAGGATGAGAGCTTTTTTAATTGTAAGGAAATTATATGTTATCTGTTCTGTGGATAAAGTATAATTTCCAACTTTGTTACTTGAGCAACGGGTGAAGCCGTTGGCGATATGAGCGGAGCAAATTTTTTATTGCGAAGAAACTATAGTCATATAGCTTATGTTTAACAAATTAATAAATAAGGAAACAGAATGATTATAAATATATATTACATAATATTCTGCAACTTATACAATATATAAAATTCAAATACTTGGGGGTAAAATATGAATACAGTAGAATTAAAATATGGAAAAGAAAAAGTAGCTATTAATTTACAGGGAGCAAAATCAGTAGAGATATTAAATGAACAACCAATGGATGAAATAAAAGATTTGAAAGAAGCTTTTATAAAAGGTATTACTACAGAAGTTGTAAATTCAAAACCATTAAATGAAATTATAAATAAAGATGATAAAGTAACCATAGTGATTAGTGACTTAACACGATTTTGGCAGAGACAAGATTTAATTTGTGAACAATTAGTAAACTATTTAACTGAAGAAGTAAAAGTAAAATATGAAAATATGGTAGTAGTTGTGGCTCTAGGAAGTCACAGAAAGCAAAGTGAAGAAGAACTTTGTAAGTTGGCATCTAAATCAGTTTATGACAAAGTAAAAGTTGTAAATCATGACTGTGATGCAGAGGATTTAATAAAAGTTGGAACGACTCCTTCAGGAACAGAAGTTTATGTAAATCCTCTAGTCGTGGGGAGAAAAGTAATAATGATAACAGGTACAGTTCACCATATAATGGCAGGATTTGGAGGAGGAAGAAAAAGTGTAATACCTGGAGTGGCAGGAAGACAAACCATAAGACAAAATCACATTCAAAGTTTAAGTAAAACAGAAAAAAGATCAGATCCACTAGTTGGAGCAAGACTTTTAAATCATAATCCAATAAACGAAGATATGAATGAAGCAGCAAAGCTTATAGATGTGGCTTTTGGAATAAATATAATTGTAAATTCTGATTCTAAGCATAGCAAACTAATATGTGGTGACTTCCATGATGCATGGTTAAAAAGTTGTAAATATGTAGATGCTGCTTATGGATTACCAATAAAAAAAGAAGCAGATATAGTAATTGCCAGTTGTGGAGGATATCCAAAAGATATTAACTTATATCAATCAACTAAATCATTATTTAACGCAAGCAGGGCAGTAAAAAAAGGAGGTACATTAATTTTACTTGCTGAGTGTAGTGAAGGTGGAGGAGCACCAGATTTCTTTAATTGGATTGACCCTTTAAAAAGAGGTGTTCTTGATGAAGAGCTAAGAGCAAACTTCACCATAGGAGGATATATATTCTATGCAGCTTGTGAAGCTATAGCAAAATCTAATGTTATGATGTTGAGTTCAATAGATAAAGGTGTAGTGAAAGATATGAAAATTACTGCTTCAGATAATCTTGAAGAGTTATTAAATAAAGTTGATTGTAAAAATAAAGATGTATATGTAATTCCATATGGAGGAAATGTGGTTCCATTATTGGAAGAAGATTAAATTAGGGGGAAGATATTATGAACATACCATTGATTATTGTGATTTTATATGTAGTTTTATTACTTGGAATAAGCCTAGTAGTTTCAAAAAAATCAAAAGAGAGTGGAGAAGATTTCTTATTATACAAAGGTAAAAATAATACTTTAATTACAGCTGTAACAATTTCAGGTCTTGCTATAGGGGGAGCATCTACCATAGGAATAGCAGAGAATGCTTTCTCTGTTGGACTTTCTGCAGGTTGGTATAATGTGACTTGGGCGTTTGGTGCAGTTATAGCAAGTACTTTTATTATAAAAAAATTCAGAGGTGCTGGTTACAGTACAATTACTAAGCTAATTGAATCTATTTATGATGAGAAAACTGGTATAATAATGACTTTGGCTATGATACTGATTCAATGCACGATTATAGCACTTCAATATATAGCAGGTGGATCAATACTTGCCAGCTTATTACCAGACGTATTTACAATGAAAAGCGCAACATTCTTCTCTTTCTTAATATTTATGCTAGTAGGATTTGTTGGAGGTATGGGATCAGCAAGTATAAGTAATATACTAAATATATCACTAATATACATTGGTGTAATAGTATCTTCTGTAGTAGTTTTGTTTAATCAAGGTGGATGGGAAGCAGCACAAGTTATGGCAGCTAGCACACCAGAAGTCCCTTATATGAGTTTAACTTCCGGTATGGGTGTGGCAGCAATAGTAGCTTGGATGATAGTTATGTGTGGTACAACCAACTCACTACAAGGAGTTATTCAAATAGGTTTAACTTCTAAGGATGACAAAAGTGCAGTAAATGGATTTAGAATAGGTGCATTAATAATGATACCGATAGGTTTTATGTGTGCAATGCTTGGTATAGCATCAAAAGCTTTAATTCCAGGAGTGGAGGCAACTCTTGCCCTACCAAAAATAATATTATCCTTATCACCAGTTATAGCAGGACTGACATTATCAGGACTTTGGGCAGCAGATATGTCAACAGCATGTTCCATGTTAATAGGATGTGCAACAACAGTTAGTCATGATGTGTTCTTCAAAACAAAATATGGTGAAAAGATGCAAGGTAAATCTTATATGATAAACAAAATAATAATACTAGTAGTGGGATTCTTAACTTATATATTATCATCACAACTGGGAACGATTTTAAGTGCTATGAAAGTTTCACTTTCTATGACAATAGGAATTGCCATAGTTGTAATAGCAGGAATTTGGTGTCCTAAATTTGTAAGTAAAAATTCAGGATTTCTTACAATTATATCTTCTGTAATGGTTGCTGGTGCTTGGTTAATATTCCCTCAATTAAAAATAATATTTAGTGATGTAGGTTACTTGATGCTATTAGTAACAGGAACTACTTTTGTAGTTAGTAGTATTTTAGATAGAAACAAAGTGACTGAATTAGAGAAAGGAAAAGTTTCTTATATATAAAATGAAAATAGAAATTATAGTATAAAAATAGAAAAGTTGGATATCATCTATTAATATGTAAAAATATACTATTAATAGGTGATATCTATAGAAATTTTCAATAGGAAATGATTTAAAAATTATGGATTTTTGTTTGATAGTTAACTATAATTAATAATGTAATTAAATAGTTATGGCTCATTAGCTTAGTTGGTAGAGCACCTGACTCTTAATCAGGGGGTCCTGGGTTCGAGTCCCAGATGGGTCACTTAAAAATCTCATTGATATATTATCAATGAGATTTTTCTTTATTTGACGAGATTTTTTTTTATTGTTACAATTGAGAAAAATAAAACAACAAGGGTGAAAGTATGATTTCAATAATAATTCCAATTTATAATGAAGAGAAAAATATTAGAAAAATTCAAGATAATTTATCTAAATTAAAAGGAAATTTTGAAGTAATATTTTGTGATGGAGGAAGCAGTGATAGAACTGTAGACTTAATAGATACTAGCTTTACTGTAATCAATTGCCCAAAGGGAAGAGCAAATCAGATGAACTATGGAAGTAAAATATCAAAAGGTGATGTACTATTTTTTTTTCATTGTGACAGTATAATAGAAGATGATGTAATTTTAAAAATTCAAGAAGAAATAAATAAAGGCTGTAAAGTTGGCTGTTTAAAATTAAAATTTGATAACGAAATAATATGGATGAAAGTTTGTGGTTATATGTCTAATCTAAGAGTTAAACTAAGAAAAATAGCCTTTGGAGATCAGGGTATATTTATAACAAAAGAACTATTTGAAGATATGGGTGGAATGCCTAATTTACCAATAATGGAAGACTTAGAGTTTTCATTAATGCTAAAAAGAAATAAATATTACTTTAAACAAATAGATAGCTATATAATAACTTCAGCTAGAAGGTTTTTAGACAAAGGTATTTTTAAGACAATGATCCAAATGCAAAAATTACAACTTCAATATTTATGTGGAAGAGATATAAATGAAATTAACAAAGAATATAGAGATATTAGGTGATTAGATGAGAGAGGCAATTATTATTTTTACAAGAGTTCCCATACCAGGGCAAACAAAGACAAGACTTCAAAGTTTCCTTACAAAAAATCAATGTGCTGAGATTCATAAAAACTTTTTAAAAGATATTAAACATATTTGTGAAAAATTAAAAAGAGATATTTTTATATTTTATACACCTGCAGACAAGGATAATGTGCTAAAAGGTATTTTTGGTGATAAATTCAAGTATAAAATACAAGAAGGAAACGATTTAGGGGAAAAGATGTATAATGCTATAGAATATGTATTAGGCAAAAAGTATAACGCGTGTATTTTAATAGGAACAGATATACCTTTTTTAAAAGAAGAAGACTTAAGAAAAGCATTTAAAGTTTTGAGAAAAAAGGATATTGTACTAGGTCCAACAGTAGATAAGGGATATTATTTAGTAGGAATGAAAAGACCAACTAAAGCAGTATTTGAAAATGTGGAATATGGTCATGGAAATGTACTAGATAATACAATAACTTCTATAAAAGGTTCAAATTTAACTTATGGATTAACTAATAGAAATGTTGATATAGATGAGAAAGAAGATTTATTTTATTTTTATAATGAAATAAAAAAAGAAAATGTAAGTAAAAATATGTACACATCAAAATTCATTATTAATATTATTGAGGAGTATGACGGAGAATGTTTACGATTAACGGTTTAGAAGAATATGTAAAAAGAGAAGAATTCTTGGAAGGATTAAAAATTCCTAAAGATAGTAAAGTTGATTTTCAGTTATTGGCACAAGGGGAGTATAATATAAACTATTTATTTACTCATCCAATAACAAAAGAAAAATTAATTCTTAGGGTGAATACAGAAAGTCAAATGGATTTAAGTGATCAAATTGAATATGAGTATAAATCATTATTACAATTAAAAGAAAGTAAAAGAACACCAATACCTTTATATGTAGATGGAAGTAAGAAACATATTGACTATGGAGTTTTAGTTATGAACTTCTTACCAGGTGTAGATTTAGATTATAAAAAAGATTTATATATAGCAGCCAACTGTTTAGCTGATATTCATAGTGTAGCTTTAGAAAAAAATACACATTTATTGTGTCCTAAAAATCCATTACAAGCAATAATCGATGAGTGTAAAACTATGGTACAAACTTATTATGATAGCCCTCTAGGAGATGAAGAAAAGAAAAATCAAATAAAGAGAATGCTCAAACTAGGGGAAGAAATGATAAAAAATACAGGTGAATATAAAGGAAGAAGATGCATCATCAATACAGAATTAAATTCAAGCAACTTCTTAATAAATGGTGAAAATAAAAATAACTATATAATAGATTGGGAAAAGCCAATACTAGGAGAACCGGCTCAAGATTTGGGTCACTTTCTTGCACCAACAACAACATTTTGGAAAACAGATGTTATTTTATCACAGGAAGAAATAGAAAAATTCACTAAAGAATATATAAAGGTTGTAGGTAATAGATTTGATACAAGTGATATAGAAGAAAGATTAAAATTATATCTACCGATAACTTGTTTGAGAGGTATTACTTGGTGTGCTATGGCTTGGGTACAATACAAAGATCCAAATAAATTAATAAGAAATGAGTTTACAGCTAAGAAGTTGGAAGATTATTTATCAAATGAATTCTTGGGTATGGCAGAAAATAGATATTTTAAAAATAATATATAACTGCACTTATAGAAAAAATCTATATAAGTCGACTTATATAGAAAAATACTATTAGAATAAAAAATATAGCCATGATAAAATAAATTTACCAAATCATATATAATTTAGGGAGAATAATATTCATGGAAGAAGTAAAAAGGAAAAAGAGTAATATATATGGGAAGTTAGCAATTATAATTTTAATAATAATTAGTATAGGAAGTTATTTTGTAATTCCAAGTGTTAAAACAACTTTTGATAATATTGTTATGATGTTTAAAAGTGGCGATTTTACAGTAGTTGGTGAATTTATTAAATCTTACGGGCCTTATGCTATGGTAATATCTTTTATGTTAATGATATTACAATCTATAGCAGCACCACTTCCTGCTTTTCTTATTACTTTTGCCAATGCAAATTTATTTGGGTGGTGGCAAGGTGCAATATTATCATGGACAAGTGCCATGGCAGGAGCGGCAGTTTGTTTCTTTATTGCCAGAATTTTAGGTCGTGATATGGCTGTAAAATTAACAAGTAAAAAAGGTATAGAGCAAGTTGATGAATTTTTAACTAGATATGGTAAGCAAAGTATATTAATAGCGAGACTTTTACCATTTATGTCTTTTGATATTGTAAGTTATGCAGCAGGACTTACAGGTATGGGATTTATGGGATTCTTTATAGCAACTGGACTTGGCCAGCTACCAGCAACAATAGTATACTCTTATGTGGGAGGAATGCTAACTGGTGGAGCTAAATTACTTGTAACAGGATTATTAATTTTATTTGCATTAACAACATTAATATTTTTAATGAAGCAAATTTATAGTGATAAACAAAAAAAGAAGAAATTTAATTAAAATAAATAGAAATTACTAATATCTCAAGGAGATTTTAAAATTCACCTTGAGATATTATTTTGTGATTACAGTAAGGAAGAAAATATGAAGAAAAATAATATTTTAAAAGCAAGTATTTTTGGAACTATAATTTTAGTCATAATTATTTTGAATAATCATTATGGATGGTCTGCTTATATAAGTGATACTAAAAATTTAGATTTTGTAAAACAGATGGTAAATGATAATATGTTACTTGCCATAAGCATTTATATAATTTTAACTATAATAGGATGCGTTGTACTTGCAATTCCAGGGGTTACTTTTGCAGTTTTTGCAGGAATTTTATTTGGACCAGTACTAGGAGTATTTGCATGTTTGATTGCTACAACTTTAGGTGCATCTATGGCATTTATAGTGAGTAGATTTTTCTTGAAGGATATGATAAAACCTATGTTGGAAAAAAATAAAACATTGAAAAAACTTCTGTTTAGTGACAATGACAAAAGTGATTTAATAATTTTAATGATTACTAGAATGGTGCCCATATTTCCATACAACTTGCAAAACTTTGCCTATGGAATAACAGATATGGGATTTTGGAAATATACAATATATACGTTTGTTTTTATGTTTCCGGGGGTATCCTTTTTTACGATAGGTTCTGCAGGACTTACAGCAGGTGATAACAAATGGAAATATTTTATAATAGCAGGAGTACTAGCCGTAATTGTTACTTTTGCAGGCATATTTATTCAAAAAAAATATCTAGGAAATAATAAAGAGGTATTAAGAAATGAAAGATAAGACACAAAATTGTATTCATTGTAACTTATGTACTAAAAATTGTGATTTCTTAAAAAAATATAATATGGATCTAAAAGAATTTTCAAAAAGAGAAGATTTGGCTTATAATTGCTTTCTTTGTGGAAAGTGCAAAACAGTTTGTCCTAAAGATATTGATGGAAAAGAAATTGCCTTAAGTATGAGAAAAGAGCAGGTCAAAAGAAATAGTAATGTTATAGTAGATAAGGATTATAATATGCTTTTAAAAGAAAAAAATCCTTATATCTTTGCTAATTATAAAAACTCAAATAAAAAATCTGTATTATTTCCAGGATGTAACTTTGTGTCATTCTTTCCTAAAACAGGAAAAGAACTTATAGATAAACTTAAAAAATATGATATTGGTGTGATCTTTGATTGTTGTCAAAAACCAATATATGAACTAGGTTTAAATGAAGATGCAGATAGGAATTTACAATCTTTAAAAAATAAAATAAAAGAAGCTAATATTGAGGAAATTATAGTAGTATGTCCAAATTGTTATTATTTTTTAGGTAAAAAACTAGATGTAAAGATAATAACTATTTATGAGAAATTAAAAGAACTTAATTTGGGACAAGGTATAAAAGATGAAAATATTCCAATTTATTATCCTTGTCCAGATAGAGAAGATAAATTATTCTTCAAGACAATAGAACCTTTTATAGAAGGTGAAATAAAAAACTCATTTAAAGATACACAGTGCTGTGGCCTGGGAGGGTGTGCCAGCTCAAAAGAAAGTGAAATTTCAACAAAGTTTGCAAAATCCGTATCTTTAGTAGGAGAAGAAAAACTATTTACTTATTGTGCTTCTTGTGTGGGAAACTTTAAAAGAAAAGGTTTTTTAAATTCATATCATATATTACCCTTAATCTTAGGCATAAAAGAAGAAGTGCCCTTGGGTATGAAGTCTTTATTTAACAGGGCTAGTTTTAAATTTAAAAAATAAAATATATTATGCAAAAAAATAAGGAGTGGACAGATGAAAAAAATTATAGCAATTTTAATGACAGTTATGATGATGTTATCTATGGTAGCGTGTGGAAAAAGTAATAATACTGCTACAAATGTGGACAACATGAAGTGGGAAGAGATATTAGAAGAAGCAAAAGGCAGCACAGTTACATTTTATGGATGGGGTGGAGACGAAGAGCTAAATGCTTGGTTAGATGATGTCTTTGCACCAAAAATGAAAGAAAAATACGACATAACAATGGAAAGAGTACCAATGGATATAGACCAAGTTCTTAGCCAGCTATCAGGAGAAATACAAGCTGGTGAAGAAGATGGAAGTATAGATATGATATGGATAAATGGTGAAAACTTTAAGTCAGCTAAAGAAAACAATATGCTTTATGGAGCTTTCTTAGATAAACTTCCAAATGCAGAGAAATATCTTGATTTAGATGCAGATGAAAATAAATATGATTTTGGTTTCCCAACTGAAGGATACGAAGCACCTTATGGAAAAGCACAATTAGTATTTATGCATGACAGTTCAGTTACAAAAGACGCACCAGCAAGCACAGAGGAATTATTAGAGTTTGCAAAAGCAAATAAAGGTAAAGTTACATATCCTGCATTACCTGATTTTACAGGAAGTGCATTTGTTCGTAATGTAATATACGATATAGTTGGTTATGAGCAATTCCAAGATATGAAAGAAGATAAAGAAACGGTTAAAAAAGCTATACAGCCAGCTCTTGATTATTTAGTTGAATTAAATAAGTACTTATGGAACGAAGGAAAATCATTCCCAGCAGACTCAACACAATTAGACAATATGTTTAAAGATAATGAAGTAGTAATGAATATGACTTATACAGCTTATGCAGTTGCAAGAGGAATAGAAAATGGAAGTTATACTGATACTACAAAAACATTCTTATTTGATAAAGGGACAATAGGAAATACAAACTACATGGCAATAGCTAAAAATAGTGGAAATAAAGCTGGAGCAATGGTCGCTATAAATGAAATGATAAGTACAGAAGTACAAGCATCTAGACTTGAAAAGTTAAAAACTATACCTGTAGTTGATAATGCTAAGTTAACTGATGAAGAAAAAGCTGAATTTGATAAAGTTGATATAGGAAAAGGTACAATACCTCAAGATGAACTATTATCAAAAAGACTTCCTGAAATGCCAGCAGGTTTAGTTCCAATAATTGAAGAAATATGGTTAGAAGAGGTTGTTGGAAAATAATGAAAAAGAAATATACGCCTTATATTTTATTAATACCACAAATATTACTTTTATTAATATTTTTAATAGGGCTTATTAATGGAATCACCCAAAGTTTTGGGGTGATTCCTACTTTTGGTTTAAGAGAGCCCACATTAAAATACTATACAGAGGTACTTTCATCACCTCAGATGAAATCTTCAATTATGTTTAGTTTATATATTGCATTTACATCATCAATATTTTCCGTTGTAATTGGAACCTTAATTTGTATGATTATAGTAATGAATAAAAAAACTAAATGGTTCTATGAAAAATTAATTGAAATTCCTATCGTAGTTCCACATATAGTTGTGGCTATTTTTATATTAAATATTTTTTCGAAAAGTGGACTTATATCAAGAACTTTAGCATCTATTGGTGTTATTTCTTCACAGGATCAGTTTTTTAATTTAATTTATGATAAATATGGGATAGGAATAATGCTAGCTTATTTATGGAAGGAGATACCTTTTATAATTTATTTTGTATTATCTATTATGTCAAATATTAATGGTAGTTTAGGAGAGGCAGCTATAAACTTAGGTGCTAGCAAGTGGCAAACATTTAAAAAAGTAACACTACCTTTATGTAGAAATACGATTTTAAGTGGATTTCTAATCATATTTGTATTTTCTCTGGGAGCTTATGAAATACCTCAATTATTAGGTCCAACACTACCTAAGGCTTTACCTGTTCTTTCTTATATTCAATATATACACCCAAATTTACAGAACAGGCCATATGCCATGGCCCTAAATGGAATAATAATTATAATTTCTTTAATATCTGCAATTATTTATTATAATTTAATAAAAAGTAACATACCATCAATGAAAGAAAAGTAGGTGATAAGGTGAAGAAAAACAAAATTAATAAGATTATATTAATTATAATGAGTATATGTATAATATTACCTATATTAAACTTAATAATATGGTGTTTTACAGAAAGATGGGCTTGGCCAGATTTATTACCTCAGACATATTCCTTAAGAGCAATAAATGAAATTTTTTCACGAAAAGATGAAATGTGCAAACTTTTCATGTCTAGTATAATACTTTCTTTCATAGTTGCAATACTATCTGTAATTATTGGACTAATGACTGCTAGAGCTTTTGTTTTTTATGATTTTAAATTGAAAAAACAACTTTACTTTTTGACATTATTGCCATTTTTAATACCATCAACAGTATTTGCCATGGGAATACATGTAATATTTATAAAGTGGGGACTAAGCAATAGTATACTAGGAGTTATTATTGTTCACTTAATTTATTCTCTACCTTATGCAACAAGACTTCTTATGGATGGAACAATAGCTGTAGGTAATAAATTAGAAGAACAAGCTAAGGTACTTGGAGCAACATCACTTCAAGCTTTTACTAAAACCACCTTGCCTATTTTGTCGCCAGTGATTTTATCATCACTTAGCATGTCATACATAGTATCTTTTAGTCAGTATTTTTTAACACTGCTAATAGGAGGCGGAAAAGTTAAAACATTTGCCATAGTTATGTTTCCTTATTTATCTGGAGGAGATAGAAACATGGCATCAACATATTCTTTAGTATTTTTAGGGATAACAATAATAATATTTAGTATATTCCAAGTGGCAGTTTCTAAAATTAACAAAAATATAAGCAGTGACTTCTATGGAGTATAGAAAATAGGTGAAATAAATGAGTTTAAAATTAGAAAATATAAGAGTGAGCATGGGAGGACATGAGATCCTTCATAATATAAATTTAAATATAAACAAGGGAGAATTTATTTCTCTTTTAGGTCCTTCAGGTTGTGGAAAAAGTACCTTGCTAAAAGCTATAGCAGGGCTAAATGATTTGCAAGAAGGAAAAGTAATTTTATTTAATAAAGAAATTCAAAATATATCTCCTGAGAAAAGAGGAACAGTAATAGTTTTTCAAGATTTAAGGTTATTTCCTCACTTATCAGTAGAAAAAAACATTGCATTTGCCATGAATTTAAACAAGGTAAATAAGCAGGAGCAAAAAGAAGTAGTAAAAAAGCTACTTAAAGATGTTCAATTAGAAGGATTTGAAAATAGAAAAATAAAAGAACTATCAGGAGGACAAATGCAAAGGGTTGCTCTTGCTAGAGCATTAGCTGCGAAACCCAATATATTGCTTCTTGATGAGCCATTTTCAGGTTTAGATGAAAAATTAAGAATTGAAATGGGACAGCTAGTAAAAAAACTTCAAAGAGAAAAACATATGACTATGATACTAGTTACACATGATAAAAATGAAGCATTACAACTTTCTGATAGGATTGCTATTATGATGCACGGAGATATTATTCAATATGATAAGCCATATAATATGTATACTTCACCTATATCAAAAGAAGTAGCTGACTATTTTGGTAAAAATAATTATTTTACTGGAAAAGTTGAGAATAAGATATTTAAATGTGAGTATTTTGAGTTAAAATGTGATGAGAAAGATGGGAATTATGAAGCTATGATTAGACCATCTAGCATTATTTTAGATGATAATAAAAATGATTTTCAAATTAAAGAAATTAATTACTTAGGTGACTTTGTGGAAATTCTTTTAAGTAAAGATAAAAAAGAAATTTTAGTTAAAACAAGTGCGGATATATTAAATAAGGACGACTTTAAAGAAGGTAATAAAGTTGGAATAATAATAAAAGAAGAAGAGATTACTTATTTTGAAAGTTAGATTTTAATTTTGAATATAAATTAATTGAATTGAATAAATATTAAAATTGAAAGAGGACAAATAATGAAAAATGTAATATTTGACTGTGATAATACTTATGGGGTACCAGATTGTGATGTGGATGATGGACTTACATTAATATATTTACTGGGAAATAAAAATGTAAACTTATTAGGAGTAACTACAACTTATGGAAATAACAAGGTGGAAGTAGTTTATCCAAATACTTTAAAAATGATAAAAAAATTAAAAGTAGAAAAACTACCAGTTCTGGAAGGTGGGAAAAATCCACAGGATTTAGATAATGAAGCAAGTGATTATTTAGTTGAAATGGCAAATAAATATGAGAGAGAGTTATCAATACTGGCAACAGGTTCTTTAACTAATCTTTATGGAGCGTATTTAAAAGATAATACTTTTTTTGATAAAGTAAAAGAGATAGTATTAATGGGAGGGATAACTGAGCCTTTAATATTTGCCAAAAGACAAATGGATGAGCTAAACTTCTCTTGTGATCCAATGGCAACATATACAGTTTTGACTAAGGGTAAAAATGTTTCAGTAATCACAGGAAACAACTGTCTGAAAGTTCTTGTAACTAGAGAAGATTATGAAAGAGAGTTAAATGATTGCTCAAATCCAATAGTACCATATATAAAAAACAGTACAGATTATTGGTTTGATTACAATTTAGATAAGTTTGGAATAGATGGGACTTATAACTGGGACGTTACGGCGGCATCTTATTTGATGCATCCTGAATTTTTCAAAGATGATATATATAAAATGAAGTTAAGAGTAGAAGATTTAAAAAGAGGATTCTTAAATATTGATGAAGATAATAATTGTGTGTTGAATCTTCCTATAATAGATAATGAAAAGCTTTATAATAAAGATATTTATGATACATGGAAAAGTGTGAAAATATAAAATTTGAGGGGAATTATTAAACTATGGGGATTTTTGAACATGCTACAAATAATTTGAGTTTTAGGATAGATCTTGGAATATTTGCAATTAATATGATTTTTATCTTTCCGGGAATTCTTTTTTTAGCAACTCTTTATTTAGTTTTTAAGCTTTGGATTTCAGATATAATACTTAAGTTTTTAATGGAGATTTTTACAGGTGAGATTGTAGATATAAAAGAGTATCCTAAAAAAGATAGAAATAGGATGAATAGATATATTAGTGTTGGGCTAATATTGATGCTTATTATACCGTTCATACTAGCTTGTTTATCATTAGATACTAATAATATTTTATATTATATTATTGAAATTACTGTATCCATTGTAACTGTTGGATTAGTTTATAGAAATATAAAAAAATTAAAAAATAAATCTTAATTAGTGATGAAATTATTAACTAATAATTAAAAAATCAACTTGTGGTTAAATTATTTTACATTTTCTTTAACTATGCCTCCATTGTTTGTGTATTTGTATAAAGTTATAATAAAAATATAAGATCTTATTAATAAACTATAAAACGGGAGATAAATATGAAACTAGAAATAGGTCAAGTCATATATAAATTAAGAAAAGAAGAGAATTTAACCCAAGAAGATTTAGCAAAGGCAGTAGGAGTATCCACTGCAGCTGTATCGAAATGGGAAAGTAATAGTTCTTATCCAGATATTACTTTATTACCATCCATAGCAAGGTTTTTCAATACTTCCATAGACCAACTTTTAAATTACGAAAAAGATATTACTAATGAAGAAGTAATGGAAATAGTAAAAAAGTGTGCATCATTATTTGAAAAAGATACAGTGGAAAATGTCATAAAGTCATGTGAGGGTTATATAAAAGAATATCCCAACAATATATTTTTGAAATTTAGGATTGCTTCTTTGTATATGATGTCAATTCCAAGTGCAAAAGATGAAGATGAAGCCAAGGTTATGTTAAATAAATCCATAGAATTATTTGAAGAATGTGCAAAAAGCAGTGAAGTAGAAATAAGTGAAGTTTCTAAGTATAGTTTAAGTTCTTTATATTCTATGAATGAAGATTTTAAAAAGGCGGAAGAGGTTTTACTAAGTTTGCCGAAAATGACAGCGAATAGAGATGATATGCTAGTAGGTTTATATATTAATCAAAATAAAAAAGATGAAGCAATAGAACTTTTAAGAACGTTAACTTATAAGAAATTAAGTAGTTTAAAAATGTCTCTAGACAGCTATGTAAGTTTATTTGCACAAGAAAAAGATTATAATAAAGCAAAAGAGGTTCTTAAACTTGAGGATAAGCTAATAGATATTTTTCAAGTGGATAGTGTATATGGAGTAAGCAACAATCTTATGTATGGAGAGCTATATGCTAAGGAGAAAAATATTAAAAAAACTTTAGATCATATTGAAAAATTATTGGAATGCTATGAAATGGATTTTACTTTTGATAATCATTTATTGTTTGATAAATTAGAGCTATTTTCTGGTGTTCATTCTAAAACATATCTTCTTGTAAATTTGAAAAAGTTATTACTAGATGATAAGTATGATTTTTTAAGAGAAGATAAAAGATTTAATGATATATTGAGTAAATTGGAGGAAATATCTAATTAATCTTAATAGGGATTAAATAATAGTTATGTAATTTAAGTTTATATAATTTTCTTTACATTGAATACAAACTCTGCTATCATTTAAATCAAATAAAAAATTTGATTTGCTCAAAACTAAATACTTCTTATCCAGAGAGGTGGAGGGAAAGGCCCTGTGAAACCCAGCAACCAGTATATATTAATATACAATGGTGCTAAGTCCTGCAGCAATTATGCTGAAAGATAAGTATAAATTATAGCCTACAAAGCCTGAGTTTATACTCAGGCTTTTTTGATATTTAAATAAGATGGTTGGAAAATCACATGGCAACCATGCAGTGGCTTAAAATTTCATATCGTCCACGCAGTGCTTAAAGTGGGATTAAAAGGAATGGTTGGATGAAGGAGTAAAGATATTATCAAGGGGGATATAAATATGAAAATAGCAATACTTGGATATGGAACAGTGGGAAAAGGTCTAGTAGAAATGATAGATAGCAATAAAGGAAAAAGAAATATAGAAATAGCAAGTATTTTAGTAAGGGACAAAAATAAGTATAAAAGTTCAAAATATGAACATTTAATAACAGAGGATATAGAAGAAGTATTTAATAAAGAGTTTGATATATTAGTAGAGCTTATAGGTGGTTTAAATCCTGCTTATAAATATATAAAAAGAGCTTTGGAAAGTAAAATAAACGTGGTTACTGCAAACAAAGATATGCTGGCAGAATATGGTGACAAGCTTGTGAAAATAGCAAAAGAAAACAATGTTAGTTTAAGGTTTGAGGCATCAGTAGGTGGAGGTATTCCTGTGCTTAAGCCACTTATAGAGTCATTGGAAGGAAATTTGATAGAAAGTATGTATGCAATTTTAAATGGAACTACAAACTATATACTTAGTAAAATGTATGATGAAAATTTATCTTATGAAGAAGTTTTAAAAGAAGCTCAAGAGTTGGGATTTGCAGAAGCTAATCCAGAATCAGATGTACAAGGTTATGATGCTGCAAGAAAATTATCTATTTTATCAACATTAGCTTATGATAGAAGAGTGTATTGGAAGGATTTCTATTTGGAAGGCATTTCTAATATAGATAGGAAGGATATTTATTATGCTAAGAAGTTGGGATGTAAGATAAAGTTGGTAGGTCAAAGTAAGTTAAATGATAAAAAAGTTAGTGGATTTGTAAGACCAGTTCTTGTGGATAATAATAGTCTACTTTCAAGAATCGATAATGAGTACAATATAGTAGTTTTCAATGTAGACTCTGTAGGTGAGGTTTCTTTTGTAGGAAAAGGAGCAGGGAAAGAGCCTACAGGAAGTGCAGCCTATGCTGATGTAATAGATATTTTTGACAAAAGAGTATGCAATATTGATTCATTTACAAAAGAAAAAATAGAGGTGGAAAAAATTATAAATCATAATTGTGAGGCTTTATTAAGATTTAAATCACCTAAAAAAGATAAAATTATAGAACTTATAAATGATTGTGTATATGAACATGAAGTGATAGATTCCAATGAGGAAGAATTGGCAGTAATGGTTTCTGTGGATTCTGAACATGAAATAAATAATGTTTTATGTTTTATAAATAATAAGGGATACTGTAAAGAATGCACAAGATTAATAATAATAATATAATATGGTCCATATTTGTGATATTATAATAATGAATGAAATCTAAATAAAATAATTAATTTAGAGTTAATATAAAAATGATAAAAATAAATTAACAATTATAATGAGTTATTTTGATATGGAGGGAGAGCCTACAAATGATAAAAGAGCAAATAAGGGATCAACTTATAAAAGGATTAATTGATGACAATGTTATAGATTTATTTCAACGTAATATGATGCCTCTTAATCAACTTATGTCTTATTATCGTTGTGCAATTATGGAAGTGGAAACAAAATTCAAAGTATTAAATGAACAATTTTCCCTTCAATATGATAGAAATCCAATAGAAACAATAAAATCTAGACTAAAGTCACCAGAAGGAATAGTTAAAAAATTAAAGCGAAAAGGCTATCCTTTTTCTCTAGAATCAATAGAAAAAAATATAAATGATATTGCAGGGATAAGGGTTATTTGTTCCTTCCCAGAAGATATATATTTACTGGCAGAATGTTTATTGCAACAAGATGACATAACTTTAGTAGAAGTGAAAGACTATATAAAAAATCCTAAGGAAAGTGGATATAGAAGTCTACATCTGATTATAGAAGTGCCGATTTTCTTAGAAAATGAAAAGAAAAATATGAAAGTGGAAGTTCAACTAAGAACTATCGCAATGGATTTTTGGGCAAGTTTGGAGCATAAATTACGTTATAAAAAAGATATACCTGAAGATGAGGCAGACTTCTTAGCTAGAGAGTTAGTAGAATGTGCGAAAATTAGTGCAGATTTAGATAATCGTATGGAGCAAATAAGAAATAGAATATTAGTAAATAGTTAGTAATTTAAGTCATATGGATTTACGTCCATATGACTTTTTTAATTGTAAGGCAAATTAATACAAAAATTTATTTAGTATTTGTTATAAAAAAGTTATACTTATATTATTACTTAAAAAAATGTAAAAAAATGTAGAAATAATAAGGAGAGACATATGAAATTATTTAAGACAAACAAATTTAAATCATTATTATTAGTAGGAGCATTGTCTTTATCATTATTCTTTGGAGGATGTTCTAGTGCTACAGGTACATTAAGTACAATAACTGGATCTAACACCACTCAGGAAACAAATGATAATTCTGTGCCAAAGGGATCAGCAGAGGCTTCTGTAGAAAGAGTGATTGATGGTGATACAGTAAAGGTGAAATTAAAAGATTCTGGAGAAACAGTTAGTTTAAGATTATTGCTAGTAGACACACCAGAATCAGTTAAGCCAGGTGTGGATCCACAGCCATATTCAATAGATGCATCAAATTTTGCCAAACAGTCACTTAAAGCAGGAGAAAAAGTATATCTAGAATATGATAATGGAGACAAAACTGATAAATATAATAGACATTTATGTTATTTATGGTTTTACAGCAAAGAAGATAAAAGTTGGAAAATGTTCAATGAAAGTCTTATAGAGAAAGGATTTGCAAGAGTTGGATATATTTATTCTCAAAAAAGACATCTAGACACTTTATATGCTGCTCAGGATAAAGCCAAGGCTAAGAAATTAAATATATGGTCAGTAGACGGATATGTTACAGACAAAGGATTTGATGTAGATGCATATAACAAAGGTGGAGGGGCAACATCAACTTCAACTTCAAATAGCTCTAATAATAATACAAACCAAAGTAATGTTAATGAAATTGTATATGCCAACGGAGGTAATTCAAGTTCAAATAAATATCATTTATCTAGAGATGCTCATGGGATGAAGGGTGCTATTAAAATGACTGAATCAAAAGCTAAATCTCAAGGGTATGAAGCATGTGGATTATGCTATTAAAAGGCTATAAAAAAATAAAATTATAAGATAAAAAATATATAAATTTAAAATGGACTCTAGATTTTTGTAAGCATAAACCTAGAGTCCATTTATAATGATTATTTATTAGTTAATAGTTCAATACCTTTTTCTATAAAGGTGATAACATCTTCTCTAGTTGAGTATTCAGCAGAACTATTGAAAATATTATCAAAGAAAGTATTAAAATTGATAATAATATCTTTATTTATAAATTTAAAATATAAAGAATCTTTAGCATCGTCTTTTAAAGTAAAGCAAGATTGGTTACTTAATAAAATTGAGTTATCCAAGTCTGATATGGATATAAAATCATTATCATCTTCAATAAATCTTATTTCAAAGAGTTCATTTGTTTTAAGTATATTTATTA